>JBLNDO010000075.1:0-19835 GCA_050261675.1 Bacillota bacterium
CTTACTCCCGCCGGCCCGGGCTCGCGAGCCAGCGCAGGGTGACGCTCAGCGCCGCGAGCCCGATGAGCAGCAGCACCCACAAGAGCGCGTGCCCGGTGAGCGCCCCCAGGAGATATATGCCCAGCACACCTAAGGCGCAGAGTCCCAGGAGCAGGTACATCACGGCGGCCCAGGTCTCGGGCGTGGGGGGATGACGCGCGGCCATGCCTCATTCTCCCGCTAAGGGGCGGGCCAAAGAAGAGGGGGCACCTCATCGGTGCCCCCAAGTTCACACAAGGACTTCGGGGTCAAAAGAACGGATAGCCGTTGAGCGTGGCCACGTTCAGGAACAGGCCGTTCGGGTCGGGTCCCAGCAGGAAGTACACCTTGGCGCTGGTGGGATCCGATTCCACCGGCGAGTTGCCGGCCGGTTCGCGCACGTAACCCACGGCCGCGGGTAGCCAGCCGTAGACCTGCGCACGGCAGGTGTCGGCGGGCAGGCCGCTCAGCAGTGTGGTGGTGAATGCGGCCGGGTCGATCGCGGTCAAGGTGCCGCCGGTGCAGCTGTTCATGGCGCCGTTGGGGCTGAACAGGATCACCAGGTTGCGCTGCACGCCGGGCGTGGTACCGCTGGCGCTGAAGCCGCCCCACACGTCGTTGCCGATGATGGAATTGGCGTAGGTCTGGATGGGGGTCCCGTCGCCGTCGATCACCGTTTCGCTGAAGCTCGGCGACATGTCGCCGCGCACGTCGATCCAGAGATGGCCGTCCACGGTGTAGTGCAGGAAGGCATTGAAGCCCGCGCCGCCCGCGAGGAACACCGGGGTCTGGCCCACCGGGCCGGCCTCGTTCAGGCCGATGACGTGCTGCTCGCCGGTGGTCAGATTGACCTCGTTCAGGGCCACGTGGCTGGCCGAAGGCGCGTCACCGCCGATGGTGCCGCACTCGTTGCCGCTGGAATCCCCGTAGATCTGGCTCACCGCGCCGCCCGCGAGCGGCACGCTGTAGACCGCGTAACCCGCGCTCGTCGGTTCGGTGAACGTCAGGATCCCGGCTCCGGCATCCGCCATGGAGGAGGTGACGATGCCGGTGGTGGTGGCGCCGTTGCTGCACACGGAGCCGTCGGCGTAGCTGAAGCTGCCGATGAACCCTGAGCCGGCCATGCTGAGGTGATAGATCGTGTCGGTGTGCGTGCCGGCGACGTCAGCCCCCGAGGAAATGAAGGCGTTGCCGTCCACGCGACCGATCAGCGTTGGCGCGGGCCCGGTGGGCGGACCCACCAAGAGAGTGCTGCGGTTGGCGAAGTTGGAGGTATAGGCATCCACTTCGTTTCCGGTCCACACGATCCAGCGCACGAAGCTGCCGTCCGTGGGGTTGGTGAACGCGCCCAGTACCGACCAATTGGTCGGCTCGATGGTCGGCGCCGTGGCGGCGGTGGCGTTGGCCGGGATCAGCCAGGTCTGTATGCCGACGCCGGAGGCGCAGGTGTTGACGGAGCCGACGGGCTCCACCACCGCCTGCACGTAGGCGCGGTTGGCGGCGAAAGGCCGTTCGTCCAGCGAGAGCAGGCTACAGAGCTCGGCGTACGATCCGGTCGTGAATTGCGTCACCGGATTGATAGCGTGGAGATCTGCCTTGAACAGGTGGCCGCCGACGCCGTAGACCACCAGCTGCGGCTGCACGTTGGTGGCGAGATGCGTGGTGGTGTTCAGGGTCCAGTCGTTGAGGATCGCGATGTTGGCGTTGACGACCCCATCGAGAGGCTGGTTGGTGAGCTGGATGGGTGGGTTGCCGAGGTTCCCCGTGTCCGCGAGCCAGAGGCCGGTATAGGTATTGCCGGTCGTGAGGCTCTCGTCCGAGAACGGGATATAGATGTGTGCGGCCTGAGCGCCGCCCGCGCCCAAGAGCGCGAGGCAGGCGGCGGCGAGACCGCGCCGGAACGGTACGGATGAGATGCGCATGTGATGACTCCCAAAAATTGTTGGTGATGATCGCCGTCTCGAAACCCCGACGCCCCGACACTCGATCGGCTCGCGCGTCCATGTCGTGTTGGACATAAGCGCGCTTTGCATATTCCCCTGAGCGCAGCAGTGCCGAAACTTCTTGCTATGGGCACGGTAAAACCTAGCAGGCCTGTTTCGGTTTTCCAGTTTCACAAGCGCGCCGCAGAATGTCATAAAAGGATGCGCGCGCGTGTAGGCCGGCGCGTACACGCATTATGAAAAAGCGGCGGAGGGAGAATCCCTGCGGCGGGCGAACTGCCGTTACAACATGTAAAGTCGCGGCTGCCGTCGAAGGGGCGAGGATGGGTTCAGATGAACAGGTTGCGCCAGTCGTCGTAGTCCGAATCGTCCATGCCCGTGAGTTGCACGCCCAGGAGAAAGGATTTGTCGCCGCGGGCCGGCGAGCACCAGCGGGTTTCGCCCTTCAGGCGGAACGAGGCGGCGTGGCCCGGCACGTGTACCACGAGTTCCACCGTCTCCCCGGCAATGAGCGCCTGACGCAGTTTGAGCCGCAAGCCCTCCGCGGAGATGTCCACGGTGGTGCAATAAAGGGTCGCCTGGGCCGGTTCCGCCTTGCGGTGGATGACGGCACGATCCTGCACCGCCTTGCGCGGGTGCTTGCGGCGTTCTTCCGGCTTCATGCTTTTATCACTTCCATTGTGGCCGTATTGGACGGCTTCCCCGCTTGTAAGTGTACTCGCCTGTGGGTGTGGATTCCCACGGCTGCGCCGGGGGCCGCGTGGCGGGCGGATTACTGCAGGAGCATGAGGCCGGCGAGGGAATGGGCCCCGTTCGAGACCCCGTAATAGAGTTCGAATTGGCCGGTGTGGGGTGCGCTGGTCTGGGTGGCGAGTCCGGTCAGTGCCAGCGCCGTGCTGCCGCAGGTCTGCACGAGCGTCATGGCGTAGAGATTGATGATGGGATCGGCGGCAGCGAGTGTGCCGCGGTAGGCGCAACCGTCGGTATCCGAGCCGGTGAAGCCGCCGTCGGGGGCGACGATGATCGCAAGCACCACCGTGGGTGCGATGAATGTCTGCCACTCGCCGGTGAGTTCGGCCACATCCGGCGGGTTGAAGGAGACGCCGTCGTCGAAAGCGAGGTTCAAGGTGCCGTGGTCACCGCCGCAGGCATAGTCGCCGAAGAATTCCGCCGCCGGCTCGAAGTCGCCGCTCACGCTGCCGTGGCATAGAGGGCTCGTGTTCGGGAAGCGGATCGTAGGGCCCGCGAAGCCGGTCAAGGAGGCGTCGAAATGGCCGCCGGCGGAGGGCAAGGAGACGAGGTACTGGGAGCCGGAGACCACATCGACAATGCGCGTTTCGCCGTCGCCGGAAACGAGCGCCACCGCGCTGTCGTCCAACCCGGTCACTGGCGATATGACTTCGCCCGCGTAATAGCCGGCGGGACCGGGCGCAAAAGGCAGGGGGCCGGTGCTGCCCACGTCAGTGCCGCCGCAGGCCGCGAGCAGCGGCAGGCAGGAGACAAGGGCGGCGAATCGCGGGATATTCACGGTCACCTGCGTTGGCCGGGCGCGGTGCGCGTCCATACGGTCCAGTATATAGAGCGGCGGGGTGGGAGCACTGGTATCATCTTGCCATCCGCTCCACGGCCCGGCGGTTTCCCGTGTGGAACTGGCTTAAGAAGCCCAAGCCCGACAACAGTGAATCCCAGGACACGACCTTGATGCGGCGTGCCCTGGCGGCGGGCATCAACACCGTCACCGGCCATCGCCGTGCGCGGGTGCTGCACGCCTACGTGCAATCCTCGAGCTGCAGCGCCGCCGGCACGCGCGCCATGGTGGCGAGCGGCGTGCCGGTGGACGGCATCAACCACGACGGCGACACGCCGTTCATGATCGCGGTGCGCAAGGGCCGTGAGCCCATCGCCCGGGTGCTGGTCGAGCTCGGCGCCGACGTCAACCACCGCAACCGCATGCAGCGTACGGCGCTGCACGAGGCGGCGCAGAACGGTGCCATGCAGATGGTGCGTCTCTGCGTCACTTACCGGGGCAGGCTCGACATCCAGGACGTGAACGGCAATACGCCGCTGCACCTCGCGGCGGCGCGCACCCATGCCGAGGTGGTGGAATTCCTGATCCGTGCCGGGTCGCGCCCCGATACGCCGAACCGCGCCGGACAGACCGCCTTCGTGCTCGCCGTCGAACCGCTGCAACGCAGGATGGCCAACTGGTGGCTGGAGACCAGCACCCGCATCCTGCCGCCGCGGCGGTAGGGATTCCTAGGCCGCCCCCGACGATGCCACGCGGTAGACCTGCTGGGTGCTGGTGATGCCCTTGAGTTGCGCGCTGCGCCGCTCCACGGCGAGCTTCTGCAGCGCGTGGCGCACGCCTTCGTGGCCGTAGATCTCCTCGGTGACATAGATCTCGTCGGCGTCCGCCAGGTTCTGCACGCGCGCCGCGATATTCACCGTCTGGCCGAAGTAATCGAGCTGGTCGTTCAGGGTCACGGCGATGGCGTAGCCGCGGTGCACGCCGGCCTTGAGGAAGATCTGATGCTCCCCGCGCTCGCGGTTGAAACCCTCGATGTCGCGGTACATGTCGAGGGTGGCGTTGACCGCGTCCAGCGGGTTCATGAACGTGGCCATGACCGCGTCGCCGATGGTCTTGATGATGGCGCCGTGGTGACGGCGCACCACCCGTGCCAGGGTCTCGAAATGCTGCTGCACGAGGGCGAAGGCCTTGAGGTCGCCGATGCGCTCGTAGAGTTCCGTGGAACCCTTGATGTCGGTGAACACGAATACCAGGTCCTTGACCATGAGCCCGCCGCTCGATTGGATGGTCTCGGTGCGGAAGAGGTCGCGGAAGGTCTGGGTGGTGAGCGCCCGCTTGCCGGTGAGGAACGGCGCGAAACCGAGCTTGGGGCTGCTCGGCGCTTCCAGGTTCTCGTAGAAGAGACAGAGCGAGGCGCGTTTCGCATTCCGGTTGGCGACCCGCAGCCTGAGCTTGCCCGGCCGGACGGTGACGGCATCCGGGACACAACTGCCGTCCTGGAGCGAGAGGGCGGCTTCCTGGGGTGCGGCGGCGGGATCGCCGGCGACGGTGATGAGCAGGCCGGCGCTGGTGAGGTGGTCGCAGCCCGGCACCCAGCCCTCCTTGAGATCCAGCTCGATTTCGCGGGACTCGCCGGGGGCCAGGTAGTCCACGAACAAGGCGTACTTCTCCATGTACTTCACGAAAGCCGTGCCGTCCGCCCAGATCCCCGCCGGGCTCTGGGCGTAGCGGAAGTAGTAGTCACGCGCCGACAAGGTTTCCGGGTGGTGAAAGGGTATGTCGCGGACTGTACGCGCGACGGTGAAACTCACTTCCACGAAATCATCCAGATTGGTGTCGAAATTCACCCGGCAGAGATCGCAGTGATAGTGGGCGTGGACCGAGCGCAGGCGGCTGAAGCTGCTGACGATCTGGGCACAGGCGGGACAGAGAAGTTCCCAGTTCATTTCGAACAGGCCGAGCTTCGCCGCATGCAGGAAAAGGTCGATGGTCTCGTCCTCGGCGACCCCCTTGTCGGCGGCGAACTTCAGCGGATTGACGCGGAACAGGGAGTAGTCGTCGCCGCCGCGCACCGCGCTTTCGAGCTTGGCGATGACCCGCGGGCTCCAGGCGCGGGCCTGCTCCAGCGCCGCGAGCTTCTGTTCGAACAGCTTTTCGTCTATGGACATGGTCTCTCCCTAGGGCTTGAGCCTCTAGACCGCGTCCGGGGCGTGGGTATTACAAGGCCACGCCCGACGTTTTCATTCTAGAACAATTCCTTGACGACCCCGATGCCGGCGCCGAGACCCAGCATCGCGGTGAACACCGAGCCCCACACGAATCCCCAGTGCCTTCCGGGTGCGCTCTTGTAGTAGCCGTAGGCGTATTGCAGGCGTGAGAGCACGAAGCCGAAGCCGAGCAGTGCAGCCCAAAGCGGATTCCAGGTGGCGGCGAAGATGAAGGTGCAGGGGATCACCATGACGAGCTGCTCGATGGTGTTCTGCTGCACCCGGAAGTAGCGCTCGAAATCCGGGTTGCCGCTGACCGCCGGCGCCGCGAGACGGTAGCGGCCCCGGGCGACGCCTACCATGTAGGCGAAGAAGGCGTACTCGGCGACCATCGCGAGGATGGCGAGATAGGCGAGGGTCATCGGTTTCCTCCCGTGGTCTAGAGCCAGCCGATCTTGCGGAAGCGGTAATAAAGGTAGACGTCGATGCCCGCCATGACCGCGATGCACAGGGGATAGCCGAAGCTCCAGTGCAGTTCCGGCATGTCCGCGAAATTCATGCCGTAGATGCCGACGATGAGCGTGGGGATGGCGAGCAGCGCGGCGTAGGAAGCGAGCTTCTTGGTGGTCTCGTTCTCCTGGAGCGCGATCATGGAGAGGTTCACGGAGATGGCGGTGACGATGGTGTCCCGCGCCGTGTCGATGCTCAGGTTGAGCCGCACCAGGTGGTCGTAGATGTCGCGGAAATATTCGCCCATGCCGGCGCAGACCATGGGCACGCGGCCGCCGTGGAGCTTGCCCACCACTTCCAGCAACGGGCCGGTGGCGTGCTTCACGGTCGCGAGCCGCTGCTTGAGGCTGTAGAGGGCCTCGATGTTCGCGCGCGCCGAGCCGCGCTTGAAGATCTGCTCCTCGATGCCCTCGAGCTCGGTTTCCATGGCCTCGAGCACGGGGAAATAACGGTCCACCACCGCATCCATGAGGGCGTAGAGCACATAGCCCGAGCCGTGCTTGAGTAGGTGCGGTTCGCGCTCACAGCGGGCGCGGACCTCCTTGAAACCTTTCTCGGTGTGGCTGCGGGAAGAGAGCACGTAGTTGGGGCCGACGAACACGTCCAGCTCGCCCACGTGCAACTCGCCTCCCTGGTATTCCAGGGTCTGGAGCACGATGAACAGTGATTCCCCATATTCCTCGAGCTTCGGGCGCTGGTGGCCGGACAGCGCATCCTCCACGGCGAGTTCGTGCAGGCCGAACTCCGCCTTCATCTGGGCGAGTTCCGCGGCGTCGGCGTCGCGCAGCGCCACCCACACGAAGCAATCGTCGCGCTTCACGTAGGCGCCGATTTCCTGCCGGGAGATGTCGGTGAGCTTCTTGCCTTCCTGGTAAGCGACGCAGTTGACCAGCATGGCGCGGGCTCCGGGCTTACGGCATTTGGATCTTGCCGCCGCCGCCCAGGCCGCCCTTGCCCATGTCGGGCACTACGATGGACGAGGCCGCCTGGCGGCGCAGCTCGCGCAACTGCTCCATGGTCTCCTGGATCGCCTTGTTGGCGGCCGCCGAGAACTGTTCGACCGCCGAGGCGAGGTCCGTCGCCTCGAGCCTGAAGTGGATGGGCAGGGTGCCGGCCGGCGTCATGAGGCTGGTCTCGCCGATGTACATGACGGGCCGCGCGGTGTCGGGAGAGCCGTCGCGCTTCACCGGCGTCAGGCGGCGCAGGGTGCCGATCTTATGGTCGGTGAATATGTCTTCCTGGTAGAGATTGTCCGCGTCCAGTTCCAGCTTGAGTTCGTCGCGTTCGTCGGCCATGACCGCCTGCAGCCTTGAAGGTTTCCAGGAGGCGAATCGTAACACTCCCGGAAGATGCGCGCCCGGACCGCGCGGCCCGGTCTGCTAGAATGTGCGGCCACACCCCGCCTGAACCCGGTACGCCGCCATGGATCCCGAGAACACCGAGCTTTCTCCCTTCGACGAGGCCGCCCGCCAGGTGGTTGAACTCGCCAACCGCATCGCCGAGGACAACCCGGACCTGGACGTCTGGGAGGTGGCGGACGGCATCCTCGCCGGTGCAGTGCATTACTGGCTCTACTCCCGCCAGCCCTGTGACGATCCCATGTGCGAGGATTGTGCACCCGTGTCTACCGCCGCGCTCCGTCAGTCGGAACTGGAGAAGGCGGTGAAGCTCTCCGCCGAAGAGAGTGACTACTTCCATTCTCCGACCGATTCCAACGCGGCCTGGGCCTAAGTTCAAATCGGCCGCGTGAGCGCCGACCTCGTCTGCTGGAAATGCGGTGTCGCTCTCGAGGGCGTGCCCATGCCCCTGTCGCGGCTTTCGGTCTGCCTTAAGTGCGGTGCCGAGCTCCATGTCTGCAAGCTCTGCCGCTTCCACGACCCCAAGCTGCGCCAGGGCTGCCGGGAGGACAGGGCGGAGCACGTGCAGGAGAAGGAGCGGGCGAACTTCTGCGAGTTCTTCGACCCCAAGCTCCAGGCTTATCAGGCAAAAGACACGTCGTCGGCGGAGAAGGCCCGCGCCGAGCTGGACCAGCTCTTCGCGCCCAAACCCAAGGGCTGAGACCGGCAACTCGGGCTAGAATCTTCCCTTCCAAATGAACCGGGAGCTGCCCATGTCCCTGCGCACCTTCGCCGTTTCCCTGAGCATTTTCCTGCTGCTGGGTCTGTCCGCGGGCGCCAGAGCGGACGGTCCCGCCTACGACCTCATCATCAAGAACGGTCATATCATCGACGGCACGGGATCGCCCTGGTACGCGGCGGACTTAGGCATAAAGGACGGCCACATCGCCGCCATCGGAAAGCTGGACGGCGCGCAGGCGAAGCGGGTCATCGATGCCGAGGGCAAGGTGGTGGCGCCGGGCTTCATCGACATGCTGGGGCAGTCGGAGCTGACGCTCCTGGTGGACCCGCGCGCGCCCTCCAAGATCTACCAGGGCATCACCACGGAAATCACCGGCGAGGGCGAATCGGTCGCTCCCCTGGACGACGAGATGATCAAGGAGAACCAGCCGGGCTACGACCATTACCACCTGAAGGTGGACTGGCGCACCTTGCCGGAGTATTTCGCGCGGCTGCGGAAACAGGGCATGGGCATCAATATGGGCACCTACGTGGGCGCCGCCTCGGTGCGGGAGATGGTGCTGGGTTACGGCGACGTGCAGCCGACCCCGGAGCAGCTGAAGAAGATGCAGGGTCTCGTGGCGGACGCCATGCGCGCCGGGGCCTTGGGCGTGTCCACGGCGCTGCAATACCCGCCGGCCCCTTACGCCAAGACCGATGAGCTGATTGCGCTCGCCCAGACGGCGTCGCAGTACGGCGGCATCTACGCCACTCACATGCGTAGCGAGGGCAACGCGGAGATGCAGGCCCTGGACGAGACCTTCCGCATCGGCCGCGAGGCCCACATTCCGGTGGAGATTTTCCACCTCAAGGCCTCCGGTAAGGCCAACTGGGGCAAGGCCGACAAGGTCATCGAGCGCATCGATCAGGCGCGTCAATCCGGACTGGATGTCACCGCCGATACCTACGCCTACACCGCATGGGAGAACGGCCTCGCCGCCTTCATCCCGCCCTGGGCCCACGATGGCGGCAACGACAAGCTCATCGCGCGTCTCAAGGATCCGAAAGTGCGGGCCAAGATCCGCGCCGACATGAACACGCCCGCCAACGACTGGGACAACGAATGGCTAGCCATCGAGGGGCCGCAGGACATCCTCATCACCGCCACCAGCGATCCGAAGCTGGTGCAGTATGAGGGCAAGCGCATCAGCGAGATCGCCAAGCAATGGCACGAGGACGCCATCGATGCCATCTGCGACATGCTCATCAAGGACAAAGCCAGCACCGAGGTGGCGGTGTTCGGCATGGCGGAGCCGGACGTGGAGCTGATCCTCGAGCAGCCCTGGGTTTCCATCGACAACGACGCCTCGGCGGCTTCGCCAGAGGGCCTCCTGGGCACGGAACACCCGCATCCCCGGGCCTACGGCACCTTCCCGCGCATCCTCGGCAAATTCGTGCGGGAGGAGCACAAGCTCTCCCTCCCGGACGCCATCCGCAAGTTCACCTCGCTGCCGGCTGAGCGAGAGCACCTCGCGGACCGGGGCGTGCTGAAGCCGGGCATGTGGGCGGACGTGGTGGTGTTCGACCCGGACACGGTCAAGGACGTGGCTACCTACGACGATCCGAACCGCTTCTCGGCGGGCATGGACTACGTGCTGGTGAACGGCGTGCCGGTGATCGACCAGGGCAAGATGACCGGGGCTCTGCCGGGCCAAGTCCTCTTGGGACCCGGCTACGGCAAACCTTAAGCCCTCAGGCGTTCTGCTCTAACCACGCCATGAAGGGCCCGAGGGGCAAAGCGCCCGAGAGGCGCGCCGTTTCCTTGCCGTTCTTGAAGAGGATCAGCGTCGGGATGCTGCGGATGCCGAGGCGCGCGGCGGTCCCCTGATTGGCATCGGTATCCAGTTTCAGGAAGCGGACTTTCGGTTCCAGCTTGGCCGCCGCCTCCTCGAACACCGGCGCGAAGCGCTGGCAGGGACCGCACCAGGCCGCCCAGCAGTCCATCACCACCGGCAGGTCCGTGCCGGCGATCAGCGACTGGAAATTCGCGTCCGTGGCCGCGGCGGGATGGCCGTTGAACAGGGCGGCGCCACACTTGCCGCACTTGGGCTGTTCCGCCAGGCGCGAAGCCGGCAGGCGATTGGCCGTACCGCAGGCGGGGCAGGCGATATGGAGGGGGTCGTTCATGGGAACTCCGGGAATTCCCGTGGAAATGGGGACTGAGCTTCCGGATTCAAGAGCGCGGCTTGGAGCGCTTGTCCTTGGGTTTGAGGTGCAGGGTCGGTCGCTTGGCGGGCCCGGCCACGTGAGCCTGCTCGTCGTGCGCGTGGCGGTTCGACGCGGAAAGGGCGATGGGGTCGCTCGCCGGGAAGGTCTCTTCCAGCGCCTCGTCCAGCTGCTCGTCCCGGCGGTCGGGGGTCTTGGCTTGCATGGCCCAATCTTGCACCCGCGGCAGGCAAGCGACCAATGCCGATGACATAAATCGGCGCCTCAGCCGTAACGCACCTTCACGATGTAATGGTGGAGTTCGCCGGCGGGGGTTTTCACCAGGACCTCGTCGTCCACGGTTTTCTTCAGGAGCGCCCGCGCCATGGGCGAATCCATGCTGATCCAGCGCTTCGCCGGATCGAACTCATCCGGACCCACGATGCGGTATTCGGTCTCCGCACCCATGTCATCCTCGAGGGTGACCCAGGCGCCGAAGAACACCCGCGTGGCCTCGGCGGGGGACTCGCTCACCACCTTGAGGTCCGGCAGGCGTTTCTGCAGGTAGCCGATGCGCCGGTCTATCTCCCGCAGTTCCTTCTTCCTATATATGTATTCGGCGTTCTCAGAACGGTCGCCCTCGGCCGCGGCGGCGGCCAGGGCCTTCGTCACTCCGTCGCGGCGCTTCCACAGAGCCTGCAGTTCCGCCTGCAGGATCGCGTATCCCTCGCGCGTGATGTAGGGGGAGGATTTCTCCGAGGGCGGCCGCCAGCGGCTCACGGTTTCGTTTCCCTGAGGCGGGTGAGCATGAGCCAGCGGCCGGCCATCAAGAGCCAGAGCACGATGAGCAGGATGACGATCTTCTGGGCGAGGCCGCGGGGCAGAGCGCCCCAGAGCGCGTAGATCCAGAGGGTGGCGAAGGTGGTGGCGGCTAGCAAGAAGGCCTTCACATGGTAGGGCTTCCAGCGCGCGTCGTAACGCAGACGCCAGGACTGGATGAGCATGGCCACGGTGACGCTGAGGAAGGCCAGGGCGGCCGCGGCGTTGTGCACGAGGCCGTGGGCGGTGGGGTGTGGGCCTTCCGCCGTGTCGGTATGGGCCAGCGCCACGACGGCGACGCTTACCGCCGCCGCCGCGAACAACAGCAGCGGCGCGCCGCTGCGGGCGTCCCGCGCCATGTCCCGGTAGTAGCCAAGGCCGACGAGCAGGATGCCGGCTGCAAGGGTGAAATAGGCGGCGACGAGCCATCCGCTGTAGGGCCCCAGCAGGTAGAAACTCAGGGGCATGGTGATCCAATCGTAGTCGCTGCGCGCGAATTGCAGTACCACCGAGACGATGAGGAAGAATTCCACGCCCAGCACGGCAAGCGCGCCGACGAAGGCGGGCGAGAGAACGGCGGAAAAGGGCGGTTTCATGGTCTTATTATAAGAGTTGCCCAACGACCGGCCCGCGATGCGATTCAGCTACTACCGGCGGCTTTCCGCCAAAAACAAAAAGATCTACGACGCGAGCGACCGCCTCGAACGCACGTCGCTGCCGGATGCCCCCGCCCTGTGGCCGCTCATGCCGGTGCTGCAGGCGGCGCTCGCGGCCGACGACCGGGCGCGCGTGGAGCAGGCCTGCCGGGAGATCGCCGCGGGGATGCTGACCCAGCTCGGCGCGCCCGGGGTGAACCTGCGCGTGCTGGCCGTGCGGCCGTCCAACGCTTACGGCGAGCTCCACGGCCTCTACGAGGGCGTGGAGGGCCGGCTCAAGACCGCGCGGATCAGCCTGTGGATGCGCACCGCCCGCAAGCGACAGCCGGTGGCGTTCAAGAGCTTTCTGCGCACGCTCCTGCACGAGCTCGGCCACCACCTGGATTTCGAGCACTTCCGGCTGGGGGATTCCTTCCACACGGAAGGCTTCTACAAGCGGGAATCCAGCCTGTTCTACCAGCTCCTGCCGGAGGCGCAGCGCCCGAAAGACCCCGCAGCGCGGGTCCCATAAAAAGCGGGGCGCCGAAGCGCCCCGTGAATTTGAAACGCCGTTGCCGGCTTCAATTCTGAAGGTGCACGTCCCCGCTCAGGGTGCGGGCGCTCACCTGGGCGGCGCCGTTGCCGTTGGTGAAATGCAGCTCCACCCCGGGGCTGTACTTGCTGACCCGGGTCGGCTTCGGACCGAAGCTGTTGTCGATGTCGCCGCTGAAACTCGAGATGTCGAAGCGCGCGTCCGGCGAGCCGCCGAGCACCAAGGTCAGGTCGCCACTGACGTTGTTGAACTCGTACTGGCCGCCCTTCTGCAGGGGACTGTCATAGGTCAGGTTCCCGGAGGTGGAGCTCGTGGTGACGTTCACGAGGGAGCTGTTGGACACCTTGACGTCGCCGCTCACGCTTTCCGCATCCAGGTTGCCGTCCACGTGCATCACCCGCACCGTGCCGCTGATGCTGTTGGCGCTGATACGCGCGCCCTTGGCGGAGCCCGTGACGCTCACGTCGCCGCTGGTGCTCTTGGCCTCGATGCGGGTGGCACTGGTGGTCAGGACGATGTTGCCGCTCACCGTGCCCATGTGCACCTGCCCGGCGAGACCCTGGGCGTCCACGTCGGCGCTCACGGTGCTGACTTCTACGCGGCTGCCGGCCGGCACGTAGATATCCAGGTCCGCGTCACAGTTGTCGCCGCAGTTGCCGTGGTGCGGCACCACCACGCGGATTTCGATGTCGCTTTGGTCGCCGTTGATCTCCAGGCGCTCCACGTCCTCGCCGAGGTGGCCGTTGACGTTGACCTGGTTCTTGTCCCAGGCCTTGATGTGCACCGTACCCGCCAGATTGTCGATGCGGATGTCCGCATCCGGCTTGGCCGGGCGCGTTTCGTTGACCGAACGGGTATCCCCGCTGCGGTCGCCGTCATCCGCCGTGCCGTGTGCGTAAGCGGTGCCCGAGGTGAGCGCCAGCAAGGAGAAGGTCCCCGCGACGGTCCCGAGACCGAGGAGCACATAGAAGAAGATCAGGGTCAGGCGTTTCATAGGTCGTTCCTCACGTTGGTCTGGGCCTGGGTCTGCTGGGTTGCCGCCAGCAGGCGGGCTTCGTTCTGGTAAAGGTCGTAGAGCAGGGCGCGCAGGCGCGGGTTGTTGGGGTCCGTCTCCAGCGCCTGCTGGATCTGTTGCATGGAGCTTTCGATGATGCGCAGGTTCTTGAGGATCACCGCCCGCGTGGCCGGGGTGAGATTGGTGGCTTTCTGCACCGTGTTCTCCGCGAATGCGGCGCGCTGGGCGAAGTAGGCGTTGTCGCCCACGCCCGTGGCCGCGATACCCGTGTTGTCTGCGGCATGCCGACCGAAGCCGACCCACAGGCTGCCCGCCGCCACCGCCAGGAGCAGGCTCGCCGCCATGGCGTAGCTCCATAGGGGACGCACCACGCGAGGCCGGGCCGCGATGCGGGCCGCGATGCCCGGCCACAGGTCGTGGGCGGGTTCGATGTCCCGCGGCAGCCGATCCACGGCCTTGCACAGTTTGTCGTCGTTCGCGTTCATGTTTCCAACCTTGCCCGCAACAACTGGCGGGCACGATGCAAATGGGCCTTGCTGGTGCCGACCGCGAGCCCGGTGAGACCGGCGATCTCCTCGTGGCTGTGGCCTTCCACGTCGAACAGCACGAACACCATGCGTGCCGCCGGCGGCAGTTCCGCGATGCACTGTTCGAGGTCGAGGCCCTTGCCCGGATCCTCGTCCCCGGCCGGCACGGATTCGAGCATCTCATCGTCTTTCACCGTTACCCAGGCGGCCTGCCTGAGCTGGGTGCGATGCCGCTCCAGTACCGTGTTGACCGCGATGCGGTGTACCCAGGTGCCGAAGCTGCTCTCGCCGCGGAACTTACCCAAGGATTCCCAGGCCCGCACGAAGGCGTCCTGGGTGCATTCTTCGGCGAGCGAGGGATTGCCCGCGAGCCTGAGGCACACCGCGTGCACCCGCCCCACGTAGCGCCGGTAGAGTTGCTCGAAGGCCGCCATGTCCCCGTCGCGGGCGCGGGCGCTGAGGGAGGCATCCTCGCCGGCGGCCTTAAGTTTCGTATCCGGAAGCTGCATGGCGACGGCGGTTTCCATGCCTATTGGATGGTGGGGGAGGCTGCGGGGTTTAGAGTCCTGCGGCCCGGGCAGTCTAGGCGGGCCGGGGTCTTGCGGCAAAGGCGTTTTCAATGTATTGACATATCGAAAAATATCGATATAATAGGGTTTATGGATCAGGTACTGGTTTTCAAGGCGCTGGCCAACAAGTCGCGGCTGCAGATCCTGCAGTGGATGAAGAATCCGCAGCAGTATTTCGGCGGCGAATGCCCCACGGGCGGACCCCGCGGCAAGCTCGTGTGCGTGGGCGAGATCCAGGAGAAGCTCGGACTTTCCCAGTCCACCGCTTCCCATTACCTCGCCTTGCTCATGAAGGCAGGGCTCGTGGTGCCGCGCCGGGAAGGGCAGTTCACCCTTTACGAGCGCAACGAAGAGGCGCTCCGGGAATTGGGCAAGTTCCTGAAAGAAGAAATCTGATTCGGACGGCTGCCCGGCGACGGGCTTTATTTTGAATTTACATATCGATATTCATAGATATTTAGTAATACAGGATAAACGGAGAACCGCATGAATTCACAAGCCTTGCTGACCCCGGTGAAGCTCGGGGACTACGAACTCAAGAACCGTGTGGTGATGGCGCCCATGACCCGCGACCGGGCGAACAACCCGGACCTCGCGCCGACGGAGTTGCACGCCGAGTACTACGCACAGCGCGCCTCGGCGGGCCTCATCGTCACCGAGGGCAGCCAGGTCTCGCCCCAGGGCGTGGGCTACATCTACACCCCGGGCATCCATTCGCAGGCACAGGTCGAAGGCTGGAAACGGGTCACCGAGGCGGTGCACGCGCGCGGCGGCCGCATCTTCCTGCAGCTCTGGCACGTGGGCGCGGTCTCGCATCCGGACTTCCACGGCGGCGCGCTGCCGGTGGCACCTTCGGCGTTCAATCCCGGCGCCAAGGCCTACACTCCCGCCGGCGCGCTCAAGGACTCGGTCACGGCCCGGGCCCTCACGACCGCCGAGGTGAAGGCGATCGTGGCGGACTTCGCCCAGGGCGCCCGTAACGCCTTGGCGGCGGGCTTCGACGGCGTGGAGATCCACGGCGCCAACGGCTACCTCATCGAGCAGTTCCTGCGGGACAGCATCAACCGGCGCACGGACGAGTACGGCGGCGGCATCCCGGACCGCGCCCGCTTCCTGTTCGAGGTGGTGGAGGCGGTGGTGAAGGCCGTGGGCGCGGGAAAGACCGGAGTGCGCCTCTCGCCCGCCAACACCTGGAATTCGCCACCGGATTCGGACAACCGCGCGCTCTACGACCATGTGATCGCGAAGCTCTCGGACTATGGGCTCGCCTACCTGCACCTGCGGGAGCCGGCCGGCGACGTGTCGGCCATTCTCAACATGGTGCAAGACGTGAGCGGCCATTACCGGAAGGTCTACAAAGGCACGCTCATCATCAACACCGGCTACACCCGGGAGAAGGGCAACGCCGCCATCGAGGCGGGCAAAACCGACCTCGTGGCCTTCGGCGTGCCGTTCATCGCGAACCCGGACTTGGTGGAGCGTTTCCGGACCAGCGCGCCGCTCGCGCAGGCGGATCAGGCGACGTTCTATACGCCGGGCGCCAAGGGTTACACCGATTATCCCGCGTTGCGTTCCGCGGCGGCCTGAAAGCCCATTTTTTCGAGGAAAACAGTGCAAACAGGAGTATGACCATGAAACTGTATTTTTCCCCCGGTGCCTGCTCGCTTGCCTCGCACATCGTGCTGCGCGAAGCCGGCGTACCCTTCGATCTGGTGCGCGTGGACACGGGCGTCCACAAACTCAAGGACGGCACCGACTATTACGGCATCAACCCCAAGGGCTATGTCCCGGCCGTGCAACTGGATGACGGCCAGTTGCTCACCGAGGGCGCGGCGCTGTTGCAGTACCTCGGCGACCTGAAGCCCGCGGCGAACCTGATCCCCAAGTACGGGACAATGGAACGCTTCCGGGCCAACGAGTGGCTGACCTTCGTCAGCAGCGAGATCCACAAGGGATTCAGCCCGCTCTTCAACAAGGACCTGAAGGAGGATGCCAAGGCGGTGCTGCGTGCCAAGCTGGAGAAGCGGCTGGGTGAGGTGGACAAACACCTCGCCAAGAACGAGTTCCTCATGGGCAAGCAGTTCACCGTGGCGGACGCCTACCTTTACACTGTAGTGAGCTGGTCCGGCGGGGTCGGTATCGACCTCGGCAAATTCCCGCACCTTTCCGCCTACCGGCAGCGCATCGCGGACCGCCCCGCCGTGCGCGAAGCCCTGCAGGGCGAGAAGGCCGCGGCCTGAGTACCTCGCCGCCGGTCCGGAAGCCGGCGGCGTTTCCATCCACCCGACACGGGAGAAACAACATGAAAGACCTCGCCTTCCTGGTCGCCCGCGCGCTGCTGGCGGCGATTTTCATCTGGTCCGGCTACAACAAGCTCGTGCACTACGACTACATGCAGGGCTACATGGTGTCCGTGGGCGTCCCGGGCTGGTCCATGCCCATCCTGATCCTGTGGGAGCTGGGCGGTGGGCTGTTGCTGCTTCTCGGCGCCTATACCCGTCCGGTGGCCTGGGCCCTGGCGGCGTTCTCGGTGATCTCAGCGCTCATCGCCCACCGTGCATTCGGCGACGTGAACCAGCTCATCCACTTCATGAAGAACATGGGCCTGACCGGCGGCTACCTGTACGTCGCCTATACCGGGGCGGGGGCCTTGAGCCTGGACGCGAAGCTCAGGCTCAAGTGGGCCTGATTCCATCCTGACCACGACGAAGAGGGGCCGCGAGGCCCCTCTCTTTTGGGGCGGGAGGGGCGGCGCCGGGCCCCGGCTTGAAGTAAGCTATGGGCCGGCCGCGCCCGGGGGGACGGCCCATACCACCGATAATCGGGAGATTGATCATGCAGAATTCGACCATGCAGAACCTGCTGATGCTGGTTGGCCGCATCGTGCTGTCGGCCATGATGTTCTGGAGCGGCTTCGGTCACCTCATGAGCTATGCCAGCATCCACAACTACATCGCCGACTGGAGCGTCCCGGGCTTCATCAAGCCGATACTGATCCTCTGGGAGGTGGGCGCCGGCCTGTTGCTGCTCACGGGCGCCTATACCCGTGCCGCGGCCACCGCGCTCGTGGTGTTCTGCGTGCTGGCTGGTTTCCTGCAGCATGTCCATGAAGGCAGCGATCTCGAAACCCTCGAACTGATCGATTTCATGAAGAACATGGCCCTGACGGGCGGCTTCCTGTACGTGATTGCCACCGGCGGCGGCGACTGGAGCCTGGGCAAGAAGTACAACCTCAAATGGAGCTGAACGCACCGGCCTGAGGCCGGTTCGAGACCTGGAAGCCCGGCCACGCGCCGGGCTTCCGTTTTTATGGGCTTGATCCACGTCAATGTGGACGCCGTCGCCGTCGGGCTATAAAAGGGCCCATGGGAACGAAACAGAAGGTCCCCTTATCCAACTCGTTCGTGCACAAACTGCTGCGCGAACACGGCACCCTGCGCCGGGTCCTGGGGCTCATACAGGAACAAGTCCACCGGATCGAGCAAGGCGAGGTCCCCGACATGGCGCTGTTCGGCAATGCCTTGTACTACCTGCGCAAGTTCCCGAGCGTGTTCCACCACCCCCTGGAGGACGCCCTGTTCGACCGGCTGCTGCCCAAGGCTTCCCACCTGAAGCCGGAAATCGACTCGCTGCGCGAACAGCACCGCGAAATCTACGAGCTCGAGAACTGGCTTTCGGAGACGGCGCTCGAGGCGGCGAAATTAGGCCCCGCCGCCTACCCCCGCTTGGTGGAATTCGCGCGGCGTTACTTGGTCCTGCAGTGGCAGCATGGCGAAACGGAAGAGCAGGTGATTTTCCCGGCGGCGCTGAAGGCCTTGGGCCCTGCGGACTGGCTCGCCCTCGGGACGCGCATGGCGGAGGCCAGCGACCCGCTGGCCGGCGGGCCGGTGCCGGAGCGCTTCCGCCGGCTTTACGACTATCTCGAACACAAGGCGAAACCCGCCGCCTGACTCGGCACCTCGTAGCGAGGCTTGTGCGTAATAAATGCGTCTATATTAAGGTCTGGTGCGTATCCCACTCAGACGATGCGCTTCCAGGAGCCCGTCATGTTTTCCGCCAGCCGCAAGACCCAGATGATCGCCGCCGCCCAGGCCCTGCCGGGCCGTTCCACACCTCTCCAGGTGCCGGAACGGCATTTCGTGAATGGCCGCCCGCTCAAGGGGCCATTCCCCGCGGGATTCGAGCAGGCAGTGTTCGGCCTGGGTTGCTTCTGGGGCGCGGAGCGCAAGTTCTGGAAGATGCCGGGCGTCTACGTGACGGCCGTCGGCTACGCCGGCGGCTACACACCCAACCCCAGTTATGAGGAGGTTTGCTCGGGGCGTACCGGCCACGCGGAAGTGGTGTTGGTGGCGTATGACCCGAAGCAGGTCTCCTACAAGCAGCTGCTGAAAGTGTTCTGGGAAGCCCACGATCCCACCCAGGGGATGCGCCAGGGCAACGACGTGGGCACGCAATACCGTTCGGCCATCTACGCTTACGGCGAGGAGCAACTGGCCGCGGCGCGGGATTCGCTGGAGGACTACCAGCACGCGTTGCAGGCGGCGGGTTATGCGCCCATCACCACCGAGATCGCGGCCGCCCCCGAGTTTTTCTACGCCGAGGACTACCACCAGCAGTACCTGCTCGCCCTAGCTCCGCAACCGGCGCCCGGGAACTTGAGCTCGTCGACGCGGCCGACGAGCGCATGTGGCAAGAAGGACGTTGAAGGAAGTCCGATGCATTTGAACGAAACACACCGCGCCGAACTGCGAAGCTGGGTCGAAAGCGCCAATGACCCGGAAACTGACTTTCCGATCCAGAATCTGCCATACGGCGTATTCCGGCGCGGTCGCGAGACGGAGCGCGTCGGGATCGCCATCGGCGAACAGATCCTGGATCTGTCGGCCGCTCTCAACGCCGGCCTGCTGGAGGGGCCGGCGGCAGCGGCGGCCAAGCTCGCCGCAGGCACGACACTGAACGCACTCATGGCGGCAGAGCCGGAACTGCACACTGCGCTGCGCCGACAGGTGTCGCGGATCCTCGCTGCCGACAATCCCGCGCGCGCCGGGATCACAGCACATGCGGAGACTTTGCTGGTGCCGATGGCCGAGGCGCAGCTGGTGTTGCCGGTGGCCGTCGGAAACTTCACCGATTTCCTGACCTCGATCTATCACACCGAACGCGGCGGCCGCCTGACGCGGCCGGACAACCCGGTGCCGCCAGCCTTCCGCCATCTGCCCATCGCGTATAACAGCCGGGCCACGTCGGTT
>JBLNDO010000076.1:0-3184 GCA_050261675.1 Bacillota bacterium
TCGGAGAGGATCGCCTGCTTGGCGGCACCACCCAGCCGGTCCAGCCTCCCGCGCGGCCCGTTGAAGGCGTCGTAACGCTGCTGTTCCGGCGTCGCGGCGTAATGACGCAAGACGCCGTCCGCTACGGTGTTGAGCGACGCCGGCACGAAGAACACCAAGGCGATGAACAACAGGCGACGCACCTCCGTCGCCCAGGTCTGGCCGCGGAGACAGAGGATCGCCGTCAGTAGCCCGTAGGGCAGCATATAGACCAGTGCGCCCATGGCTCCCTGCGGCCGCGCCAGCATGCCCAGCATGAGCACGATTCCATAGAGCGCGTAGCGGCGGAAGCCGGCACGGCGTTCCGCGGCGTCGAGGCAGGCGGAGGTGACCGCCGCCATGCACAGCATGGCGCTGGTGGAGGTGTAGTTGAGATAGGCCAGGAACACCAGGTAACTGCCGAGCAGGAGCGCCGTGAACAGGAGTGCGAGCCAGGCCGGGCGGAACACGCGCCATACGAGCGCGAGCCACAGGGAGAGCGCCAGCAAATGCAGCGCGTACAGGCCGAGGGGATACCAGGGAACGCCGGGCGCGGTGGTATAAAGGAGATGCAGGAAGCCGGTGAACAGCACGCCCGCGTAAGGCACCATGAAGCCGCGCGCGGCGAAGTCCAGGATGGTGACGTCGTCGTTCTCGATGTATTGCGGGTGTACCGCCGAAACCGCGAGGCATACGAAGACGAGCGACAGCAGCAGGAACGCCAGCGGGCCGGGGCTGGCTTCGTTCACCAGCAGGCGTTTCAGCACGGCGGGCGCGGGGCTCTGCACGGGCATGCCGGTGTCGCTCATGGTTTTTTCCGCTCCACCGCCTGCAAGCGGTAGACGCCGAGGCTCGACGAGACCGGTTGCACGCTCATGATCCCGATGGAATTATTCGGATGGCCCTTGGCATAGCGCAGCATCTCCTCGCACCATCCCTGCGTGCCGAAGATGAAGGCGTTCGGCCGTCCCACCAACCCGTCCATGAGTTCGTAGCCGTGCTGCAGCCCGAGGCTGCCGAGTGCATGGTAGAAGCGCGGCGAGAAGGTATTCCAGCCGAGATCGATGGTCTCGAAGCGCAGTTCCATCGGATCCAGCGGGCTCAGGGCTTCCAGGTCCAGGCTGCTGGGCTCCACCAGCAGCACGTCGTCGGCGTAGGCCGTATTCAGCATCTGCACACGCTCCTCAATGTGCCGGGTCTCCAAGCCCATCTCGGTCTGATGGCCGAGCATGCGCCCCGCGGAGAACAGCATGCCAAAGAACGCGATCGCCGCCGCGGCGCCGATGGCGGCGAGGAGACGACGGCCGCGCGGCGCTTCGTCGGGGAGCGCCAGGGCGCCGCTTACCAGCAGCGCGCCGAGCCCGAGGCCGGTTTCGAAGGGCAGCTCCACCCGGTAGGTGAACGCGAACAGGAAGTACATGAATGCGGTCAGGCAGATGCTGAACACGGGGATCAATAGGCCGATGCCGCCTTCCGCCCTGCGTTTCTGTCCGGTCAGCAGCAGGAACAAGGGCAGGCTCGCCGCCAGCAGCGGGAAAATCAGGTTGCGGGGCGGCAGTCGCCTGATCACCAGGTCCGCCAGGGCGGCGGGCTCGATGCGCGGCGGCGGGGCGGCGTCCAGGAGCGTCTGCAGGGCCTCGGGTGTGTAGACGCGCTCGTCCAGGAACTTCCAGTTGAAGAAATCATCGGCGTCCTCACGCGTCCAGTGCACCGAGGCGAGCAGCGCCGGATTGGCGATGATCCGCTGCTTGCGGGCGCGGTTGATGCGGTGTAACCGGCCGCGCACGGCGTTGAAGGCGTCGTACTGCGCCTCCTGCGGCGTGAGCACGGCCTGACGCCACAGGCCGTCCACGGCGTAATTCATGGCTGCCGGCAGGAAGAACACCGCCGTCGCGAGCGCTAGGCGGCGGACCCCGTCCTTCCACGGCCGGCCGCGCAACGCGGCCACGGCTGCGATGAGGGCCAAGGGCAGGCCGTAGGCCAAGGCGCCCGGCGCTCCCTGGGGGCGGACGATCATGCCCAGCATGAAGAGCACGCCGGGCAGGAGGAAGCGGCGGTATTCCGCTTGCCGTTCCACAACCCGGATGCTGGCCCAGGCGATGCCCGCCAGGGCCAGCATCACGCTCGCAGCGGTGTAGTCGAGGTAGACCAGGAAGACGAGGCAATACCCCAGGAACACGGGCGTGAACAGCGCGGCGAGCCACCAGGGCGTGAACAGGCGCCACAGCAGCTTAAGCCAGGCGAAGAGCGCGACCGTGTGCAGGGCATAGAGCGCGAGCCCAAGCCAGGGTGTGCCTGGCGAGATCATGTAACCCCAATGCAAGAAGCTCGTGAGCACGATGCCCACGTAGCGCACGGCGTAGCCGCCGCGGGCATCGGCGATGATGCCCACGTCGTCGTTGATCATGTACTGCGTGTTGAGGCAGGCGACGCTGACGGCGACGTAGGCCACGGAGAGGAGCGCCAGACCCAAGGTCTGCAAGGCCTCGCGGCGTCGGTCCAGGGTGGGTCTCGGCGTCACTCGGCACCGGCGGTGTGGGGGAGGCCAGTCTACTAGAGCCACGCGTGGCACGGGCAAAACCGGTAAAATACGCGGCTCCTGACCCGTCCCGCCATCCGGCGGTGCCGGATGCCCACGAGGAAAGTCCATGGCACAAGCCTCCGCCGGCGCGCGCTTCTGGTCCGCGCTTGACGCCGAACGCCCCCTGCAGGTGGCGGGCGCGGTGAACGCCTATGCGGCGCTCCTGGCGGAGCGGGCCGGGTTCAAGGCGCTGTATCTCTCCGGCGCAGGCGTGGCCAATGCCTCCTTCGGGCTCCCGGACTTAGGGATGACCTCCCTCAACGACGTCTGCGAGGACATCCGCCGCATCACCGGCGCCACGGAACTGCCGCTGCTGGTGGACGCGGACACCGGTTGGGGCGCCGCCTTCAACATCTCCCGTACGGTCGCCGAGATGACCCGCGCCGGCGCGGCAGGACTCCATATAGAGGACCAGGTCGCCGCCAAGCGTTGTGGCCACCGGCCCGGAAAGGAACTCGTGGAGGCCGCCGAGATGGCCGACCGCATCAAGGCCGCGGTGGACGGGCGCACCGACGGCAAGTTCGTGATCATGGCACGCACCGACGCCCACGCGGTGGAAGGCCAGCAGGCGGCCGTGGACCGGGC
>JBLNDO010000077.1:0-24406 GCA_050261675.1 Bacillota bacterium
GCCACGCCACCGGCGCCCAGGTCTGGGCGCTGGCGCAGCGCATCCGCGATACCGTGCACAACCGTTTCGGCGTCAGCCTCGAACCCGAACCCATCATCCTCTGACGAAAAAGGCGGGCCTCCTGGCCCGCCTTTTCCCATGTGAACCTCCCACGGCGCTCAGGGAGCGCCTTCGTCGCGGCAGTTCGCCGGCAGGTATTTGACAGCCACCGGGTCGCTGTCTCCCGGGCCGCACTGCCAGCTGCTGCCTCCGTCGACTGTCCAGATCTCGAGGGTCTTGCCTGCGATGTTCGCGTTGACGCCCGACGTCTTCATGGTCACCAGAATGCCGATGACCTGCTCATGTGCGCCCACAAGAGTGACGGTGTCCGCATACTTACCTACGTTCGACTTGGGGAACGAATCGGCGAGGCCGTTCGGCCAGCTCTGGTTCTTCTGGTAGAACTCCGCGAGTGGCTGTTCCAAACCTCCGGCGATCTGGATCGCCTCGCTCATCTGCGAGCGGGCGATGTAGTCCTGGTAGGCGGGGATGGCGATGGCGGCAAGAATGCCGATGATAGCAATCACGATATAGAGCTGCACGATGCCGCCGGCCATGCCGGTCGCCCCGGCGCGTGGTACCAGCAGGCCGACGACCCAGGCGAAGAAATTACGCGTGGGGTATTTGTAATCGCGATTCTGCGAAACCGCCGTCACGTGCTCCAGGCGCTTCACCAGCCAGGGGTAGTCGCTGGTGATCTCGTTGAAGGACATCCAGAAGCCGCCGGTGTCCCCTATCTGCTGTCCGTACGCCGCCAGGTTCAGGGTCTTCCAGCGCCGCTTGCCCGCGGCCAGCACCACCAGCGCGCGCTGAGCGTCCTCAAGGTTGGGGCAGCAGGCGAGGCCGTGCAGGTCGCAGGTGTATTCCTTGGCGCGGCCGTAGGCGAAGCCCACCAGCGGCCAGATCCGGCCGGGGAATAGCACCGGCGTCATCAGCAGGTGGTTGCGCTTGATGTGCCCCAGTTCGTGGCCGATGTAGAACGACACGGCGTCGGGGCGGTCGTCCAGGGCGTTGACGATGTCGGCGTAGAGCACCAGCATGTTGCGTCCCAGGAAGCGTGTTGCCAGCGCGTTCAGCACGCCGTTGGAGTTGATCAGGTAGGCTTCCGGCACCGACCGCATTTCCAGCTTCTTGCAGGCGCTCTCGATGCGCTCGTGTAGGTCTGGAAACTGCTCCTTGGTGATGCGAACACCGGTGCCGCGCAGATGGGAGATGAACACGGAATGCGTGAACAGGTAGAAAAGGAAGAAAATCAGCGGATAAATCAGGAATATCCCGAACGAGAAGATCGTGATGCCGATGAGCGGCAACCAGACGATCAAGGACAGCAGAAACACGATGATGAACAGCGGCCGTTCTTTGCCGTAGACGAGTTCCATGGCTTGGCTCCCTTTTCCCCGAGGTTTCGTTGCCGATACAGACCGCGCACTTTACGCCCGCGCTGCCCCTGTCCGTTATCATGCCACAGGCCTCCGAAGACGGGCGCGGCAGAGTGTTTCGCATAGAAACCTCCAGACTCCTAATCCGCCCCTGGGAACCCGTGGATCGTCCGGTGGATTGAAACTCTTCGTCACGCAGCTCCTGCGTGCATCCTGCTAGACTCCGCTCCCATCCTCCGAAGGTTTTGTTCCCCATGCGACACGCTCTTGCACGCGCGCTGCTAGTTCTAACTACCGTCATGCCGGCGTTCGCCTGGGCGGCGGACGATTCACAGCAGAACAGAGCGGCACAGGATCCCCAGGAACAGCTGAGTCAGGCGGCCGCCACCGAGGGCGGCTCCGGTTGGATAGTCGGCGGCGGCGTGGCGGCGACGGATCCGGGTTACGTGGGCTACAACCGTCAATACACGCCCATCCCGCTGATTTTCTATCACAACGGCCGCTTCTTCTTCGCCGGGATCAACGTGGGTTACATGCTGTTCAACGGCGACCACTACCGGTTCTCGCTGCTGGCCGAACCGACCTTCAACCGCCTGAAGGCCAGCGACTCGCCAGAGCTCACCGGCATCCAGAGCCGCCAGTGGTCCATCGCCGGGGGCGTGAACCTGGAACTCTTCGGCGACTGGGGGCGCTTGCGGACGAGCCTGGAACACGACCTCCTGGACCGCAACAACGGCACCAGCGTGAACCTGGGTTACCAGTATTCCTTCGACGTGGGCGGCGGCTGGTCACTCACGCCGGGATTTGGCCTGCGCTGGCAGAACGCGAACCTAGTGAACTATTACTACGGCGTGAGCCCCGCGGAGGCAATCCCCGGGCGCCCGGCCTACTCGCCGAGCAGCGCCACCAACCCTTACGTGAGTCTCGGCCTGTCCACGTCCTTGAACGAGCACTGGCAGTTCCGCAGTTTCCTGCAGTACATGCGCTTCGGCAGCGCCATCCACGACAGCCCCATCGTGGACCGCTCCGGTAGCCCCGCCATCTTCATCGGCTTCACCTACAACCCGCGCTGACGCAGGACTTTTCAAGGTTTCGCATGCTTCGAAAAGAAATCCCAAATAATTGAAGTGGCGTCCAGAGCGTTACTCGGCTTGTCGAGAAACCCCGCCATCTGCTTGCCGCCGGGCCAGGCGTGGCCGCCGTCCTGGATGACGTAATAATCCACCTCGGCTCCCGCCGCGCAGCCGCTGTAATTCACCCTCTCCACGCCCGGCAGCTCTGACTTCGCGTTCGTCGAGCAGCCGTCCTCTTTCACCCAGAAGTCGATGGTGTCCTGCACCGGCTTGCGGATCTCCTTGGTACCGAGCTGTTTCGCGCCGACGCCACCCTTCAGAGGCACGTTCTCGTCCTGGGCACCGTGGATATGCACCACCGCCACGGGATTCGTGGGCCGACAGGGGGAGATTTCCAGCACGGCGGACACGGGGCCGATGGCGGCGAACAGGTCGCTCGCCTCGCAGGCCAGGCGATAAGACATCATGCCGCCGTTGGAGATGCCGGTGGCATATACCCGCTTCGGGTCCACCGTGTGGCTCTTCTCCACGTCCGCCACCACCGCACGGATGAAGCCCACGTCGTCGACGTTGTGCTCCGAGGCATAACTACAGCAGGTGCCGGCGTTCCAGGTGAGCATGCCCTCCTTGCCCATCATCTTCATGAGCGGGTGGCCCCGGTCTGTGCCGTTGGGGTAGACGGCGATGAAGCCGTGCTGGTCCGCCACGGCGTCGAAGCCCGTCTGCTTCTCCGTGCCCTCGGCGCTACCGCCCCCGCCGTGCAGCACCACCACTAGGGGCAAAGGACCCCGGGGCAATGGATCCGGCAAGTGAATCAGATAACTCCGTTCGAGCCCGCCGGAGGAGAGCGTGACCTTGGGATCCGTGGCATCGGCCCGGGCAAGAACAGGAACCAGCAACAACAGACAGCTCAAGAACGAGGCAACAAGGCGCATTTTCCCCTCCGACATGACTTTCCAAGATAAACGCACCATGTCACGGAACGGTGACATGGATTGGGCTAAGCTTTAAGGCAGGCATCGGGAGGGGTAAGTCATGCTGCATCGGACGTCCGTGCGCAACTTCGGCCGCAAGGTCATCGCGCTCATCGAAGACCTGGGGCTGATCCTGATCCTCATCGCCACCGCCGTGGCCATCGTGCAGGTGGCCTGGACCATGATCGAGCAGCGCCAGGTGCAACTCGCGGACCTGCTGCTGCTTTTCATCCTGCTGGAAGTCATCACCATGGTGGAGAACTACTGGCGGGTGGGAAAACTCCCGGTGCGCATCCCCCTCTACATCGCCATGGTGTCCATGGCCCGCTACCTCATCCTCGACACCGGCGACGCCCACAACGAGCACGCCCTCTACATCACCGGCGCCATCCTGATCCTATCCATGGCGGTGTTCGTGGTCCGCTTCGGTCACCTGAAGTTCCCCTATGAAAACGAGCAGGACGGGTCGGCAGACTACTAGCTATTTCTAAAGCGGACCGGCCGGGCTGTTCGTGGGCCTGAAACCTTAATCTCTGAAATGCTGAGGCCGCCCGGAGGCGGCCTTGCTTCAAACCGGCCTCGGCACCTCAGGGGCATCTCAACCCGCTGTAGTAGGCCGCCACGTTGTCGATATCCGCGTCCGTGAGGCCCTTGGCCATGAGGCTCATGATGGGGTTCTGCCGCGAACCGTCCCTGAGCGCCTTCAACTGCGGCTCTGGATGACGAGCTTGTCCTTGTCGATCAGGGCTCGGGCCTCGTCCTCGCTGTAGGTCCTGCCGAACAGCGGCTCCGGATCGCCGACGGTGGGCATATCCATGCGCCGGTTCCAGTCGTAGCGGTAGCCGATCTGCCGGTTGATGACGTCGTAGCCGGGTACGTGGGCGCCGCCGGCGGTGATGGCGCCGAGGCTGGCCCAGGTGAGGAAGGCCAGCACCACCAGCATCACCGCCGTGGTGCTGATGGCCCCTGCCCTCCAGAAGCGGGGGTCTTGGATACTCATGGCGTATCCCTCCCTGAATCGCGCCTTAATCGCATAGTCCAGCGCACGGCAAATTGACCTGGATCAAGTGCCTCCGGGACGGGCGGAAAACGGGCCTAGACGGCCAAGTCCAACTCGCGCGTGAGCAAGCGGCCGCATTCGTTGGCCGGCAGCGGCGGACTGAACAGGTAGCCCTGCATGTAACGGCAGCCTTCCTTCTTCAGGAACGCCAGCTGCGCGGGTGTCTCCACCCCTTCGGCGACGGCCTTGATGCGCAGCCGGTCGGCCAGCGCCAGCAGGCAGTGAATGATGGCCGGATCGAAACTGTTTTCCGTGGTGCCCCTGACGAAGTCCCGGTCGATCTTGATCACGTCGATGGGCAGGCGCTTCAGATAGGTCATGGAGGAATGCTCCTTGCCGAAGTCGTCGAGCGCGATGCGTATGCCCAGGAGCTTCAGGTCCGCTAGAAGCTGCAAATTGTTCTCGATATCGCTCATCAAGGCGCTCTCGGTGATCTCGAGCTTGAGGGTGGCGGGTGGCAGGCCGCTTGCCGCCAGGGCGTTCTTCACCATTTCCACCAGCGAGCCGAACGAGAACTGGCGCACCGACAGGTTCACGGACACCTGCAAGCGGCGGTTGCCGGTGGCGTCCTGCCAGGCCTTCATCTGCCGGCAGGCTTCCCGGAGCGCCCACTCCCCCAGGGGCACGATAAGCCCCATTTCCTCCGCCAGCGGGATGAACTGCGCGGGCGGAATCGTCCCCTGCGTAGGATGCTCCCAGCGCAGCAAAGCCTCGACGCCGTAGATGCCGCCTTTCAATGCGTCGAACTGCGGCTGGTAGTGCAGCACGAACTCGTGGCGTTCCAGCGCGCCGCGCAGGGCGTTCTCGTGGGACATCCTCAACGAGGCGGCCACCTGCAGGTCGCTGGTGAAAAACTCGAAGCGGTTGCGCCCGCGCTCCTTGGCGCGGTACATGGCCATATCGGCGCTCTTGAGCAGGCCGGCCTGGTCCACCCCGTCCTGGGGGTACATGCTGATGCCCACGCTGCACCCGGGATAGAGGTCCACGCCGCCTGCCTTCACGGGACTCGAAAGCGACGCCACGATGCGCTCCGCGGTAAACGTCACGGCTTTGGGGTTGTCGCAGCCTTCCATGAGCACCATGAATTCGTCGCCGCCGAGCCGCGCCACCACGTCCCCGGCGCGCACGCATTTCTGCAACCGCTGCCCGATGACCTGCAGAACCTGGTCGCCCACGTCGTGCCCGAGGGAGTCGTTTATGGTTTTGAAGCGGTCCACGTCCACGAACAGCAGCGCGAGCGGCTCGTGACGGCGGGCGGCGCGTGCGATGGCCTGGTTGAGCCTGTCGATGAAAGCCGTGCGGTTCGGCAGGTGCGTCAACTGGTCCAGGGTGGCGAGCCGCCGCATCTCCTCTTCCGCCGCATTGCGTTGCGCGGCATGGATCGCCACGCTCATGGAGTCTGCAAGCGCGCTCGCGAACGCCATGTCCCCCGGCATGCTCTCCCGGTTGCCGATGTTCCATTCATGCAGGATGACGCCCATGACCGCGGGGTGATCGCGGAACGGCACGAACAGGGCCCCGGCGGTTCCGTGCGCGGTGAAATAGTTCTGCCAGGCCGCTGAGACGAAAGCGCTATGCCGCACGTCGCGGATGGCAAGCCCACGGGTATGCCCCAGCTCGCCGAAGATTTTCTTGGCATCGTCCCGGTCGATATCCAAAAACACCCGCGTGGTGTGTTTGCCGTTTTCATAGGCATGCACGCAGCGCAACAGCGTTTCATTCTTGCTCATGAACCAGATGCTCACCCGCGAACAACCGGTGGCGCGCATGGAATGCTCGCTCATGAGTTCGCAGGCGGCGCGCAGGTTGCCGCCGGTGACGCGCGCGTCGGTGGCGATCTCCAGGAGCTTGGACTCGCGGTGGCGGGTACGGTCCTCTTCGCCGTGGAAGCGCGCCTCGATGCGCGTGCGGGTGCTCACTTCGTCGGAGAGCCGGCCCCGAACCTCGCGATACGCCAGCCGGTAGCGCAGGTTGGCCAGGATCTCGCGGCCACCCTCGTCGGCCAGAAGCCAGAAAACGGTGACCATGGTCAAGCTCAGGAGGGTTATAAGTATGCCTTCGTAATCGAACGCGATGAGCAGTCGCATGATCACCGGCGTGAACACCGCCGCCAGATACGAAAGGTATACGATGCGGTGGGTCGAGAGCACGATGGCGGGCAGCAGCGCCATGGTGGCGAGCAGTGCGGTGAGTGCGATCTGGTGCACCGTGGAATCGGGCTTGAAGAAGATCCAGCCGCCCATGCCCCAGAGGAAACCCAGGCCCACGCTCACCAGCAGGAACAGGTCCTGCCAGGTCTTACGCCCCGGTTCCGTGAGCACAAACCAGCCGTAGGTCCAGCTCATGGCGAGCCGTAAACCGGACACGGCGCAAATCCAGATGAGCCAGGCCACCACCCGGGCGTGCGCCGTTTCCGGCCAGAACGCCAGCGCGGCGAGGGCGGCGGCGCATATGCCGGCGACGTCGATCCAGCGACCGAAATGGCGGAGTGTTCCGATGCGCTCGGACTGGAGAATGCGTTCCGCGCCCTCCGAAGGAGCGGCGGGTTGGACTGAATTCATAACAGTAGTCATGCCGGTCTCCCTGCAGAATACCGAGGGCAGGCCGTGGGATGGCACCGGCAGCTGCCAAGCGATTAGGACATGTGACGATTCTGGGAAAACGCCATGGGAACGGCATTGATCCAAGTCAGGCCATAACCTCGGGGCTTTCCTGAGGCCTGATCGATTGCTGGTGTAACCGAGGCGATGGACCCGCCGGTGGCGCGGGTCTTAAGGGATGTTTCGCCCACAAAAAACCCGCTGAAGCGGGTGAATATGCAAACCAAAATGAATTTCATTCACTGCACCAGGCCGCGAGCCTGTGCCCTCACGTGAGTGTCTGAACATCATCGGGAGAATTACCTAAGGGAACGACGTTCGGTGTTCCCGGGTTATCGCCTCATGTTCATTAAAGCATCGCGGGGCTAGGGTTTACGCCTCTATCCCGATTCAGTGTTTTCCACGTACACCCCTTCACGACCATGGCCTCCGTACGCATCGTCCCCCGCAAGCCCTCGCTGTACCAGATCATGGGCGAGCTCAGCAAAAAGACCCTCGCGCACAATGCCGAGGCGGTCTTACAATTCACGCTGGCGGTGGAGGCGCTCGGCCGCTGGGATCTGGCGGCTTCCGATGCGGCGCTCGCGGTCTGCCGGGAGCAACAGGAGAAATCCGAGAAGAACCGTGCCGCCTTCGCCGTCTGCACGAAAATTGCGTTTGCAGCGGCCAAGAAGAAAAAAGCGGCTTCAAAGCCGCCCAAACCAAAGCTGTCTCTGGCGCCTGGGCTGCCGGTGTCCAGTCACAGTTGGGCGCGCCTGCACGGGGGGTATCCGGGCAGCACTCCGAAATGGCTCTAGAACAGGCTCCGGGCGGCTGAAAAAATCTCGTCCTCGCTGAGCAACACCAGATTCGCCGCAGCGGCGAGCGGTATGTAAGAATCCTTGCCCGCCACGCGCTTCTTGGGGATACCGGGGGCATGTTCTTCCAGGTGCGTGAAGATCTCTTCGGCGATGCCGCCGGTCTCGCGGCCCTCGTCCACCACCAGCACCCGTCCGCACTCCTTCGCGTGCTTGGCCATCAATTCCGCGTTCAAGGGCTTGAGCCAACGAAGGTCCAGCACGCGGATCTTCTTGCCGGTCTCGGCTTCCAGCTTCTTCGCCACCCGCAGGGACATGGGTACGCCGTTGCCGAAGCTGATGATGAGGAGGTCCTTGGCGTTGGGCTCGTACACCCGGCCTTCGCCCAGCGGGATGGCCCGCTCCGGCGCCGGGTACTCGAAGAGCCACTGGTTGTCCTTAGGGGAGTGCAGGTCCTTGGTCATGTAGAGGGCGATGGGCTCGAGGAAAGCCACCACCCGGCCATCCACCTTCGCGAGTGCCGCACAGCTGCGGAGCATCATGGCCGCATCGTCGCCGCGGGACGGGCAGGCCACCACCAGCCCGGGGATGTCCCGGAGCGCCGTGAAGCTGTTGTCGTTATGGAAGTGGCCGCCGAAGCCCTTCTGATAACCCAGCGAGGCGATGCGCACCACCAGGCCGTTGGAATAGCGGGCGTTGGAAAAGAACTGCAGTGACGCCGCCTCGCCGCGGATTTGATCACACGCATTATGGAAGTACGCCAGATACTGGATCTCCGGGAAGGGCAGCATGCCCATGTAGGCCGCGCCCTGGGCCATGCCGAGGATGGTCTGCTCGTCCAGGAGCGTGTTGAACACCCGCTGGCCCTTGAAGCTCTTGTAGAGCCCCGAGGTCACGGTGTAGACGCCGCCCTTCTGGGCCACGTCCTCGCCGAACACCGTCATCTCCGGGTACTTGGCCATCAGGTCGAACAAGGCCCGGTTGATCTGGATGGAGAGATGTCGCGGCGCGCTCTTCTCCGGTAGCGCGTCCTCGCTGCCGAAAGCCGCGATGCGGGCTGCGTGATCTGCCGGGCGCGTTGCTTCCTTGTTCACCTTGTCCGGATGGTAGGGCGCCAAGGGCGCCATCACCTGCTCGGCCGTGGTGAGCTTCGGTCGGGTGGCGGCTTTCTTGGAGGCCTCCTGCACGCGGCGGCGGCAGGCTTCGTAGCGTTCCAGGAGTTCCGCCGACGTGAGCAGACCTGTTTCCAGGGCCGTCTCCGCCGACATGAGCAGCGGGTCGCGGGACTCGCTGCGCTCCAGTTCCTGGGCGGTCTTGTATTCCGTCTCCGCGTCCGTGCCCGCGTGGCCCAGGAGGCGCACCAGCTTGAGATGCAGGAAGGTGGGTTCGCGCGTGCGGCGGCAGTGTTCCACCGCGTCTTTAGTCTTGTCCCAGGTATCCACGAGATCGAGGCCGTCCGCCCGCACGTAGTGCAGGCCGGCGCGGTTCCTGAAGTTCGCCTCCACCCAGCCCTCCGGCGTCTTCACGGAGATGCCGATGGAATTGTCCTCGCAGACGAACAGCACCGGGCAGGGGAGCTTCTGGTGAGCGGTCCACTGGGCCGCGTTGAAGGCGCCGAGCGCGGTCGAGTGATTGGAACTCGCGTCCCCGAAGCTGCACACCACCACGCTGTCTTCCGGGATGGGCGGCGTCACGCCGATGCGCCGTGCCTGGGCGAGCGCCACCGCGGTGCCAACTGCTTTCGGTAAGTGGCTAGCAATGGTCGAAGTCTGGGGCGGCACCCACAGGGGCACGGAGCCCCACACCTTGTGGCGGCCGCCGGAAATGGGGTCCTCGCTGGAGGCGGCCAAGGACAGCGCCGTGTCGTAGACCATGTCGATGTCGAGCTTCCGGGCCCGCTCCTGCATGAAGGCGCCGGAGCGGTAATGCAGGAAGGCGATGTCCGTGTGGCGGGTCACGCGGCCGACGACGGCGTTGATCTCATGGCCGGAACTGCCGATGGTGTAGAAGCCTTCGTTGCGGGCGCGCATGGCCCGCGCCTCGATGTCCTGGTGGCGCGAGAGCATCTGGGACTCGAAGAGCTCCAGGAAATCTTTGCCGGTGAGCGCGTGCCCACTGCGTACCGGCGCATCGAGGTCGGGACGCGGATGGGCGTCCGTCCAGTTCTTCACGAACTGAATGAAATTGTTGTCGACGATCTCCGCGCGGTTGATGGCGCGGGTGGCGGCTTTGGCGAGGCCGGTGGCTTTGGGTTCGGTACTCATAGCGTTCTCAGGTCAGGCGGCGTGAGACAGGGCCTGATGGGCCCGGGCGAAGTCCTGCATGCTCTCGAAGCGGAAATCCGGCTGCACCTTCTCGGTGGGTGGGCGCGTGGCGCCGTGACCGGGCTTGCCGTGACGCCGGTGGATCCAGCAGCTGGAGAGGCCGAGCTTCTTGGCCGGGATGTGGTCGTGGTAGAGGCTCTCGGCCACGTGCAGGAGGCGCGAAGGCAGGTAACCCTCGTCCTCCAGGTTCGACAGCAGGTACTGGAAGTTCTCCATGTCCGGCTTGTAGCTGCCGATGTCCTGGGCGGTGAAGACGTGGTCGAATTCCACGCCCAGTTTGGCATTGGAATAGCTGAAGGACTCGCGGTCCACGTTGGACAGGACCACCAGCTTGAAATGCTGCTTGAGGTAGGCGAGCGCCAGGGCGGAATCCGGAAAGGCGGGCCAGTTCCCCACCGAGCGGCCGAAAGCCTTCATGTCGTCGGGGCTGGCGTAGACGCCCCAGCCCGCGGCCATGCGCTTCAGCACCCGGCCCAGGATCTCGGGATAGAGCATCCGGGGGTTCTCTTCCTCCTCCTCCCACTCGTAGCGGCCGAAGGCCTCCACGAAGGCGTCGTCGCTCACCTGCACGTTCTCGCGCCGGCGCCAGGCCGCGAGCGCGGCGCGCATGCCGGTCTCCCAGTCGATGAGCGTGCCGTAGCAGTCGAAGCTCAGAACGTCGAAATCGGTGAGACGAGGCATAAACAGTTCAGAAGGCGTTAACGCCCGTCAGTTCCTTGCCGATCACGAGCTGATGTACGCTCTCGGTACCCTCATAGGTGATGACGGACTCGAGGTTGAGCGCATGACGGATGGGGCAGAACTCGGTGGTGATGCCGGCGCCGCCCAGTAGGTCGCGGGCGTCACGGGCGATATCCATGGCCGTGCGGCAGTTGTTCCACTTGGCGAGCGAGACCTGGGCCGGTTGCATCTCGCCCTTGTCCTTCAGGCGGCCGAGTTGCAGCGACAGGAGCTGGGCCAGCGTGATCTTGCGGGACATCTCGGCCAGGCGCAGCTGCACGATCTGGTTGTTGTTGAGGGGCCGGCCGAAGAGTTCGCGGGTCCTGGTGTATTCGAGGACTTCGCGCAGACAGGCCTGGGCCGCGCCGATGACGCCCCAGGTGATGCCGTAGCGGGCCTGGGTGAGGCAGCCCAGCGGGCCCTTCAGGCCTTCCGCCTTGGGCAGGCGGTTCGCTTCCGGCACCACCACGTTGTCGAAGTAGAGCGCCGAGGTCACGGAGGCGCGGAGCGACATCTTATGGTGCACTTCCGGGGCGTCGAATCCCTTCATGCCTTTCTCGACGAGGAAACCGCGGACGCCCTGGTCCGTCTGGGCCCAGACCACCGCCACGTCGGCGAGGGTGCCGTTGGTGATCCACATCTTGGCGCCGTTCAGCACCCAGTCCGCGCCCTTCTTCTTGGCGGTGGTCTTCATGTTGGAGGGGTCGGAGCCGCCGTGGGGCTCGGTGAGGCCGAAGCAGCCGATCTTTTCGCCCCGGGCCATGGCCGGCAGCCACTTCTGTTTCTGCTCCTCGGAGCCGTAGCTATAAATCGGGTACATCACCAGCGAGGATTGCACCGAAACGAAGCTGCGCAGTCCGGAATCGCCGCGCTCCAGCTCCTGGCAGATGAGGCCGTAGGAGACGCCGTTTAAGCCGGCGCAGTCGTAGCCCTGGATGGAACTCCCGAGCAGGCCCAGCGAGGCGATCTCCGGGATCAGCTCCTTGGGAAAGCGCCCTTTCTCGAAGCATTCTCCAATGATGGGCAGCACCTTCTCGTCCACGAAGCGGGCGGTGGTGTCCTGCACCAACTGCTCTTCTTCCGAGAGCAGGCCGCGGACGTCGTAGAGATCCATCGGGTTCAAGGCTTTCACGTTCATCTCCAAAGCGCTTCGGCAGGCCGCCCCGCGGCCTGACCTGCTGTAACTGGCGGGATTCCCCGGGGTTTTCGGCCTCTGCAGGGGGCGCATATGATACCGTAAGAGCCCAGGGGACGCAGTCGAAACGCCTATAAGTACAGGAATTGCATGAGAATCCCGGAGATCCTGCTCATCGAGTCCCAGCACAAGCCGGGCAGCCTCGCCAAGGTGCTGCAGGTGATCGGCGAGGCGGGCATCGTGGTGGAGAACCTCAACGCCGTGCGCCGCCACCAGGATCGCACCGTCTGGGAACTCACCGTCGAGATGGACGAGGGCGCGGACCGCGGCCTCTACGACAAGATCAACGCCCTCGACAACGCCAAGATCATCGGCAAGTCCGACCGCGTCTTCGACCGACACAAGGGCGGCAAGATCGCCACGGTCTCCAAAGTGAAACTGGATTCGGTGCAGCGCCTGCGCGATGTGTACACCCCCGGTGTCGCACGCGTGAGCCTCGCCATCCAGCAGGACCCATCCAAGGCCTGGGACTACACCAGTCTAGGCAACACCGTGGGCATCATCACCAACGGCACGGCCGTCTTGGGGTTGGGCGACATCGGCGCCCTCGCCGGCCTGCCGGTGATGGAAGGCAAGGCGATGATCTACGCGGAGTTCGCGGGGATCTCCGGCATCCCCATTCTGCTCAAGGACAAGAACCCCACCAAAATCATCCAGGCGGTGCTCGCCATCGAACAATCCTTCGGCGCCATCCACCTCGAGGACATCGGTGCGCCGGAATGCTTCGAGATCGAGGAAGAACTGATCCGCCACCTGAAGAAACCGGTGCTGCACGACGATCAGCACGGCACGGCGGTGGTGACGCTGGCCGGCCTCATCTCCGCCACCAAGCGCGTGAAGCGCGACTTGAAGTCCTGCACCGTGGGGCAGATCGGCCTCGGCGCCGCCGGTATCGGCATCGTGCGGCTGCTGTACCAGTACGGCGTCAAGGCGGTATTGGGCGCCGATCGCCGCGATGAAGCGCTCATGCGCCTCGAGAAGATGGGCGGCAAGCGCGCCAGCCTGGACGAACTCATGCAAAAAGCGGACATCGTCATCGCCACCACCGGCGTGAAGGGCCTCATCAAGCCCGAGAGTGTGCGCAAGGGGCAGGTCATTTTCGCGCTCTCCAACCCCGAACCCGAGATCACGGCGCGCGCGGCCCTCGAAGCGGGCGCCGCCTATGCCACCGACGGACGCAGCGTGAACAACGCGCTCGGCTATCCTGCCCTTTTCCGCGGCGCCCTGGACGCGCGCGCCAGGCGCTTCACCGACGCCATGCTGTTCGCCGCCGCCACCAAGCTCGCTGAACTCTCGCCGCCCGAGGAACTCCTGCCGGACCCGCTGGACGCGCGCGTGCATGCCGAGGTGGCGCTGGCTGTGAAAGAAGCTGCAATCGCCAGCGGCGCCTGCAAATAGAAGTCATCCCAAAGCTACTGCGCTCGGCATGACTTCGTTGCGCTCCGGCTCGCAATCCTCACGTACACCAAAAGCACGCTCCGGCTGCTCGTCTCGCGCGCCTTGTTCTGCCCTCGCTCGCGGCGCTTTGGGATGACTTCCTTAAGGATCAAACTAGGAGAGACCGTCATGAAACGCGCGATCCCACCCCTGCTGTGTCTGCTGGGACTCATGGTGGCACCCCTTGCCCACGCCGATTGTGACGGCCCCATCACACCCGTTAGCGCCAAGGAAAAGGCTTTCTATAGCGCCCAGTTCCCGGCGATGCGTGCCGCCATCCCCAAGCCGCCCGCCGGCTGGCAGTACAAGGACGACAGCAAGGCCGAACTCGCCCCCGGCTACAAGGACTACATGCCCACGCAGAACTGCGGCCCCAGCAACTACTACATGGACCTCGGCATCGAGTACGAGCGGCCCATGACCCAGGCGGACAGCGACGCCGAGACCCAGGCCATGCAAGCCGCGCCGGATCCCGCCAAGCAGAAGAAACTGGATGCGCTCATGACCCAGGAACAGGCGCTGATGCAGAAGTTCGGGGAAGCCGCCCAGAAGCAGGACAGCAAGGCCATGGAGGCCCTCGGCAAGCAGAACGACGCCCTCACGGCGCAGATGACCGCGCTGCAGCAGGACATGAATTCGGGAAGCCAGGCGAAGATCGCCGCCATCCAGTGGGACCGGAGCGCCAAGATCAACATCAGCTTCAACAACAACTCGGGCGGCGCCACCTGCTACGGCAACCCCAAGCCCCTGCAGGTGCCGGGCGCCGCCATGGCCTATGCCTGCGAGGCGCCGGCCGATTATTCCTCTCCCGGCGAGCAGCTGGATCCGGCCGTGGGCCGCATCGTGGTGATCTTCGGCAAGGCCACGGCGCAGCAATACGACTGGAACCGCAAGGATGCCCAGGGCAAGGAGGTCAAGGACAAGTACATGGACATCAAGTTCGATGGCAACGACGACCACGCCATGGTGGTGAAGAACGTGGTGGTGGATATTACCGGCGACGATCTAGCCCGGGCCCAGTCGCTTTATAAGCAGATAAATTTCGCGCCGTTGGCGACATTGATCAAGAAATAATTCAAACGAGAAATGCCCCGCAGCATCGCTGCCTCGGGGCTTATATTTCTCAGTCCTTATAAATAATTAGGAATTTCATTTAAAAGTGTCGCGAGCGAAGGCAGAACAAGGCGCGGGAGGCGAGCAACCGGAGCGTACTCTTTTAGTACGTGAGGATTGCGAGCCGGACCGCAATGCCGTAATGCCGAGCGCAGCAGCTTTTAATATGAAATTCCCAGGCGCTGGTAGGCATCGGCTAATAGCCACACGGGGCCGATGAGCAGGAACTGCAGGTCCCTGAAGAAGGAAGGTTTCTTGCCTTCGATCCTGTGGCCGATGAACTGGCCGATCCAGGCACCCACAAAGATCGCAATGCAGGTCCAGAGCAGCGGCCAGGGGAATCCTGCAAGTGCCTCCAGGATGAGGATCATGACGAAACTCACCAGCAGCATGCCGGCGGCGAGCCGCACCGAGAGCAGGAAGTAATAGACGAGCGAGGCGAGGATCAGGAGCGTGGCCCAATTGAGATAGGGACTGAGGCTGCCGAAGAACGCAGGCCGCGGCACGGACCAGAGCATACCCAGCACGCTCAGCATGATGAGCGGCACGCAGGCCCAATGAATCTTCTTATTCACCGGGTTACGGTGGCTTTCGCCGTATTCGTCCAGCCAGCTCTGGATGCTGCGCATGGGTCACCCGCCCTTGGGTTTAGAATGGAACCAGTATGGGCGTCGCCAAGTTCATTGCCAACCTGAAGTTCCTCTCGGAGGCGCGGCGCCTCGAGCTCTATCCCGCCTTCGCCATGATGCGCGTGAAGGTGCTGGAGATCGGCGACGGCTGGCGGCGGGTGCGCATGAAACTGCCGCTCAACAGCATCTCCCGCAACCCGGGCGGCGTCATGTTCGGCGGCTTCCAGGCCTCCCTCGCGGACCCCGTCGCCGCCCTCGCCTGCGCGCGGGTGTTCCCGGGCTATTCGGTCTGGACCCGTGCCATGACCGTGGACTTCCAGAAGGGCGGCAGCACCGACCTCGAGCTGCGCTTCGAGATGAAGCCGGAGCAGGAGGCGGCCATCGCGGCGGAGCTCATGACCAAGGGCCGCTCGACCCCCACCTTCGAATACGGCTACTACCTCACGGACGGCACCCTCTGCACCCGCATCAGCAACACCGTGGCCATCCGCCCCAAGGGCTACAAGAAGGCCACCACCCCGCCGGCCGACATGGACGCCTTGTGACCGGCGCGGGGATTTGCGTTAGTCTTAATGTCCCCCTTTGGCCCCCATGAAGAGGCCCCCATGAAGGCCCTGAAACCGGCGTTGGTGCGCGAGCTCATCGGTTACGCCGACAAAGGCGAGCTCGACCAGGTGGTCGGCGTGCTGGTACGCCTAGATAAGGACCAGCTGGCGGAGTTGAAGGCGGTGCTGTGGATCGGCAAGGACGGCCAGACGCCGAAACATTGGGACGCGCTCGTGATCCAGGCCCGCGCCAAGCTGGACAAGGACACGGTGCAATACCTCGCCGAGGAGAAGAACCTGGGCGCGGACCTCAACAAGGGCATGGACATTCTGGAGAACGCCGGGCGCATCTGAGACCGGTAGCATCGATCTTCCATGCGCCATTCATTGCTCTGTCTGATCCTCGCGCTCGCGCCGCTCGCGGCCGGCGCCAATGCCGTGCCTCCCATGCAGACGGTGGGCGGGGCCCAGGCCGCGCGGGCGCGGGCCACCGTCATTCCCTGGCAATACCAGTTGAGCGACCTCGTCCGCAGCGAGACCGAGGCCAACGGCCAGGTCAGCCAGTATCTCGACATGCCGGTGTTGGACAGTTTCCTGGCCACCATCGCCGATTACGTACAGATTTCCCCGCCGCGTTTCGACAACGATGCCGAACGCGCGGATGCCACCGACAAGCTGACGCACATCATCACGGTGCTCGTCGGCCTGGACACGGGTGACAACGTGGACGTGAATATTCTGAGGCGCGAGGCCTTCGCCCAGAGCCTCGCCTGCAACCTGGACATCCCCGGCGCCTGCCAGAAGACCGACTTCGCCTACGGGCGGCTGCTGAAACGCACCCCCGACGAGCCCACCGCCAATTACCTCTATGGCAGCTTCCTCGCGGCCATGCCCTCCAAGGGAAAGGTCGCCGAGCGTTACCTGCAGAAATCCCTCAAGCTCGGCGTGAAACGCGCCAACTACAACCTCGGCATCCTGTATCTGAGCCTTGGCCAAAAAAGGAAGGCCCTGGGCTGCCTGCAGAAATACGCCGCGGATTACCCGGACGACGCCAACGCCGCCAAACTCATCGCCGACATCAAGCGCGGCGAGGTCAAAGCCTCCCCCAAGCCCTGAGCGCGGGAACCATCCTCCCGACGAACATGTCCACCCATCACTCCTTGCCGGTAGGGCGGCATGGGTGTGCGCCATGCAATTTAGGAAATGGCGTCCACTCGAAATGCAGCCCGACTCGATGGGTTGTTTCTTATGCGAAATGTCACGGAAATTAATACTCGGGTGGTCTAATCTGGAACCAGTCCATGAACGAACAGTCCATGGACTAAATTAAATAACAAAAATAGAAGCCGACGTTGGAGACATCAGGTGGACAACGCAGAAATCGAGCGCCTGCGCGCAAGGAACATATCCAAGGTCACGGCTCGGGCCCTGGACGCCTGCCTCAAGGAAAACGAGGCCGCCAAGGTGGAGCTCGAGATCCTCATGAACGGCCCTCATGGCAGGATCGTGGTACTTGCCATCCTGGACTCCCCTGCCGCCGCCCAGGCGGCCATGCGCCGCGGCGCCGAATTGTGGAAGCCCTTCGGCCCCAAGGAGAGCTTCCTCTACGAGCTGGTGCTCGACCACAGCGACGTGGGTGTGCGCCGCGTGAAGAACCTGTTGGACAACGGCTGGGATCCGAACCTCAAGATGGAGGGCACGCAACGCACCGCGCTCATGCAGGTCACCAACGCCTGGAACCCCATCAACCGCGATCTCGTCGCCATGCTGCTGGTGGCGGGCGCCGACCCCGAAGCGCGCTCGGCCGGCGGACAGACGGCCCTCGACTTCGCGCCGGTCTCCATGCGCAACTTCGTGCAGAACTTCATCCGCGACATCGAGCAAGACACGACGAACCGCGCCGCCCGCAACGCCAAGGCCAGCGATCCAAGCTGAGCCCGTAGGGTCAGATCTCGATTAATCCGTCGGAAAGTTCGTCCTGGTCATCCGGCGTCGTCGGATAGTGTCTCGCCATGGCATCGCCGCAGGCCTCGATGGCGCTCACGAAGCCCGAGGTCACGTCCCCCTTCTGCACCTCGTCCACGAACAGCTTCACGATGCGGCCCCAGGCCCCTTCCCCCACCTTCTCGTGGATGCCCTTGTCCGCCACAATCTCCACGTAGTGCTCCGCCAAGGAAACGAAGAACAACACACCCGAATGCTCCCGGGTGACATGCACGCCCCGTTCGTAGAACTGGGCATGAGCCAAGCGGCTCGCCCGGGCGTGCTTCACGTGCTTCGGCACCAGGGCCATGTGCAAAGCGGGCAGGAATTCAAACAACAGCGTGAGTGCGATGAAAGCGAGTAGTTGCAACTGATAGATATGCAGATAGCGCACCGGCGCCGCGAACAGCAGGAACGGCGCCGGCAACAGGAACACGAGTCCCGCCGCCCAGAGGAGCGCAAAGCTGAGATAGCTATCGCTGGCACCGGCTACCATCGCCACGAACTCGCCGCTGGTGCGTTTTTCCGCCGTGTGGATGGCGGCGGTGATCCGCTCCCGGTCCTGTTGGCTGAACCTCACCATGACCCGGACGCGCCCCCGCCGCCGAACGAACCTCCGCCGCCGGAAAACCCGCCTCCCCCGCCGAAGCCACCTCCACCCCAGCCTCCGCCGCGGCGGTTGCCGCCCCAACCGCCCCCGAACCCGCCCAGGAGCCACCACAGGCCGAAGAGCGTGCTGCCACGGCGCAAGAAGTAGTTCGCCATGAAGATGCGGAATAGGATGCCCACCACGATCAGGATGATAAAGAAAGTATTGAAGCTGTCGTGCCGTCTCTGCTGGTGCACCTCTTCCGCCTGCCCGCCCAGCACTTGCAGAATGGCGTCCACACCGGCGCTGATGCCGCCGGGTATATCGCCCTGCTTGAATCGGGGCACGATGGTATTGCGGATGATGTCGTCCGAGAAGGCGTCGGTGAGCGTGCCTTCGAGACCGTAGCCCACCTCGATGCGGACCTTGCGCTCTCCCGTATCCACCAGGAGCAGCGCACCGGTATTGGCGCCCTTGCGGCCGATGCCCCAGTGACGGCCAAGCTGGTAGCCCCACTCGTCCAAGGGGTAGCCGTCGAGCGTCGCCACCGTCACCACCACCAGCTGGTTCCCGCTGTCCTGGTCGTAGGCCTGGAGCTTCTGGGTCAGGGCATCGCTCACGTCCGGCGGCAGGACGTGGGCCCCATCCACGACCGGCCCGGTCAATTCCGGGAACGGCGGCGCGGAAGCGTCGTCTGCGTGCGCCGCTAGAGGAAAAAAGGAAAGCGCCGCGAGGATAAACGCAGCGCCGTAGCGACGGGCGATCACGCCCGTAATCATTTTAGAATTGGACCTTCGGAGCGGTCTGGGCTTCCTGCGTCGCCGTGAAGCTCTGCATCACCTGCTTGTCGCTGTAGAACATAGCGCGGTACCAGCGACCCGGGATGGTGGTGAGCTCGGTGTTGTAGGTCTGCACCGCCAGGATGTAGTCGCGGCGCGCCACGGCGATGCGGTTCTCGGTACCCTCGAGCTGCGACTGCAGCGTCAGGAAGCTCTGGTCGGCCTTGAGGTTGGGATAGTTCTCGGTCACCACCATGAGGCGCGAGAGCGCACTGCCCAAGGCCGTCTGGTTCTGCTCGAATTCCTTGAAGGCCTGGGGGTTGGTGAGGATGTTCTGGGGCACCTGCATCTGGGTGACCCGGGCACGGGCTTGGGTCACCTCGTCCAGCACCTTGTCTTCGTGGGCGGCGTAGCCCTTCACCGTGGCCACCAGGTTCGGCACCAGGTCGGCGCGGCGCTGGTACTGGTTCTGGACCTCGGCCCAGGAGGCCTGCACCGCCTGGTCATAGCGCGGGATGTTGTTGATGCCGCAGCCGGAGAGGGCGAGGACCGCGCCCAGGAGGGCGCCGATCCCGAGGATTCGTGTCAGGGAGCGCAGCGTGGCCATAGGTTTTCCTTAATAGATGAGACAGGAACCCCGGCAATCATAACGCGGACGTCGGATGATACGCCGCATGCGGTGAACGCCATCCCTGCTTTAATATGGACGGGGAACCTTCTTTCAAGTGCGCCGGGGAGCCGCGAACGCCATGGCCCGCGACAAACGGATCGTCCTCCTGGTGCACGGCTGGAGCGTGCGCGACACCGCCACCTACGGCGGCTTGCCGGAACGCCTGGTCCGCGAGGCCAAGCGCAACCCCGGCCTGGATCTGGACGTGCGCCAGATCTGGCTCTCGGAATACATCAGCTTCCACAACGAGGTGACCCTGCCGGACATCGCCCGCGCCTTCCAGGCGGCCCTGGAGCGGGAGCTCGGCGAGGAACTCGACCGTGGGCGGCGCTTCGCCTGCATCACCCATTCCACCGGCGGGCCGGTGATCCGCGCCTGGCTGCAGCAGAACTATCTCTCCCAGGGCCTGTACGTCACGCCCATGAGCCACCTCATCATGCTGGCGCCGGCGAACTTCGGCTCGGCCCTGGTGCAGCTCGGGCTCTCGAAACTCTCGCGGCTGCGTGCCTGGTTCGATGGTGTGGAGGTGGGCACGGGCGTACTGGACTGGCTCGAGCTCGGCAGTCCCCAGAGCTGTGCGCTCAACCTGGAATGGCTGGAGCGGGGGGCGGAGATCATCGGGCCATCCGGCGTGTTCCCCTTCGTGCTCGCGGGCCAGACCCACGACTCGCAACTCTACGACTTCGTGAACAGCTACACGGGCGAACTCGGCACGGACGGGGTGGTGCGTGTCGCCGCCGCCAACCTCAACTTCAACCACCTGCGGCTCCTGCAACAGGACCCGGTCCCCGACAAGAAGGCGAAGCTGGGCTTCAGCGCCCCGGCGCTTACGGCGGGTGTGGTGAAAGTTTCGCCGGCGGTGCCCTTTGCGGTGCTGCCGGGTGTATGCCACTCGGATGTACGCCTCGGCATCATGCGCAGCGTGCCACCCAAGGACCAGCCGCACCCGACAATCACGGCACTGCTCGACTGCCTCGCGGTCAACGACATGGCGGGCTATGCCCGGGCATTCGACCGCTTCGGCGCCGAGACCGTGGATACCCAGTCGCAAGAGCGGGTGGAGGACCGGAGCGGCTTGGGGCCCTTCGACCACCAGGTGATTCGTGACCCCTGCAGCATGTTGGTGTTCCGGGTGCGGGACGACCAGGGCAATCCCATCAAGGATTTCGACCTGGTGCTCACGGCGGGACCCGAGGGCAACCCCAACCATCTCCCTCCCGGCTTCTATATAGACAGGCAGCGCAACCACCTGGATCCCGGCACGATCACCTATTACATCAACCATGCCCGCATGCTGGGCGCGCCGGCGGTGGTTTATAAAGACAGGGAAATCCGCCCCACACTCCAGCCGGCGACAAGCCTGGGCCTGCGCGTGATTCCCTATCCCCAGGACGGCTTCGTGCTCTACCAGCCGGCGGCGTTGCCGGCGGACGCTAAGCACCTCGCCCAACTCGTGAAACCCAACCAGACCACGGTGGTGGACGTGGTGCTGAAGCGCATCGTGCGCGAGGGCGTATACCGCCTGACGCGCCGCGCCTCCCCCCAGGATTTCACCAAGCAACCGGCTGGACCGCCGGTGGACTGAGCGTCAAACCTTCCTTGGCATCAGCCGCTTCAAGGGCAAGAGCAGCAGAAAATACAGGACCGGCCCCGCCACCGCGGAGAACAGGAGCCAGGCCGTGGCGCCGTGCCAGGTGTAGCTCCAGAACGCCACCACGCTGCCCCAGAAATCCTTCTCGAAACGCCCGACGATTTGGCTCACCGAGAGCGGCAGCGGCGCCTCGCCGAAGAGCCTCTGTCCCGCCTGCACGAAGGGGATGAGCAGCAAGAGCTGCAGCGGATACACCAGGTTGTTGACCAGCTGGATGAGCGGCAGGTTGAGGCCCAGGGCGAGGGCCGCCAAGGTGCAGGAGACGATGGTGGTGCCGAGCACCGGCGCGATGCCGAGCAGTACCCCCAGCACTACCGCGAGCGCGATCTTCTGCGGGGTGATGCCCTGCTTCAAGAGGTCCAGAATGTGCCGCGTAAGACGGTTATCCCTGAGGCGCTTGATCACGAGGACCGTCTCCCCTGGCAGCCGATGTGTACTGCGCCATACGCTTCCCGGGCCTCCGCAGATTCATGAAACAATCGCGCTTTTCGCCGAATTTAATTCGTCGCCCATTCTGTCAAAAACCCCTAGGAATCCAGCGGATATTCACTATAGTCAAGCGCCGTGGCCGGCCCATCCGTCGGGAAAGCGGATGGACCCAAGGTGAAACGAGACCGAGTTTAGCGGGTTTTGCCGACCACGTTAGCCATGACTCCGCGACGTGTGGTGCTGCGGGCGACCGCAGCGCACCCGGACGGGGGTTTTACGTGCTCATTCCGGGCACGGCGCCCGTGCGGAGTCTTTTGTGACACGCCCCGCGTGTGTCCGGCGCCAAGGATCGGGCCCCGGATGCGGCGAGGCACAACACATCGGGGGTCTTATGAAGAGTCTTTTGATCAAAGGCATCGGCCTGGGATTGGCCATGGCGGCGACTGCCACCGTGGCGAATGCGGGTGATGTCAGCAATCCCTATTCACCCGCTTACGACCATCCCTACCGCCACGGCGTGATCCCGACCCGCGAGGTCCACGGCCAGATGCAGGCCTGGGCGCGGCAGCACGTCGGGTTCGCGACCAGCACGAACACGCTGTTCTACGGCGGCGGCACCAGCAGCGGCAGCCAGGGCAACGTCGGCGTCGCCAACGGCGTCGTGAAGGTGTACCTGGTGTTCTACGGCAGCGGCTGGGGCACCCAGAGCACCAACGCCAACGGCGATGCGGTGTTCTCCGGTGACCCGGATGGTGCGGCCCAAGTGGTCCAGGAAATGTTCAAGGGCATCGGCACCGGCGGCGAACTCTGGTCCGCCGACCTGACCCAGTGGTGCCAGGGCATCTCCTCGGGTTCCTCCAGCTGCCCCAGCGGCACCGCGGCTTCGGCCTTCGTGCCTTATATGTCGGGCGGCATCCTGGCGGGCGTATGGGAAGACACCAGCGCCAGCACGCCGATCAATGCCACCGGCCACCAGCTCGCGCTGGAAGCCATCAAGGCGGCCCAGCACTTCGGCAACACCACGGCGGCATCGAACCGTTACTCCTACTACGTGATCATGTCGGCCCACGGCGACGATCCGGACAACTACCAGAGCCCGACCCAGGGCTATTGCGCCTGGCACGACTGGAACGGCGACACCACCCTTTCGGGCGGCGCGGCCAGTTCCTCCGTGGGCGACATCGCGTTCAGCAACCAGCCCTATAACATGGACCTGGGTTCGAGCTGCGGCGTGGGCTTCGTGAACAGCCCTGGCACCCTGGACGGCTGGACCATGACGCTCGGCCACGAGTGGCATGAGACCATGTCGGACTACTTCCCGGCGGGCGGCTGGACCGCCAGTTCCGGCCAGGAGAACTCCGACGAGTGCGCCTGGATCGCCGCAGGTTCCGCCGGCGGCGCGGCCAACGTCACCATGGGCACGGGCACCTTCACCGAGCAGGCCAGCTGGTCCAACGACACCAACAACTGTGCCATCTCGCACGTGATCGTGAGCCACGGCGGCAACACCACGCCGACCGCCAACAACGGCTCGGTGAGCACCAACGAGAACACCGCGGTGAACGGCACGCTTTCCGCGTCCGACACGGATGGCGACAGCCTGACCTTCGCGGTGGTGACCGCTCCGGCCCACGGCACGGTGACCATCACCAATGCCTCCACGGGTGCGTTCACCTACACGCCGGCTTCCAATTACGCCGGCAGCGATTCGTTCACGTTCCACGCGACCGACAGCGCGAGCAACGTGTCGAATACGGCGACGGAAAGCGTCACGGTGAACTCCACTGTGGTGAATCCGCCGACGGCCAGCAACGGCTCGGTGACCACGACTGCGGGGACCGCCGTGAACGGCACCCTGTCGGCCTCGGGCACCGGCACGCTGACCTTCGCCATCGTGGCCAGCCCGGCCCACGGCACGGTGACCATCACCAACACCTCCACGGGCGCCTTCACGTACACGCCGGCCAGCGGCTATACGGGCAGCGACTCGTTCACCTTCGACGCCAGCAACAGCGGCGGCACGTCCAACGTGGCCACCGAGAGCGTCACCGTGAACGCAGCCAGCGGGTGCTCAGCGGGCTACACGTCCTATACCGGCAGCATCACGCAGGGCAACGACGTGTATGAGCCCAACAACACCTACTACCACACGAGCGTCACGGGCGTGAACTCCGGCATCCTGAGCGGGCCTGCCGGCAAGGACTACGACCTGTACCTCTACAAGTGGAACGGGTCGCGTTGGGTGGTGGTGGCGAGCTCCACGGGTCCGACGGACTCGGAGACCATCAACTACAACGGTACCAGCGGGTACTACGAGTGGGATATCTACGCCTACTCCGGCAGCGGCACCTTCCAGTTCTGCCTGAAGCACCCGTAACCGTTTAGTTACTGAGGATCGCCTTCGATCCGGGCCCGCGGCT
>JBLNDO010000078.1:0-43953 GCA_050261675.1 Bacillota bacterium
TCCTCCTCCACCGTGCCGTAGATGTTGTCCCGCAGGATGCGCCCCGTGCCGCCGTCGTGGGCCAGATCCGCCTCCTCGCTGGTGTCCGCCGCGCCGCTGGCGCGGAACGTGGCCACTTCGATGATCTCCTCGCCGAAGCGCACGTGGGCCAGGCGGAAGCGCCGGCCGATAAGCCGGCAGTTGCGGAACTCCTTTTCCACCTGCTCGGGGCGGGCGTCGGTGGCAACGTCGAAGTCCTTGGGCTCACGGCCCAACAGCAGGTCGCGCACCCCGCCACCCACGAGATAGGCCTCATAGCCGGCGTTCTTCAGCCGGTAGAGCACCTTCAGGGCGTTTTCGGAGATGTTGGCCCGCGAAATGTTGTGTTCGGCGCGGGGAATGATGACGGGATGGATAGGACGAGGTTCCTGTGGGCTCATGTTCCGTTGCGTCCCCTCAAGGGCTGCCGGCGCCGAACTTGAGCTAATCCGGCGCGTCCGTATAATACCACTCCCTTTCGGCCAGACGCTCCCTTCGTCTAGAGGCCTAGGACGGAGCCCTCTCAAGGCTTAAACGCGGGTTCGAATCCCGCAGGGAGCGCCACCTGAAATCCGTCCCCTCCCATGAACCACGCTGAACCCGTACCCCTCTGGCGGCGGCTCGCCGCCGCGAGCTACGACGCACTGGTGGTGGTGGCACTGTGGTTCCTGGGCAGCGCCCTCGTCATGCCCCTCACCCGGGGTGCCGTCACGCCGGACCACCCGCTGGCGGAACTCCTCTACCGCCTGTATCTCTTCGCCATCGGCTTGCTGTTCTTCGGCGGCTTCTGGGTGCGCAACGGCCAGACACTCGGGATGCTGGCTTGGCGGGTGAAAGTGGTGTCGTCCGCCGGTGGTGGACGCATCAACTGGAAGCAGGCACTGATCCGTTATATCGCAGCCTGGCTCTCGTGGGCGGCATTGGGCCTGGGCTTCTGGTGGTCGCTGTGGGACGCCGAGAAGCAGACCTGGCATGACCGCCTGTCGGGCACGCGGCTCGTGCGTGCCCCGTCCTTCACGGAAATCTCCAACCCCAGCTGATTATTTGATGCGGTGGACGGCGAGCACGCTGATCGTGCCGAGCAGCACGGTCGGGAGCCAGGCGGTGAGCAGCGGGCTGAAGCCGAACACCACGCCCGTCTGCATGAACATGCTGTTGAAGACGTAGAAGCCGATGCCGATGAGCATGCCCACGAGCATGCGCTGGCCGGCACTGGAAGAGCGCAGCGGGCCGAACACGAATGGCAGGGACAGGATCAGCATGAGCAACAGGCCAACCGGCTTCGCGATGTGCGCCCAGAATTCGGCCACGTAGCGGCGATCGTCCAGGTGGTTCCTCTTCAGGTAATCGAGGTAATCGTAGACGCCGACGGCGGACAGGGTGTCCGTGTCCATGGCGAACAGGTTGATGATGTCCGGATTGAGCAATGTCTGCCATGGCTGCCGCGGCATACGAAACACGGTGGATCCGTCCACGCTCATCTCGGTGCCGCGGACGCCCTGCAAGCGCGGGTCGCCCTCACCGAACACCGCGGTGTTGGCATAGGTAACGCCAGTGAGCTGCCGGTCGCCGTTGACGTCGTAGATGTAGATGCCGTGGGCGGTGTGGCGGTCGCTCATGGAGCGCACGTTCACGAAGCTCGTGCCGTCCTTGGCCCAGATGCCGCCGGCGCCGAGCACGTTGGTGCGCAGGTCCACGAGGGCGGAACGCCGGTTCTCGGCGCTGCGCTCGCTGTTAGGCACGATGAACTCGCCGACGAGCACGCAGAAGACCGCGAGCAGCACGCCGCCAAGCATGGCGGAAAAGCCGAGCCGCATCACGGACAGGCCGGCGACGCGCATCACCGTAAGTTCGTTATGGCTCGCGAGGTCGCCCAAGCCCAGCAAGGCGCCGAGCAGCACCGCGACCGTGAACATGTCGTACATGCCGCCCGGGATCTTGTAAACCGTGTAGCGCGCCGCCTCATAGTAGGTGTAGCCGCCACCGACGCTGTGGAATTCGCTCACGAAGGTGATGAGGCTCGCCAGGACCGTGAGCACGAGCAGCACGAGCAATACGTTGACCACGACCGCGCGCGCGATGTAGACGTCGATGCGCTTCAGCCTCACTCGCGCACCCTCCAACGGGCTTCGAACAAGCCCTGGACTCCGTACTGCTGCAACAACAATGCCACGACGATGCCCAGGAACAGCACGTCCACCCACCACATGCCGACGGCCGGCGGCACCGTCCCCTTCTGGAGCCAGACCCGGGCGAGTATCCCCAGGTTGTAGAAGATGACATACGCGAGGATGGCGATCATAAGCTTGCCGTAGCGGCCCTGGCGCGGCGAGGTGCGCGCCAGCGGCACCGCCAGCAGCGTGAGCAGCAACGCGGAAAGCGGCACCGACAGGCGCCATTGCAGTTCGGAGGCGGCCTTCAGGTCATTTATCTGCAGCAGTTCCCTGGTCGGATAGGCGTCATAGGAATCCAGTCCGCTGTCGGGCTTCGGCGGCTCGATGTTGATGCCGTGTTCGGCGTAACGCACGATGCGGTAATCGGCGCTGCCGGGCGTGCCCTCGTAACGCCAACCGTTGTCGAGGATCAGCATGCCGCCGCCGGGCACGTCGGGGCTCGCCACGCGGTGGCCTTCGTCGGCGATCACCACCGCCATCTGGTCGCCGCTCGGCCCCTGCATGAAGACGTTGTGCAATTGGTTGCCGTCCTGGCTCACGTGCTCCGCGTAAAGCGCACCGCGCCCATCCTCGTCCAGCTTGAAACGCCCCGACTCGAAGCTCCCCACCTGGGCGTTGTGCGAGCCCGTGCTGTTGACGATGTGGGTCATGCGCTCGGCCCACGGCGAGACCTCGAGCGAGAGCACCGCGAGCCCGGCCGAGACCACCACGGCGATGACCATGAGCGGACGGTAGACCTGCGCCGGGCCCACCCCACAGGCCATAAGGGTGGTCATCTCGCTGTCGCGGTAGAGCCGGCCGAGCGCGAGCATGATGGCGAGGAACAGGGACACGGGCACCACCACCACGAAGAACTTGATGGAGGCGAGGCCGAGCAGCACGAACACCGTCTCGCGCGGCAGCCGCCCGGCGGCCGCATCGCCCAGCAAGCCTGCGAACTTGTTGCTCAGCAGAATGAGCATGAGCACGCCGGTGACCGCACCCACGGTGAGCGCCGCCTCCTTGGCGAGATAACGGTCCACGATGCGTATCATGGGATCCGGCACACTCCGGGTCAGGGTCGCGGCGATTGGGTTAGAATGGCGGCCCGCGAACGCGAACAGGCACACCGCTCGCCGACATGATACGCCAGCGGCGATGCCAAGCCGAATACTCCACCGGGAGACATGCATGCAATTTTCCGTGAAGACCTCCGCCGACACGCACGCCGCGCCCTGCCTGATCGCAGGAGTCTACGAAGGGGGCAAGCTGCCGCCGGCGACCCAGGCGCTGGACCAGGCGAGCCACGGCCACCTCGTCAAGCTCATCCGCAGCGGCGCCATGGAAGGGCGCGTGGGACAGGCCCTGATGTTGTTCGAGGTGCCCAAGTCCGGTGCGGAACGCGTGTTGCTGGTGGGACTGGGCGCGGAAAAGGACCTGACGCTGCGCGGTTACCGCAAGGCGATGCTGCGCGCCGTGCGGGCGCTCAACGAGGCGGGCGTGAAGGAAGCGGTAAGCGGCTTGAGCCTGCTCCCGGTCAAGGACGCCGACGCCTATTGGCTGGCGCGCCACACCGTGGAGGCCGCGGAAGACGCCTGCTACCGCTTCGACGAATACAAGGGCGCAGGCAAGGACAAGGGCAAGCCGACGCTGCAGAAACTCACGCTGCTCATCGGCTCCCGCGACCAGGCCAAGGCGGCCGATGAAGGCGTCCGCACCGGCAAGGCCATCGCCGAGGGCGTGTCGCTCGCCAAGACGCTCGGCAACCTGCCGCCGAACGTCTGCACCCCTCCCTACCTCGCGGATCAGGCCAAGAAGCTCGCCAAGGGCACCCGGCTCAAGGTGACGGTGCTGGAAGCGGCCCAGATGAAGAAGCTCGGCATGGGCGCGCTGCTCGCGGTCGCTCGGGGCAGCCGCCAGCCGCCGAAGCTCATCGTCATGGAATACCACGGCGGAACCAAGGGCCAGAAGCCCCACGTGCTGGTGGGCAAGGGCATCACCTTCGACACCGGCGGCATTTCCATCAAACCGTCCGCATCCATGGACGAGATGAAGTTCGACATGTGCGGCGCGGCGAGTGTGTTCGGCGCGCTCAAGTCGGCGATGTCCATGGGCCTCAAGATGAACCTGGTGGGCGTGATCCCCACTTGCGAGAACATGCCGGGCGGAGACGCGAGCCGTCCCGGCGACATCGTGAAGACCATGTCGGGCCAGACGGTGGAGATCCTCAATACCGACGCCGAGGGCCGCCTGATCCTCTGCGACGCACTCACATACGCCGAACGCTTCAAGCCCGCCACCATCGTGGACATGGCGACGCTGACCGGCGCGTGTGTGATCGCACTCGGCAACGTTGTCTCGGGGCTGTTCGGGAATAACGAGCGCCTGGTGCAGTCCCTCAAGCAGGCGGGCGACAAAGCCGACGACCGCGCCTGGCCCATGCCGCTTTACGAGGAATACCAGGAAGGCCTGAAGAGCAACTTCGCGGATTTCCCCAACATCGCGGGCCGCGAGGCCGGCGCCATCACCGCGGCGTGCTTCCTGTCGCGCTTCACCAAGAACATGACCTGGGCGCACCTGGACATCGCCGGCACCGCCTGGAAAGGCGGGGCCGAGAAGGGCGCCACGGGGCGCCCGGTTCCGCTCCTGGTGCAGTACCTGCTCGACCAGACGTGACCCAGGTCGATTTCTACGTCATTCCCGAATCCGCGCCACGGAGCCGCGCGCTCTTCGCCTGCCGGCTGGCGGAGAAGGCCTTCGGCCTGGGCCACCGGGTTTTCGTCCACGCGCAGGGTGACGGCGCGGCCCGGGAGCTGGACGAACTCATGTGGACCTTCCGCGACCGCAGCTTCCTGCCGCACTGCCTCGCGGGCGATGATCCGGCGGCGGCGGTGCACATCGGCGGCGGTGTGGAGCCCGCGGATGGCTTCCACCTGCTCATCAACCTCGCCGCCGAGGTGCCGGCGTTCGTCGGACGCTTCGAGCGGGTGGCGGAGGTGGTGGACGGGGACGAGGCCCGCAAGGCGGAAGGCCGGGAGCGGTTCCGCTTCTACAAGGACCGTGGCTATCCTTTAGAGACCCACAAGCTCTGAACCCTTATGGCCCCGCCGCGCAAATCACGCATCCCGCCCAGCCTGGACATCCCGGTGCTCACCGACGTCGTTGAGGAGGCGCCTGAAGCCACGGCCGCGGGCGACCCCGCCGCCGCCCAGGCCGTGATCTCCATCCCCCAGGACGTGCTGGCGGACCTGCTCACGGAGCGCATCGCCGCCCTCACGGACCGCCTGCTGCGGGACGCCTCCGCCGAGATCCACGCGACCCTGGTGAACAAGGTGTGGGAGAAACTCAGGGACGAAATCCCGGCCATCGTCGAGGAGGCGCTGAAGGAGAACGGAAAAGAGTAAGCCCGCCCCGCTGATATAATCCCTGGACGAGCCGCGCGATGCGGCGCAAACAGAAAAAAGTCCGGCTGGAATCATGGAGAAGGCGTACGAACCCCGCGGCATCGAGGGCCGCTGGTACGAGATTTGGGAAAAGCACGGCTGGTTCGAGCCCGCAGGAAAGGGCGAACCCTATTGCATCCTCCTCCCCCCGCCGAACGTCACCGGTACCCTGCACATGGGGCATGCCTTCCAGCAGACCCTCATGGACGCCCTCACCCGTTACCACCGGATGGGCGGCCAGCGGGTGCTTTGGCAGGGCGGCACGGACCACGCCGGCATCGCCACCCAGAAGATCGTGGAGAACCAGCTTGCGGCGGAAGGCCTCACGCGCCATGACCTGGGACGGGAGAAGTTCGTCCAGCGGGTGTGGACTTGGAAGGAGGAATCCGGTTCCACCATCACCCGGCAGATGCGCCGCCTCGGGGCCTCGGTGGACTGGTCCCGTGAACGCTTCACCATGGACCCGGGACTCTCGGCCGCGGTGCGCCGCGTCTTCGTGCAATGGTACCGGGACGGATTGCTGTACCGAGGCAAGCGCCTGGTGCACTGGGATCCGGTCCTGCAGACGGCGGTCTCGGACCTGGAGGTCAATAACGAGGAACGGGACGGGAATCTCTGGCTGATCCGTTACCCCGCCGCGGACGGCGGCGAAGGCGTGGTGGTCGCCACCACGCGGCCCGAGACCATGCTGGGGGACGTGGCGGTGGCCGTGCACCCGGAGGATGCGCGCTACACGAAACTCGTCGGCAAGAAACTGAAACTGCCGCTCACCGGGCGTGAGATTCCGGTGGTGGCGGACGATTATGTGGACAGGGAGTTCGGCACGGGTGCGGTGAAGAGCACCCCAGCCCACGATTTCAACGACCAGGCCTTGGCCCAACGGCACAAGCTGCCCTCCATCAGCATCTTCACCCTGGACGCCAAGGTGAACGAGAACGCACCCGCCGCTTACCGGGGCCTCGATCGCTTCGCGGCGCGCAAGAAGGTGGTGGCAGACCTGGAAGCCGGCGGCTTCCTGGTGGAAACCCGCAAGCACAAGCTCATGGTGCCCATCAGCCAGCGTTCCGACGCGGTCATCGAGCCCATGCTCACAGACCAGTGGTTCCTGGATCTGACCAGCGACAAGGGGCGGAAGGCGATCACCGAGCCCGCGCTCCAGGCGGTACGCTCCGGCGAAGTGAAGTTCGTGCCGGAAAACTGGAGCACCACCTATATCCAGTGGCTGGAGAATATCCAGGACTGGTGCGTGAGCCGGCAACTCTGGTGGGGGCACCAGATCCCGGCCTGGTACGACGAGGCGGGCCACATCTTCGTAGGCGAAGACGAGGCTGACGCCGTGAAGCACGGGAAAACCAAACCCGTGGGCAAGCTCCGGCAGGATCCGGACGTGCTGGACACCTGGTTCAGCTCCCAGCTCTGGCCTTTCTCTACCCTCGGTTGGCCGGGCGACACGCCGGAGCGGAAGAAGGAATGGGAGGAATACAAGGCCTTCCTGCCCTCCGCGGTGCTGGTGACCGGCTTCGACATCATCTTCTTCTGGGTGGCGCGCATGGTCATGGCCACCCAGTACTTCACGAATCGCGTGCCTTTCAAAGAGGTATACATCAACGCCATCGTGCGGGACGCAGAAGGCCAGAAGATGTCGAAGTCGAAGGGCAACACCCTCGACCCCCTGGACCTCATCGACGGCATCACTCTGGAACAACTGGTGACTAAATCCACCTCCTCGCTGCTGATCTCCCAGCAGCGGGAGAAGGTGGAGAAGCGTGTCCGCAAAGACTACCCCCAGGGCATACAGCCCGTGGGCGCCGACGCCCTGCGCTTCACCTTCGCGGCGCTGGCCACCTACAGTCGCACCATCAACTTCGACCTGAAGCGCTGCGAGGGTTACAAGAACTTCTGCAACAAGCTCTGGAATGCGGCCCGCTATGTATTGATAAATTGCGAAAATTTCACAGCAGGAAGTGGCCACCCACTCCTAAAAACCTCAGCGGAAAATTGGATAGTCTCCAAACTGCGCGACCTTACCGACGAGCTTGAGGGAAATTTCAAGATTTACCGTTTTGATTTGGTAGCACAAGCCCTGTACGAATTTGTCTGGAACGATTTTTGCGACTGGTTTGTGGAGCTTTCCAAGCCCACCCTCAATGGTCAAAACCAGGAAGCCGCGGATTCCATGCGGCATACCCTGCTTTATGTCCTGGAAAACGCACTGCGAGCCCTACATCCAATAACACCATTCATCACAGAAGAACTATGGCAACAAGTTGCTCCTAAGCTTGGAATCGAAGGTAAAACGATTTCACTTCGACCCTATCCACATGCAGAAAATATTGTTCGAGCAGACCGCAGTATGAACTCAGAAATTGAGTGGTTACGCGGCACTGTCATCCAAATCCGCAGCATTCGCAGTCAGATGGGGATAGCGCCTTCCCGCGAAGTCCCCTTGTTGATCGAGCTCGGCACCAGCGATCAGATTCCTCTGCGAAATACTGAATCTTATCTCAAGTTCCTCGCCCGCCTGGAATCGATCCGTATTCTGAGCCCCGGCGAGCCTCCTCCACCGTCCGCAGCGGCAGTTCTGGATAAGTCAAAACTCCATATACCTTTGGCCGGCCTGATCGATCTCGATGCTGAGCGTGCTCGGCTTGCCAAGGAAATCGCACGCATACAGTCCGAGATCAGTAAATGCCGCGTCAAGCTCGAGAAAGGGGATTTCGTTCAGAACGCGCCGGCGCAGGTAGTGGAGAAAGAGCGGCAGCGCTTGCGCGATTTCGAGACAGCGCTGGCTGGCCTCCAGGAACAGTCCCAGCGGCTCTCATCACTGTGACTATTAGCAGGGCGTAGATGCTATTCAACTCCCTGACCTTCCTGGTCTTTTTCATCATCGTCTTCACTCTGCATCGCCTGATCCCGGGCTGGCGCCGCAAAAAACTCTTGCTGTTGATGGCAAGCTACTTCTTCTATGCCGCCTGGAATCCTCCTTACGTCTTCATCCTGCTGTTCTCCACCACCTTGGACTGGTGGTTGGCAAGGTTGATATGGCAAAACAGGAGCGAGCGCACCCGTCGTTGGCTACTGGTGTTGAGTTTGATCAGTAACCTTAGCCTGCTCGGATTTTTCAAATACGGTAACTTCCTGCTGGACAATTTCACGCTAGCGGCTGGCGTTTTCGGCCTGGACTACACTCCACCTGCACTCGATATCGTCCTACCCATCGGTATCTCTTTCTACACCTTCGCTTCATTGTCTTACACCATCGATGTGTACCGGAGAGAAATCGAAGCCGATGCGGATTATTTGGATTATGCGCTGTTCGTAAGCTTCTTCCCACACCTAGTGGCCGGACCCATCGTGCGCGCCCGTCAGTTGCTGCCACAGATCCGGACGCCGCGTACAGCGAGCCGCGATCAACTTGGCTGGGGCTTGACGCTAGTGGTCATCGGGCTATTCACCAAGACGGTGATGGCGGACTCAGTGTTCGCACCGGTGGTTGACGCGGCCTATACAAATCCGCGCTTGGGGGCGTTGGAGAGTTGGGCGGCCGTGCTCGGATTCGCGGGGCAGATCTACTGTGATTTCGCCGGATATTCCCTCTGCGCCATTGGCCTGGCACTGTGTTTCGGTTTTGAATTCCCGGATAACTTCCGTTATCCCTACGCCGCGCGCGGCTTCTCCGACTTCTGGCGACGTTGGCACATCACCCTCTCCACCTGGCTGCGCGATTACCTCTACGTTCCGCTCGGGGGCAACCGCCGTGGCGAGGCGCGGACCTATGTAAACCTGATGCTCACCATGCTCATCGGCGGGCTCTGGCACGGTGCATCGTGGATGTTCGTGTTATGGGGTGGCCTGCATGGCTCGTACCTCGCCCTCGAGCGCCGCTTGCGAGGCGAAGGTCGGAACACGATGCTATCGCCGCTGGGAGACTGGGCGCTCACCATGTTCACCTTTTTGGTGGTCACCCTGACTTGGATCCCGTTCCGCGCCCACGATGCGCGCTCCGCAGCCACTGTATTCGCCGGGTTGTGGCGCGGTTCCGCACCGGCCCAGGATATCCGTAACCTAGTGGCTTGTTATGCCGGCGCCACATTGCTCCTAAGTTGGCAATTCCTGAACCGTGACGGCAGTCTGGAAGAGCGTTTCTCTCGCCTCGGCACCGCCACCCAAGCGGCGGCCGTGGGCGCCTGCCTGGTAGGCGTGTTCCTGTGTTCCGGAGGCGATGAGCGTGCTTTCATCTACTTCCAGTTCTAATCAGCGGCTGCCTAAGTCGCGCTGGATATCCGTGCTCGGGGCTGGATTCGTTCTGCTGATCCTATTCGCATCTCTCCTCGAAATGCGTCTTGCCATCCGCGGCTTCAAACCCAGCATCAGCGATTCAGCCAATCTGTGGATCCAGGAACGGGAGCGCGTTGATGGCTTGGGGACGCGAGCTCTGGTACTGGTGGGTAGTTCCCGCCCCCTCTTGGACATGGATCTCGACACACTTCGCCGCGAGACCGGCCTTGAACCTGTGCAACTCGCCATCGACGGAAGTTCCTTCGTCCCGGTGCTAAAAGGTCTTGCGGACGACCCCGATGTGAAGGGAACCGTATTAGTGGACTTCGCCGAGAACGTGCTGACGGTGCCGGCACAATCAGACGCGGCTAATGCCTATGAGGCCGAGTTTGAGAAGACTAGGTTGCGCCATGTCCCGGACTTCGAGGACAGTGAGGCTCATCTTAGCAAGCTGCTTTACGAGCATATGCGCAGCTATGCCGACGGCACCCGTCCCCTGACGGCCCTGGTCCGCCGTGTCCTGAATCGAACGCCCACGCCCCAATACCTCCGGATGCTGCCCGATCGAGAAGTTCAGGCGGACTACTCCCAAGTCACCCAACCCGTTTTCTACTACGCGCGAGTGGTGCGTAACCTCGGGCAGACAGTGCCATTGGAAGGACGTTCGTACCGGGATATCGAAACGGACTTCGGGCGACGGATCGCGGCGCTACAGCCTTTTGATAATAGCCTGTTCCTGCGGTCTTTGCCTGCCATAGAGGACATGACTCGTACCATCCAGCGCCACGGCGGACGGGTCATCTTCGTGACCTTCCCCACCAGCGGCTACATAAGACTGATCGACGACAAACGCTTCCCACGGGACCGGTTCTGGGACCGTTTCGGCGACATCGTAAATGCACCGCATCTCAACTTCGAGGACGTCCCGGATCTGCGCCGTTTTTACTGCCCGGACGGCTCCCATTTGGACTTCCACGACCGCACTGCATTCACCTTAGCGCTGATCAAGGCGCTTGATCTTAAGGACGCTGGCACCCCCTGAACCCTTCTGGTTAGAGAATAGCCAGATTGAGGACGTGAGGTGGGAAAACGCCTGCCGGGGCCGTATCATGTGCGGCCATCCCAGGGAGCCCACTATGCTTGCCACCCAGGTCCGACAGAAAGACGGCGTCTTCTATTTCGCGTCCTATCCGGTGGAGGACCTGCTCGCCAAGGTGCGGTTCATCAGCCGCTACTACGGGGAGGGGGAACAGATCGCGCCGGAGGCGTCCACCGGCAGCGACGAGATCGCCGAGTTCATCGGGCACATCGAACACTCTGACAAGGCGTTCCAGCGCCAGCTGGGCCGCGCCAAGGTGGCGGCCCTCAAGAACTTCTACGAGACTGCCGCGAGCCAGCCGCCCATCCCCGGCACGGTGCTGCTGTTCACCAACGAACGCCTCAATTTCGAACCCATGCAGGGTTTTGAGAGCGTGGGCCACCTGCAGGAGCCCAAGGGCAAATACCTGATCATCGACGGCCAGCACCGCCTGGCGGCGCTGCACTTCTACCGCAACGACCGTCCCGGCGAGGCCCGCACCATCAGCGTGCCCTGCGTGATCTTCGACGGGCGCAGCGAGGATTTCGCCACCGAGATGTTCGTGATCATCAATTCCACGCCCACGCGCATCAACAAGAGCCACCTGATCGACCTTTACGAGCGCGTCTCCTGGGCGGCTCCGGAGAAGAAGTTCGCGGCGCGGGTGGTCGAGAAGCTCTACTCCGCCGGCGACAGCCCGCTGCGCTACCGCATCAACCGCCTGGGCGGCCGCTCGCAACGGCAGAAATGGATCCTGCAGGCGGAGCTTTTCAACGAACTCAACCGCTGGATCAGCGCCGACTGGAAGGGCATCGAACGCCGCGGCGCGGACGACAAGGAAGTGGACCGCTTCTACCGGGTGGTGCGCGACTTCCTCAAGGCCGCTGAAACCATCTGGGGCGAGACCTGGGGACACGGCTCCTACATGATCACCACCTCGGTGACTCTGAAGGCCTTGCTGCGGGTATGTGCCGACCTCGCACCCCAGGATGCGACGCCGGAGAACGGCCGCTTGGACCGCTGGACCAAGCGCCTCACCCCCTGGGCGGAACTGAAACGCATGTTCCGTTCCGAGGGTTTCTACGAGCGCTTCCCGGCCAAGGGCCAGGTGGAGCGTGTCTCGCGCATCCACCGGGAACTCCTGCGCGCCGCGGCCATCGAACCCTTCGTGCGCTCCCAGGCCAAGCGCAAGCCCGAAGCCGGCTGACACTCTCCACCCTGCCCGCCACCCGGCCGCGCCGCGCGTGGACGGACGGGACGTTTTGGCATAAGGTCTAGGTCGGAGGTACCTATGGTCGCGGACACGCGCGCCGTGGCGGAACAGAACCTGGCTTATCCCCAGATGCGCAAGCTGGAGCACGCCATCGCGGAGACGAACCGCATCGTGCTTGGCAAGGATGCGCAGGTCAGGCTGTGCCTGGCCTGCCTGCTGACGGGCGGGCACCTGCTCATCGAGGACATCCCGGGCGTGGGCAAGACCACGCTGGCGCACACGCTGGCGCGGGTGCTGGGGCTCTCCTACCAGCGTATCCAGTTCACCAGCGACCTCCTGCCGGCGGACATCATCGGCGCCTCCATCTTCGAGCGGCAGAGCGACAGCTTCCGTTTCCACCCCGGCCCAATCTTTGCGCAGCTGATCCTGGCGGACGAGGTGAACCGCGCCACGCCCAAGACCCAGAGCGCGCTCCTGGAAGCCATGGAGGAACGGCAGGTCACGGTGGACGGGGAAACGCGGCCGCTGCCGCAACCCTTCTTCGTGATCGCCACCCAGAATCCGCTGCACCAGGTCGGCACCTTCCCGCTGCCCGAATCGCAGCTGGACCGATTCCTGATGCGCATCGAGCTCGGTTATCCCGGCGAACAGGCCGAGCGGGATCTCCTGCAAGGACGGGACCGCCGGGAAGTGCTGGCCACGCTGCAACCCGTGCTGGACGCGCACGATTTGTTAGCCCTGCGCGAAGCCGCCACCCGCGTGCACGTCTCCGATGCACTGCTCGATTACCTGCAGGCGCTGGTGCGTCACACCCGCGTCTCGGAACGCTACGAGAACGGCCTGTCGCCGCGCGCGGCGCTGGGCCTGAAGCACGCCGCCCAGACCTGGGCCCTGCTCGCCGGCCGCCCGGGCGTGCTGCCGGAAGACCTACAGGCGATCCTGCCCGGCGTGGTGGGACACCGCCTGCGCCTGCGCGGCGGCGCAGACGCGCCCCCGGCCGCGCAACTGGCGCGCGAACTCCTCGAAGCCGTTCCCATCCCCTAAGCCATGTTCGAGAAGGCGCGCTTGGCTCTGCGGCGCCGAATGCGCGCCTGGGCGTGGAAGCGCCAGGGCCCCGACGGCACGCGCGCCGTCATCGTGCAACGCCGCCTCTACATACTGCCGACCGCCCAGGGCCTGCTCTACGGCCTCACGGTGTTCGTGATGCTCATGGGTTCCATGAACTACGCCAACAGCATGGGGTTCATGCTGACCTTTCTGCTCGCCTCCCTGGGTATCGTGGCAATGAACGCCATCCACGCGAACCTGCTGGGCCTCGAGCTCACCACCGGTCGCGCCACGCCGGTCTTCGCCGGCGAAACCGCGCGCTTCCATCTCGCTGTCCACAACCGCGGGAAACGCGGGCGCGTGGCGGTCACCCTGGGTGCCGAAGAAGATGACCGCACCGTGACCAGCGATGTGGCGGCCACCGCCCAGAGCATCGCGCCGGTGCCGCGCTTGACCACGCGGCGCGGCTGGCAGGAACTCGGGCGCCTGTCGCTGGAGACCACCTACCCCCTGGGCCTGTTCCGGGCCTGGAGTTACGTCTACCTCGAATGGCGCGTACTGGTCTATCCCAGGCCGGCCGCGCAGGCGCCGCCCCTGCCCCAACCCCTCGGCGGCCGCGGCCTGGGTCGGCCCAACGACCAGGGCGAGGACGATTTCAGCGGCCTCAGGCAGTACCAGCGCGGGGATTCGCCGCGGCGCATCGCCTGGAAGGCCTCGGCGCGGGAACAGGAGCTTCTTACCAAGCGTTTCACCGGTATCGGCGAGGAAACCCGCTGGCTCGACTGGGCGCTGCTGCCGAACCTGTCGGGGGAAGAGCGTCTGGCGGTCTTGTGCCGCTGGGTGCTCCAAGCCTACGCGGCGGATCTGATCTATGGCCTGAAACTCCCGGGGGTGACGGTATCCCCGGCTTCTGGCGAAACGCACCGGGACCGCTGCTTGAGGGAGCTGGCGCTCCATGGACAGGCCCCGCAGGACTCGCCGGGACAAAGTGGAATTCAGCCGCTCCGGGATGGCGTGCATGGAATGACGCCATGAGCGCGGTGCTGGAAACCCCCATCGGCTACGAGAAACGTATGGAGGACCAGCGCCTGGGCTGGGCGCTCACGGCGGTCGCCGCCATGGGGGCGCCGCACGCGCTGCATCTGCCCCTCTGGTTCACGGTCTTCGCCCTGGCCGTCGCCGTCTGGCGCATCGGCATCGCCTGGCGCGGCTGGAAGCGGCCATCGGGCAAGGCCCTGAAGTTCCTGTTGCTCGTCTCCATCACCACCGTGCTGCTGACATTCCGCACCCTCAACGGTGCCGAGGCCGGCGGGGCGATGCTGCTACTCCTGGCAATGCTCAAGCTGATGGAGTCCTCGACGCTGCGCGACTATTTTCTGGTGATGTTGGTGGCATATTTCCTGGGGATCGCGAACTTTCTGTATGACCAGAATGTTCCGCTGGCGCTGTACATGATTCCGGCGGTCTGGCTCGTGTGCATGGCGCAGCTCAACGTCGCCCATCCCGACCCGGAGCGTAGCTTCCGGGAATCGGCCCGCAGCACGGGACGCCTGTTGTTGCCGGCACTCCCGGTGGCGTTGGTGCTGTTCCTGCTGTTTCCGCGCGTGTCAGGACCCCTGTGGGGCTTCGCATCGATGAAACACGAGGGGGTGACGGGACTTTCCTCCACCATGTCCCCGGGCGACTTGAGCGAACTCGCGCAGTCCGACGACGTGGCGTTCCGCGTGAAGTTCGACGGCGCGGCGCCGCCGCCGAGTCAGCTCTATTGGCGCGCACTGGTGCTGCACGACTACGACGGACGCACCTGGAGCAGCGGCAACCTGCCCTGGCAGCACAAGCTGCAGGTCGCCACCGAGGGCCCGGCCCTGCATTATGCGGTGACTCTGGAACCCAATAACCTGCAGGTTCTCTATGCCTTGGATTTGCCGGTGAAGGTACCGGATGATGCGGCGCTCTCAGCCAGTTATGAGCTCTTGACCCGCACGGCGGTGACGGAACGCAAGCTTTACGACGCCACGTCCTCCACCCGATACAGTTACGGTGCGGACATGCCCGGCTGGATGCTGCGCCGGGATTTGAACCTGCCTAAGGGCGATGATCCGAAAGCCCGCGCGATGGCCGAGCAATGGCGCAATACCAATACCGATCCCGCGAAGGTTGCCCAAGCGGCGCTGGACATGTTCCATCAGCAGAATTTCTTCTACACGCTCCAACCCGGAAGGATATCGGGAGAGAACCGTGTAGACCAATTCCTGTTCGGCTCGCGCCACGGCTTCTGCGAGCACTACGCCGGTGCCTTCGTCTTCCTGATGCGCGCCGCCGGCATACCGGCCCACGTGGTCATCGGTTACCAGGGCGGAGCCCAGAACCCCTTGGACGGCTATTACATCGTGCGCCAGCGGGAGGCGCATGCCTGGGCGGAGATCTGGCTGCCGGGACGCGGCTGGGTGCGCGTGGATCCGACGGCGGCCGTGGACCCGGCGCGGGTGGAACAAGGCGTGGACGCGGGGTTGCCCGAAGACGAAGTGGCGGGCTCCATCTTCGAGGAACATCCCTGGCTCGGCGACCTGCGCAACGGCTGGGACGCGGTCGACAACGGCTGGAACCAGTGGGTGCTGGCCTACGGACCGGAACTGCAGGAGAAGTTCTACAACAGCGTGGGCCTGGAGTACGGCAACTGGCTGGAACTCACCCTGGTGTTGCTCGGGTTGTTCACGCTGGTGTTCGGTGCTTACTGGTTCTACCTCCGCTGGGAACGTCGGCCACCGCCCCTCTCGCCGGTGGCCAAGGATTACGCGCGCTTCTGTGCCAAGCTCGCGCGTCTCGGCCTCGTGCGCGCGCGTCACGAGGGGCCCCTGGACTTCGGCAGGCGTGTGGTCTCGGCGCGCCCGGACCTGGAGCGCGACGTGCTCACCATCACCGATTGCTACGTGGAGCTGCGCTACGAGGAGGCGGGCGACCCAAAGCGCCTGCGCAGGCTGGTGCGGGACTTCCGGCCGCGCAAGGCGGCCTAGGCGTGCCCGGGCGCCGGGGATTCCACCCGCGCCAGCAGGAACGCGCCCAGGGCGAACAACAGGATCACCGAAAGGATGGAGACGCGTGGGCTGCCGGTCATCAGGCTCACGATGCCGATGAGAAAGGGTCCGATGATGGCCGCGAACTCGCCCAGCATGTTGTAGAAGCCGAAGAACTCCCCGGCCCGCGCCGCCGGCACCAGCCGCGCATAATAGGAACGGCTGAGGAGCTGCACCCCGCCCTGCACCAACCCGATCATGGCGGCCAAGACGTAGAACTGCCAGGCGGTGTGCATGAAGGAGGCGAACAGTGACACACAGGTGTAAACCGTGAGGCCGATGAAGATGCCATTCTTCGGCCCGATGCGCTCACCGATGCGGCCGAACACGAGTGCCGCCGGGATGCCCACGAACTGGACCAGCACCACGGCCATGATGAGGTCGTTGGTGCCGAAGCCGATGGCCTTTCCGTAGTCCACGGCCATCTGGATGATGGTGTTGACGCCATCGATGTAAACCCAGTACGCCACCAGGAACATGAACACGGGCTTGTAAGAACGCACGTGGCGGAAAGTCTCCGCCAGTTGGCGGAAGCCGTCACGCACCGCCCGGCCCAGATTCTCGCCGGTGCCGGTGGCGGCCGGCTCCGGCACCCAGAACCAGAGGGGGATGGAGAACAAGAGCCACCATGCGGCGGTGAGGATGAGGATCAGCTTCACCGCAGCGGTGGGGTCCGGAAGGCCGAAGAGCTGGGGCTTCAGGCTCATCACCAGGCCCAGAATCAGAAAGATCCCGCCGCCGAGATAGCCGCTGAAGTAACCGATGGCGGAGGTCATGTCGAACTTGCCCGGTTCCGACACGCTCACCAGCATGGAGTCGCCAAACACATTGCCCCACCAATAGCCGATGGAGGCGGCCATGTAGAAGAACATGGCCCATTGCCACTGGCCGATGTCCACGAAATGCAGGGCGAAGGCCATGACCGCGCCCAGGAACGCCGAGCCCAGCAGGAAGCGCCTCTTGTGGCCGCCCTTGTCGGCGATGGCGCCAATGACCGGAGCCGAGAGCGCCACGATCAGGCTGGCGCCTGAGTTGGCGAGCCCGAGCCTGAAGGTGCTGACGCTGGGGTCGACCCCGTGGTTCCAGTAATCTTTGAAGAAGATGGGGAAGAAGACCGTGATGATGGCGGTGGTGAAGGCGTGGTTACCCCAGTAGTACAGCGCCCAGCCCTTCACCTTGCGGGTCAGTAAAGCCATGTGCGGTCTCCCCATTTGGAGAGCCTAGACTAGCACGCAAATTTGCTCAAAGCGTGGCGAGCGAAGGCTGAGCTAGGCGCGCGAGGCGAGCGGGAGGGAGCGTGCTCTTCATGTACGTGACCGACTGCGAGTCCGAAGCGCAACAACGCCCTGCCGTGCGCAGCAGCTTTGAGTTACGCCGCCATGGCGGTGTCAGTACCGTGCTCACGCGTCTTGCGGAAACGCACGTCGGGCCAGCGTTCCTCCGTGAGCTGCAGGTTGATGAGCGTCGGCGCCACGTACACCAGGCTGTCGGCATGATCCAGCGCCAGGTTGTCGAAGGCCTTGTCGCGGAATTCCTGCAGGCGCTTCGGGTCGTCGCATTCGACCCAGCGGGCCGTAGCCACGGGGATGGTGTCGAAGACGCAATCCACGCCGTATTCTTCCTTGAGGCGGAAGGCTACCACGTCGAACTGCAGCAAGCCGACCGCGCCCAGGATCAGGTCGTTGTTGCGCATGGGTTTGAAGAGCTGGGTCGCCCCCTCCTCGCAGAGCTGCGCCAGGCCCTTGTTCAGGGCCTTGGCCCTGAGGGGATCCTTGAGCACCACACGGCGGAAGATCTCCGGCGCGAAATTCGGGATGCCGGTGAAGGTCAGCGCCTCGCCCTGGGTGAAGGTGTCGCCGATGGCCACGGTGCCGTGGTTGTGGATGCCGATGATGTCGCCGGCGTAGGCCTCCTCCACGCGCTCGCGTTCGGCCGCCATGAAGGTCAGGGCGTCGGCGATCTTGACCTCGCGGCCGATACGCACGTGCTTGACGCGCATGCCGGGCATATAGCGGCCGGAGCAAAGGCGCACGAAGGCGATGCGGTCGTGGTGCTGCGGGTCCATGTTGGCCTGGATCTTGAACACGAAACCGGTGAGCTTCTCCTCCGTGGGCTGCACGGCGCGCTCTACGGTGGCGCGGGGCCGGGGCGGCGGCGCATGGGCAACGAATTCGTCCAGGAGCTCGCGCACGCCGAAGTTGCTGATGGCGGAGCCGAAGAATACCGGAGTGAGGCGGCCGGCGAGATATTCCTGCAGGTCGAAGGCGTGGGAGGCGCCTTTCACCAACTCCACCTCGGCGCGGAAAGCGTCCGCGTCGTCTCCCAGGATCTCAGCCGCTTCGGCGCTGTGGAGCCCTTGAATAATACGGGTCTCACCCAGCTTGCCGCTCTTCTCGCCTTCGTAGATGTGGATGCGGTCCGTGACGAGGTGGTAGATGCCCTTGAGGGCGCGCCCCATGCCGAGGGGCCAGGTCAGGGGCGCGCAGCGGATCTTGAGAACCTGCTCGACCTCGTCGAGGAGCGACATGGGATCCCGCCCTTCTCGGTCCAGCTTGTTGATGAAGGTCATGATGGGCGTGTCCCGCAGCCGGCACACGTCCATGAGCTTGATGGTGCGTTCTTCCACACCCTTGGCGCAATCGATGACCATGAGCGCGGAATCCACCGCCGTCAGGGTGCGATAGGTGTCCTCGGAGAAGTCCTCGTGACCCGGGGTGTCCAGGAGGTTCACGATGCAGCCGCCGTAGGGGAACTGCATCACGGAGGAGGTCACGGAGATGCCGCGCTGCTGCTCGAGCTTCATCCAATCGGAGGTGGCGTGGCGCGCCGCCTTGCGGCCCTTGACGGCGCCGGCCAACTGGATGGCGCCGCCGAACAGCAGGAGCTTCTCGGTCAGCGTGGTCTTGCCGGCGTCCGGATGCGAAATGATGGCGAAGGTGCGCCGGCGGCTGATCTCGGAATCGAACATGGGGTGGAGGGTCCGCCCAAAAAAGGCGCGTATTTTACCCGACAGAGGGCTTCAAAGGTCCCTGGCGAGAATCAGGGCGTCTTCCCGGCCCTGCTCATCGGGGTAGTAGTTCTTGCGCATGCCCACCTCATTGAAGCCCTCGGACCGGTAGAGGGCCAGGGCCGGGGCATTGGAGAGGCGCACTTCCAGGAACATCTGGCTCGCGCCCCGCTCCTCCGCTAGGGCCGTGAAGTGCCCCAGCAGGAAGCGTCCGTAGCCCCGGCGCTGCCATTCCGGCGCGATGCAGATGTTGAGGAGATGGGCCTCCCCCACCACCAGGGACATGACGCCGTAACCGGCCACGGCGCCGGCGAGTTCCATGACCCAGCAGCAGTAACCGACCCGCAGGCAATCCCGGAAGATGCCCTCGGTCCAGTGAAACTGGTAGGCACGGCGCTCGATCTCCATGACGGCGCGTACGTCGCCCTCGTGCATGGGACGGAACACCGGATTTGCGCTGGCGACGACCGCACTCAACCACCGGTCTCCCGAAAGCTGCGCATGGCGAGCTGCAGGTCAACCCAGGCCTTGCGTTTCTCGCCCGGCGAACGCAGCAGATAGGCCGGGTGGTAGGTGACCACCACCGGCAGGCTCCCGAGGCGGTGCACGGCGCCGCGCAGCTTGCCGATGGGAGTCTCCGTGTTGAGCAGGTTCTGGGCGGCGATGCGCCCCAGAGCCACGATGAGCCGGGGTTGAATCAAGGCGATCTGCCGTTCCAGGAACGGCCGGCAGAGTTCGGCTTCCGAAGGCGCGGGATCGCGGTTGTTGGGCGGACGGCACTTCAGTATGTTGGCGATGTAGACGTCTTCGCGCTTAAGCCCCAAGGCCGCGATCATGGAATTCAGAAGCTGCCCGGCGCGGCCCACGAAGGGTTCACCCTGCTTGTCCTCATCCGCGCCCGGCGCTTCGCCGATGAACAGCCATTTGGCGCGCTCGTCGCCCACGCCGAACACGGTCTGGGTGCAACCGACGCGCAGGCCGCAGGCGGTGCAGGATTTCACCGCGGCCTTGAGGGCGGCCCAATCCATGGCAGCCACGGCGGCGGCGCGTCCGTCCAGTTGTTCCTGGGAATGGACCACGACGGGTGCGGCCGGACTCGTTGCGGCGGCCGGAGCCTGGACCGCCGCGCGGGGTTTCGAGGGATGGCGCGGCACCCAGGGCGTGATGCCGAGGTCCTGCAGGCGGCTCTGGCGTTTCCCGTCCATGTGGCTCAGGCGGGCGCTGTCTTCTTGCCGAGGCGCTTGTTCAGGCGCCACAGGGACATGGCGATGCCCGCCAAGGCGTAACCGAGGAAGCCGAGGAACAGCACGTTCGGCGGAGACAAATAGATGATGATGAGCAGCACCGGCACCGCCAGCAGCACGGTGAACGGCACCTTGCCCTGGAGCTTCAGGTCCTTGAAGCTGTAATAGCCGATGCTGCTCACCATGAGCGCGCCCGCGCCCACGGTGAGGATGTAAGCCGGGATGATGACGGCGGAGCCGGGAACGTCGAAATTCAAGGCGCACCAGACGGCCCCGGCCAGGATGCCGGCGGCGGCGGGACTCGGCAGCCCCTGGAAATAGCGCTTGTCGACGATGCCGACGCGCACGTTGAAACGGGCCAGGCGCAATGCCGCGCACACGGCGTAGAAGAACGCACCCATCCAGCCGACCTTGCCCCAGGCGTTGCCGTAATCGGCCATGGAATGCAGCGACCATTCGAACATGACGAGGGCCGGCGCCAGGCCGAAGGACACCATGTCCGACAGGCTGTCGTATTCCTTGCCGAACGCACTCTCGGTGTGGGTCCAGCGGGCCACGCGCCCGTCCAGGCTGTCGAACACCATGGCCGCGAACACCGCGATGGCCGCCGGCTCGAACTTCCCGGCGATGGCGGCGACGATGGCGTAGAAACCGGAGAACAAGCCGGCGGTGGTGAACAGGTTGGGCAGCAGGTAGATGCCGCGGCGACGCGGGCCTTCGGCGGGTTCCGGCGTACCCGGTTCCTCCTCGTCCACGCCGATTTCAGTGTCGACATCCTGATCGGGGACCATCTGCTTCTGCATGCGCATCGAGCCTCGCTGGCGATGCCCCATGATGCCATGAACCGGGGGGCCTTAGGACTTACGGTTCATGCCCCGACGCAGTACGGCGCCTATCTGCTCGATCAAGGCGGCGCGGGCGACCGCCCGGCCCGCTTGGATGACCGGCTTACCAGATTCCATCTCGTGGGCCAACTCGCGCGCGAATTCGCCGCTCTGGATCTCCTTGAGCATGGCGCGCATGGCGGCGCGGGCTTCGGGGCCCACCACGCGGGGGCCGCGGGTGTAATCGCCGAACTCCGCGGTGGCGGAGATGGACTCGCGCATGCCGGCGATGCCGCGGGCGTAGATCATGTCCGCCATGAGCTTGATCTCGTGCAGGCAGCAGAAGTAGGCGACCTCGGGTGCGTACCCAGACTCCACCAGGGTGTCGAAGGCGGCGGCGATGAGGTGGGTGAGACCGCCGGAAAGCACCGCCTGTTCGGCGAAGAGGTCCGTTTCGGTCTCCTCCCTGAAGGTGGATTCGACGATGCCAGCGCGGCCGTGGCCCTGGGCCCAAGCATAGGACAGGGCCAGTGCCCGGGCACCGCCCGTGGCGTCCTGGTGCACGGCGACGAGGCCCGGAACGCCGTGGCCCGCCTCGTACATGAGCCTCACCTGCTCGCCAATACCATTGGGCGCCACCATGACCACGTCCAGGTCGGCACGCGGGACGATGCGCCGGTAATGGATGTTGAAGCCGTGGGCGAACACCAGGGCCGCGCCCTGCTTCAGTTTCGGTTCGACGACGGCACGGTATACCTGGGGCTGCACCTCGTCCGGCACCAGCATGACCACCACGTCGGACGCCGCCACCGCCGCGGCCGGTTCGGCGACATCGAGGCCGGCGGCCTCCGCGCGCGAAGCGGAACCCGCTCGCAGGCCCACCGTCACCGGCACGCCGGAGTCCTTGAGATTGCGCGACTGGGCGCGCCCCTGTGCGCCGAAACCCAGCACCGCCACGCGGCGGCGGCGGACGATTTCGGGATCGGCATCGGCGTCGTAGAGCAGGCGCATCGAGGTCTCGCCGCTAGGTTCCGGGGTCGGAGACCGTTAGAATACGGGCTTTCCGCACCAAAACCCACAAGCAAGAACCATGCGCGCCTCCCGTTTCCCGATCCATACCGTCAAGGAGACCCCGGCCGACGCGGAAACCGCGAGCCACAAGCTGATGCTGCGCGCGGGGATGCTGCGCAAGCTCGCGGCGGGCATCTATACCTGGACCCCGCTGGGCCACAGGGTGCTGAAGAAGGTGGAGGCCGTCGTCCGGGAGGAGATGAACCGCGCCGGGGCCCTGGAGATGCTCATGCCCTCCATCCAGCCCAAGGAGCTGTGGGAGGAGACCGAGCGCTGGCAGAAGTTCGGCGGACAGCTCCTGAAGATCAAGGACCGCAAGGAACAGGAGTACTGCTACGGCCCCACCCACGAGGAGGTGGTGACCGACTGGGCGCGAGGGGAACTCAAGAGCTACAAACAGCTGCCGCTCAACGTCTACCAGATCCAGACCAAGTTCCGGGACGAGATCCGTCCGCGCTTCGGGGTGATGCGCGCCCGGGAATTCATCATGAAGGACGCCTACTCCTTCCATGTGAACCAGGAGGACCTGAAGCGCGAGTATCAGAACATGTACGACGCCTATACGCGCATCTTCACGCGCCTCGGGCTCAAGTTCCGGGCCGTGAAGGCCGACACGGGCGCCATCGGCGGCAGCGCTTCACACGAGTTCCACGTGCTGGCGGACTCGGGCGAGGACGCCATCGCCTTCTCCGACGGCTCCGATTACGCCGCCAACGTGGAGCTGGCGGAAGCGCTCGCCCCCGCCGGCGCGCGTGCCGCGCCTAAGGCCGCGCTCCAGGCGGTGGATACGCCCAGCCAGAAAACCATCGAGGAGGTCTCGGCCTTCCTCAAGGTGGACCCGAAGCAGTGCGTGAAGACGCTCATCGTGCGCGGCGAAAAGGGGCTGGTGGCCCTGTGCCTCCGGGGCGACCACGAGATCAACGAAGCCAAGGCGGCGAAGCTCAAGGAACTGCCCGGCGAATCGGTGCTGGCGGACGAGAACGAAATCTGGAAAGCCATCCAATGCAAGCCGGGATTCATCGGGCCTGCGAAGCTCCCCGAAAACATCCCGGTGATCGTGGACCGCGCCGCCGCCCTGCTCTCGGATTTCGTCTGCGGCGCCAACCAGGCGGGCAAGCACTATACCGGCGCCAACTGGGAGCGGGATGCGCGCATCACGCGCGTGGAAGACCTGCGCAAGGTGCAGGCGGGCGACCCCTCTCCCGACGGCAAGGGTAAGCTCGGGCTCGCCCGCGGCATCGAGGTGGGCCACGTGTTCCAGCTGGGCGACAAGTACTCCACCGCCATGGGCGCCACGGTGCTCGACCAGCAGGGCAAGCAGGTGGCGCTGCAGATGGGCTGCTACGGCCTGGGCGTGACCCGCACCGTGGCCGCCGCCATCGAGCAGAACCACGACGAGCGGGGCATCATCTGGCCCGCGCCGCTCACGCCCTTCGACCTCGCGCTCCTGCCGCTCAACATGCACAAGTCGGAGAAGGTGAAGCAGGCCGCGGAAGAGCTTTACGGCGCTCTGCGGAAAGCGGGTTACGACGTGCTCATGGACGACCGGGATATGCGTCCCGGACCCATGTTCGCCGATGCGGAACTCATCGGCATCCCCCACCGCCTCGTGCTCTCTGAGCGCGGCCTGGAGGCCGGCACGGTGGAATACAAGGGCCGCCGCGACGCGGAGAACCAGAACGTGCCCAAGGCCGGTCTCATGGCCTTCCTCAAGCAGCACCTGGGCGGCTGATGCGCGCCGTTTGGGGGTGGGGACTCGTGGGTGCCGCGCTCCTCGGCGGCGGCCCGCTCCACGCCCAGAAACTTTCCCCACCCGACCCGGAGCTCGTGGCTCTGGTGCAGCAGGCGGCATCCGACACCCACGACTTCCAGGACAAATACGACGCGGAAGTCTGGCTCACGGACATGTCCCAGAGGCTCGCGGACATCGTGCCTGACCCGGACGAGCGCCTGCGCCTGCTCAAGCTGATCCACGCGGAAGCGGCGCGCGCCCAGTTGCCGCCGCAACTGGTGCTGGCCTTGATCCACGTGGAGAGCAAGTTCGACCCCTACGCCGTGTCCCGCTCGGGTGCCGTGGGGCTCATGCAGATCATGCCCTTCTGGCTGAAGCTCATCGGCCGCCCGGACGACAGCCTGGTGCACGCCCAGACCAATCTGCGCATGGGCTGCACCATCCTCAAGTACTACCTGGACAAGTCCAAGGGCGATATCCGCGAAGCCCTGCAACGCTACAACGGCGCCACCGTGGGTATCGATTATTCGGAGCGGGTGCTGCGGGCCTTGAGCAAGAAATGGTATTGGAATTGACGGTCAGCGGGTGCTGAACCCCCAGGGTACGGGATTGCACTCCGTGTCCTGCACTTCGACGCCGCCGACTTCCGCCGCCGGCGGCCCTTTCCTCAGCCAGTTGATCAACTCTTGGACCTTCGCCTCCTCGCCACAGGCGAGGACCTCTACCCGCCCGTCCGGCAGGTTCTTGGCATAACCGGAAATCTTCAGGCGGCGCGCCTGGTCGGTGGTGCTGGCGCGGTAGAACACGCCCTGCACCTTGCCGGAGACGAAGCAGAGCTTACAGACCTTCATGAAGGGATTATAAGGAGCGCCGCCGCCCACGCACATCCGTATGCTCCGCGGCACAACAGTGTCCCGAATGTTAAAAAGAAAGGGCCCTTTCGGGCCCTTTCCACATCAACCATTGGACGTTGATTACTTGCCGCCGGAGGCGTACTTCTTGTCCTTCTTGTCGGCCTTGTGGCCGCGCCAGGCACCGCGGTGCTTGGCATAGTCCGCGGCCGAGTCCGCATCGGTCTTGAGCGGATTCTTCATGACGTCGAACTGCTGCTTCGGATAGATGAGGTCCGCGTGCTTGATCTTGTCGGTGTTGGCCTTGTAGATCAGCGGCCACTCGTAAGCGTTGCCGTACACGTCGGATTTGCCTGCGATGCGCCACAGGCTGTCGCCCTTCACCACCGCGTAGGTCATCTTGGCGGCCTGGAGTTCGGCCACGAGGGCGGCGCACAGGTCATAGGCGGCCTTGCCGTTGTTGCTGCTGATATCCTGGGCGCACTGGTTGAGGCGCGCCTGCTGGTCGGCGTTCAGGTTGGTGTAACCCCCCGCCTGGGCCTGCAGGTCCTTCGCCTTGCCGACGTAGCAGTTGTTGATGCTGTCGGTAGCGGTCTGCTTCGCCTGCCCGGCGAGCGACTGGGACTTGGCGGCGTCGGTCGCCTGGGCGGCCTGCGCCTGATTCAGCAGATCCGCGGCGTTGCCGGTATCGGTGCACGGCGACTGGGCGCCGGAGATCACCGCCTGGGCCTCACTGATGGCCTGGGTGGCGGCCTGAGCCTGCGCCGCGGAAGGAGCCGTCGCCGCAGGAGCAGGAGCCGGCTTGTTGGTGGCGCAGCCGGCCAGGAGACCGACGGCCAGCGCGAGCGCCGCAGATTGCGAGAGGAAATTCTTCATGTTGATACTCCAGGAATCGTTTGTTTTTCGTCGCGTGCCGGAGACCTGCCTAGACGGCATTCCGCACATATTCGTGTCGCAAAGGTTAGCGCTCCGCCGGCGGCGGTGTCAAGGAAGCAGGCTGCATAAGCCGGCGGAATTGCAGGGAAATTAAGGGGGAGAATGCCCGTTTATGTCTTGTGCCTTACTCAAGCTCAATGCCCGTAACGCTGCTTGGCGAGCTAACTGGGCATCCTCACGGGCGGTGGAATAATCGCCGGCATCGAGCGCTTTCTGCGCCGCCTCGAGATACTGCTGTGCATGCGTCATGTCGGCGGAGGCGGCTTTCTCCGCATGGGCCTGTTCGGCGGCTGCCAGAGCCTGGCGTGCGTCGCTCATTTCCTGCACGGGCGCACCGGCGCACCCGAATAAGCCTGCGGCGGCCACGATGACCGCGAGGAACCTGGTTGCGGGAGCGATGGACTGTTCCCAATGCATCCGGGGTGCACCTTCTGCGACGGGCACTCTATAAACAACGCGCGCACGCTAGCAGTGGCTGACAAGGCACGTCAAGCATGTGCGCCTGCGCTATAGTGTCGCCCTGCTGGTCCGGAACGCCTGCGTCCCTACGTATGCAAAAAGTCACAATCTGGCATAACCCGCGGTGTTCAAAATCGCGGGAAACGCTGACCCTGTTGCAGGCCCGCCACATCCAACCCGTGGTGGTGGAATACCTCAAGACGCCTCCGAGCATCGGCGAGATCGAAGCGGCGCTCCAGCTTCTCGCCCTGGAACCGCGCGGTCTGATGCGCGAGAACGAGGATGCGTATCGGCAATCCCATGCGGACGATCCCAAGCTCGACCGCCGGGAATTGATACGCCTGATGCACGAACACCCCATCCTCATCCAGCGGCCGGTGGTGTTCGCCAACGGTAAAGCGCGCCTAGGCCGCCCGCCGGAAGCGGTGCTGGAGATCCTCTGAACATGGATATCCTGGTGCTCTACTACAGCCGCCACGGCGCCACCGCCGAGATGGCGCGGCATGTGTGCCGCGGCGTCGAGAGCGTAGCCGAAATGCGGGCGCGCCTGCGCACGGTGCCGGCGGTGTCGGCGGTCAGCGAGGCGGTCGCGGACGCCGTCCCTGCGGAAGGTCCGCCCTACGCCACCCTCGATGACCTCCGGGAATGCGCCGGGTTGATCCTGGGCAGCCCCACGCGCTTCGGCAACATGGCCGCCTCGCTCAAGTACTTCCTGGACGGGACGGCAGGCTTGTGGCTTCCGGGCGATCTCGCGGGCAAGCCCGCCGGGGTGTTCACCTCCACCTCTTCGATGCACGGCGGGCAGGAAAGCACGCTGCTCTCCATGATGCTGCCCTTGATGCACCACGGGATGCTCATGGTGGGCCTGCCCTACACGGAACGCGAGTTGATGGAGACGGTTTCCGGCGGCACGCCCTACGGGCCGAGCCATCTCGCGGGCGCCAACAGCGACAAGGCGGTGAGCGAGGCGGAAAAACGCCTCTGCCGGCACTTGGGCGCTCGGGTGGCCGATGTGGCAAAGCGCTTGCAGGCGAAATGAAGCTGCGTCTGACCGGGACACTGTTAGCGCGCTCCGCCTTCATGGCGCTCGCCGCCTGGCTGGCCCTCTGGCTCGGGGTGTTGGCGAGCGCTCCGCCCATGGTGCGCCTCGCCTGGGCCGCCTTGAGTCTTTTTCCCCTGGCGCTGCTCGCGCCCTTCCTGTTCCGCGGCAGCAAGGCCGCGTACACCTGGGCCGGGTTCCTCTCGCTCGGTTATTTCGCGGAAGGGATCACGGTCACGTTGGGCAGCCGCAGCGTGTACGGCGCCGTGGAGATCTTCCTGAGCATCCTGTTTTTCTTCGCTGCCGCCGCCGCACTAAAAGAGCAAAGACTCAACGCTTCTCGATCACCGACTTAACGAAAGGCACGGTGACCTTGCGCTGGGCCTCAAGTGAGGCGGCATCCAGCGTGTCCAGTGTGGCGCAGAGGGTCGCCATGTCGCGCTGCAGGCGGTTCAACAGGAACTTGGCGGTGTCGTCCGGCAACTCGAAGCCGCGGCGCAGGGCCCGTTCCTGCAGGGCCTGGATCTTCTCCGCATCGGAGAGCGCGTGGAGCTGGAACACCGGTCCCCAGGCGAGACGCGAAACTAGGTCCGGCAGCAGGCGCTTGATGTTGCCGGGCGCGCTGCGGGCGCTGGCGACGAAACTGCCGCCTCGTTGCTTGACCCCGTCGATCAGCGTGAGCAGGGCACGCTGCCAGGGCTCGGTGCCGGCAGCGCGCTGTACGTCGTCCACGCACACGAGGGCGTACGAATCCAGGGCCTCCACCGTGGACGGGTCCAGGAGCACCGCCTGGTCCATGGGGAGATAAACGGCACGGCGGTTCGATGCGAGCGCCGCGCGATAGGCCGCCTGCAACAGATGGGTCTTGCCGGTACCGTCGGCTCCGTGCAGGAACATGACGGGGGTGCCGCCGCGCAGCGCCACGTCCCGCAGGGCATCCATGGCGGCGGCGTTCGGGCCTGCATAATAATTCTCGAAGCTGACACCCGCGTCCAGGCTGAACGGCAGCGCCATCTGCCCCTCGGGCGCGCGCTCGCTCGTCATGTGCCGCCGCCCTCGCCGCGGTAAAGATCGCTCTCGAGATACCGCGCGTGCGCATGGCGTGCGAAGACAGTGCCGGCCGCGGCCGCGGGCAGGGCGAGCACCACGCCCACGAAACCGAACAGGGCGCCGCCGGCAAGGATGGCGAAGATCACCAGCACCGGATGCAGGCCGATGCGTTCGCCCACGAGCCGCGGGGTCAGCAAGGAGCTGTCCAAAGCCTGGCCGGTGCCGAACACGAGGAGCACCCACAGGGGGAGCCAGCCGGCACCGGGCTGCAGCACCGCGGCCAAGAGCGCCAGTACGATCCCCGTGGCGATGCCCACGTAGGGGACGAAGCTCAGGATGCCGGCGATGACGCCGATGGCGAAACCGTTGTCGAGCCCCACCAGGGTGAGGCCGACGCTGTAGACCGCCGTGAGACAGGTCACCACCAGGAGCTGGCCATGGAAGAAGGCGGCCAGCACCCGCTCGCACTCGTGGGCCAGGCGCCGGACGTCGTGGGCCTTGTCGCGCGGGAGCAGCGCCGCCAGCCGCGCCTTGAAGATGTCCCAATCCTTCAGCCAATAGAAGGTCACCACCGGCACCAGCAGGAGGTTGAGGGCGAAAGCGAACAGGAAATGTCCGGAACGGCCCAGGGTGGCGAGCGCATTGCCGGCGAACTGCCCGGCATTGGCGAGGTTCGCGGTCATCTCGTTGGAGAGGTTCTCGATGCGCAGCCGCTCGGGATCGATGTGCAGATGGTCCGACAGCCAGGGCGCCGCGGTGTTCTGGAACCATGCCACCGCCCGGGGGACACCGGCGGAGAGTTCCGCCGTCTCACGGCTGACCATGGGGACGATGAGGAGCAGCAAGAGGCCCAGGATCAGGAAGGTGCCGATGAACACCACCACCACCGCGAGCCCCCGCGGGAATTTCCAGGTCTCGAGGCGATCGGCGAGAGGATCCCCTAGCCAGGCCAGCAGGGCACTGATGAAAAACGGCGTGAGGATGGGCCCGAGGATGTACAGCAGGATGCAGACGCCGAAGACGCCGGCGATGATCCAGAATTTAGCTTCGACGCTCATGGGCCGGACGCGTAGCTGTAGTGCAGCGGCGCGGCGGGTAGAGCACCTTCGGTCGCGGCACGGGTGGCCGCCGCTGGCGCCTCTCCCACCGCGGTCATGGAACCGCCGAGCACCAACGCCGACTCCAGGTTGTCCAGGCTGCCGTGGATGTCCAAGGTGAAATACACGCTGCCCTTGGCGACCTGCTGCACATGCACCGCCCGCACCGGCGTGAGCCCGGCGAGATAGGCGGAAACCTTCGCGTAGGCATCCAGGGTCATGACGTTGTCCACCTGCAGAGGCACGCCGGCGAGATCGCCCGCGTCCGGGGCGATGGCGTAGCGCGCCGCGTAGCGGTCCGCGGAGGTCTGCACTCCGTCCACAGCCACGACTACCTCGTCGCCCGCGGGAGTGTCCCAGCTCTCGGCGCGGTCGGGATACAGGAGCTCCCAATGGGCCGCGAACTGGCCGGCGCCGAAGGGCGTGACGCTGCCCATGAGCACCGCGTCGGTCCTGTAGCGCTGCGACGCCTGGCGGACACGCTCGAGGTTGAAGCCAGTGACGTCCGGCGCGCCGACAGCCGCCTTGTCAGGCCCGTCCATCTGCGGGAACAGCAGCGGTACGCCGCGCTGCTGCGCTGCGGTCACGAGCGCCTGCATCAGGGGGGAGTTGTCGGCGGCGGTGAGGATGCGTCCGCCGGGCGTATCCGCCAGCGTGAGCCACACCAGCGTGCGCGGCCGCTCCACGCCCCACTGGAACGCGTGGGCGGAATGCAGTGCGTTGTTCACCACGGTACGGTCGAACTTCGCCCAGAGCACGAGGGAGGGAGTGGAAACCGGCGAAACGGACGCGGAGGGATCCGGCGGCGCCTTTTCATAACGGTACTGCTGTATGTATTGGCTCGGATTGCCGAGCGAGGCAGCGAGCGCGCCGGCGGCGGCCCGGGTGCCGCTCACCCTCACCAGCACCGCGTCGAAAGCCTGCTGCAGTGCGGCGGTGCGCTGAGCGGAGCTTTGATCCGCCACCGGCACGCGCGCTTCGTAAAGACCGTCCACCACCGCGGCGGCGAGCGGCATGGATACGAACCACAGGCAGGCGAGGCCGAGGCACAGAATTGCGCGTAACCGGATCTTCACAGGCATATTGTCCCGCATCCCGCAGACGAAAACAGGCGTCGTGTAGAATATACCGTCTCAAACCGCCGCCCGGCGAGCGGTTTATGACCTGACAGCCCGGGAAAGCCCCATGACCGCGAAAAAGCCCCTCACCTACCGCGACGCCGGCGTGGACATCGACGCGGGCGACGAACTGGTGGAGCGCATCAAGCCGGCGGCCGCACGCACGCAGCGTCCGGAGGTATTGGGCGGGCTGGGTGGATTCGGCGCGCTGGTGGAGCTGCCTGCAAAATACAAGCACCCGGTGCTGGTTTCAGGCACCGACGGCGTGGGAACCAAGCTCAAGCTCGCCATCGAGAGCGGCCGCCACGGTACCATCGGGCAGGATCTCGTGGCCATGTGCGTCAACGACGTGGTGGTGCAGGGCGCCGAGCCGCTGTTCTTCCTCGACTATTACGCCACCGGCAGGCTCGACGTGGAGACCGCCACCGACGTCATCACCGGCATCGCCAAGGGTTGCGAGCTCGCGGGTTGCGCGCTGGTGGGCGGCGAGACCGCGGAACTGCCCGGCATGTACCAGGGCGAGGACTACGACCTCGCCGGTTTCGCCGTAGGCGTGGTGGAAAAGGCGAAGGTCATCGACGGCTCGAAAGTGAAGGACGGCGACGCGCTCATCGGCCTCGCCTCCTCCGGCCCGCACTCCAACGGCTATTCCTTGATCCGCAAGGTGCTGGCGGTCTCCGGCGCGAGTTTCGAGGAGCGACTCGAGGGGCGCGCGCTCATCGACCGGCTCATGGAGCCGACCCGCATCTACGTGAAGACCCTGCTCGCGTTGCTGGAGCAGGTGCCGGTGCACGCCTTCGCCCACATCACGGGCGGCGGGCTGACGGAGAATGTGCCGCGGGTGCTCCCGCCGGGCCTGGGAGTGGAGATCGATTCCAAGTCCTGGCCACGCCCGGTGGTGTTTCAATGGCTGATGGAGCAAGGCAACGTGGCCCTGCCGGAGATGTACCGCACCTTCAACATGGGCATCGGCATGGTGGCCGTCGTGGATGCAGCCGACGCGACCCGCACCTTGGGCGCACTCCAGGCGGCGGGTGAACAGGCTTGGACCATCGGCCGGGCCAGCCGCGGCGCCGACGGCGTCGTCATCCGCTGATGCCGGGCGCCCGGACACGCCCGCCACTGCCGGTGGTGGTGCTGGTCTCGGGCCAGGGCAGCAATCTCCAGGCGATCCTCGACAGGCAACACGACATCCGCGTCCGCGTACAGGCGGTCATCAGCGATCGGCCGGATGCACCGGCGCTCCTGCGGGCACACAAGGCGGGCGCAATCACGCAAACCGTCTTCCCGGCGGACTATCCCGACAGGGCCGCCCACGACCGGGCGTTGGCCGATGCAGTGGATCGCCAACAGCCCGGGCTCGTGGTGCTGGCCGGCTACATGCGCATCCTGTCCGCCGATTTCGTGCGGCGTTATGCCGGCCGCCTGCTCAACATCCACCCTTCGCTGCTGCCCAAGTACCGGGGCCTGCATACCCACCGCCGGGCGCTGGAGGCGGGCGAGACGGTGCACGGCTGCAGCGTGCACTACGTTATAGAGGCCTTGGACAGCGGTGCCGTGGTGGCCCAGGCGGAAGTCCCGGTGGGGCCGGGCGACACGGAAACGGCGTTGCGGCTGCGGGTGCAGGCCCGCGAGCACGAACTCTTCCCGGAAGTGATCCGCTGGTTCGCAGCCGGCAGGCTCAAACTCGAGGGACAGGCGCTTCTGTTTGACGGCACACCCCTGTCCCGGCCTAAAGTATTCGCCTGGGGAAAAAAGGTGCAGGCATGAAGACTTGGATCGCAGGCATCGCCTTGCTGATGGCTGCAAGCGCCGCGGCGGACGGCATCGTCATCCGGCCCTTCACGGCGAACTACGAAGGCTCCGTGAGCCTCGGCACCCTCGCCTGCAAGACGACGCTCGCCCGCAACCCCGACGGCAGCTATACCTACAAGTCCGAAAGCCACGCCATCGGCTTCGCTTCCATGTTTTTCAAGGACGTGATCGTGGAGACCAGCCGTTTCGAGGTGGTGGACGGCCGCCCGAGATCCCTGGAGTACGATTACGTGCGCAGCGGCGGCAAGCACGACAAAAGCGAATCTATCCGGTTCGACTGGAACAACAAAGTCGCGCACACCGACGATAACGGCACGAAGCGGGACCACCGGCTGTTGCCGGGCGTTTCGGACCGGTTCCTGATCCAGCTGATCCTGTCGCTGGACAACGAGGCGGGCAGCCTGCAAGACGAATACGGGGTGCTGGACCATAACGCCGTCACCTGGTTCAACCCGAAAAAACTGCCGGATGCGAGCGTTCGCACGGCCTCGGGGAAATATGAAACGCAGGTGCTGGAACGCCAGGACAAAGGCGATGCACGGGTAACGGATTTCTGGCAGAGCCCCGAGCTGCATTACCTGCCGGTGCAGATCGAGCAACGGGAACCGGGCGAAGACACCTACACCCTGAGTCTGACCTCCGTGAGTTTCGAAGGCGCGGCACCGGCCGCCTCCACGGCGCCGAAGCAGCCGCAATAATCAGGTTTTGGGGAGGGTTACGCCCTTCTGACCCTGGTATTTTCCGCCCCGGTCCTTATAGGACGTCTCGCACACCTCGTCGGACTCGAAGAACAGCATCTGCGCCACACCCTCGTTGGCGTAGATCTTGGCAGGCAAGGGCGTGGTGTTGGAGAACTCCAGCGTCACGTGGCCCTCCCACTCGGGCTCCAGGGGAGTGACGTTGACGATGATGCCGCAGCGGGCATAGGTGGACTTGCCGAGGCAGACCGTGAGCACACTGCGGGGGATGCGGAAGAACTCCACGGTGCGCGCCAGGGCGAAGGAGTTCGGCGGGATCACACAGCACTCCCCCTTGAAATCCACGAAGCTGCGCTCGTCGAACTTCTTCGGGTCCACGATGGTGCTGTTGATGTTGGTGAAGATCTTGAACTCGTCGGCACAGCGCACGTCGTAGCCATAGCTGGACGTGCCGTAGGAAACGATCTTGCCGCCGCTGTTCTGGCGCACCTGGCCCTTCTCGAAGGGCTCGATCATGCCCTTCTCCGCCATGCGCCGTATCCACTTGTCCGATTTGATGCTCATGTCTTGTTTCTCATTTGAGTATCAGTCTTCGACGACGATCTTGGGGAACGCGCCGGCATACTCCCGGCCAGCCAAGGCGAGCTTGGCGGCGGCGCGGCGTGCGATCTCCCGGTAGCGGACGGCGATTGTACCCCGGGGCTCGGCCACCACCGTGGGATTGCCGGCGTCGGTCTGCTCGCGGATCTTGAGGTCGAGAGGCAGGCTGCCCAGGAACGGCACTTGGTATTGTGCGGCCAAGCTCTCTCCTCCACCCGCGCCGAAGATGTGCTCCTCGTAGCCGCAGTTCGAGCACAAGTGGGTACTCATGTTTTCCACCACGCCCAGGATTGCCACCTCCACCTTCTGGAACATCTTGAGACCCTTGCGCGCGTCCAGGAGCGCGATCTCCTGAGGTGTGGTGACGATCACTGCACCCGAGACCGGCACCTGCTGGGACAGGGTCAGCTGGATGTCACCGGTGCCCGGCGGCATGTCCACCACCAGGTAATCGAGTTCACCCCAGAGGGTGTCGCGGATGAGCTGCACCAGGGCCTGGGTGACCATGGGGCCGCGCCACACCATGGGCTGCTCGGCATCCACCAGGAAACCGATGGACATGCATTTCACACCGTGGCCGATCATGGGCTCTATGTGCTTTCCGTCCTTGCTGGACGGCCGGCCCGAGAGCCCGAGCATGCGCGGCTGGCTGGGGCCGTAGATGTCCGCGTCCAGCAGGCCCACGGCGGCGCCGGCGGCGGCGAGCGCAAGAGCGAGGTTTACGGCCACGGTGGACTTGCCCACGCCGCCCTTGCCCGAGGCCACGGCGATGACGTTCTTGACGTCGGGGAGCGGCGTGAGGTTGCGTTGCACCGCATGGGAGAGGATGGCGACGCCCGGATGCACCACGGCCCGCTCGACGCCCGGGACTGACATCAATACGCTCTCCACCTCGCCCGCCAACTCGTCGCGGTATTCGCCCAAGGGAAAGCCCAGCTCCAGGTTCACTGTCACCTTGCCGCCGTCGATATCGATGCCGTGAACGGCACCGGCGCTCAGGAGATCGGCGCCCAAATGGGGCTCGACCCAGGTCTTGAGAGCTGCCTCGATTCGGTCGCGGGTGACGCTGCTCATGGGTAGGCGCGGTGCATGTGGATGGCGGCGCATTCTAGCATCCCGCCTTCTCCGGCCGGGCCGGAGCGCGGGCTGTGGCATAATTCCACGTTCCGAATAAGAACCGCGCCGCACACCTGCCCATGCCGCAGCAATCCCGCGACATCCTCGTCACCTATGCCCTCACCTATGCCAACGGACCCCTGCATTTGGGGCACATGGTGGGCAACATCCAGACCGACATCTGGGTGCGCTACCAGGCCATGGCGGGCAACCGGTGCCTGTTCGTCTCGGCGGACGACGCCCACGGCACGCCCATCATGCTCAAGGCCCGGGAACTCGGCATCACTCCGGAGGAGCTGATCCGCGGCGTCGGCGTGGAGCACCAGCGGGACTTCAAGGACTTCTACGTCCGCTTCGAGAACTATCACAGCACCCATTCCGACGAGAACCGGGAGCTGGCGACGCTTATATATAGGAACCTCAAGAACGCCAAGCCTGGCCATATCGCGGTCCGCACGATCCGCCAGCTCTACGATGAACAGGCGAAGATGTTCCTGCCGGACCGCTTCATCAAGGGCGAGTGTCCGCGCTGCGGCACGCCCGACCAGTACGGCGATTCCTGCGAGAACTGCGGCGCCACCTACACCCCCGCGGACCTCAAGACCCCGGTGTCGGTGATCTCCGGCACACGCCCGGTGGAGCGGGAATCCGAGCACTATTTCTTCAAGTTGGGCGACTTCGAGGCCATGTTGAAGGAATGGACACGCACGCCCGGCCATCTTCACGAGGCGGTGACCCGCAAGCTGGACGAATGGTTTGCCGCCGGCCTGCAGGATTGGGACATCTCCCGCGATGCGCCCTACTTCGGCTTCGAGATCCCGGACGCCCCCGGGAAATATTTCTACGTATGGCTCGACGCGCCCATCGGTTACATGGCGAGCTTCAAGAACCTCTGCGGCAGGCGCCAGGACCTCAAGTTCGACGACTGGTGGAAACCGGACTCCAAGGCCGAGGTCTATCATTTCATCGGCAAGGACATCATCTATTTCCACTCGCTGTTCTGGCCCGCCATGCTCAAGGGCGCGGGTTTCCGCACGCCCTCGGCGGTCTACGCCCACGGCTTCCTGACGGTGAACGGCCAGAAGATGTCCAAGTCCCGCGGCACCTTCATCAAGGCGCGCACCTATCTGGACGCCGGCCTGGATCCGGAATACCTGCGCTATTACTTCGCCGCCAAGCTCGGTCCCGGCATCGATGACATCGATCTCAACCTGGACGACTTCCTGCAACGGGTGAATGCGGACTTGGTCGGCAAGCTCGTGAACATCGCGAGCCGCTGCGCGGGTTTCATCGAAACCCACTTCCAGGGGCGGCTCGCCGACAAAATCGCCGACGGTCCGCTTTACCAGGCCGCGGTGAATGCCTCGGACAGCATCGCCGCCGCCTATGAATCGCGCGAATACGGACGCGCCATCCGCGAGATCATGGAACTGGCGGATCGGGTGAATGAATACATCGACGCGAAGAAACCCTGGTCGCTGGCCAAGAAGCAACCGGTCCCGGTGGATGTGCAGGAAATCTGCAGTCTCGGCATCAACCTGTTCCGGGTGCTGATGATCTATCTGAAACCGGTGCTGCCGGAACTGGCGCGCAAGACCGAGAGCTTCCTGGACGTGCAGCCGCTCAGCTGGAAGGACCTCGGCCATCCGCTCATCAGCGAGAAGATAAACGCGTTCACGCCCATGATGTCCCGCGTGGAGAAGGCCAAACTCGAGGCCATGGTCGAATCCTCGAAGGAAGACCTGGCGAAAAGCACGAAAAAGGCGTCAAACATGGACCCCATCGCCCCCGAAATCAGCTACGACGACTTCGCCAAGGTGGACCTGCGCATCGCGCGCATCGCCAAGGCGGAGCACGTGGAGGGCGCCGACAAGCTGCTGCGCCTGACCCTGGACATCGGCGACGGCACGCGCAACGTGTTCGCCGGCATCAAGAGCGCCTATTCACCGGAACAGCTCGAAGGCAAGCTCACGGTGATGGTGGCGAACCTGGCGCCGCGCAAGATGAAGTTCGGGATGTCGGAAGGCATGGTGTTGGCGGCGGGCCCGGGCGGCAAGGACCTCTGGATTCTCGAGCCCCATGCGGGCGCCCAGCCCGGCATGAAAGTCAAATAAGCTACGGGGGAACGTGAACTCCCTCGCCGACAAGATCGACGCCCTCCTCCCGCAGACCCAATGCACTCGCTGCGGCTATCTCGATTGCCGCGCCTACGCGGAAGCCCTTGCCTGTCACGAAACCTCCCTGAACCGCTGTCCTCCGGGCGGCGATGAGACCATCGCCGCGCTTGCCACAGTGCTGAACGTACCCGCAAAACCGATGGACCCGGCCGTGGGCATGTTCGCGCTGGGGACCGTGGCCTTCATCGAGGAACCCCTGTGCATCGGCTGCACCAAGTGCATCGCCGCCTGCCCGGTGGATGCCATCACCGGCGCCCAGAAGCAGATTCACACGGTGATCGAGGCGCTCTGCACCGGCTGCGGCCTGTGCCTGCCTCCCTGTCCCGTGGACTGCATCCGCCTCACGCCCGTCCAAGGCATGACCGAGGGCCTGGAGGGCTGGCAGTTTCCCATGGCCGGGCCGGAACGGGGGGAAGCTCTCAAGAAACGCTTCAGCGTTTACAGGCGGCGGCAAAAGGACAAGGCAGGCCGCCAGGTCCACAAACCGGATGCGGCAACAAGCCTCAAGGCCCATCACCAGGCCGAGATCGCCGCAGCGGTGGCGCGGGTAAAGGCGCGGCGTGCGGAACAGGGCAAGAAACCGCGATGAAACCCGCGAAGCGCATCGAACTCTATGAACGGCTCAAGGCCGCGAACCCCCGCCCCACCACCGAGCTGGAATACCAGACGCCTTATGAGTTGCTGGTGTCGGTGGCTCTCTCGGCACAGGCCACCGACAAGAGCGTGAACCTGGCCACCGCGAAGCTCTTCCCCGTGGCCAACACCCCCGCTGCCATGCTGGCGTTGGGGGAAGCGGGGCTCAAGGAGTACATCAAGACCATCGGCCTCTACAACACCAAGGCGAAGAACCTCATCGCGGCGGCGAAGATTCTCCTGGAACGACACGGCGGCGAAGTGCCGCAGGAACGGGCGGCGCTGGAGGCGCTGCCCGGCGTAGGTCGCAAGACCGCGAACGTGGTCATGAACACCGCCTTCGGGGAACCCACCATCGCCGTGGACACCCACATCTTCCGGGTGGCGAACCGTACCGGGCTTGCGCCGGGAAAGGACGTGCGGGCAGTGGAAGACAAGCTCGTGGAGGTGACGCCCGACGAATTCAAGCAGGATGCCCATCACTGGCTGATCCTGCACGGGCGCTACGTATGCAAGGCCCGCAAACCCGAATGCCCGGACTGCATCATCCGCGACCTCTGCGAGTACAAGCACAAGACCAAGGCCGAGAAGAAGGTGCCCCTGAGGCTGAAGAAACCGCCGAAAAAACCTGGAAAGGCGAAGCGCTGATGCCACTTCACGGCGAGAGCCGCAACGATACCCGCCAGGCCTTCTTCGATGTGTGGAAGAAGATGCAGGCCGGCATGCCGATGACGGCATTGGAAACCATCATCGCGGACGTGATCCGGCTACACCCTGAATATCACGGCTTGCTGGACAGGGGGATGGAAGTACTCGACAAGGACTGGCTGCCGGAGGGCGGCGAGACCAACCCTTTCCTGCACATGGGCATGCACATCGCCATCCGCGAACAGCTTTCCATAGACCGGCCGGCGGGAATCAAAGCGGCCTATGAGGTGCTGCACCGGAAGACCGGCGACCTGATGCAGACGGAACACCAGATTCTGGAATGCCTGGGAGAGGCCCTGTGGCGGGCGCAGCGGGAGAACCGCCTGCCCGATGAACAGGCCTACTTGGCCTGCATCAAGCAGCGCGCCGGCATCTGCTGACCTTCACTCGTCGGCGGGCTTCGCCAATAACATCAACAAGGCGATTGCAACAGGCCCCTCTGGAGCCTTCTCGATTCGCTTCCGGAAATCCTCGACTCGACCCAGGCGGTTGTTGGTGGAACTGTAGACGTCCAGGTCCTTGATGTAGGCCATGCGACGGTTGGTGGCATCGTAGATGTCGTTGCCGCGTAGGTAACCCATGCGACGGTTCACGGCGTCGAACACCGTGTTGTCGCGGGCGTAGCCCAGCCGGTTCTTGTTGCGATCGTAGAGATCGCTGCCCTGCATCCGGTACTCGGCCATGGCGGCTCAGTGCGCCCCGCCCGCCAACTCCGCGTCCACCAGCGCCTTCAACTGCGCATAGGGGATGTTTCCCGAATAGACGTCGCCATCGACGGCGAAGGTGGGCGTGGCATGGATCCCCAGGGCTTCGCCATAACCGCTGCTGCGGATCACCGCCTGGTGCTCGGTACCCGCCCGCAGGCAACGCAGTATTGCGCCGCCGTCTATGCCGACCGACTGGGCATAGTTCTGGAAATAAGTGGAAGCATCGGGCTTGTCGGCCCACTCCGCCTGATGGGCGTAAAGGGCGTCGTGCATCTGCCAGTAATGGCTCTGGTTACCGGCGCAACGCGCCGCCTGGGCCGCCACCACGGCGTTCTTGTGCTGCTCCAGCGGGAAATCGAAGAACACGAAACGCACCTTGCCGGTGTCCACGTATTCCTTGCGCAGCTGCTCCAGCGCCGGTTCGAAGGCGCCGCAGGCGGGGCATTGGAAATCGGCGAACTCGCGCACCACCACCTTGGCCTTGTCGGGGCCGAGGGCGATGCCGGAGCCGTCGTTGCCCGTGTCGAACTGCATCTGCGCATCGGGCACCGGCATGCCCTCGGCGACGGGCTTGCCAGTCTTGTGCGTCATGATGACCACGACATAGACGATGGCGACGAACAGCATCGCGACACCGCCGTACAACCATAGCCGTCCCGAGCCCTCGTCACCCGGTGTGTGCCCCGGCGTGTGCTGCGGCACATGCATGTGATGATGATGGTGCTCGTGACCCGGCTTCGGCGGTTGCTGCGTCGGCATGTTGGCCCCCAGTTAACTTAGTATTTTACTCAGGATTGGGAATTTGTCCCCATGTTATGCCAGTACAGATAATAGCCGGATGCCGTATATGTCGCATGAACAGTGGCTTTCCGGTAGATAACAGTGTAATAAATACGACCCTATCGGGTCTGAACCCCTGGGTGCAGTCAGCAGCGCGCGCTGCATCCCAAAACCCAGGTGTTCCGTATCCAGGATGCCACCGGGCAACCGGTACAGGCCCTGGAAAGGGAGAACCCGGTCGAGGCCGCCGCAAGCTCCATGGAGATTTCGGCAGCCGAAGGTCCGTGGAGCAATCCGTTTCAGGAATTGTTCACTTGGGTGTGTACACAACCAACTCTATAGAGGACTTAAATCATGAACGCGACTAAAGCTTCTGGTATTGCCATCGCCGCCGTTGCCGCCAGCCTGTTCCTGCTGGCCCCCCTCGCTACCGCCGCGGACGCCGGAGCCGCCACGGGCAAGTGCATGGGCGGCAATGCCTGCAAAGGCAAGAGCGAGTGCAAGAGCGCGGACCATGCCTGTAAGGGTCAGAACTCCTGCAAGGGCAAGGGTTTCGCCACCATGACCAAGGCCGACTGCGACAAGGCTGGCGGCAAGTTCGAGGCTGCGGGCGGCAAGTAATCCGCTCCTGCCGAAGGCTTGAACGGAACGACCCGATCGCCCCACAGGCGATCGGGTTTTTCCTTTTATGAGCGAGTAAAATCCGACCGTGAGCACCAAGCTACCCAGTCCGGCACGTCCTTACCTCGGTTTCGGCCTCGGGCTGCGCATCGATCATTACGACGCGATCCTCGCCGAGCGTCCCGCCGTGGACTGGTTCGAGATCATCTCCGAGAATTACATGGTGGACGGCGGCAAGCCGCTCCATTACCTGGATCGCATCCGTGCGCTCTATCCCATGGTGATGCATGGGGTGTCGCTGTCCATCGGCAGCCTCGATCCGCTGAACATGGATTACCTGAAGCGCCTCAAGGCGCTCACCGGCCGCGTGCAGCCCCGCTGGATCTCCGACCACCTCTGCTGGACCGGCGTGGCCGGAAAGAACCTGCACGACCTGATGCCACTGCCCTACACCGAGGAAGCAGTGAATCACGTGGCCGCGCGGGTGCGGCAGGTGCAGGATTATCTCGGCCGGCAAATCCTGCTGGAGAACGTCTCCAGCTATGTCACCTACACCCAATCGGCCATGACCGAATGGGAATTCCTGAGCGCGATCGCGGAAGCCGCCGATTGCCTGATCCTCCTGGACGTGAACAACATCTACGTCAGCAGCAGCAACCACGGCTTCGATCCGCGTACCTACCTGCGCGGCGTGCCCGCGGGCCGGGTTTACCAGTTCCACCTGGCGGGCCACACCCATAACGGCAACATCATCGTGGACACCCACGACCAACCCATCATCGACGGCGTCTGGGAGCTCTATGCCGAGGCGGTGCGGCATTTCGGGTACGTTTCCACCATGATCGAGCGGGATGCGAACATCCCGCCGCTCCCGGAACTCCTGGCGGAACTGGAGCAGGCGCGGCGCATCGCCGAACCCATCCTCAAGGGAGTGGCGGCCTGAATGAGCGCGCTCCTGAAACTCGAGCAGGATTTCAAGGATTGCATGCTGGGAAACCGCCTGGATATGCGCGGCCAGGTGGTGGGCAATGCCACGGCTTCCGCCGAGGAACGGGTGAAGATCTACGTGGACGGCTACCGATTGCGGTTGCTGGAAGTGCTGGAGGACAACTTCGAGGGCCTGCACACGCTCATCGGCGACGAGGAATTCGACCGCCTGGGCCGCTGCTACATCGACGCCCACCCCTCCACCCACCCATCCGTGCGCTGGTTCAGCCGCCACCTGGCGAAATTCCTGCGTGACACCCCGCCCTATTCCGCCGACCCCTGGCTCGCGGAGATGGCCGCTTTCGAGTGGGCTCAGGGCCTCGCCTTCGATGCCGCCGACGACCCGGCCATGGAATTGCAGGCTCTGGCGGCGGTGCCCCCTGAATCCTGGGCGACATTGCGTTTCGGCTTTCACGCCTCGTTGCAACGCCTGGGTCTCGCCTGGAACGTACCCCAGGCCTGGGCGGCCATGGATGCGGGCGACGCGCCGCCGAAACTGCAGGCCCTGGACGCCTCCCTCGACTGGCTCGTTTGGCGCCAAGGCATCACCACCCGTTGGCGCTCCCTCGGCGAGGACGAAGCCTGGACCCTGGATGCCGCGCGGGAAGCCAGGAATTTCGCGGAACTCTGCGAAGGCCTGTGCCGCTGGCATGCGCCGGAGGCCGTGGCCCTGCAGGCCGCGAGTCACCTCAAGCTCTGGTTGAACGACGGGCTGATCTCAGCTCTGCTCCAAGACTAGGCGGAACTTCAATGCAGCATGCAGGTCAATTCGGCATGCGCAAACGCCTCATCGCCCTGCCCTTCGTCTTCATCCTCCTTTCTCCTCCCATCGCCTTCGGCGCCACGGCGTCACCAGCCTTGAGCACGAGCATGGGGCCGGTGCATGTGGATTACGCCGCCATAGGCCTCAGCGTCACCGAGCCTCAAGTGCTGCAATGGATCGCCACGGCCCAGAAGGCCGTGACCCACTATTACGGCCGCTTTCCCGTGCCCAAAGTGCTTATTCGCGTCAGCGCACGTCAGGGAGATGGGAACCCCAGCGGCACCACCTACGGCGACGAGGACGGCGGCTTCATCCGCCTCGGCATCGGCGTGGAGACTCGGAGCGCCGACCTGCAACAAAGCTGGGTCATGACCCACGAGTTCGTGCATCTCGCCTTCCCGCAGGTGGCGGACGAGCACCACTGGATCGAGGAAGGCCTCGCCACCTACGTGGAACCCATCGCCCGCGCCCAAATCGGCGACCTCGGCGTGGATGACCTCTGGCAGGAAACCCTCGAAGGCATGCCCAAGGGTCTTCCCGAGGCAGGCGACAAGGGCTTGGACCATACCCCCACCTGGGGACGCACCTATTGGGGCGGCGCGCTTTTCTGCCTGCTGGCGGACGTGGAAATCCGCGAACGCACCCACAACAAGTACGGCCTGCAGGATGCCCTGCGCGGTATCCTCGCCGCCGGCGGCAGCATCCAGAAATCCTCCGAAATCGATTATGCCTTCGAAACCGCCGACAAGGCGGTGGGCGTGTCGGTGCTGGAAGACCTTTATGCCCGGATGAAGGACAAGCCGGTGGAGGTGGACCTCCCCGCTCTCTGGAAGAAACTGGGTGTCGCCTTGAAGGATGGCAAGGTCGTGTACGACGACACCGCGCCGGATGCGGCGATACGCAAGGCCATCACGGCCCCCGGCCGCTGAATCGCGCCAAGCTACATTGGCTTAAAAGTTCCACACGAAGATCACCGCATTCTCGCCCACGTTGGAGCCCCGGAAGCCGCCATTGGAGAGATGGCGCACGGCCACCGACCAATTGTCCTTGTGGTAGCCGAAGGTGGTCATGAACTGGTACTGGCTGGTGAGTGTGCTGGTCTGGTGGCGGATCAGCGCCGGTCCAAAGCTCGCGTACAGGTGCTGGTCCACGATCTCGTAGGATGCCGCCACCCAACTGGTGTCGCGGCTCCGGGTGCCCCGGATGGCGGCGGCGGTGAAATCCCAGGGGCTGCCGGGGAACACGTAATCCACCATGAGCACCTGCCCGCGCTGGGCGTCGTGCTGGCCGGTATACCCCACCGCGATGCCGGTCTGGGACCTGGCGGCAATCGGGGCTAGCAGCAGCCCGAGCCTGAAAGCGCCGCGCATCGCGAGGCTGCGCAGGGTGGCGACGGATTTGGTCTTGTTCGTAGCCATGATCTGTTCCTCTTCTCTGTCCCATCCCGCCCCCCCGTTGCCTTTCAGTGATGGCTTCCATTGCCTTTGTGTGCGCTCCGGACCTGCACCGGCACGGTGTCCAGCAGCGCTTCGAGAGCGCCGGCCAGGGAGAACAGGCCCAGGGTCAAGGCACCGGCGATGACCCCGAGCCCGATGGCGACTCCACGGAGCAGTCCA
>JBLNDO010000079.1:0-30077 GCA_050261675.1 Bacillota bacterium
GCTCCCAGAACAGCCACTGCAGTACTTCCGCCCGCGCCCAGCGCTCCGTGGGGAGGTACTCCGTGCCTTCCGCGAGGTAACACAGGATCGCGTTGGATTCCGGCAGGTACTTGCCGTCCGCAGCCTCCAGGAGCGGCACCTTGCCATTGGGGTTGCGCTTCAGGAACTCGGGGGTGCGGGTCTCGCCGCGGCTTGAATCTACCTCCACCCAGCGGAACGGCTCGTCCAGGAGATGCAGCAGCAGCTTCACCTTGTAGCAGTTGCCGGAACCGCTCTTGCCGTAGACCGTGTACACCTCAGGGCCCTCCCGCGGGCTTCGCCGCCGGCGGCGTGAAGTTCACCGTCACCGTGGCGTGCTGGGCCGACGCGAGCGCACTGCCGTCCAGGCTCTCGAAATACCACTGCTGCAGCGCCACCACCGCGGCGGTGTCGAACGTGCCGGGAGGCTCCGCCTTCACCACCTTCACGTTGCTGGGCACGCCGCCGCTGTCGAGGTCGAAGGCGAGCGTGACGCGTCCGCTGACCGCCGGCGAAACGCCGGCCGGGTACGGCGGTGTGACGCGGTATACGCGCCAGTTGCCGGTGGTCACGATGTCGCAACGGCTGTCGGGGCGGTATCGCTCGTCTTCGTGGCGGCAGAGAAAGCGGGTGTGTTCCGAGACCGCGTTGGGGCCGAAGAACAGGGGATAGATGAATTCGTGCGACACGGGTCGGCCGTGATCCTGATAGGGCTTGAAGCGCAGTACCGAGAACGCGCCCACCACCGCGGCGGTGGTGTCCTCCGGAAGCTTGCTCATGAGCACCCGGGCGTCGCGCACCTTGCCGTCTTCTTGCACCGTGAAGCGCAAGAGCACCTGGCTGTCGTTCTTGGTCGTCAAGCGCGCCTCCAGGGCGGCGGGTGCGGAGTCGTCCTGGGGTGTGGCGATGAGCAAGGGCACGCTGGGCGCGGCCGGTTTGGGTGCCGGTGCGGGCGGCGGCGCGGCGGCACAGGCGGCCAAAAGGAGGCAGACGGGAAACAGCCGGAACTTGCGGGCGGAACTCATGAGGGCACGGGGCTTAAGAAACGCGGCTGTACCTTAACACGGGGGTCGGTTGCCTCTGGAACCACCTTTTTCCCAGTGTCTGATATACTGTACGCATATACAGTTATCAAAAATGCCATGCCGACCCCAACCCCCCATAAAGGCCGTGGCGCCCTTACCAACCCCGAAGGACGCTTCGAGACCACGCGCCGGGAAGAGGCCGATGACGGCTGGTATCGCCCTCTGGACGACGAGGAGCCGCCTCCCATCGAAACCATCCTGAGGCCCGATCCGAGCCGCAGCATCATCACCCGCAACCAGTCCCCGGACATCCCCTTTTCCCAGTCCATCAACCCCTACAAGGGCTGCGGCAGTGGCTGCATCTACTGCTATGCCCGGCCGAGCCACGCCTACCTCAACCTCTCCCCGGGGCTCGATTTCGAGACCCGGATCTTCTACAAGGACCGGGCCGCGGAACTCCTGGAGCAGGAGCTGCGCAAGCCCGGCTACCGACCGGCGGCGGTCACCCTCGGCGCCAACACCGATCCCTACCAGCCCGCCGAGCGCAAGCTCAAGGTGACCCGCGGGATACTCGAGGTGCTGCAGCGCTTCCGCCATCCCGTCTCCATCATCACCAAGAGCGCGCTCGTTACCCGCGACCTGGACATCCTGCGGGAAATGGCGGCGCAGGACCTCGCGGCGGTGTTCATCACCGTCACCACGCTCGACAACGATCTGAAGCGCCACCTGGAGCCGCGGGCGGCGAGCCCCGCGAGCCGCCTCAAGGCGATGGAAACCCTCTCACGGGCGGGCGTGCCGGTGGGGGTCATGAACGCGCCCATCATCCCCGCCATCAATGACGCGGAGATGGAGCGCATCCTGGAACTCGCCGCGGGCGCCGGCGCCCGCGGCGCGGGTTACGTGCTGCTCCGCCTCCCCTACGAACTCAAGGACCTCTTCCGGCAGTGGCTCGCGGCCCATTACCCGCTCAAGGCCGAGCACGTCATGAGCATCATCCGCCAGTCCCGCGACGGCAAGGACTACGATTCGGGCTTCGGCACGCGCTTCCGCGGCACGGGCCAGTTCGCGGACTTGATCGCGCGGCGTTTCGCACTCGCGGTGAAGCGCCACAACCTGGGCTTCCGCGGCATGCGGCTGACGACGGAACGATTCACCGTAGCGCCGGAAGGCGGCCAGATGGCCTTGTGGTGATTCAGCTCTTCGCGTTCTGACCGAAAAGAATCTTGCGTTCCTCGGGCGTGAACGAACGCTTGCCCTGGTAGGGTTCGCTCACGCCGACGTAGGCCCGCTCCACTGCGGGCCGCGCGCGGACGGCCTCGAACCAGCGCTTCAAGTGCGGGAAATCGGCCATATCCTGGCCGAGGCCCTTGAACGGCAGCACCCAGGGATAACAGGCCATGTCGGCGATGGAGTACTCCCCCGCCACGTATTCCCGGTCGGCGAGGCGTTTGTTGAGCACGCCGAACAGCCGCCCGGTTTCGCGGGTGTAGCGGTCAATGGCGTACGGAATCTCTTCCGGCGCGTAGTAGCGGAAGTGGCCGTTCTGCCCTGCCATGGGCCCCAAACCCGCCATCTGCCAGAAGAGCCATTGGCTCACCTCGGTGCGCCCCCGCAGATCCGCTGACAGGAAACGCCCGGTCTTCTCGGCGAGATACCAGAGAATCGCGCCGGACTCGAACACGGAGAGCGGCGCACCGCCGCCCTTGGGTTCGTGATCCACGATAGCGGGGATGCGGTTGTTGGGGGAGATGGCCAGGAACTCGGGCTTGAATTGCTCGCCCTTGCCGATGTCCACCTTCACCACCCGGTGCGGCAAGCCGGTCTCCTCCAGGAAGATGCACACCTTCTGGCCGTTGGGCGTGCCCCAGTAATAGAAGTCGATCATGCTCTGCCCTTAGACATGGATTAGGAAACACGTTTGCATGGGCGGTATGCCTAATGCAGGCTGTCGGGAAACTGCCTCACCGGTTCGGCCTTGAGATATTCCAATTCCCGCGCCAACAACCGGCGATCCGCCAAGTTCATCTCCACCATGCGCTTCAGGTGCGCAAAGCTCTGGGCGTCCCGCGCCTCCCAGGTGCAGCCGATGCGATCCTGCTCGGCATGCACCACCACCGCGTTGAGATCTAGCGTGATCATCTCCGCCATTCGCCACTCCACCTGCAGGCGGTCGCCCGGATGCGGCAGCCAATCGCGTGGACAGCGGGCCAGGAAGCCGCGGAACGACATGTCGAGAAGCGCACATTCCTGCATGCCGTCCCCTTGCCGCACGTTTAGCACGGAGGGAAAGCGGAAGCGCTTGAAACGCCTGCGTTCCGCAGGCAAGGCCTTTGCCATCGTGACCTCGGCGGCGGTTGGATGCCGGCAAGTATAGACATAGACAAGGTCTAACCTCGGGGTGGAATGCGCGCTGCTTCCCAGGGCGGCCGTATTCTGGTACTAAAGTCCCGGGCCATTATGTCGCCTCAAGACGGCAGGTCCGCCCTTCCTCCACGCGGGATTCCCTCATGAGCCCGACACAAACCGCCACGCCCTCCAAGACGCTGGGATTCGTCACCCTGTTCCTCATCGAGATGTGGGAACGCTTCGGCTACTACGGCATGACCGCCGTGGTGGTGCTCTACATGATTCAACGCTTGGGCTATGGAGACAGGAACGCAAACCTAACCTTCGGTGCCTTCACCGCGCTCGCTTACGCCGTCCCGGCGGTCGGCGGCTGGATCGGCGACCGAGTGCTCGGGAGCAAACGCACTGCAATTATGGGCGCACTCATTCTGGCGGTGGGTTACACCATGATGTCGCTGCCACTGCCTGTGCTGCTTTTCCCCGCGTTGGCAGTTGTCGCCGTGGGTGGAGGAATCTTTAAATCCAACCCCGCAAACGTGATCTCGAAGCTGTACCAAGGCGAGCCCGCCAAGCTCGACAGCGCTTTCACTATGTATTACATGGCGGTGAACCTAGGTGCGACCATCTCCCAGATTTTGACGCCACTCATCGGTCAATACGGAAGAGACTGGGTACCTTGGGTTGCAAAGAACGTCTTTTCCTCTTCCGTCACTCCTGAGCAAGCTGTGGATATAGGCTGGCATGCGGCCTTCGGTCTCTGCGCGTTTGGTCTGGTGCTCGGCCTGATCAGTTATTTCTTCATGCGCAAACATCTCTCGCATGTTGGTTCCGAACCTGATGCACAACCACTCAATAGACGCAAGTTCTATCTCGTTCTACTCAGCGTGGCCATGTCTATTGTATTGGTCTGCTTTATCTTGCAAAACAAGCTTATCGCTTTGGGGCTTGTGGTAGCTGCCGCTTTGGCGATGCTCGGCATTTTCTACGTGATGATCGATAAAGGCACTCCCCGTGAACGAAAAGGGCTCATCGCAGTGCTGGTTCTCACCCTGCAGACGATCCTTTTCTTCATCTTCTATCAGCAGATGTCCACTTCTCTCACCTTGTTTGCAGCCCGCAACGTAGATCTTAATTTCTATGGCTATCTGGTGCCGGCGGGCCAGGTTCAGGCGCTCAATCCAATCTGGATCTTTCTCCTCAGCCCACCGCTGGCCTGGCTATACAACCACTGGAGCAAAGGTAAAGGTGATTTCCACATTTCCACCAAGTTTGCGGCTGGTTTCGCAATTTTGAGCCTTGGTTTCTTCATTTACGGCGCGAGCGGCATGTTCGCGGTAGATGGAAAGGTATCCATGTGGTGGATGGTTTGGGGATACTGCCTGCAGTCCCTGGGAGAACTCCTCATCAGCGGGCTGGGCCTTGCCATGGTTTCACGTTACGTGGGTCCGAAGTTGCGTGGGTTCATTATGGGCACTTGGTTCTTGGCCACCGGCATCTCGCAGTACTTGGGCGGTTTCGTGGCAAACTACGCTAGTGTTCCGGATAAACTTGCCGATCTAGTCAAAAAATTCCCAGCTCAAGTACAGGATCAGTTCAAGAGCGTGCCCGCAGGTCTATTGAACAGCATACAGAACCTGACTTTGGAAGATTTCCGTTCGTGGCTTGACGGCGAAAAGGTACAAGGTATGCAACCACTGGCGGCCACGAGTGCGGATACACAGAAATTATTGCATCAACTCGACACCCAGTTTTATGTACAAACTCTGCCGCTCTATACCAATCTTTTTATCTGGCTCGGTGTGGTAGCACTGATTGGCACAATAATCGCTATCGCTATTGTTCCTTCAATGCGTCGGCTTTCAGCCGGGGGCGAAGCGACGGAACACTAACACGTACGTCGACATCGGCCCTAAGAAAAAGCTGCGCATGCGGCTTTTTCTATTTAGACTTCAGCTTCAGCGTCCAGTCCCGGAGATTCGCCAAGAGCTCCGCAATGAGCTTGCGGGCGGTCTCGTCCGTCAGGCGTCCCGAGGCGTCGAAAACCTTCTCCGCGAAGGAGATCATCACCTCGGGTTTGTTGATGAAGTGCAGGTTGAGGAACACGCCGATCTGGCGCAGATGGTACTGCGCGCGGGCTGTGCCGAGCCGGCTGCCGGACGCGCCCATCACCGCGGCGGGCTTGCTGTCGAGGGCCCGGTTGGGCGGGCGCGAGGCCCAATCGATGGCGTTCTTGAGGACGCCGGGGACGGAATAGTTGTATTCGGGCGTGACGAAGAGCACTGCGTCGGAGGTCCGAACCTTGTCCCGGAACGCCTCCACCGCCGGCGGGAAGCCCTGCGCGTGCAGGTCCTCGTTGTACAGAGGCAGGCCGCCGATGTCGGCCTCCTCGATCTCCATGGCCGCGGGCTTGAGCTCCAGGACGGCGCGCAACACGAGCCGGTTGTAGGAACCCTTGCGCAGGCTGCCCACGAGGGCCGTGACTTTCATGCACTTTCCCTTGACGGCGCGGCCGCCCGCGCACGCGGATTTATAATACGCGCATGGCCAGCACGAGCTTCAAAGACCACTTCTCCGGCCACGCCGCCGACTATTCCCGCTATCGCCCCGGCGCCTATCCCGCTGGGCTGTTCAAATCCCTGGCGGCCCTCGCCCCGGACCGGGAACGGGCCTGGGACTGCGCCACGGGCAACGGCCAGGCAGCGCTCGGGCTGGCCGCGCATTTCGAATGGGTGGACGCCACCGACGCCAGCGCCAAGCAGATCGCGGCGTCAACCCCCCACCCCCGGGTGCACTACGCCACCGCCCCCGCCGAGGCCAGCGGTCTGCCCGAGGCGAGCATCACGCTGGTGACGGTGGCCCAGGCCCTGCATTGGTTCGACCTGCCGAAGTTCTATGCGGAAGTGCGCCGGGTGGCGAAACCGGAAGCGGTGCTAGCCTGCTGGTGCTACATGCATTGCAGTGTCACGCCCGCCGTGGACGCGGCCATGATGCGGCTCTATGAAGGCATCCTTGGCGACGTCTACTGGCCGCCGGAGCGCAAGCACGTGGAGAACGCCTACCGCGACCTGGACTTCCCGTTCACCCGCGTCGAACTCCCCGCCTTCGGCATGACGGTGCGCTGGGATCTCACGTCCTACTTGGGTTACCTGCGCAGCTGGTCCGCAACCCAGGCCTATCTGAAGAAGAACGGTAAGGACCCGGTGGAACTCGTAGGCGAGGAACTGATTCGGGCCTGGGGGGATACCGCTCAGGTGCGGGAGGTGCGCTGGGCGGTCTCCACTCTCGCAGGCTGGGTCTAGGTCAAGACCGCTTCTATCAAGCAACGCAACTCGTCCAGCGGCCGCGTCGCATCCAGGCGCACCGCCTCGTCCGGCCGCTCGAACCGCGCCGCCACTTCCCGCACCAACGCCGGGCTGCGGTCCGCCGCCGCATGGGGCTGGGTCGTCACCCGCCTCACCGCCACCTCCACCGGGCAATCGAGCCACAGGGCGATGAAGCGGAAGCCATGCCTGGAGGCGATGGCGCCGACCACCTCCCGCTCGCTCCTGCGCCCGAAGGTCATGCCGTCCAGCAGTGACTCCCGGCCCGCGGCGCAATTGACGCGCAGCGCCTCCAGTACCGCCTGGTTGGCGGCCTGCTTCTCCGCCTGGGTGAAGGCGCAGTCCGGGAAAAGCTTCGTACGGATGGCGTCCCGGTCGATGAGGCTGAAACCGTGGCGTGCCACCAGCGGGCCGGTGAGGCTCGTCTTGCCGCTGCCCGGCAGGCCCACCAGCGCCACCACCCGGCGTGGGTTCACGGCCTAGAGGGTCTCGGTACGCTGGCGGTAGCGCACGCCGCGCGCGGCAAGATAGTCCAGCATGTACTTGTAACAGGCCTCCACCGCGCCCACGTGTTCCGGCGGATGCACGCCCGGCTCGTTGAAGCTGCGGTCCAGCAACAGGTTCGCGGCGGCGGCGCAGGTGAAGCCGGTGGTGCGGGCCATGGAGGAGAAGCCGGTCTTGGGGTCGTACTCGTCATACATATCCCATGTATGGCGGATGCGCTTGCCGTTCTGGACGCCTTCCACGGTCACGCGCATCACGGTGAGCTCGGGCTCCCCGGGCTTGAGCTTCCACTGGTCGATGAGGAGCTTCGCCGTGACCTTGAGCGGCACCACTCGGGCGCCGCCCACCTCCACCGCTTCCTCGCCGAAGAAGCCGGCGCGCTTCAGGTCTTCGATGAGGGCGATGTGGCCGGGATAGCGCAGGGTCTTCTCGGCCATGTCCGGGATGTGGGCCATGGTCTTGAGCAGGGAGCGCAGGCCGTCGGTGTTGAAGGCCTCGAGCTTGCCCGGCTTGTCGAACGCGATCATCTCGCGCTCGGTGAGCGCCGGCAGCGTCACCACCTTGCCGCCGCGCTGCAGGCGCGCGGGACGGGTGTACTCCTCGATCACGTCGATGGGGGAGAACGGCGCCTTGTAGAAGAACGGCGGCTCCGGTTTCTGGGGCAGGCCGCCCACCAGGCACTCGAAGCGCGTCACCATCATCTCTTTGTCGTGGCGGCCGAGGATCACGTTGTCCATGCCGGGGGCCACGCCCACGTCGGTGATCACACGCACGCCCTTCTGCCGAGCGAGCGCGTCGAGCTCCAGCGCGTCCTCCGGGAAGAAGGAGATGTCCGCCACGTCCTTGCCAGCCTCGATCACGCTCCTCAGGGTGGCGAAGCCCATGAAGCCCGGCACCGCCGTGACCACGAGGTCGAAGGGCGCCACGAAGGCCTTGAGCGCCTTGGCGTCGCGGCTGTCGAGCTTCTGGGTCTTGATGCCCTTGGCGGCGAGCCGCTGCAGGGCCGCCTCGCTCAGGTCCGCCGAGGTCACCTCGTGCCGGGCGGCCAGATCCTGGGCGATGACGCTGCCCACCATGCCCGCGCCCACCACACCGATCTTCGCCATGTTCCAACTCCTGGGATGCCCTGAATCCCGGCGGGGATGCCGGGGAGAGGCGGCGGAGTTTACACTTTCGGCGTGGGTCTATGTAGCAGCGTCGGCTACCAAACGCCCGTATTCGGCATGGATTTCCACGGTTCCCGCATGGGCAAGGGCTCGCCCTTTTGCAGTAATTCAATGGAGATGTTGTCGGGAGTGCGGATGAAGGCCATGTGCCCATCACGGGGTGGCCGATTGATGGTGACCCCGGCCTGCATGAGCTTTTCGCAGAGCCCATAGATATCGTCCACCCGGTAGGCCAGATGGCCGAAATTCCGCCCGCCGGTATAGCCCTTCTCGTCCCAGTTCCAGGTGAGCTCCACCAGGGGCGCCTTCTTCTGGCGGGCCGCCTCGGCGTCGCCGGGCGCCGCCAGGAATACCAGGGTGTAACGGCCCTTCTCGTTCTCCGAACGGCTCAATTCGGTGAAACCGAGCTTGTTGCAGAAGAAGTCGAGGGTCTGCTCAAGATCAGAGACTCGAATCATGCTATGAAGATATTGCATGGGCTCAGCCTTGCAGAGCGAATGGATACGTGATGATCAGGCCCTCCACCTGGGCGAAGGGCGTGAGCCTGTGGGTCTGGAGCTTGCCGGGTCCCATGATATGCCGCACCTCCACGCCGCGCACGCTTAAGGCATCGCCGATGAGGGAGCGGTGGCAGCGCCAGGGAACCGCTTCGGCGCACAGGATGCACACCGTCTCCTCTTCCGAGAGCGCCATGAGTTCCGCGAGCGCCGCTTCGAACTCCGGGGTCTGCATGTAATCCGCATAGCCGCGGAAGCTATCGTTCTTCCAACCCTGGTTCACGGAATCCTTCCTCGGCCGGCGCAGGCCGCCCAAGGCGGGCAGGTGCCGGTAGGCGATGCCCGCCGCCGCCAGGGACTTCTGCAGCGCGTCGGCGTTGTACTGGGGATTGTGGCGCGAGCGCGGCACCGTACGGACGTCCAGGACACGCGCCGCCCGGTTCTCGCGCAGCAGGGCGACGAGTTCCTCGACGGGCCGGGTGGAATGGCCGACGGTTAACAACACGCTGGGACCTCAAGCCTTGAGGGAGGCGTAGGTGATGAAGAACAGCAGGCTGCGGTAGAGGCTCAAGGAGACGACGATGGCTGCGAACAGGTACCAGCCTGCGACCAGCACGCTGACGATGACGCCCAGACCCGTGAAGCGCCGCAATGCGGCATAGGTATAGGCCGCCATGACCGCGACCAGCAGCGAGGAGAACACGCGGTTATCGAATATCAACCGCAGGTCACGCCCCAGCACGTGCAGCGAGAACTCGTAGACAGCCAGGGCCAGGCCGTTCTGCAGCGTGATCACCAGCAGGAAAGCGCTCCAGAAGTGGGCGCTGAAGATGAACTGACGCGCCAGGTTCTCCCCCAGGAACATCAGGAACACCCACCCCAGCACCGCGGTGATGGGGATGATGGCGACAATCAGGGCGCGTGACAGGATGCTCTCGCGGTCGTTGAAACGCAGTGCGTAGGCATGGAGCGCGCCGAACTCCTTGGGGTAGATGCTCATATCCTCGCCGCTCTCCAGATCCTGATAGACCTGCTGCCAGACGGCCGGATTGGCGTTCGGCCCCATGACCTCCCGTTGCACCAGGGTGCGGGCCACATCGCGGTGCAGCATGTCCCGGTCGCGCATGTGGGTAGTGAGGGGCGTGGTGAACGTGTCCCAGCTGCACAGCAGGAAGAACAGCAGGTTACACACCAGGAACAGCGCCGCCGGACGCGTGTAGGCCACGCGGCGGCCGAGGAAGTACTCCCGCGTCAGGAAACCCGGCCGGAACAGCAAGTGGCGGAAGGTGTTGACGAGCTTGCCCTCGCCGAGCGCCGCGGTGGACTGCCAGTCGTGGAGAATCTGCTTCAGGCTGTAACTGCCGGACGGCAGGCGCTTCTCGCCGCATTGCGCGCAGTAGGGACCGTGCAGGGCCGCGCCGCAACTCACGCAGTACCCGGCCGGCGTCGGGTCCTTCACGGCAACAACAGCCTCAGGAGATAGACCCCGAGCGCGATGCCGGTAGCCCAGGCGAGCGCCGGCAGGAGATGCGCGGTCCAGCGGTCCATGCGGGTGACGTGTTGGGCGTCGTCGCGCGCCAGTTTACCGCGGGTGTGGCCCCAGAGCGCGAAGCACAGGCAGGGCAGGCCCCAGACCATGAAGCCCACGCTGGCGAGAAACAGCGCCGGTGCGCGCGGCGCGTTCCCTGCCATCGGAAACAGCAGGACGCGGTAGACCGCCGCCACGCAGCCCACGGTCACCATCAGGGCCAGCGCCCGGGGTGCCCACCAGAAGCGCCGTTGGCTGATGAGCGAGAACCCGAGCAGGAGGCTCGTCAGGGCGAGCACGGCGCAGACGATTTCCCGCGACCAGGTCCAACGGGGCGCGAACTCGACCCAGGAGAGCCCGAGCGCGGTGAGGCTCGCGGGTGTCAGGAACCACAACAGCCAGCGGCTCAGATGCTGGGCGTTACGCCCGCCGATGGGCGTGGCCTGGCGTTCAGCGGCCCGCAAGGTAGCGGTCCTTGAGTCGCACGTAGTGCGCCGCGGAATAGCGCAGCATCTCGCGCTCGCCGTCGGTCAGCGGGCGGATCTTCTGCGCCGGGCTGCCGCGGTAGAGGTGGCCCGATTCGAGGCGCTTGCCGGGGCTCACCAGGCTGCCGGCCCCGAGCAGCACGTCGTCCTCCACCACCGCGCCGTCCATGACGATGGAACTCATGCCGATGAGGCAGCGGTCGCCGACGGTGCAGGCATGCAGCAGGCACTTGTGGCCGACGGTCACGTCGGCGCCGATCACCAGCGGAAAGCCGCCGGGACTGTAGGGGCCGTCGTGGGTCACGTGCAGCATGGTCAGGTCCTGGATGTTGCTGCGGGCGCCGACGCGGATCGTATTCACGTCGCCGCGCGCCACCGTCATGGGCCAGAGGGAGGCGTCGTCCGCCAGTGTCACCTGGCCGATGACCACCGCGGTCTCGTCTATATAGACGCGCTGGCCGATGGCGGGGTTTATACCGGTGTAGGGGCGGATGGACATGGCGGGCCCGGAGTGGACGGACCCTAAATTCTAACTGGCCACGACTCGGTTGCGGCCAGCCTGCTTCGCCCGCAGCAGGCGCTGATCGGCGGCGGTCAGCAGCGCTCGGGCGGTGTGTCCGTCGCCCGGATACTCCGCCACCCCGGCGCTCACAGTGAGGGTGATGGCGTGGCCCAGGCCCGGCGGCTTCAGGATCAGCTTGCCCACCGCCTGGCGCAGCGCATCGGCCTTCTCGGCGCCGGAGCCCTCGCCCGTCTCGTGCAGCAGCAGCACGAATTCCTCGCCGCCGTAGCGCACCACCACGTCGCTGTGGCGCACGCTATGGCGCAGCGCCCGCGCCAGGGCGCGCAGCACCGCGTCGCCCGTGGGGTGGCCGTGGGTGTCGTTGATGCGCTTGAAATGGTCGGCGTCCACGATCACCAGCGAGAAGCGGCGGCCGTAGCGACGGGCCCGCTCGATCTCGAACTCCAGCAGCGTGTCGAAGTAGCCGCGGTTGAACAGGCCGGTCATGGGGTCGCGCACCGAGCGGTACAGCAGCCGCTCGGAGCGAGCCACGATGGCGTAGCTGATGACCACCGCCGCGGAGAGGAACACGACGCGGGTGAACTGGTCGATGCCGCTGTAGGTGCCGGTGGAGGGGTTCTGTATCTCCGGCGCGTTCACGTCGTACGCGTGGGTCACGAACTCGATGAGCGCGACGTATTGCAGCACCGTGAGCGCACCGATGACGAGGCAGATACGCCGGTCTTGGCGCAGGCTCATGGAGACGATGGCGAGGAAATAGATGTCGAAGGTCACCTTGCTGTTGGTGGCGATGAGCGGCGAACCCACGAATACGAACAGCACCAGCGCGGAGGTGACGAAGCTGTTGTCGAACAGGGTGGTGAGAAAACCGACCCAGGCCCGGTACGGCCGGTAGCGGAGGTAGACGAAGACCGCCGCGGCGAAAGCCATGGCGATCCCGGTGATCCCCAGGCCCCACTGGAAGACGGGGTTGTCCGGGTAATAGACGATCTTGTAGATGGGCGTGATCAGCAGCAGCGCGACCACCACCAGGCGCACGCGCGCCGCCAAGCGCTCGCCCTCGCCGCCCGCCACCAGGAGCGCCGCATCCGGTCCGCGCCAGAATTCCCCCCAGGCCCGCTTCAAATCCCTGCGCGTCATCATCACCCCGATGGCACCGCTTCGGCGACTAGCATACTCCGCGCGCAGGCCGCGCCAAAGCCGGGGCACGGTAGGCCGATGCTATACTCGCAGCAGTCCAATCGCATCGGGATGGGTCCCATGGGAATGTTCCTTTTCTTGGGCGTGATCGTCGTGGTCGCGATCTACGTGATCATGGTGTTCAACGGGCTCGTGTCGCTGAAGAACAACGTCAAGAAGGCCTGGGCCAACATCGACGTGCTGCTGAAGCAGCGTCACGACGAACTGCCGAAACTGGTGGAAACCTGCAAGCAGTACATGAACTACGAGCGCGACACCCTGGAAAAGGTGATGCAGGCCCGCGCCGGCGTGCAGCAGGCGCGCGAATCCGGCGACATCGGCGCCCTGGGCCCCGCCGAGGCGCAGTTGCGCGCCGTGGTCGGAAAGCTCTACGCCGTGGCCGAAGCCTATCCGCAGCTCAAGGCCAACGAGTCCTTCCAGCAACTGCAGGGGCGCATCACCGGCCTAGAGAACGCCATCGCCGACCGTCGTGAGTTCTACAACGACAGCGTGAATCTCTACAACACCGGCATCCAACAGTTCCCCGGCGTGCTATTCGCACGCCAGTTTGGGTTCATGCCTGCGAGCCTGCTCGAATTCGCCGAGGAGGAGAAGAAGGACGTCGACATGAAGGCGCTGTTCAGCTGAATGATCGCCTTCCTGGACCCGGATTGGATACGGAGCATCGAGCCCGGCCATTTCTGGTTGTTCACATGCGGTGTCTGCGCGGTCTCGCTGGCCGCGTTCTTCGCCACGTGGCACTTCTACCGCCGGCTGCAGCTGGTGGAGGACACGCCACGTTCCCTGATCCGCTCCGCCGCCCAGGGTTATGTCGAACTGAGCGGCCGGAGCAGGCTCATGCCCGGCGACCCGATCCTTGCCCCGCTGTCGCGCACGCGCTGCGTGTGGTGGTCGTATAGCATCGAGGTGTACGTCCGCAGTGGCAGGAGCTCACATTGGAAGACCCTGGACAGCGGCATCAGCGGCGAATTGTTCCTGGTGGTGGATGAGACCGGCCAATGCGTGGTGGATCCCGAGGGCGCTTCGGTCTATTCCACGGCGAAGGACGTCTGGTATGGGAACAGCGACTGGCCCGAGGGCGGCCCCGCCATGGGCGGATCGCGGTTTGGCGCGAATTACCGCTATACCGAACAACGCATGCACGAGAATGACCCTGTGTACGCGCTGGGTTACTTCCACACCCAGGATCCAGCATCGGAAGCCAACATCGACGACGAAGTGCGCCAACAACTCGTCGTCTGGAAGAAGGACCAAGCCTGGTTGCTGCAGCACTTCGACACCAACCACGACGGCCAAGTGGATCCGCAGGAATGGGAAGGGGCGCGCCAGGAGGCGCGGCGCCTGGTGTTGGAGCGGGAACGGGAGAACATGAGCCGCCCTCCGGTGAACGTGCTCAGCCGCTCTCCCGATTCACGCGATTTCATCCTGTCTGCGCTGCCGCAAGGGAGCCTGGAATCCCGTCTGCGGCTGTACGCCCTGGCATGCATGGCGCTGTTCTTTGCGGCCGGAGCCCTCGGTACCTACCTCCTGAGCGTGCGCCTGTCCTGAACGCGCCGCGTGATAAGATTTCCGCGTCTTTCGCTGACACATCTGCCATGACCAATCCCCTGTTGAGCTGGGACGCGCTCCCGCCCTTCTCCGCGATCCGCCCCGAGCACGTGGAACCCGCGGTGGAGCAGGTGCTGAAAGAGAACCGTGCCGCGGTGCAAGCCCTGGCCGGCCTCGGTGCTCCCCGCTGGGAAGACTTCGAGGCGCCGCTGGAAACGCTGGCGGACCGCCTGCATCGGGCCTGGGCGCCGGTGTCCTATCTCAACGCCGTCGTGAGCTCGCCCGAGCTGCGCGCCGCCTACAATGCCTGTCTGCCCAAACTCGCCGACTACGACACCGAACTCTCCCAGGACGAGCGCCTGCACAAGGGCTACCGCGCCCTGCGCGACGGGACGGAATGGGCCGGCTACACGCCGGCGCAGAAGAAGCTCGTGGACGACGCCCTGCTGGACTTCCGCCTGGCGGGGGTGGACCTGCCCGCGGAGAAGAAGGCGCGCTTCCGCACCGTCATGCAGGAACTCTCCAAGTTGGAAGCCAAATTCGAGGACAACCTGCTGGACGCCACCCAGGGCTGGACGCTGCAGGTGAACGATGCGGCACGGCTCCTCGGCGTGCCCGGGGACGCCATCCAGCGCGCGCGGAACGAAGCCGCCGAACGCAAGCTCGAAGGCTGGGTGTTCACCCTGGACTATCCCTCGTACGCCGCGGTGATCCAACACGCCGACGACCGGGAACTGCGCCGCGAGATGTATCACGCCTATTCGACACGCGCCTCGGACCAGGGTCCCACCGCCGGACGCTGGGACAACGGACCGGTCATGCAGGAGCTCCTCGAGCTGCGCCACGAATCCGCGCGCCTCACCGGTTTCGAGAATTTCGCCGCCTATTCCCTGGCGGACAAGATGGCGGGCTCGCCGGAAGAGGTGCTGCGGTTCCTGGAAGACCTCATGGGGCGGGTGAAACCCATCGCCCAGCACGAGCTTCTGGAACTTTCGGAATACGCCCTGGAACGCGACGGCCTCGCCAAGCTCGAGCCCTGGGACTTAGGCTTCTACGCCGAGAAACTCAAGCAGGAGCGCTACCACATCTCCCAGGAGATGCTGCGCCCCTATTTCCCCGCGGCGCGGGCCGCAGCCGGGCTGTTCCAGGTCATGCGACGGCTCTATGGGCTGGAGTTCACGGAAGTGGCGGGCGCCGATGTCTGGCACCCGGACGTGAAGCTCTACGAGCTCAGGGACGAATCCAGCATGCTGCGCGGGCGCCTGTATATCGACCTCTACGCCCGCAGCGGCAAGCGTGGCGGCGCCTGGATGGACGAAACCCTTTGCCGGCGCCGCACCGGACAGGGCGTGCAGGCCCCCGTGGCCTTCCTGAGCTGCAACTTCCCCCCGCCCGTGGGCGAGACGCCCTCGCTCCTGACCCATGACGACGTGGTGACTCTCTTTCACGAACTCGGCCACTGCCTGCACCACCTGCTCACGCGGGTGGACTACCCCGCCGTCGGCGGCATCAATGGCGTGGCCTGGGACGCGGTGGAGCTGCCGAGCCAGTTTCACGAGAACTTCGCCTGGACCCGGGAAGGGCTGGATCTGGTCAGCGGCCACTACCAGACCGGTGCCAAGCTCCCGGAGGCCCTCTACCAGAAGATGCAGGGTGCGCGGCATTTCCACAGCGGGCTGTTTCTGATCCGGCAGCTGGAATTCGCCCTGTTCGACTTCCGCCTCTATATGGGCGCGGCGCGGGCGGACGAACCCGGCTTCGTGCAGCGGACCCTCGACGCGGTGCGCCGCGAGGTGGCGGTGGTGCAGCCACCCGAATGGAACCGTTTCGCCCACAGCTTCTCCCATATCTTCGCCGGCGGCTACGCCGCGGGCTACTACAGCTATCTCTGGGCGGAGGTGCTGGCGGCGGACGCCTATGGCGCCTTCGAAGAAGCCGGGGTCTTCGACCGCGCCACCGGCAAACGTTTCATGGCGAGCATCCTAGAGCAAGGCGGCAGCCGCAAGGCCATGGAACTCTTCGTGGAGTTCCGCGGTCGTGAGCCGACCCTCGATGCCTTCCTTCGATTAAATGGGCTGGCGGCTTAGATGAAAATAGCCAGTTGGGTGAGCCGGGTGTTTTCAGCGAAGCACAGCTTAGCTCCCGGCGAACGCGATTCAAGGATGACGAGCTGGACGATGCACCAGGGACAGGTAAGAACTGAGACAAGTCGGTGAAGATCGCGAGCTGGAACGTAAACTCCTTGCGCGTGCGTCTTCCGCATGTCCTCCAGTGGCTCGACAGCGTGCGCCCCGATGTCCTCGCGCTGCAAGAGATCAAAATGACCGATGCGGAATTCCCCGCCGGGGAATTCGACACGCTCGGCTACCACGCCATCTGCTCCGGCCAGCCCACCTACAACGGCGTAGCACTGCTCTCCCGGGACGAGCCCGAGGACGTGGTCACGGCGCTGCCGGATTTCCGCGATCCCCAGCGGCGCGTACTGGGGGCGAAACTGGGCCCGGTCTACGTGCTCGACCTGTATGTGCCCAACGGCCAGAGCCTGGATTCGGAGAAGTACCGCTACAAGCTCGACTGGCTCGCGCAGCTCGACCTCTGGCTCAAGGATCTCGCCCGCGAACAGCCCAACCTCGTGATCCTCGGCGACTTCAACGTGGCGCCGGAGGACCGGGACGTGCACGATCCCAAGGCCTGGGAAGGCCAGGTGCTGGTGAGCGAACCTGAGCGCACCGCCTTCCGGGCGCTCCTGAAGCACGGCCTCAAGGACAGCTTCCGCCTCCTGAACGGGGACGGCGGCCAGTACAGCTGGTGGGATTACCGCGCGGCCGGCTTCCAGCGGAACCTGGGGCTGCGCATTGACCACATCCTCCTGTCCGCCCCATTGGCGGAGCGCTGTGCCGCCGCCTGGATAGACCGGGAACCCCGCACCTGGGAGCGGCCCTCGGACCACACCCCCGTACTGGTTGAGCTCACCCTGCCCTGATACGGCACAGTTTGGATATTCATTGGGATATTCGTCCCACCCTGGAGCCCAGGAATGGCGCCGGGTTCCAGGTCTGGAACTGTGACGCAGTTAACATAATTGTTTAGTTGGATGATATGACAATTGTGCGTATGCTCGCAGACCTTGAGCACAGGGGAAACGTCTTACCCGCCCAGCAGAGCGCGGGACGGACGTTGCATTGATGGGGTATGGATAATTTCAAGACACGCCGCAGTGAGTACGACGTCACCAATCGCATCCGGGTGAGCGACCCCTCGGACGTGTCTGCCGCCGTGCAGGCGATCTATTCCGAACTCTACCCCCACAAGTTCCTGAAACCGCTGGAGACCGCCTTCGCGGATTTCGCCCGCATGTACCGCGGCGAGGATCCCCGCTACCACGGCTGTGAGACCACCTACCACGACATGCAGCACAGCCTCGATGTGACCCTGTCGCTGGCAAGGCACATCGACGGCTATGAGCGCAGCCAGAAGGCCTCCAAGCGGCTGGGCGCGAAGCGCGCCGCCGTGGGCATCGTCACCGCCCTGTACCACGACGTGGGGTATCTCCGTAGCACCCGCGACCGCCGTCACCGCGACGGCGCCGAATACACCCTGCAGCACGTGAGCCGCGGCGCCGCCTTCCTCAGCCAGTACCTGGACCGGCTGGGTTTGGGCAGCGACGCGGGCGTCGCCAGCCAGATGATCCATTACACCGGCTACGAGCGGGACATCAACAAGATCCACCTGGGCGACGAGGGCTACACCCGCCTCGGCCACCTGCTCGGCACCGCGGATCTCTCCACCCAGATGGCCGACCGCTGCTACCTGGAGAAATGCCGGGATCGGCTGTACAACGAGTTCGTGAAGGGCGGCGTGGCCGAACGCAGGATGCCGGACGGCAAGACTTTCGTGCTGTATTCCTCGCCCCGCGACCTGATGCAGAAGACCCCGGGGTTCTACCACAAGACCCTGGCGGACCGGCTGGACGGCACCTTCATGGGTGCCTACCAGTTCGCCGCCAAACACTTCGGCGGCCAGAGCCTGTACATGGAGGCGGTGCGCAGCAACATGGCGTATCTGCAGAAGATCATCAAGGAAAACGAGTGGTCGCTGCTGCGCCGCCAACCCCCCTTGTTCACCGCCGAGACCATGCGCTGGAAGGCGCTGCCTGCACTCGTCAATAAGCCGGGCAAGGCGCCTCAGGCGCGATTCGCCTGAGGCTCTTGCCAAACCCGCAAAAAAACACGGCGCCCAAAGGGCGCCGTGCCGTTTCCGGATCCTGAAGACCCGGCTTATTTCTTCGCCTGGACCTCGCCGTAGGTGGCGGGGAAACCCGCGATGGGCCGCGGCATGGCCCACTGGCCGGGCGAGTTCTTGCCGAAGTTGAGGCCGATGACGTAGCTCGCGTAGTCGGGGCTCACCAGGAGGCCCGGCACCCAGACCGAGACCGAGCTGTCCGACCAGAAGGACAGGCCGCAGTTGACCGGCGAATTGTTCACCGTCATGGCGCATTCCGCGCCGGACACCGACAGCACCACCACGGTGTTGCTACCGTCGTTGTTGCGCAGCAAGAGCGGCTTGGCCGGTTCCGCCACCGCCCAGCTGGGTGGGAAGGGATATTGGTTGCCGAGATCCGGCGCCTGGGTGGCGGTCATGCCCGCCGTGGTGCCGTCGATCTTGGCCGTCACCGTGCCCTTGGAGGTGGTGATATCGATGGCGACGTGGGTATGGGGATCACCGAGGGCGTCCTCCTCGTCGGAGGTGACCTTGCAGGGGTAGGTGAGCACCTGGGCGTCGGAGTAGAAGCCCACCATGGTCACGTATTTGCAGGTCTTGCCGGAAATGATGAAATTGCCGCTATCGGTCCCGGACCGCGGAGTCGGGGTGCCGCGCAGGATATAGACGTCCCCGCCGGACGAACAGCCGGCTGCCGCCAGCACCAGGGCCCCCAGGCCCGCCGCCACCAAGCCATATCTCATGGGTCTTTTCTCCAGTCGTGGGAGGTTCCGCAGTACTTAAGCTGCGCGCTACTAGTTAACCCATCCGGAGCCGCAGTGCAACCTGAATGCGGGCGCACAGTCCTCGGCCAATGGAAGGCCGCCCCGGGTTCCGGGGCGACGATGCCGGGACCCTATGTAACTCCATGATTTATATCGGTTATGAGCGACCCGCCCACCTTGCGCCGGCGGGCGGCGGCGCGCCCGTTCCGGGTGAGGATGAATCGCATCCGTCGGGCGAAAGACGGGGGGCCGCTCAACAGCGGAGATAGGCCTTGAGCGCGACGGCGTTATTAAGCTTTTCTTCCCGGGAGGAAAAAAGCAGCGTTACGCGTTTATGGGCCTTCAACAAGGCGCGAAGCTCCGTGACCGCCGGCTTCTGTTTCCTGAGTTCCGCCCCATAGCGCCGTTTGAATTCGGCCCAGCGTGCGGGGTCGTGGCCGTACCATTTCCGGAGCGCGGTACTCGGCGCGATGTCCTTGAGCCAACGGTCCAGCCGGGCCTTCTGCTTGCTCAGGCCCCGGGGCCACAGGCGGTCCACCAATATCCGGCAGCCGTCGCTGTTCTCCGGCTTCAGGTAGACACGCTTGATCTTGAGGGTAGCCATAAGGAAAGCATAGCCCTAGGGGACATTGCCGGCGATAAGCGCGCGGGTCAGGGCCTTGTAGGTCTCCAGTTCACCTCGCGGAAGCCTGGAGAAAAACGTCTCGTCCGCCTCCTCCACCGCCACCACCGCCTTCTGGATCAAGGCACGGCCCCGGGCGGTGCACCGCACGCGCACGGCGCGGTTGTCCTCCCGCGACGGGGCGCGCTTCACCAGGCCCTGGATTTCCAGTCCGCGCAGCGCCTTGGAGAGCGTCATCTTGTCGGTCCTGGTGTGTTCCGCCAGATGGCTCTGGGTGGGCGGCTCCCCCTGCTCCTCGAACCAGCGCAGCGAGGCCAGGATGGCGTACTGGGTCTGAGTGATGCCGTAGCCGTCCAGGAGGCGCGTGAGTTCGCCCCGCCACAGGGCCGTGAGCTTCCATAGAAGGAAACCCGGACTCTCGTCGGCCTTGGCATAACGGAACGGCGAGCCCTCAGACATGACGGGCCCGCTCCACCATGCGCCGGGTCTGGTCCTCGATGCTCGCCGCCACGCCCTCCGCCACCAGCTTGCGCCACAGGAACCCCAGGGGCCCGCTGACCGTGAGGGTGTTGCGGATCTCGATGCGGTCGCCGTGGTCCAAGATCTCGTGGGCGTCCAGCATCTTGGCGCCGGGGAAGCGCGTCAGGTCCGCGTAACCCTTGAGGGGTTTCACGTCCGTGAGCTCGATGCCGAGCTCCGGCCCGCACTTGGGCCGGAATCGGAACACCTTTCCCGTCTCGAAAGCCCCCTCCAGCCGGGCGTACTCGATGTCGCCCTGCCAGACGTGCCACTGGTTCACATCGGACCAGACCTTCCAAACCTGCTCCGGGGTGACGCCTTCGAAACTCATGCTGTGCCTGCGGGTCCACATGGGCTGGTTCCCCTTCTTGGGATTAGGGTGGCTTAATAGTAAACTAGTTTACTATCAAATGCAAACCCGGCGTCTACCCCTAACCGGTACATACCCCTCTAGAGGGGTGAGCCGGAAACTTCCGCCAGGGCGTCGCGCAGCGCGGTCACAAGACCGAGATCCTCCACGGCACAACGCTGGAGTACCTCATGGCCTTTGGACGTCAGCCGCAGGTGCACCCGCCGGCGATCCTTGTCGGAATTGATGCGCTCCGCCAGCCGCAGGGCGCTCAGCCGGTTCAGCACGTAGACCGCGGTGTTGTGGCGCACGCCCATGCAGCGGGCGAGCATCCCCACCGTGAGGGCGCCTTCCCCGCCCCGGCAGGCGATCTCCAGCATGGCCGCGTATTGTTGGACCGTGAGGGACGATCCCTTCAGCGCGCGGGAATGGGCGCCGTCGATGGCCCGCAGGATCGCAAACCAGCTTGCCTGGCCGCGGTAAAGATCGGGGCCCCGGAACCTGACTCCCCGTTCCGAAACCGAGTAGGTCGCTGAGGTTGCGGGGTTATTAGTCTGCAATTCATTCATGGCTGAAATCACTCTCTGGGTGATTGTCAGCGGCCGCGGCGCATTTCTTGGAGCCGCAACGTCAGATGCGTTGAATGCAGGTGGATGACGCCACCCCTCTCCGAAACGCGCGCGGAAGCCGCCGGAAACCAGATCCGGCGGCAGCCGGCCTGGCGTTCATACGATGGCGGAGGGTGTGGGAGGTGCGCGGCTTGGCGGCCTTGGCGCTGGCGTTACGCGCGAGGTGGAATTTTCGGGGTACGGAATGAGGGCGTAATGGCAAACGGCCACAACGGCCAGGGAGCCGGGTACAGACGAAAACTGCCCCAGCACCGCGGGCTTCTCCACCTCGTACTTCGGATAAATCTGGGCGGACTTGATGGACTGATGGAATTGGGTCGCCTTGTGGGAATACAAGGCCACCACCGAAACCAAAGCCAGCAACATGACGAGAACGCGCCACACCGACCTGCCGGCGGCGGCGGGTTCATGCCCCGTGTTGCACAACGGTTTCGCCATCCCGCGACTGCTTCCCGAAATAGATTGGTCAAGAATTGACCAAGTATAAGCCGACCGGAGGCCCGCTGACAGAATCCCGGCAAGGCACGTCTGGCTACTCGACTGTCACCGACTTGGCGAGGTTCCGCGGCTTGTCAACGTCATTGCCGCGTTTCAAGGCGGTGTGATACGCGAGCAACTGCACCGGGATGGCATGCACGATGGGCGAGAGCAGGCCCGCGTGGCGCGGAGTGCGGATCACGTGCACCCCCTCGCTCTCGGCGAAGTGGCTGTCCTGGTCCGCGAATACAAAAAGCTCCCCGCCCCGGGCCCGCACTTCCTGCATGTTGGACTTCACCTTCTCCAACAAGGCGTCGTTGGGGGCGATGACCACCACCGGCATCTCCCGGTCCACCAGCGCCAGGGGACCATGCTTGAGCTCGCCGGCCGGATAGGCCTCAGCGTGGATGTAGGAGATTTCCTTCAGCTTGAGCGCGCCCTCGAGTGCGATGGGGTAATGCACGCCTCGACCTAAGAACAGCGCGCTGTGGCGCGGCGCGAAGTTCTGCGCCCACTGTTGGATCTGAGCCTCCAGGTTCAAGACCTGCTGCACGCTGCCCGGGAGCAGCCGCAGGCTCTCCAGGCACTCCGCTTCCTGTTTCCTCGACAGTCGCTTCTTGAGCTTGGCGAGCACCACCGCGAAGCTGTAAAGCGCGATCAGCTGGGTGGTGAAGGCCTTGGTGGAGGCGACGCCGATCTCGGCGCCGGCGCGGGTGTAGAACACGAGCTTCGAGGCCCTAGGGATGGCGCTCTCAGGCACATTGCAGATGGAAAGCGTCTTTGTGTGGCCGAGCTTCTTGGCGTGCTTCAAGGCCTCCAGGGTATCGAGCGTCTCGCCCGATTGGGAGATGGTGACCACTAGCTGTTTCTTGTCCGATACCGATTTCCGGTAGCGGTATTCGCTGGCGATCTCCACCGACGCCGGCACGCCCGACAGGGATTCGATCCAATACTTGGCCGTGAGACCGGCGTAGTAGCTGGTGCCGGCGGCCAGGATCAGCACCTGATCGATGCCCTTGAACAGCGCCGTGGCCCCCTTGCCGAAGATGGCCGGGCTGAAGCCGTCCTCCACCACCGCCTCGATGGTGTCCGTGAGCGCCTTCGGCTGCTCGTGGATCTCCTTCTGCATGTAGTGCTGGTAAGGGCCGAGCTCCATGGCGGCAAGGGAAGCCTGGCTCAGGTATTCCTTGCGCTGCACCGGCCGGTCGTCCCGGTCCACCAACTTCACCCCTTCCCGCCGTATCTCGACCACGTCCCCGTCTTCCAGGTAGATCACCCGGCGGGTGGCGGAGAGCACCGCCGAAACGTCCGAGGCCAGGAAGTTCTCGCCTTCCCCGAGCCCCACCAGCAGCGGACAGCCCATGCGGGCGCCGGTGATCACGTCCGGATTCTTGAGGGACAGCACACCGATGGCGTAGGCCCCCACGAGCTGACGTACCGCCTCGCGGGTGGCCCGGAACAGGTCGCCGTGCTGCTTCAGGTGCCAATGGATGAGGTGGGCGATGACCTCGGTGTCCGTCTGGGATTCGAACTTGTAGCCGAGCTTCCTCAGATGAGCCCGGTGTTCCTCGTGATTCTCGATGATGCCGTTGTGCACCACCGCGATCTCGCCCATGGAGATGTGCGGGTGGGCATTGGACTCGGTCACGCCGCCGTGGGTGGCCCAGCGGGTGTGGCCGATGCCGGTGATGCCCTTCAATTTAGCGGTGCGGGCCTTGCCCTGCATCTCGGCCACGCGGCCGACGCTGCGCACGCGGCGGATGCCGCCGTCCAGCACGGCGATGCCGGCCGAGTCGTAGCCACGGTACTCGAGCCGCTGCAAGCCCTCGATGAGGAGGGAGACGACGTCTCTACCGGCGACGGCGCCGACGATTCCACACATTCTAAGAGACCTCTTACTTCTTCTTCGCCGGCGGCTGCCAGCCCGACTTGGTTTCCTGCCGTGCCCGGGCGATGGAAAGCTGCCCCGCGGGCGCGTTCTTGGTGATGGTGGAGCCGGCCGCGATGTAGGCCCCGGCGCCGATGGTCACCGGCGCCACCAGGGTGGTGTCGGAACCGATGAAGGCCCCATCGCCGATGACCGTGGTGTGCTTCGACGTGCCGTCGTAGTTGCAGGTGATGACGCCGGCGCCGATGTTCACCTTCTCGCCCACTTCCGCGTCGCCCACGTAGGCCAGGTGGTTGGCCTTGCTGCCGCGGCCAAAACGGCTCTTCTTCACTTCCACGAAGTTGCCCACGTGGGCCTCGTCCCCGAGCACCGTCTCGGGGCGGATCCGGGCGAAGGGTCCGATGCGCACCCGGGCGCCGATCTTGGCGCCGTCGAGCACGCTCTGGGCCAGCACCTCGGTGTCGTCGCCGATCTCACAATCGCGGATCAGGACCTGCGGGCCGATCCTCACGCGCTCGCCGAGTTTCACCCGGCCTTCCATCACGCAGTTCACGTCGATGACGCAATCGCGGCCGAATTCGAGCTTGCCGCGCAGGTCAAAGCGGCGCGGGTCTCGCAGCGTGAGCCCTGCCAGCATGAGTTGGTTGGCGGTGCGCTTGCGCAGCGCCTTCTCGGCCGCCGCCAACTGCTGCTTGTCGTTGATGCCACGGGTCTCGTTGTGGTCTTCCGCCAGCACGCCCTCCACCTTCACGCCGTCCGTCACCGCCAATGCGATCACGTCCGTGAGGTAGTACTCCTTCTGGGAGTTGCGGTTGTCCACGTTCTTGAGCCAGCGGCGGAAGCGGTCGGCGCCACAGGCCATGAGACCGGTGTTGATCTCGTCCACCCAGCGCTGCGCCGCCGTGGCGTCCTTCTCCTCCACGATGCGCGTCACCCGCCCGGTGCCGTCGCGCAGGATGCGGCCGTAGCCCTTGGGGTCCGGCACCTTGGCGGTGAGCACGGCCAGTTCGCCCTTGGCGGCGGAATCGGTGAGGCGTTTCAGCGTCGCCGGCGTGACCAGCGGCACGTCGCCGTAGAGGATGAGCAGGGTATCGGCGTCGGATATCTTCGGCAGGGCCTGCATTACCGCGTGGCCGGTGCCGAGCTGCTCCTCCTGAAGCACCCAATCCACCTTGAGGTGTGCGTGCGCCGTCATCACCTGCTCGCCCCCGTGGCCGTAGACCACGTGGACCGCATGGGCATCCAGCGCGGCGGCGCTCTGCACCACGTGCTCCAGCAGGGTGTAACCGCCCAGGGGCTGCATCACCTTGGGCAGGTCGGAGTGCATGCGCTTGCCCTGGCCGGCGGCCAGAATGACGACGCTCAAAGGCATGGCGGTGGCGGGTCCGTCAGGTCTCGTGGAGAGCGGTGAACATCATAACATCCGGCCATGACGCCCTCCGCCTGGCGGAAATGCAACGGGCCGGCAAGCCGGCCCGTTGTCACGCGAAGGCCACGCACTTTTCAGCGCCCGGCTTTCTTGCGCACCTGTTCCAATGCCCGCAGCCGCGCCACGGCCTCCAGGAGCTCCGCCTGGGCGCGTGCCACGTCGATGTCGCCGCTCTGGTTGGCGAGGGCCTCCTCGGCCTTGCGCTTCGCGTCCTGGGCGGCGGCCTCGTCGATGTCCTTGGCGCGCAGCGCGGTGTCCGAGAGCACGGTCACCATGTGCGGCTGGATCTCGAGGATGCCACCGGAGACGAAGAACACCTGCTCCTCACCGCCTGCCTGCACGCGCACGGTGCCGGGTTTCATGCGCGTCAGCAACGGCGCGTGCCGCGGCGTGATGCCGAGCTCGCCCATCTCCGCCGGGGCGAACACCATCTCAGCCTCGCCCGAGAAGATCTCGCGCTCGGCGCTGACGATGTCTACGTGGAAGTGACTTGCCATGTTGCCGCCTTAGAGGGTCTTGGCCTTCTCGACCGCTTCTTCGATGGTGCCCACCATGTAGAAAGCTTCCTCCGGCAGGTGGTCGTACTCGCCGGCCACGATGCCCTTGAAGGCGCGGATGGTGTCCTTCAAGGACACGTACTTGCCCGGGCTGCCGGTGAACACTTCCGCCACCGTGAACGGCTGCGACAGGAAGCTCTGGATGCGGCGCGCGCGGTACACGCTCTGCTTGTCCTCTTCCGAAAGCTCGTCCATGCCAAGAATCGCGATGATGTCCTTGAGTTCCTTGTAGCGCTGCAGCACGGCCTGCACGCTGCGGGCCACGTCGTAGTGCTCCTGGCCGATGACGTTCGGGTCCACCTGGCGGGAGGTGGAATCGAGCGGGTCCACTGCCGGGTAGATGCCGAGCGCCGCGATGTCGCGGGAGAGCACCACGGTGGCGTCCAGGTGGGCGAAGGTGGTGGCAGGCGACGGGTCAGTCAGGTCGTCCGCGGGCACGTATACCGCCTGGATGGAGGTGATGGAACCCTTCTTCGTCGAGGTGATGCGCTCCTGCAGCACGCCCATCTCCTCGGCGAGCGTCGGCTGGTAACCCACCGCGGAGGGCATGCGGCCGAGCAACGCGGACACTTCCGTACCGGCGAGGGTGTAGCGGTAGATGTTGTCGATGAAGAGCAGCACGTCGCGGCCTTCGTCACGGAAGAACTCGGCCATGGTGAGGCCGGTCAAGGCCACGCGCAGGCGGTTGCCCGGCGGCTCGTTCATCTGGCCGTATACCATCGCCACCTTGGACTTGCCCAAGTCCTTCATGTCGATGACGCCGGCTTCGCCCATCTCGTGGTAGAAGTCGTTGCCCTCGCGGGTGCGCTCGCCCACGCCGGCGAACACCGAAAGGCCGGAGTGTTCGGTGGCGATGTTGTTGATGAGCTCCATCATGTTCACGGTCTTACCCACGCCGGCGCCGCCGAACAGGCCCACCTTGCCGCCCTTGGCGAAGGGACACAGGAGGTCGATGACCTTGATGCCGGTCTCGAGGAGGTCCGTGGAGCCGGATTGCTCTTCATACGAAGGCGCCTTGCGGTGGATGGCCCACTTGCTCTCGGCCTTGACCGGGCCGCGCTCGTCCACCGGCTCGCCCAGCACGTCCATGATGCGGCCCAGCGTCGCGGGGCCCACCGGCACGGAGATGGGGGCGCCGGTGTTCTGCACCTTGAGGCCGCGCTTCAGGCCCTCGGAGGAGCCCATGGCGATGCAACGCACCACGCCGTCACCGAGCTGCTGCTGCACCTCGAGCGTGAGCCCGCCGTCCTCGAGCTTGAGTGCGTCGTAGACGCTGGGGATGGCGTCGCGGGGGAACTCCACGTCCACCACCGCGCCGATGACCTGTACGATTGTTCCGGAACTCATGGTTTGATCCTCGATGCCAATTCTTTAAATGCCGATAGTTAGGTTCAGACCGCGGCCGCGCCGCCGACGATCTCCGACAATTCCTTCGTGATGCCCGCCTGGCGCGCCTTGTTGTAGGCGAGCTGCAACTCGTCGATGATCTCGCCGGCGTTGTCCGAGGCCGACTTCATGGCCACCATGCGCGCCGCCTGCTCGCAGGCCGCGTTCTCCACGGCGCCCTGGTATACCTGCGACTCCACGTAGCGCGTCAACACGCTGTCCAGGAGCTCGCGGGCCTCGGGCTCGTAGAGGTAATCCCAGTGGTCCGCCAGGGCCTCGTCTTCGAGGGGCTCGGTGGGCAGGAGCTGGCTCACCGTGGCCTTCTGGCTCATGGTGTTCACGAACACGTTGTTGATGAGGTAGAGCCGGTCGATCTTGCCGTCCTTGTAGGCGTCCAGCATCACCTTCACGGTGCCGATGAGGTCGTTCACGTGGGGCGTATCGCCCAGATGCGTCGCCTGGGCCAGCACCTTGCCGCCGAAACGGCGGAAGAAGGCCACGGCCTTGGCGCCCAGGATGCAGTAGTCGAGCTCGACGCCCTTCTCGCTCCAGGGGCGGATGGCCGCCACCGTGGTCTTGAACAGGTTCACGTTGAGACCGCCGCACATGCCGCGGTCCGTGGAGATCACGATAAAACCCACGCGCTTCACCTCGCGCTCCACCATGAAGGGATGACGGTACTCGGGGTTGGCCTTGGCGAGATGGCCGATCACCTTGCGCATGCGCTCGGCATAGGGGCGCGAAGCCGCCATGCGCTGCTGCACCTTGCGCATCTTGCTCGCCGCGACCATCTCCATGGCCTTGGTGATCTTCTGGGTGCTCCGGATGCTCTTAATCTGCGTCCGGATTTCCTTCGGGCTTGCCATCGTGCTGTCCGCTTCCTGTTAGGCCTGGGTCTTCTTGAAGTCTTCGACCGCCTTCTTCAATCCGGCCTCGATCTCCTTGTCGTAGTCGCCGGAGGAATTGATCTTGTCGCGCAGCGCGCCGAACTTGGAGTGGAAGTAGCTGTGCAGGCCGGCTTCGAAGGCCACGATCTTCTTCACGTCCACGTCGTCCAGGTAACCCTCGTTAGCGGCGTACAGGGATAGCGCCATGTCGGCTATGGACAGCGGTGAGTACTGCTTCTGCTTCATGAGCTCGGTGACTCGCCGGCCGCGCTCGAGCTGCTTGCGGGTGGCTTCGTCCAGGTCCGAGGCGAATTGCGCGAAGGCCGCGAGCTCGCGGAAGCGGGCCAGCGCCAGGCGCACGCCGCCGCCGAGCTTCTTGATGATCTTGGTCTGGGCGGCGCCGCCCACGCGGGACACCGAGATGCCGGCGTTGATGGCGGGACGGATGCCGGAGTTGAACAGGTCGGTCTCCAGGAAGATCTGGCCGTCGGTGATGGAGATCACGTTGGTGGGCACGAACGCAGACACGTCGCCCGCCTGGGTCTCGATGATGGGCAGCGCGGTCAGCGAACCGGTCTTGCCCTTCACCTTGCCTTCGGTGAACTTCTCCACGTAGTCGGCGTTCACGCGCGCGGCGCGCTCCAGCAGGCGCGAGTGCAGGTAGAACACGTCGCCGGGGTAGGCTTCGCGGCCCGGTGGGCGGCGCAGCAGCAGCGACACCTGGCGGTAGGCCCAGGCCTGCTTGGTGAGGTCGTCATAGATGATGAGCGCGTCCATGCCGCGGTCGCGGAAGTACTCACCCATGGCGCAGCCCGCATAGGGCGCGATGTACTGCATGGCCGCGGACTCGGAGGCGGAGGCCGCCACCACCACGGTGTATTCCATTGCGCCCGCTTCCTCGAGCTTGCGCACCACGTTGGAGATGGACGAGTTCTTCTGGCCGATGGCCACGTAGATGCAGAACAGGTCCTTGCCCTTCTGGTTGATGATGGTGTCGATCGCCACCGCGGTCTTGCCGGTCTGGCGGTCGCCGATGATGAGCTCGCGCTGGCCGCGGCCGATCGGCACCATGGAGTCGATGGCCTTCAAGCCGGTCTGCACCGGCTGGCCCACGGATTTGCGCGCGATCACGCCCGGCGCCACCTTCTCGATGGGCGAGGTCATCTTGGCGGTGATGGGGCCCTTGCCGTCGATGGGCTGGCCGAGGGAGTTCACCACGCGGCCCAGGAGCTCCTTGCCCACCGGCACTTCCAGGATGCGGCCCGTGGTCTTCACGGAATCGCCCTCGCGGATGTGCTTGTAGTCACCCAGCACCACGGCGCCCACGGAGTCGCGCTCCAGGTTCAAGGCCAGGCCGAAGGTGTTCTTGGGGAACTCCAGCATTTCGCCGTACTGCGAGGCGTTCAGGCCGTGGATGCGGACGATGCCGTCCGTCACGCTCACCACCGTGCCCACGTTGCGGGCCTCGGCTTCGGCATCGAACTTCTCGATGCGCTGCTTGATGAGCTGGCTGATTTCCGAAGGATTGAGTTGCATGATCGGACCCTCGAAGTCCTTGAATGTGAATTAGTGTGTCAGCGCGGCCGCAAGGCGCGAGAGCTTCTCGCGCACCGAGCCGTCGATGACGAGGTCGCCGGCGCGGAGCACCGCACCGCCGATGAGCGTCTTGTCTTCCACGTACTTGAGCGCGATCTTGCGGCCGAGTTTCTTCTGCAGGGCTTCGCCGATGCGCTTCTGCTCCACCGCATCCACCGGCAGCGCCGCTCGGAGCTCCACGTCCAGCGTGTTCTCCGCCTCGGCCCGCAGGCGCTCGAAGTCGGCGGCGATCTCGGGGAGCAAGGCGAGGCGGCGGTAGTCCGCCAGAAGCCGCACGAAGTTCCGGCCCTGCTGGTCCAGCGGCTGGCCTGCCTTGCCGGCGAGGTCCGCGAACACCTCGGCGCGCACCGGAGCGGAAGCCTTGGGCGAGGTGAGCATGGCCTGCACGCTCGAATCGGCACTCAGGTCCGCCAGCACGGAGAGTATCTTGCTCCAGCGGTCAAGCGCGCCCTTCTCTTTGGCGATCTCGAAAACCGCCTTGGCGTAGGGACGGGCTAGGGTGATGCTCTCGGCCATGGCCTGCCCTTAGTGGATCTGCCCGGCGAGCTCGTCGAGCAGCGCCTTGTGGGCCTTGGGATCGATCTCGCGCTCGA
>JBLNDO010000080.1:0-5398 GCA_050261675.1 Bacillota bacterium
CCGTGACCCGGCGGTAGCCGTAGCGGCCGTACTGGCTCGCCAGGCGCAGCACCGCCTGGGTCAAGGGCGCTTCATCCTCCCGTGGCTGGGGGATATAGCGCAGGCTGGAGCGGTGGATCGCCAACGCCCGGCAGATCCGTCGTTCCGAGCGGGGCAGGCACGCTCTGACGTGCGCTACCGCCGCTCGGCAACGGGCCGGGCTTAGAAGTTTCCCTTGGCCACCTCTTTGAGGATCTGGTTGTCGATGGTGAGGTCGGAGACCGCCTTCCTAAGCCTCGCGTTCTCCTGCTCAAGTTCCTTCATCCGGCGCACCTGGTCGAGCTTTAGACCCCCGAATTCCTTGCGCCAGCGGAAGTAGGTCTTCTCAGACACCATGAGCTGCTTGCAGACCTCGGCCACCGAATGGCCCTGGGCCAGCAGCACGTCGGCCTCACGCAGCTTGGCTACAATCTCCTCGGATGAAAATCGCTTCCTCGGCATGGCTGAAATCTCCCGTTTCGAGTAGTTTAGGGATATTCAACCTGGACCGAAAATTCGAAGGCGGGTCAGCACAGTCGGTAAATACCCTTTGCTGATGCTATCACCGATTATTTTTACAGTAGGGAGCGTTGGCTCAGCAGCCAATCCACCAATAGACAAGATTGCAAATAAAACGAACACGCTTAATTGTTTCACAACAACGCACCTCTCATAGTCTCCATAATAGGTGAAGTCATTGAGGAAAACATGATGTCCCAGATTACGTATGGGGAACGCATTATTGCCGCGGAACGTCTCACAGCAGTCGAAACTGAGCTCAAAGGTCTGCGGACGGATTTGTCGGAAGTGAAAGAAGATGTGAAAGCCCTCCTGGCAGCGCATAATCGCCAGCGAGGGGCGACGAAGCTCCTGGCATTGCTCTGGGCAGGGCTGCTTTCTCTGGGCGGCCTGATCGGAGGTCTATTCATAGGGAGGGGACACGGATGACATCTCCTATGCTCACGACGGCGCTGCAATTCACCCTGAAGGAAGAGGGTGGATACGTGGACAATCCCGCGGATCACGGCGGGGCCACCAATCATGGGGTCACCCAAGCGACGTATGACGCCTGGCGGGACAGCCAGAAACAACCTCGACAGAGCGTAAAGCTCATTTCCGACGCCGAGGTCCAGGCCATCTATAACCTGATGTACTGGGCGCCGGCCCATTGCGACGCCCTCAGTTCCGCGCGTTCGGTGTGCCACTTCGATTGGTGCGTTAACCACGGGGTGAAGGGCGCCATCGTTACCTTGCAACAGGCGTTGAAGGTCACCGCGGACGGGGTCTACGGCCCCGGAACGGCGGCCGCGGTGGCAGCCTAGGACAAGGGCACGCTCTGGCAGTCGTACAACGGCCTGCGGCGCAATTGGTACCAGGCATGGGTGCAGGGGCATCCGGACCAGGCACAGTTCCTGAAGGGCTGGCTCGGCCGGGTGGATCGCCTGGACGCCTACGTGGGGGTATTGAAATGAATCTTCTAGCGACGGTGGCGAACCTCATCCTTCCCGGGGTATTCAAGGAAGTGGACAAGGCGATCCCCGATCAGGACCTGAGCGCGCGGCTCAAGGCGAGCATCCAGACAGCAGTGCTCTCGGCGGACGCCGAGGCTTTGCAGGCGCAGGCGGGCATCGTGACGGCAGAGGCAAAGGGGGAGAGCTGGCTGCAGCGCAACTGGCGACCGATGACGATGCTCGTATTCGTCGTGATCGTGGCGAACAACTACATCATCGCCCCCTACCTCGGGCTTTTCGCGCCTTCCTACAAGCTCCTGCTGGATACACCGCCGGATCTCTGGGCGCTCATCAAGATCGGACTCGGGGGCTATGTGGTGGGGCGCAGCGCGGAGAAATGCGTAGCGGCGTGGAACAAGTGACGCATTTCTCGATTCCTATATCCACTCCCCATATTTAACCCTTCACAGCGGCCTTATGGGTTAGGTTAAGGTCCCCGGCACGCCGACCTCCCAGGACCCCGTTCCATGGACCTTTCCGCCTTCATGGACAAGCTCAAAAGCCTGGGAGATTTCCTGCACTGGTCCAACGAGTACGGCGTCTGGGGCATCCTGCAGTTCCTCCTGCTCGGCATTTCCTTCGTGATCGGCATGAAGCTGATCTATTTCCCGCGCCGGCGCATCCGCAATCTCAACTTCAATATCCGCTTCGTGCGCAACAGCCGGCACATTTTCCCTTCCCACATCCACCTGGAGTTCCGGAACTTCACCGGGCGCACGGTGGTGCTTTCCTCGCCCTTCTTCCGCTACCGAATGCTGCAGCCTCCACCGGATGCCCATGGCGACACGCTCTCCGGGGAATATGAGATCAAATTCCCGAGCGCCAACGGGAAGCAGATGAGCGAAGTGGAATATCTGCTGCGCAACAAGGAATCGGTGGATACCCTCATCCCGCTGGACCCCGCACACACCGAAGAAGAGGTGAACGCCATGCATGCGAAACGACGCATCGGCACCCTCACGGTGATGTGCACGTGGCTTCAGGACAGGCCGAAAGTGGACAAACTGGTGCGTAAGGTCTAAGGCTGCGCGGGTTTCAGCGCGGCCATCTGCTTTTCGGCGGTCGCTTCGTCCATGGGGGCAAGGGTGACGTTGCCTCTCAATTGGTCACCCAAGACATAGATCATGAACCAATAAGTGCGTCCACCGGTGAGGGTGGTGGCATAAGGAAGGCTGCCCAGGCCCTGGGCTTCGGCCTTGAAGAGACGCGGTCCCGGCACGGTGAGATAGTCGAGGAGGCTGCCCGCCGTCAGATGACCCATGGGTTGGGCGCCATCAAAAAGCGCGATCTCGGGCGGGCCCGGGGGCAAGGCGCGGCGGTAGACATGGACCAATGCCTTGTCCGGGGGCGGCCCCGCCGGCGGGAGAGCGGCGCAGGCGGCGAGAAGCAGAAATATGGAAAGCAGGCCCAGGCGGCGCATGAGACAAGTCTCGGCCGGGCGGCGCGGAAAATCCGGCAATCGATCACAGAAACAGGAAAGGCCGGGCAGCACAAACTACCCGGCCTTTTGCGTCAATCGGCCATCACCAAGAGGTGCTTGGCGAGATGGCCGTGGAGCCAGCCCACACCCTTGGCGAAGTGCAGGAGCCCGGTGAGCAGGATCACGCCCAAGGCCGACATGAACGGGGTGACATACCAGGGGACGTTGTGGAAGCTGACCCCGTCAATGCTGAACCAGATCTCATTGGGCAGCCAAAATTCGAAGGGCGCCAGAATCATCGAGAGCGCGAGACTGGCCCAGGTGACGATGACGCAGAAATACAGGGTACCGAGGCCGAATTGCAGGAGCATATAGAGGAACGTGCTCCAGGTGCGGCGGTCGGTGAAGATCTCGATGATGCGCTGCTTCATGGGGCGCGAACCGCCGCCGGGATGCACGGGCCGCCGTGGCATGCGCACGCCCAGCATCACTTCGACGATGCGGCCTTCGATGAAGGAAATCAGCCGGGTGCTGCCGAGGTATACGAGCAGGAAGGGGATGCCGATGATGAGCACCATGAATCCGGCGGACATGCCGAGGCCGGCGACGGTCCAGGTGAGATAGAAGATGCCGGTGACGAAGGCAAGCAGCATGTAAAAGAGGGAGGTGTACGCCCGCGGGTCGGCGTACACGCCGAAGAACTTCCCGAGTGCGGTTTCCCGTTTCTTAGGCCGCGGGGTGCGCAGGGCCTGTTGCACCTTGGCTTCGGTGTTGCGGTAGGCCTCGGCCACTTCCTCCGGCGCGCCGTAGCTCGCGGCGATGGCGGCGAGAACCTGCTCCTCGGTCTTGCCACGGTTGGAGTCCATCTCGCCGCGGATGTATTCCTCGGCATCATAGAGGGCATCCTGGATGAGCGCAGGGTCCGCGCCCTGGAGTTCGGCGTGGAGCTGATCCAGGTACTCCTGGATGGAGCGGGGTAAGGGCTTACTCATGGCGAGGGTCCTTCAAGGATGGAGTCTACGAAGTCCCGGGTGGTGTCCCAGGCGGATTTCCACTGGGCGAGCACGGTACGGCCCGCGTCGGTGATGCGGTAATAACGGCGCGGCGGACCAGAGACGGAGGGTTCCACCTGGCTGTCCAGAAATCCGCCCGCGCAGAGGGAGCGGAGCACGGGATAGAGGGTGCCCTGCTTCATGATGTCCGCGCCTTCGCGCTCGAGCTGCTTGGCGATCTGGTAGCCGTAAAGGGGTTCCTTGGCGGCCGCGAGGATGGAGAGCAGCACCAAGGAGACGATGCCGGCGTTCAGTTCCTTCTGGAACTTGCGCTGCTGGCCGTGTTGGAGTTCTTCGTCCTGCTCGTCCACTGTGTAGTGCCCAATACTATTAATTTGTTAATAGTGTAGACTACACAATAGTTAAATGCAAATATTCACTAACTCATTGAAAAATAAGAGTTAAGGCCAAGCGTACTGTTTTAAATCGATTCGCCCGCGAAGGCTGAATCGGACCCCCTCGGCTTCCAACAAACGCCGCTGACGGATCTCGCCGCCGCCCCCCTTACGCAAGCTGATCTCACCCTTGTGGTTCACCACACGCTGCCAGGGGACGGTCGAACCGATGGGTAGCGCGGCCATGGCGTAGCCCACCACCCGTGGACCGGGGGCACCCACGAGGCGCGCGATGCGCCCGTAGGTGCTGACCCGCCCTTTGGGAATGCGGCGGACGGCGGAATAGATGCGCGGATAGAGGGTGGAACCGGGGGATTTAGGGTTGCTGGTCTTTGGCATCCGTCGCGTCACACAGGATGTATTCGTGCTTGTCTTCGATGACCTGCTGACAATCGTAGTGGTCCCGATTCAGGGGGCGGTATTGCTCGCGCGGCGAATAGGGCGCGGGCACCCCGGTGGGCTGCACCTGCGTCTGGCGCATGAGTTGCAGGTTCAGCCAGTCCTGGTGCAGCCGGTCATCCTGCAGTTGCATGCGGCAACTGACGTAGATGGGATCAGGGTATTTGAACCCCTTGGCCATGCACGCCTGATCGTCTCGCAAGGCGACTTGCAGTATGTGCTCGTGCTCGCTGGCGGCGAGGGACGCACAGCCGGCGAGCAGTGCCAAGAGCACGCCCAAGAGTACGGGTTTGGTTGTGGTATTGCGCATGCTTAAAGCATAGACCCCGCGCGCCACAAGGGGTAGAGCCTGTCCACCGCCGCGCGGCACCTGCGTTTTATCACCTACTCGGGCCGCAGAGGGTCGGCCCCTGTCCGGCGTATGCACTTGAAGTCATAATATCGGCTGAATCGACGGCTGCGGGCCCTCCGCGGCCGCATAACGGATACGGAGAACCGCATGAAATCCGCCAAACTCATGGCTTATCTCGGGACCCTGCTGCTGGCAGCGGGGCTAATGACCGCCTGCGGAAACGCCCCCCTCAAGGGCGGGCTGGGCATCAA
>JBLNDO010000081.1:0-65364 GCA_050261675.1 Bacillota bacterium
GCAACATGGCCTCGGCGCTGCTGCGCTACGAGACCATTCGCACCACCGTGCCGAAGGCGAAGGAACTCCGCCGCGTGGTGGAGCCGCTCATCACCCTCGCGAAAGAGGACAACGTGGCCAAGCGCCGCCTGGCTTTCGACCGCCTGCGTGACGGCGACGTGGTGGTGAAGCTGTTCACGGACCTGGGGCCCCACTACAAGACGCGTCCGGGCGGGTATCTCCGCATCCTGCGCCACGGCCTGCGTCCGGGCGACAACGCCCCCATGGCGGTGGTGCAGCTCGTGGACCGCGCGCCGCTGGCGGTGCCGGCGGCGGCCGACAAACCGGCCAAGGGCGAGAAACCCGCGAAGGCGGAGAAGCAGGCGAAGGCCGACAAGCCCGCCAAGGAAGCCAAGCCCGCGAAGAAGGCCGCCAAGGCCGAGAAGCCGGCCAAGGCGGAAAAGGCCGCGAAGAAGCCCGCCAAGAAGGCGGCCAAGAAGACCGAGAAGTAATCCGCGGTTCAAGAACCAAAAGCCGCAAAAAAGGAACCGGGCGAAAGCCCGGTTTCTTTTTTAGTTCGCAACGAGCGGCCACACCCTCGGGATGATGGTGACCGTCACCACCCACATCATCAGGTTCAAGGGGATGCCGAAGCGGAGGAAGTCGCTGAAACGGTAGCCGCCGGGGCCGTAGACCATGAGGTTGGTGGCGTAACCGATGGGAGTCGCGAAGCTCGCGGAGGCCGCCATGGTGATGGCCATGACGAAGGGCGTGAAGTTGAGGCCCAGCGCCTGGGTGGTGGCGAGGGCGATGGGAAACACGATCACCGCCGCCGCGTTGTGGGTCACGACTTCCGTGAGCAGCATGGTGCCGCCGTAAATGGCGGCCAAGAGCCACAGCGGGTCACTGTGGGCGAGGGCGAGGAGGCTGTGGGCGATGGCGGAGGCTGCGCCGCTCGTTTCCAGGGCCTTGCCGATGCCGAAGGACGCGCCGATGGCGATCAAGACCTCGTAGTTCACGCTGCGGCGCGCCGCGGAGATGCTGAGGCAACGGGTGCCGATCATGAGTCCCGCCGCCAGGAAGGCGGCGGTGGAGAGCGGCAGCAGGTTGAAGGCCTTGGCGAGGATGAGGCCGAGGAGGATGCTCCAGGCGATCCAGCTGCGTTCGTGGCGCGGCACCACCGCGCCCTCCAGGGAATGCAGCAGCAGGAAGTCGCGGGAGTCGCGGTGCCGGGCGGGGAATTCCCGGTCGGTCTCGAGCAAGAGCGTGTCGCCCTCGCGCAGCACGATGTCGCCGATCTTGCCCTCGATGCGCCTGCCGTGGCGCGCCACGGCGATGACGACCGCCTTGTACACCGTTCGGAACTGGCCTTCGCGGATGGTCTTGCCGACGATCGGGCAGTTCGGCGCCACCACCGCCTCGATGAGCATGCGCGCCGTGCGCGGTGCGTCCAGCTTGAACACCTGGTTGGTGGCGGGGGTGAGGCCCTTGATGCGCTGCAGGTCCACCACCGATTCGGTGACGCCGGCGAACACCAGCCGGTCGCCGCCCTTCAGGACTTCCTCGGGTCCCGCCGCGGGGATGACTTCGCCGTCGCGCTCGATCTCCACGAGGTAGAGGCCGGGCAGCCCGCGCAGGCCCGCCGCGGCGATGGTCTGGCCCGCCAGGGGACTGCCCTTGGCCACCATCATCTCCACGGTGTACTCCCGGGCGTTGGGCGTCTGGCCGAATACCGGGATGCGCTCCGGCAGGAGCCAGCGGCCCACGTACAGCACGTAGGCGATGCCGAGCACCGCGCAGGGCAGGCCGATCCAGGCGAGCTGAAAGAACCCCATGCCGGGCAGGTGCGCCTGCTGGGTCAGGAGGCCGTTCACCACCAGGTTGGTGCTGGTGCCGATGAGCGTGCAGGTGCCACCGAAGATGGCGGCGTAGGAGAGCGGGATCATGAGCTTGGAGGGCGAGAGGCGGCACTGCCGCGCCCAGTCGGAGACGTAGGGCAGGAACGAGGCCACCAAGGGGGTCGAGTTCATGAACGCGCCCATGAAGGCTACGGGCAGCATCATGCGCGCCTGGGCCTCGGTGGCGGAGGCGGGGCGGCCGAAGAGGCGCCCCACCACCTGGTTGAGGGCGCCGGTCTCGCGCAGGCCCGCCGCCAGCACGTAGAGGGCGCCGATGCTGATGAGGCTTTCGTTGGCGAAGCCCGAGAGCGCGTCCGTCGGGCCGATGACCTGGGCGAGCATCAGCACCGTGAGGCCGCCCATCATGACGAGGTCGGTGCCGAACTGGGTGGTGGCGAGGGTGACGAGGCAGGCCAGGGTGACCGCCAGCGAGATCCAGGCGTTCGGGCTCATCTAAGGTTTCCCATCCAGGGCAGCCGGGGCCCCGGCAGATTATCATAGGCATCCCGAGCGGGACCGCTTAAATCCCGCCGCCGCCCTAGGGATTCCCCAGCATGTCCGCGCAACAGGCCCTCACGAAGAAGCTGAAGGACAAGAGCGCCCGCATCGGCGTGGTGGGCCTGGGCTACGTGGGTCTGCCCCTGGCGCTGCGCTTCAGCGAGGCCGGGTACCCGGTGACCGGTCTCGACATCGATGCCGCCAAGGTGGAGGCCCTGAATAAGGGGCAGAGCTACATCGCGCAGATCCCCTCGGGGCGGGTGTCCAAGGCGGTGCAGGCCAGGTTCAAGGCCAGCCACGACTTCGCCGCGGCCAAGGACTGCGACGCGCTCATCATCTGCGTGCCCACCCCCCTCGGGAAACACCACGAGCCGGATGTGAGCTTCATCGCGAACACCATGGCGGCCTTGCAGCCGAACCTGCGAGCGGGGCAGGTGGTCTCCCTGGAGAGCACCACCTATCCCGGCACCACCGAGGAGCTGGTGGTGCCGGTGGTGGAGGCCGCGGGACTCAAGCCCGGTGTGGATTGCTTCGTGGTGTATTCACCGGAGCGGGAAGACCCGGGCAACAAGAGCTTCCACACCCAGACCATCCCCAAGGTGGTCTCGGGCCTCACGCCCACCTGCAAGGAAGTCGCCATCGCGCTTTACTCAGGCGTTATCGATAAGGTGGTGCCCGTTTCCAGCTTGCGCACCGCGGAGATGACCAAGCTCTTGGAGAACATCCACCGGGCCATCAACATCGGCCTGGTGAACGAGATGAAGATCGTGGCCGACAAGATGGGCATCGATATCCACGAGGTGATCGAGGCGGCGGCCACCAAGCCCTTCGGTTTCGTACCGTACTATCCCGGGCCCGGGCTGGGCGGACACTGCATCCCCATCGATCCCTTCTATCTCACCTGGAAAGCGCTGGAATACGGCGTGGACACCCGCTTCATCCGCCTCGCCGGTGAGGTGAACAGCCGCATGCCCGAGTGGGTGGTGGACAAGGCAGCCGCGGCGCTCAACGCCCACGGCAAGGCACTGAAAGGCAGCCGGGTATTGGTGCTCGGAATCGCCTACAAGAAGAACGTGGATGACACCCGCGAGTCCCCGGCGGTGGAGATCATGGAACTCCTGCGGGAGCGGGGCGCCGAGGTGGCGTATTCGGACCCCTTCGTGCCCCGGTTCCCGAGGATGCGCGAGCACCGCTTCGACCTCGCGAGCACCACGCTCACGGAGAAATCCCTGGCGGACTTCGACCTGGTGCTGTTGGCCACGGACCACGACGCCTTCGATTACGCCTTGATCGGCGCCCACGCGAAGCTCGTGGTGGATACCCGTGGGCGCTACCGGCAGACCGCCGGGAACCTCGTCAAGGCCTGAGCCCGCCTAGAGCAGGGAATAGCCGAAGAACTCCAGGATGTCGGCATAGGGCTTGAGCACCGTGGTGATGGCCGCGATGTCGTCCGGCGTGAGGCGAGCGATGGCCCCAGCATTGGTGTTGGTGATCCGGCTCTTGCCCTTGCCGAGCGTCGAATGCACCTTGAATTCCCGGCCGGCATCGAGGCCCTTGAGTTCCGGCATGAAGCGCCCAAGGCGCTTCAGGACCCCGCCGGTGCTGTCGCAGAGCTCCTCGTAGGTGAAGTGCAGCACCTTTTTCTGACTCTGGATATTGTGGATGTGCCAGGCGCACTGGCGCGCCCAGATGAGCGCGAGCTCGTCGTAGCCCGGGGGATTCTTGGCGCGCCGGCGCATGCTTTCGCACCAGGCGTAGGGGTTGCGTGCCATGATGATGAAGTGGGCGTTGGGGAAATGCTCTACGAGCCGTTCCACGTCCTTGGGGTAGTGCCCTTTCTCCACCAGCACCGGCTTCGTTAGGTCCCAGTGGCGCATATATAAGCGTTTCAGATAGCCCCAGGGCGCGGGGTTGTAGGGCACCGGGTACTCGCTCTTCAGCAGATCGAAGACCCCAGGCAGCTTGGTGCCCTCGTGCTGGTCGGTATTGAATAGCGACAGCTTGGGCGAAGTGCCGAGCAGCGAGACAAGCAGGGTCGAGCCCGAGAACGGCATGGTGATGATGAAGAGATGCTTGTGACGCATGTTTCCTTCGCCTACTTTCGGTTTGCCGCCGCGCGGTTCCAGGAAGGTTTGCCGTCCGCCACCAGGGCGAGGTCGAATCCCGGTTTGGCGAACAGCGCCCAGCGCTGGCGCGGGTGATACCAGTCGAGCCGCAGAAAACGCAAGCCGTATTTCGTCGCGAGCTTCTCCAGCGTGGAGGGTTTGAAGCTCACGCAGCCCGGATACACCCAGTCATCGCCCGCGTAGTCTGTATCGCCTTCCAGGAAGGTGGCGAAAAGTGCACCGCTTTCCTTGAGGTGGAAGGCGCAGTCCCTGAGCCAACCCTCCAGGATGCGCAAGGAGGTGTGGCTGAAGATGGATTGGGCGACGGCATAATCGAGTTGCAACGGTTCCCGGAACTCTTCCAGCGTCATCGCGTGTGAGAACAGCGGTTTCTTGAGACGGATGAGGTCTTCGCCGGTCTCGTTTAGGATGCCGTCCTGCACCAGCCAGGTATTGGGTTCGATACCGACGTAGTTACCGGCGACAAGATAGGGGATGAATAGGCGGCCGCTGCGCAGCGAGCCGCAGCCGATGTCGAGCAACCGGTGGTGTTGACGCAGGCCCGCGCAGGTCAGCAGATTGAAAGTCATGGCCGAGACCAGGTCGTAGTCCTGGGGCGGACCCACGTAGGCGCGGTAATGGTCGTCACCGGGCTTCAGGCCCTCGCCAGCACCGGTGGTACGCGGCTTGGGGTCGCCCGGACTCATGAGCCGGTGCGCCGCTTGCGCGGGGCCGACTTGGCGAGTCCCAGGGCCTGCTTGAGGAAGCCACCGGTGTAGGAGGCGGGGTGGGCGGCCACGTCTTCCGGGGTGCCGGTCGCCACCACGGTTCCGCCGCCGCCGCCGCCCTCGGGGCCGAGGTCCACGATCCAGTCGGCGGTCTTGATGACGTCCAGGTTGTGCTCGATGACCACCACGGTGCTGCCGCCGTCCCGGAGTTGCTTCAGCACGCCCAGGAGCTGCTCGATGTCGTGGAAATGCAGGCCCGTGGTGGGTTCATCCAATATATAGAGCGTGCTGCCGGTGTCCCGCTTGGAGAGCTCCCGGGCGAGCTTCACCCGCTGGGCCTCGCCGCCCGAGAGGGTGGTGGCGTTCTGGCCCAGCTTCACGTAGGTGAGGCCCACGGCGGTCAGGGTCTGGAGCTTGTGGGCCACGGAAGGCACGGCGCTGAAGAACTCCAGCGCATCCTCCACGGTCATCTCCAGCACTTCGCTGATGTTCTTGCCCTTGTAGCGAACATCCAGGGTCTCGCGGTTGTAGCGCTTGCCCTTGCAGACGTCGCAGGCCACGTAGATGTCCGGCAGGAAGTGCATCTCCACCTTGATGACGCCGTCTCCCTGGCAGGCCTCGCAGCGCCCGCCCTTCACGTTGAAGCTGAAGCGCCCCGGGTTGTAGCCCCGGGAGCGGGCTTCCGGCACCTCGGCGAAAAGCTCGCGGATGGGCGTGAACAGGCCGGTGTAGGTGGCCGGGTTGGAACGGGGAGTTCGGCCGATGGGGGACTGGTCGATGTCGATGACCTTGTCGATCTGCTCCAGGCCGTCGATGCCGTCGCAGGGGGCGGCCTCCTCGGAGGCGTCGTTGAGGCGGCGGGCGGCGAAACGGTACAGGGTGTCGTTGATGAGCGTGGACTTCCCGGAACCGGACACGCCGGTGACGCAGGTCATGAGCCCCAGCGGGATCTCCACGTCGATGCCCTTGAGATTGTTGCCGCGGGCATTCCGCACGCGGAGTTGCCGCTTCCGGTTGGGCTCCAGACGCCGCTCCGGCACCGCGATCTTGCGCCGGCCCGAGAGGTACTGGCCCGTGAGGGAGGCGGAATTGGCGGCGATGTCCTCGGGCGTGCCTTGGGCGACGACCTTGCCGCCGTGCACGCCCGCACCCGGGCCCATGTCCAGCACGTGGTCCGCGCTCTTGATGGCGTCCTCGTCGTGTTCCACCACGATGACGGTGTTGCCGATGTCCCTGAGGCGTGTCAGGGTCTTGAGCAGCCGGTCGTTGTCCCGCTGATGCAGGCCGATGGAAGGCTCATCGAGGATATACATCACCCCGACCAGCCCCGAACCGATCTGGCTCGCCAGGCGGATGCGCTGGGCCTCGCCGCCCGAGAGGGTCTCGGCGCTGCGGTCGAGCGTGAGGTAATCCAGGCCCACGTTGACGAGGAAGGATACCCGCGCGCGGATCTCTTTCACGATCTTGGCGGCGATCTCGCCGCGCCGGCCGGGGAGATCCAGCTTGTCGAAGAAGGCGAGGGTGTCACCCACGGAGCGACCGGTGATGGCGGGCAGGCTTTCGCCCGCCACGAACACGTTGCGAGCCTCGCGCTTCAGGCGTGTGCCGCCGCAATCCGGGCAGAGGCGGGCGCTCAGGTACTTGGCGAGCTCCTCCCGCACCATTATGGACTCGGTCTCCCGGTAACGGCGCTCCATGTTGGGGAGCACGCCCTCGAAGGCATGGCGCCGGGTACTCCGGCCGCCGCGCTCGTTCACGTAGGTGAAGGCGATCTCCTCGTCCCCGCTGCCCTGCAGGATCAGCTTGCGGATGCGTTCCGGCAGCTCCTCGAAGGGGGTTTCGATATCGAACTTATAGTGGCGGGCGAGGCTTTGGATGAGGGAGAAGTAATAGGCATTGCGCCGGTCCCAGCCGCGCACCGCACCGCCGGCGAGCGACAGATGAGGCTGAGTCACCACCCTTGCCGGGTCGAAGAACTGCCGGACGCCCAGGCCGTCGCAGCCGGGGCAGGCGCCCACGGGGTTGTTGAAGGAGAACAGCCGCGGCTCCAGCTCCGAGAGGGAATAACCGCAGACGGGGCAGGCGAATTTGGAGGAAAACGTGAGTTCCGGTTTCTTGGGCTCGTCCATGAAGGCGATGTGGGCGATGCCGTCGGCCAATCTCAAGGCCGTCTCGAAGGACTCGGCCAGGCGCAGGTTCACATCCGGGCGCACCTTGAAGCGGTCCACCACCACCTCGATGCTGTGCTTGCGGCGGAGGTCGAGCTTGGGCGGCTTGTCCAGCTCCACCACCGCGCCGTCGATGCGGGCGCGCACGAAGCCCTGGGCCCGCAGTTCCGCCATGAGTTCCACGTGCTCGCCCTTGCGCTCGTGCACCACCGGGGCGAGCAGCAGGAGCTTGGTGTCTTCGGGCAGCGCCAGCACCTGGTCCACCATCTGGCTCACGGTCTGGGCCGTGAGGTCGATGTGGTGGTCAGGGCAGCTCGGGACGCCGGCCCGGGCATACAGCAGGCGCAGATAGTCGTAGATCTCCGTCACCGTGCCCACGGTGGAACGGGGGTTGTGGGAGGTGGATTTCTGCTCGATGGAAATGGCCGGCGAGAGCCCCTCGATGTGGTCCACGTCCGGCTTCTCCATCATGGAGAGGAATTGGCGGGCGTAGGCCGAGAGGGATTCCACATAGCGGCGCTGGCCCTCGGCGTAGATGGTGTCGAAGGCCAGGGAGGATTTGCCGGAACCGGAAAGCCCGGTGATGACGATGAGCCGGTCGCGCGGCAGGTCTACGTCTACATTGGCCAGGTTGTGGGTGCGGGCGCCGCGGACGCGGATGGTGTCGAGAGCCATGGACGGGAATGAACCTCGGTCGGGAGCGAACATTCGAGTTTACGCCTTCCCCCCAGTCCGGCGCAAAACGCCGCTTAGGGTACTTCCCGTCCTCCGTCGCGGAGCGAAATACCGTGACCTGGGGCCGTCCAGACAAGTAAAATGAGCGACTTTCACGGCATCATGGGCCCTAAGGGCCCCACGGAGCAGGGCGTATGGCACGCGGCATCAACAAGGTGATCCTGGTGGCGACGGTGGGCAAGGACCCGGAGGTTAAGTACATGCCCTCGGGCGGCGCGGTGGTAAACCTCACGGCGGCCACCAACGAAAGCTGGAAGGACAAGCAGACCGGCGAGAAGAAGGAGCGCACCGAGTGGCACAAACTCACCTTCTATAACCGCCTGGCGGAGATCGTCGGCGAGTACGTGCGCAAGGGCCAGCAGATCTACATCGAAGGGCGCTTGCGCACACGTGACTACGAGAAAGAAGGGCAGAAGCACTACGTCACCGAGATCATGGTGGACGAGATGCAGATGCTCGGCGGCCGCTCCGGTCAGGGCGGCGGTGACCGCATGCGCGACGAGGCCCCGAGCCGTAGTTCTCCCGCCCCCGAGCCCGCCGGCAGCGACTTCCAGGACGACGACATCCCGTTCTGAGGCTTTTGCAAGGCACGCATCCGAATGAAGGATTACCGTCTAAGCCATCTCAAGCAGCTCGAAGCCGAAAGCATCCACATCATCCGCGAGGTCGCCGCGGAGTTCGAGCGGCCGGTGATGCTGTACTCCATCGGCAAGGACAGCTCGGTGATGCTGCAGCTGGCGCTCAAGGCCTTCCATCCGGCCAAGCCGCCGTTCCCTCTGCTGCATATCGACACCACCTGGAAGTTCCGCGACATGATCCGCTTCCGTGACGAGACCGCGAAGCGCCTCGGCGTGGAGCTGATCGTGCATGTGAACCAGGAGGGCGTGAAGGCGGGCGTCAACCCCTTCGACTACGGCAGCAAGAAATACACCGATATCATGAAGACCGAGTCCTTGAAGCAGGCGCTCACCAAGCATGCTTTCGACGCGGCCTTTGGCGGCGCGCGCCGCGACGAAGAGAAGTCCCGCGCCAAGGAGCGCGTGTACTCGTTCCGGGACCGCAACCACCGCTGGGATCCCAAGAACCAGCGTCCCGAGCTCTGGAACCTCTACAACGGCCGCATCAACAAGGGCGAAAGCATCCGCGTGTTCCCGCTCTCCAACTGGACCGAGCTGGACGTGTGGCAGTACATCCACCTCGAGAACATCCCGGTGGTGCCGCTGTATTTCGCCAAGCCGCGCCCGGTGGTGGACCGGGACGGTGCGCTCATCATGGTGGACGACGAACGCATGCGCCTGAATCCGGGCGAGAAGCCGCGCCAGGAGATGGTGCGCTTCCGCACGCTCGGTTGCTATCCGCTCTCGGGCGCGGTGCACTCCAGCGCCACCACCGTGCCGGAGATCATCCAGGAGATGCTCCTGACGCGCACCTCCGAGCGGCAAGGGCGCATGATCGACCACGACCAGGCGGGTTCCATGGAGCAGAAGAAGCGCGAGGGGTATTTTTGATGGCCGCCCGCCAGGACTTCATCCGCCGCGACATCGAGGGTTACCTGAAGCAGTACCAGCGCCAGGAGCTCTTGCGCTTCATCACCTGCGGCAGCGTGGACGACGGCAAGAGCACGCTCATCGGGCGGCTCTTGTACGACACCGACATGATTTACGACGATACCCTGAGCGCGCTGGAGAAGGACAGCAAGAAGCACGGCACCACCGGCGAGGCCGTGGACCTGGCGCTGCTGGTGGACGGCCTGCAATCGGAACGCGAGCAGGGCATCACCATCGACGTGGCCTACCGCTACTTCTCCACCGACAAGCGCAAGTTCATCATCGCCGACACGCCGGGACACGAGCAGTACACCCGCAACATGGCCACCGGTGCCTCCACCGCCAATCTGGCGGTGATCCTCATCGACGCGCGCAAGGGCGTGCTCACCCAGACGCGCCGACACAGCTTCATCGTCTCGTTGCTCGGCATCCGCCACGCGATCGTGGCGGTGAACAAGATGGACCTCATGGGCTGGGACAAGGCGGTGTTCGAGCGTATCTGCGCCGATTACAAGGAACTCGCCAAGTCCCTGGATCTGCCGGACATCCGCTTCGTGCCGGTGTCGGCCCTCCGGGGCGACAACGTAGCACGGCGCGGCGAGGGCATGCCCTGGTACGCCGGCCCCACACTGCTCGATATCCTGGAGAGCGTCGAGATCGTGGACGACGTGAATTTCAAGGACCTGCGCCTGCCAGTGCAGTATGTGAACCGCCCCAACCCGAATTTCCGGGGTTTCTGCGGCACCCTCGCGGCGGGTGTGATCCGCAAGGGCGACGCGGTCATGGCACTGCCCTCGCGCCGCGCCAGCCGCGTGGCCTCCATCCACACCTACGAGGGCGATCTGGAGGAAGCCCACGCCCCCATGGCCGTGACCGTGACGCTCGCAGACGAGATCGACGTGAGTCGCGGCGACATCCTGGTGCACGGCGAGCGCGCCCCCCACGTGGGCTCGAGCCTGGACGCCTGGCTCATCTGGATGGCGGATGCACCCATGCTCCCGGGCAAGCAGTACATCTTCAAGCTCGGCGCCAAATCGGTGTTCGGCGTGATCGAGAAGATCCACTACGTGGTGGACGTGAACACCCTCGAGAAGGATTTCGCCGACGACCTCAAGCTCAACCAGATTGCCCAGTGCAAGGTGACGTTCAGCGAGCCCGTGGCCTTCGATCCCTACGCGGTGTCGCGCTCCACCGGCGCGTTCATCGTGATCGACCGCCTCTCCAACGGCACCGTGGGCGCCGGCATGGTGGCGAAGGCGCTGAAGTTGCCGCAGCAGGACAAGTCCGAGAACGTGGTATGGCACGAGCACAAGGTGAACCGCGTGCAGCGCGCCAACCAGAAGGGCCAGAAGCCCTGCGTCATCTGGCTCACGGGACTGTCCGGTTCGGGCAAATCGACGGTGGCCAACGGCCTGGAGCAGGCGCTGTTCCTGGAGGGCTACCATTCCTATCTATTGGACGGCGACAACGTGCGCCACGGCCTCAATAAGGACCTGGGGTTCAGCGACGAGGCGCGGGTCGAGAACATCCGCCGCATCGGCGAGGTGGCCCGGCTGTTCGTGGACGCGGGGCTCATCGTGATCACGGCCTTCATCTCGCCTTTCCGCGCCGACCGGCGCCTGGTGCGCGAGCTCCTGGGCGAGGGCGAATTCATGGAGGTGTTCCTCGATACGCCGCTGGAAGTCTGCGAGCAGCGCGACCCGAAGGGCCTGTACCGCAAGGCACGCGCCGGCGAAATCAGGAATTTCACCGGCGTGGACGCCCCCTACGAGGCGCCGCAGACGCCGGAGGTCGTCCTGCATTCCGACCGCGACAGCGCGGAAGAGTGCGTTTCCCAGGTCATGCAGTACCTGCGGAGCCGGGGAATCCTCAAGCACGGTTGAGCCGGGGAGCTCACGCATGAAATACAAGGGCATCATTCTCGCCGGAGGCTCCGGCACGCGTCTGCATCCGGTGACGCGGGTGGTGAGCAAGCAGCTCCTGCCCATCTACGACAAGCCCATGGTGTATTACCCGCTCACGACCCTGATGCTGGCAGGCATCCGCGACATTCTCGTCATCTCCACACCCTCGGACCTGCCCATGTTCAAGGCGCTGCTCGGCGACGGCTCCCAGTGGGGACTGTCCCTGAGCTACGTGGTCCAGCCGAGTCCCGACGGCCTCGCCCAGGCCTTCATCCTGGGCGAGAAGTTCATCGGCGGCGATAACGCCTGCCTGATCCTCGGCGACAACGTCTTCTACGGACAGGGTTTCACCGACCAGCTGAAGCGGGCGGCGAAGCGGCACAAGGGCGCCACGGTATTCGCTTACTACGTGAAGGATCCGGAACGCTACGGCGTGGTGCACTTCGACAAGCAGGGCAAGGCGCTCGGCATCGAGGAAAAACCCAAGCAGCCCAAATCCCATTACGCGGTCACGGGGCTGTATTTCTACGACAACGGCATCGTGGACGTGGCCAAGTCCCTGAAGCCCTCGGCCCGGGGTGAGCTCGAGATCACCGATTGCAACGTGTCCTACCTCAACAAGGGTAGCTTGCAGGTGGAGACGCTCGGCCGCGGCGTGGCTTGGCTGGATACCGGTACCCACGAATCACTCTTGGACGCGTCCAACTTCATCGAGACCATCGAGAACCGCCAGGGCCTGAAGATCGCCTGCCCCGAAGAGGTGGCCTTCCACCAGGGCTTCATCGACGCCGCGCAAATGGAGCGCCTCGCGCAGCCGCTGTTGAAGAGCGGCTACGGCCAGTACCTCATGAAGGTGCTGCACGAGGCCCAGTCCTGATGGAGTTCGAGCGCCTTGCCATCCCCGACGTGGTGCTGGTGAAACCGAAGGTATTCGGCGACGCCCGCGGTTGGTTCTTCGAGAGCTGGGAAGCGCGCAAGTTCGCCGCTGCCGGCCTCGACATCAGGTTCGTGCAGGACAACTACAGCCGGTCGGTGAAGGGCACCCTGCGGGGCCTGCATTACCAGATCAAGCAGCCCCAGGGGAAACTGGTGCGGGTCACCCAGGGAGAAGTGTTCGACGTGGCGGTGGACATCCGCCGGAGTTCCCCCAGCTTCGGACGCGCCGTGACCACGATCCTTTCAGGGGAGAACAAGCATCAGCTCTGGGTGCCGCCGGGGTTCGCCCATGGCTTCTACGTGCTCTCGGAGTCTGCCGAGTTCTTCTACAAGTGCACGGATTTCTACGCGCCGGAGCACGAACGTACCCTGCGCTGGGACGATCCCGCCCTCGGTATCTCCTGGCCCATCGAGGGTGCCCCGGTGCTTTCCGCCAAGGACCAGCAGGGCAAGCGGCTCGCCGACGCGGACTGCTTTCCGTGAGGGTGCTGGTCACGGGCAAGGGCGGCCAGGTGGCCCGCGCCCTGCTCAAGCGAAAGCCCGCCGCCGCCGAAGCCACGGCGCTCGACCGTTCGGAACTGGACGTGGGCGATCGGGACGCGGTGCGGCGCGCTGTCGCGGACTTGGCGCCCGAGCTCATCATTAACGCCGCCGCCTACACCGCCGTGGACAAGGCGGAGAGCGAGCCTGCGCTCGCCATGCGCGTGAACGGTGAGGGACCTGGGCATCTCGCCGAAGCGGCCCGGGAAGGGGGTGCGCGGCTGCTGCATGTCTCCACGGATTTCGTATTCGACGGGAGTGCCCGCGAGCCATACCGGCCCGACGCGGCAACGGCACCGCTGGGTGTATACGGCGGAAGCAAGCTGGAAGGGGAACGGCGGGTCATGGAGCGCTCCCGCGGCGAGGCGCTGGTGCTGCGCACCGCCTGGGTGTATGCGGCCCAGGGCCACAATTTCGTGCGCACCATGCTGAGGCTCATGGGCGAGCGCGGCACGGTGAGGGTGGTGCGGGACCAGCTCGGATCCCCCACCTGGGCCGACTCGGTGGCCACGGCGCTCTGGGCCGCGGCTTCGAAGCGGGATTTCCGCGGAATCCACCATTGGACCGACGCCGGCACCGCAAGCTGGTACGATTTCGCTGTGGCCATCGCCGAAGAGGCACAGGAGCTGGGGCTCCTGAAGAACAAGGCGGAAGTGCTGCCCATCACCAGCGCCGAATACCCGACGCCGGCCCGGCGGCCGGCCTACAGCGTGCTGGACCGGAGCAGCACGGAGTCGGCCCTCGGGATCCGTCCCGGCCCCTGGCGCGATAACCTGAAGAAGATGCTCGTGGAACTCAAGAATGCGTAAGCTCCTCATTACCGGTGGCGCCGGCTTCATCGGCGCCAACTTCACGCACCACTGGCTCAAGCAGCACCCGCAGGACCGGGTGGTGGTGCTGGACGCGCTTACCTACGCCGGCAGCCGCTTGAACATCAAGGATGCGGAAGGGGGCGCCAATTTCCGCTTCGTGCAGGGCGACATCTGCGACGAAGGGCTGGTGGGCCAGCTCATGCGCGAAGAGAAGATCGACACGGTGGCGCATTTCGCCGCCGAGTCCCACGTGGACCGCTCCATCGACGGGCCCGACGCCTTCATCCGCACCAACATCCTGGGCACCCATGCGCTCCTGAAGTGCGCGCGGGCGGAATGGCAGGGCAAGCCGGGCCCGTTCCGCTTCCACCACGTCTCCACCGATGAGGTGTTCGGCTCCCTCGGCCCCGAGGACCCTGCCTTCCACGAGAAGACGCCCTACGACCCGAGTTCACCCTATTCCGCCAGCAAGGCGTCCTCGGACCACCTGGTACGCGCCTACCACCGCACCTACGGCTTGCCGGTGACTCTCACCAACTGCTCCAACAACTACGGGCCCTACCAGTTCCCGGAGAAGCTCATCCCGGTGATCATCCTGAACGCGCTCGCCGGCCGGCCCATCCCGGTTTACGGCGACGGCCAGCAGGTGCGCGACTGGCTCTTCGTGGCCGATCATTGCACCGCCATCAACGCCGTCATCGAACGCGGCAAGCTGGGGGAAACCTACAACGTGGGCGGGAACGGCGAGCGCCGCAACCTCGAGATCGTGAAGACGATCTGCAGGCTCTTGGACGAGCGCAGGCCCGAGTCCAAACACCGCCCCCACGAGAACCTCATCAAGTTCGTCCAGGACCGGCCCGGCCATGACCGGCGCTACGCCATCGACATCCGCTATATCAGGAAGGAGCTCGGCTGGGAGCCGGCGGAGGACCTCTCGAGCGGTCTCGCCAAGACCGTGGACTGGTACCTCGCGCACCTCGACTGGTGCGAGGCGGTGGCGGGGCAGAAGACCGCTGCCGAACGCCGCGGCCTCATGGGAGGGCGGTGATGCGTCTGCCGCGGTACCTGGAACTCGTGTGGTACAAGGGCCTTTCGGACCTGCGCGCCGAGGCTTCCCGCGCCTACGTGGGGTTCGTGTGGTGGATCCTCGAGCCGCTCTTGTATATGGGTGCGTTCTACCTAGTGCTGGGCCTGGGATTGCGGGTCGGCGGCAGCCATGCGGTGCTGTTCCTACTGTGCGGACTGGTCCCCTGGAAGTGGTTCGCGAGTTCGGTGCAAAACGGCTCCAGCATCATCCAGATGAACAGCGGGTTGATCCAGCAGGTCTACCTGCCGAAGTACATCCTGCCCTGGCTGGTGCTGGTCACCAACGGCATGAAGTTCCTCATCATCCTGGGCCTGCTGCTCCTGCTCGCCGGCTTCAGCCACGGCGCCGCGCTTTCCTGGGTGGCGCTGCCGGTGGTGGTCTTGGTGGAGATGCTGCTGATTACCGCCGCGGCCTCGCTGGCGGCGGCCCTGGTGCCGCTGTTGCCAGATTTGAGCCTGGTGATCGACAACGGGCTGTTCCTGATGATGTTCCTGTCGGGTGTGATCACGGACCTGAACCGGTTACCGTCGCGACTGCACCTGATGCTGAGCCTCAATCCCATGGTGGCGGTGATAGACGCCTACCGCGCGGTGCTGCTGGACCAGTCCTGGCCGAACTGGGGTGCGCTCGCCGCCGTGGCGGCGTTCTCGCTGGTGCTGTACGCGCTCGCCTTCGACCTGTTGCGGCGCTACGACCGCATTTACCCGAAACTGATGCTCACCTGATACGGCCATGAGCGGCGAAACCATCATCGAACTCAGGAACGTGGGCGTACGCTACCGCCGCAAGGCGGGGTTCATGCGCAGCAGCACCTTCTGGGCGCTGCACGACGTGAGCTTCGATTTGAGGCACGGCGAGACCCTTGGGGTCATCGGCCGCAACGGCGCCGGCAAGAGCACGCTGCTGCGGCTTCTCGCGGGGATCCTGGCGCCGGACACGGGCGAGGTGCTCCGCAAGACCGAGCGGGTCTCGCTCCTGGCGCTGCAGGCGGGGTTCATCCCGGCGCTCACCGGGCGGCAGAACGCCATCCTCTCCGGCATCCTTCTCGGGCTCACGCGCCGTGAGGTGGAGGAGCGCATGGACGAGATGGTGCGCTTCGCCGAACTGGAGCAGTTCATCGACGAGCCGGTGCGCACCTATTCCTCGGGCATGCGTGCGCGGCTCGGATTCACCGTCGCCTTCCAGGCGGATCCGGATGTGTTGCTCGTGGACGAGATCCTCGGAACCGGGGATGCGAGCTTCCGGGAGAAATCCTCCGCCGCCATGCGCACCAAGATCGCCTCCGACAAGACCGTGGTGATCGTCACCCACTACCCCGAGACCGTCCTCGACCTCTGCGACCGCATCGCCTGGGTGCACCAGGGCGTTACGGTGGAAGTGGGCGAACCCGCGACGGTGGTGGAGCACTACCAGGAAAGCCTGCGGCGGACCCGCGCCAAGGCATGAGCGCGTCCGCGACGCCCGCCGACCCGGTATTCATCGTCGGGCTCTACAAGAACGGCACCAGCTGGCTCCTGTCCGCCCTCGCGGCGCATCCGGAGTTCGCGGCCCTGCGGGAACTGGACGTGCTGCGCTCCGTGGCCGGCCGCAGCGGACGACGGCTGCTCCCCGCGGAGCAGCGCCTCGCGAACGTATTCGGCAAGAGCGCTTTTTGCGCATTGCGTGCCGAGCAGCTCGCGCAGGCACGCGGCTTGTACCGTGTTCCCGCCGCGGAGGCGGTGGCGGGCCTCGCGTCCCTGTTCGCGGCGGAGGAAGGCAAGAGCGGCCCATGGATTTCCCGGGGCAAGCCCCTGGGCTTCATGAATTTCCAGCCAGAAACCCTCACCGCGGCCTTCGCGGCGCTGCAGCGGTCGGTAACGCCCGCCGCCGCCATGGACGGGTTCCTCACGGCGCTCGCGCCGGGGCTGCCGCCGGGCCGGCGGCTGGTGCTGAAGGGCGCGGACCAGATCCTCTGTCTGGACGCGCTCCAGGCCTGGCGTCCGCGCTCGCCCAAGATCGCCATCGTGCGCGACGGCCGCGACGCGGCGGTGTCGGCGTTCCACTACCGGGAACTCATGCGCGAGCGGCGCATGGCCTGGCACCACGACCACCTGAGCTTCGTGAAACCGTTCGCGTTGGCGCGTGACGCCGGTATCCGGAGCCTGACCGCGGCACGGCGCCTTCTGGGTCACGGTCCCGACTGGCGTCTCGGCCGCTCCATGGGCGTGTGGGCGGAGCGGGTACGCCGTGTGCTCGCCGCCGCGGAAAAGGGTGAACTCTACGTGCTGCGCTACGAAGACCTGCTCACGGATTTCGAGGCGCATTTCGGCCACCTCCTGGAATGGCTGGGCGCCGACCACTCGCCTGCCACCGTGGCGGCGGTGGCCAAGGCCAGTTCCTTCGAGGCCATGAGCGGCAGGCCCCAGGGCGTGGTGGGGCAGGATGTGATGCGCAAGGGCGTCGCCGGAGAATGGCGCGAGGGCCTGACAGCCCGCGACCAGGCCTTGGCTTGGCGCATCGCCGGGGCGGAACTCGCGGCCATGGGTTACAGCCGGGACGGCGCGCTTGCGGTTTTTAACCCGCCGGGGCGGGCGGGGGGCAATTAAGATAAAATTCAGGGTCTTGCCCGCGCTTCCGGCAGCGGAAACTCACCCAATAGGGACCCTGGAACCCAAGATGGCGGACCAAAAGAACAGTCCGGTGTTCGTCGTCGGTTCATACCGCTCCGGCACCAGCATCTTCTGTTGGTGCCTCGGCCAGCACCCCAACCTGGTGAACCTGCCGGAGACCAACTGGCTGGCGCGGTTCGGGGTGGACCTGGACAATCTCTACCGTCTCGCCACCGTCAACGGCCAGTTCTCGCACTTAGGCCAGGTCGGCACCGGCATCGACGAGTTCTACCGCCTCATGGGCGAGGGTGTGCAGCGCCTCATGGAGGCCACCAACCCCGCGCTCATCGAGAAAACCGAGCGCAACATCAAGGGGGAGCTGCACCGCCGCCGTTCGCCCGCGGACCCAAAACGCCGCTGGGCGGACGCGACGCCGGAGAACTCCCACTACGTCTATCCCCTGGCGAAGATGTTCCCGGGGGCGCGCTTCGTGCACCTGCTGCGTAATCCCCATGATGTGGCGCGCTCGCTGATGAAGTTCTCCCGCACCGGCACCACGGGGCGCGACTACGGCCACGACGAGGCCTACCGAACCTGGATGCGCCTCACCCGCGCTGCCTGGCTCGCGGAGCGGGCCCTGGGTCGGGCGCAGATGTTCCGGGTGCGCTACGAGGATTTCACCGGCCGTCCCGAGGAGACGTTCCGGCGGGTGCTGGCCTTCCTGCGCGAGGAGTATTCGGCCGATTGCCTGAAGCCCCTCGACAACAGGATCAACAGTTCCGAGGTGGAGCGGGACTCCGTGCCGGTGGACACTTCCACTGCCGCGGCCCGCGAAGCGGAGCGGCTCTACCGCGACATGCTGGCGGCCCCGGAGATCCCGGAACAGGGCGATCCGGGTGCCTACGCCGAACTGAAACGCCTTTTCCTGGACTATTGCCGCGCCCAGCAATCCCCCCCGGTGGAGCGCCTGCGCCGCGGCCTGAGCGCGCGCCTCTCCTCGCTGTGGAGCCGCTCGGCATGAAGATGCTCATCATTCTCGGTATGCACCGGAGCGGCACTTCGCTGCTCGCGGGGAGCTGCAAGCTTCTCGGCGCGGATCTCGGCGACCGCATGATGGAGGCGGGCCAGGACAACGTCATGGGCTTCTGGGAGCACGATGAGATCGTGCGCATCCACGACGAGATCCTGGAGCGCCTGGGGTTCGCCTGGGACGACGTGCGCGCCCTGCCCGACAAATGGTGGACCTACCAGGCCATCCAGCCGCAGCGCACCGCGCTCATGGCGGTGCTGAAGCGTGACTTCGGCGCATCGCAGTTCGCCTGCGTCAAGGACCCGCGCCTCTGCCGCCTGTTGCCGCTGTGGCAGGAGATCCTCAAGGAGCTCGGCTGGGAGGCCCGTTATCTCATCGCCACCCGCGAGCCGGTGGAGGTCATTGCTTCCCTCAAGGCCCGCAACCAGTTCAGCGCTGAGAAATCCGCGCTCTTGACGCTGCGTTACCTCCTGGATGCCGAGGCGGCGAGCCGCGGCGGTACGCGGGTGATCGTGGATTACGCGGCCCTGCTCAAGGACTGGAAGGGCGTGCTCAAGCCCGCCTGGATGAAGCTCGATCTCCCCTGGCCTGCCGACGAGGGGCGTCTGGATGCGGAGGCCGCGCGCTTCGTGCACCGGGAACTGCGCCACCACGGGAGCGAGGGGAGCCTGCCGCCCGGAGAGACGGGGCGCCTGACCCAGTCGGTGTACAAGACGTTGCTCGCCGCCGCGGCCGGCGGCGATCCCGCGCCGGTGCTGGACAAGGCCCGGAGCGACCTGAACGCCATGGCCGCGGCCTACGACCAGATCCTGGCGGCGCTCTACACGCAGCTGCGTGCCCAGTCGAAGCTCCTGGAAGACAAGGAGCGGGAGATCAAGCATGTGGTGGAGGAGCGGGGTCTGCATGCCGGTCTCGCCCTGTCGCGCGCCCAGCAGATCGAGCACCAGCGCGGCGAGATCCGCGAACTGCTGCATACCCAGACGCTGATGCTGTCCTCCTGGTCCTGGCAGGTCACGAAGCCCCTGCGCTGGCTGGCCCGGATGCTGCGGGCCATCCCGCGTCTGCATTACCTCAACCGCGGGATGCTCCGGCTCATCGCCAGGGACGTCTATTACCGCATCCCCATGCCCTTGCGCCTGCGCATCGGCATCCGTCGCGCCGCGGGCCGGGTGTTCGGTTTGGGGCATCCGGGGAGCGCCGATTACAAGACCCGCGCCGTGCGCGGCGCCAAGGTTGATCCGCGCGGTCCGGCCGCCGCGCTGGCTGTGCCGGAAGGCGCCTGGGCATTGGAGATCCCCGGGAGCGAAACTCCGGACGTGTCGGTGGTGATTCCGGTTTATAACAACATCGCCCACACCCTGCATTGCCTGAAGTCCATCGCCGCCGTTGGGGCCAAGACGCGCTTCGAGGTGATCGTGGTGGACGACTGTTCCACGGACGAAACCCGGCAGGTACTGGCCCGCTGCAAGGGTGTGCGCACGGTCAAGAACTCCAAGAACCTGGGTTTCATCGGCGCGTGCAACGCCGGCGCCGCCGCGGCGAAGGGGCGATATGTCCATTTCCTCAACAACGACGTGCAGGTGTTGCCGGGCTGGCTGGACGAGCTGCGCGCCACCTTCGACGAGGTGCAGGACGCGGGCCTCGTAGGCTCGAAGCTCGTATACCCGGACGGCCGGCTGCAAGAGGCGGGCGGCATCGTCTGGCGCGACGGCTCGGCCTGGAACTACGGCCGTTTCGACGACCCGGACAAGCCGGAATACAGCTACCGCCGTGACGCGGATTACTGCTCCGGCGCCAGCATCATGGTGCCGCTCGCGTTGTTCCGGGAGCTGGGAGGATTCGATGCCCACTACGCGCCCGCCTACTGCGAGGACACGGACCTGGCGTTCCAGATTCGGAAGCGCGGACAGCGGGTCATCTACCAGCCCCTCTCGGTGATCGTGCACTACGAGGGCATCACCTCCGGCACGGACCTCGGCTCAGGCGTGAAGAAATACCAAGTGGTGAATCAGAAGAAGTTCTATGAGCGCTGGAAGGAGACGCTCGCCACCCACCGGCCCAACGGCATCGAGCCCCTGCTGGAGAAGGACCGGGGCGTGACGAAGCGCATCCTGGTGATCGACGCGGTGGTGCCGCGCCCGGATCACGATGCGGGCTCGCTGCTCAAGTTCTACCACCTGAAGCTCCTGCAATCCCTGGGCTACAAGGTGACCTTCGTGCCGGACAACCTCCTGCACGACGGCGAGTACACCCGGGACCTGCAGCGCCTCGGCATCGAGTGCGTTTACGAGCCCCACTGCCTGTCGGTGAAGCACTTCCTCACCGCCCGCGCCGCCGATTACGAACTCGCCATGCTGTGCCGTCCCTACGTGGCCATCCGTCACCTGGAATTGCTGCGGCGCATCTCCCCCGAAACCCGCATCATCTACGACACCGTGGACCTGCATTACCTCCGCGAGCGCCGCCAGGCGGAAGTGGAGAAGAACCCGTTGATGGCCGAGCGCGCGGAGCGCACCCGCCAGGACGAGCTCAAGCTGATCCGCGGCTCCGACGCGGTGATCGTGGTGAGTCCGGTGGAACAGGAACTCCTGGCGCGGGAGGCGACCGAGGCGAACGTGCACGTTGTGCAGCTGGTTATCCCCGAGGAGCCGGAGGGCCCGGGCTTCGACGCGCGCCGTGACATCCTGTTCATCGGCGGCTACCAGCACAGCCCCAACGTGGAGGCGGTGCTGTTCTTCCTGCGGGAGGTGTTCCCATCCATCCGCCGCCAGCTGCCCGAGCTGAAGTTCCTGGTGATGGGCTCGCGCCCACCGGCGGAGATCCGCGAGTTGGCCTCGGAGCACGTGAAGGTGCTGGGCTTCCAGAAGGACATCGCCCCCTATTTCAATGCCTGCCGCCTGATGGTGGCGCCGCTGCGCTTCGGGGCCGGCATCAAGGGCAAGCTCGGCACCAGCTTCAGCTACGGCTTGCCGGTGGTGTCCACCTCCATCGGCGCCGAGGGCATGTACCTGCAGCACGGCCGTGAGGTACTGATTGCCGACGATCCGCGGGAATTCGCCGATGCGGTCGTGCGCCTCTACAGCGACAAGGAACTCTGGAACCGCCTGTCCCGGGCCGGCCGCGAGCTGGTGCGGGCACGCTATTCGCCGGAGGTCATCCGCCGGGGCCTCGCGGAGGTCATCGAGTCCATCCACAAGCGCGGCGAGCTCAAGGCCGCCGGCTGACGTCGCACCTGCGGTGCGGCATAGACGGAGCATAGCCATGGGAATCCTGGAAAAGACCCTCGAGAATCGCCCGCGCCTCGGCGCCATCTTCGGGCGCCTGGGCCGGCGCCACACCGCCGCCGCGGCCGCCAAGGTTTCGGCGCCCGAATACACCCGTTGGTCCAAGGCGGGCACGGACCCCAAGGACCCCCAGGGGCCCTATGCTTGCCAGCGCCTGCGGCAGCCGCGTTTCGCCGCCGTGGTGAAGCCGACGTTCCACATCAGCAAGCAGGACAAACTGTTCGCCATCGGCTCCTGCTTCGCGCGGGGCATCGAGAGCGCGCTGAAGGCCCGCGGCTTCCAGGTGGAGAGCGCGGCCAAGGACTTCGACCGTTTCTCCACCGTGGGCGACAAGAAGGTGACGGCCTTGGGCTTCACCAACAAGTACACCACCTATTCCATGCTGAACGAACTGGGCTGGGCCCTCGACCCCGCCGCCAGGTTCCCGGAGGCTAGCCTCGTGGATCTGGACGCGAAGCGTTGCATCGACCCGCACATCAACCCCACGCTGGAGGTGGTGGACCGGGCCGGAACCCTGGAGCGCCGGCGGATCATCCGCGAGGTGAACGCCCGGATCCGCGAGTGCCGGGTGGTGTTCCTGACGCTGGGTCTGGTCGAGGTCTGGTACGACACCCTGGCGGAGGTGCATTTGAACACCACGCCCACCAAGGAGATGCAGGAGCGCTTTCCGGGGCGCTACGAATTCGCCGCCACCAACTACCTGCAGAACCTGGACAACATGGAGCGCCTGTATGCGCTCTTGAAGCAGTACGGTCACCCCGAGTTGCAGATGGTGGTGACTACCTCGCCGGTACCGCTCAACGCGACCTTTACCGGACAGGACATCGTGGTGGCCAACACCTATTCCAAGTCGACGCTCAGGGCCGTGGCCCAGGACTTCGCCGCCGCCCACGACAACGTCCAGTACTTCCCGAGCTACGAGATCGTCATGAACTCGGAGCGCGACATGGCGTGGGAGGACGACCTCCGGCACGTGAAGGGCCCCATGACCAACTTCGTCATGGACCTCTTCATGCGCAACTTCGTCGCGGGCTGAGGCATGCCCCAAGCCGCGGTCACGGCGGTCACGGTCAACTACAACGCCGGCCCGCTGCTTCGGGGCTTGGTGGCATCGTTGCTGGCGGAACCCGGGATCGCGCGGGTAGTGGTGGTGGACAACGCCTCGCGTGACGGCAGCCTGGAGTTCCCGGAGATCGCCGATCCCCGTGTTAGCGTGATCAGGAATGCCGCAAACCGGGGCTTCGGCGCCGCCTGCAACCAGGGTGCGTCGCGGGCGGAGACCCCGTATCTTCTGTTCATCAATCCCGACTGCCGGCTGCCGCCGGGTGCGCTGGCGCGCCTCGCCGCCGTTCTGGACGGGCGGCCCGATGCCGCCATGCTGGGCCCGCTGGTGCTCAACGTGGACGGCAGCGAGCAGCGGGGCTGCCGCCGCCACCTGCCGGATCCGCGCCGTGCGCTGATGCGGGTGCTAAAGCTCGGCGGCCCGGACGCGAAGGGCAGGGTTGCTGGCTACGACCTCACGGGGACGCCGCTGCCCAAGGGGCCTGAACCGGTGGAAGCCATTTCCGGTTCCTGCATGCTCATCCGGCGCGGAATCTTCGAGCGGCTGGGCGGTTGGGACGAAGGCTATTTCCTGCACTGTGAGGACTTGGATCTCTGCATGCGCTTGAAGCGCGATGGACAGCTCACGCTGTTCGTGCCGGACGTGGCGGTGACCCACGTGCAGGGTGTGTCGAGCCGCGGCCGGCCGCTGTTCGTCCTATGGCACAAGCATCGCGGCATGTGGCGCTACTTCGGTAAATTCCAGCGCGCCTCAAGCCCAGCCTGGCTTACCGCGCTGGTGGCGCTCGGCATCAGCGCCCGTCTTGTTCTGCTCGCGCCCGGTGCGCTGCTCTCGCGGCTGAGATCCGCGCCGTGACGCGCCTCTTGGTCACCGGGGCGAGCAGTGTGGTGGGGGATTACCTCCTGCCGCGCCTCGAGGCGGAAGGCGTTCAGGTCACCGCCTTCAGCCGCAGCCCCCGTGTCGGCCAGGGTGCCGCCTGGCGGCAGGCAGACGTGGCCCGCGAACCCCTGAGGAACCTCGTTTCCAGCGCCGATGCGTTGGTGCATCTTGCGCCGCTGCCGCTCATCGTCCCTGTGCTGCCGGGGTTGCCGGAGAGCGTGTCCCGGATCGTGGCGCTCGGCACCACCAGCGTGTTCACCAAGGCCGAGGCGCGCGCCGACGTGGACCGCCGGCTGGCGGACCAGCAATTGCGGGCGGAGGAGGCGCTGCGCGGCCACTGCGAGCGGCGCGGCCTGCATTACACGCTGCTCCGGCCCACTTTGGTTTACGACGGTCGGCGCGACAAGAACGTGACCCGCATTGCGGGCTTCATTCGCCGCCTGGGGTTCTTCCCCATGGCTGCACCGGGCAAGGGACTGCGCCAACCGCTGCACGCCGACGATCTGGCCGCCGCCGTGTACGCGGCGCTGGAGCAGGAAGGAGGTTCCCGCAGCTACAACCTGGCGGGCGGCGAGACCCTGAGCTACCGCGCCATGCTGGAGCGCATCTTCCGCGCTCTGGGGCGTCGGCCGCGCATCCTGCCTGTTCCGGTGGGTATGTACCGGGCGGCCATCGCTGTGGCGCGGCTGCATCCGCGTTTCCGTTCCCTCAGCCTCGATGTGGCGGACCGCATGAACCAGAACCTGGTGTTCGACTTCAGTGACGCGGCCCGGGACTTAGGGTTCTATCCCCGCGGCTTCGAACCGGAGTTCCCGCGGTGAGCCTGCTCCTGCCGGCCGCTATCTGTGCGTTCTTGGTGAGCGCGCTGATCTGCGGTGTCCTGAGCCTGTATCGCGGCCGCTGGGCGCTTCTGGACCGCCCCAATGCGCGTTCCCTGCACGCCAAGGTTGTGCCGCGCAGCGGCGGTCTCGGTATCCTCGCGGGGATCGCCGTGGGCTTCTACCTGGCGGGCGTCCACAAGGCTCTGCCCGGAGCCGCCTGGGCCGGTTTGGCGCTCATCCTGGTGGCGGGGGTTTCCGTCGTGGACGACCTGCACCGGTTGCCGGCGGCGGCGCGCCTGCCGGTGCATTTCGCCGCCGCGGCGGCGCTCGTCTATGCCGGTGCTTACGCGCCGGCGATATTGCATCTGTTCCCCGGAATCCAGATCTCCGGGCCGGCGTGGTTGCTCGAGGGTTTTTGCCTGTTGTTCATCGTGTGGATGGTGAACCTTTACAACTTCATGGACGGCATGGACGGCTTCGCCGGCGGCATGGCGGTAATGGGTTTCGGTACGCTTGCGCTCTTGGGTTGGCTCGCAGGCGCGCCTTCCTATGCCGCGGCGGCACTCCTGGTGGCGCTCGCCGCGGCTGGCTTCCTGGCCTTCAACTTCCCGCCGGCGCGCATCTTCATGGGCGATACGGGTTCCGGGAGCCTGGGTCTGCTGGCGGCGCTGTTCATGCTGTGGGCGGAGCGGGCGGGGTTGTTTCCGCTGTGGGTGGGGACGCTGGTGTTTTCGCCTTTCATCGTGGACGCCACCTGGACGGTGTTGCGGCGCACCGCCCGCGGCGAGAAGCCTTGGACTGCGCATCGCGAGCACTACTACCAGCGTCTGGTACGGCTCGGCTGGGGTCACCGGCGCACGGTCCTATGGTCCTATGCCCTTATGTTAAAATGTAGCTTGCTTGCCCTCGCTGGCTTTTGTTTCACTGCCATCGAGGTCCAAGGGGCAATTCTGGGATTTGCCGCGGCCGCATACCTGGCGCTCATGGCGTACGTCAACGCCTTGGAGCGCGGGCAGCCGTCGCATTGAAGACGGTGGATGAAATGGATGTGAAGCCCGACGGGTGGCTACTGCTCCGCAGCCGCTGGACGGTGTTCCTGCATGACCTGCTGTGGATACCGCTGGCGGTGTTGCTGGCGTATTGGATCCGTTTCAACCTCACCCCGATTCCCCGTGTCTATTTCAGCGGCATGCTGCTGGTCATGGGGCTGGCGGTGCCGTTCCACGCCCTCACGCTTTGGCTGTTCGGCTGCTACCGCGGCATCTGGCGCTATGCTTCCATTCCCGACCTGACGCGGTTGCTGAAGGCCGTGGCGCTGGGCGCCCTCGCCACCCTGCTCGGCGCGTTCATGCTACAGCGCCTCGAAGGCGTGCCGCGTTCGGTGCTGGTGCTCTATCCCATCCTGCTAACCTTGGGTCTGGGCGGCAGCCGCCTTCTGTACCGCGCCTTCAAGGACCGCTGGATGAATCTGGGCGAGCCCGCGGCGCGCGCGCTCATCGTCGGCGCCGGACGCGCCGGCGAACTCCTGATCCGCGACCTGCGCCGCCACGGCCCGTTCCTGCCGGTGGCGCTGGTGGACGATGACAACGCCAAGCAAGGGCATGAAGTGCAGGGGGTGCGCGTGCGCGGACGGTTGGACGACATCGCCCGGCTGGTGCGCGCCTACGACGTGAACATCGTGCTCATCGCCATGCCCTCTGCCTCGCGCAGGACCATGGATCGGGTGGTGCAGGTCTGCAACGAAACCAAGGTGCAGTGCCGCACCTTGCCGTCCATATCCGAATTGGCCGATGGCCGCGTGGAGGTGTCGCGGCTGCGTCCCGTGACCGTGGAGGACCTCCTCGGCCGGGATCCCGTGGTACTGGACAACGAGGCCATCACGGGTTTTCTCAAGGGTAAGCGCGTGCTGGTGACGGGCGGCGGCGGCTCCATCGGCGCCGAGCTTTGCCGCCAGATCAGCCGTCTCGAGCCCGCGCTGCTCGTGATCATGGATAACAGCGAATACAACCTCTACCGCATCGACCAGGAGCTTTGTGCCAGCGCACCCTCGCTGGTGTTCTCGAGCGCCCTGGGCAACATCCAGGATGAGACCGCGGTGGAGCGCCTGTTCGCGCAGGTGAAGCCCGAGATCATCTTCCACGCCGCGGCCTACAAGCACGTGCCCATCGTCGAGGACAATGTGGCGGAGGGCATCCGCAACAATATCTTCGGCACCCAGGTTATCGCCGACGCTGCCTTGCGCCACGGTGTGGAGCGCTTCGTGTTGATTTCCACCGACAAGACCGTGAATCCCACCAACGTGATGGGTACCACCAAGCGGGTGGCTGAACTCTATTGCCAGGCGCTCAACCGCGACGCCGGCACGCATTTTGTGACCACCCGGTTCGGCAACGTGCTGGCCTCCACGGGTTCGGTGGTGCCGCTGTTCGAACGGCAGATCGCCGGCGGCGGGCCGGTGACGGTCACCGATCCCGACATCACCCGCTATTTCATGACCATCCACGAGGCCGCGAGCCTGATCCTGCAGGCGGGCGCCATCGGCCGTGGCGGCGAGATTTTCGTGCTGGACATGGGCGAGCCGGTCCGCATCCGCGACCTGGCCGAGAAGTTGATCCAGTTGAAGGGCCTGCGCCCCCACCAGGACATCCAGATCGTCTACACCGGCCTGCGCCCCGGCGAGAAGATGCACGAGGAGCTGTTCTACAGCCGCGAGGAGCTGCAGGGGACCACCCATCCAAAGCTCCTGTTGGCGAACTCGGTGCCGAGCCCGCTTCCGGCCATGGCCGCCGACATCGAGCGGCTCCAGCAGGCGGTGGAGGCGGCGGACGTGGATCGGGCCCGGGCGCTGTTGCATTCCCTGGTTCCCGAGTTCAACCCCCAGCCGGAGGACGAGGCTCGCCGCCCGGCACTGCGCTTGGTGAAATAGCGGGCTGCCGCGTCCGGCGGCTTATAATCCCCCTCCCGAACTACCTTCCCGTCCCGCGGCCGGTCCCCGGCTATCCATATATATGACAGCCATTCCCCTGGAAGCCCGACTCGCCGCCGCCTTCAAGGCCTACGACATCCGCGGCCGGGTGCCCGAGGAACTGGACGCGGAATCGGCCTACGGCATCGGCCGGGCGTTCACCGAGCTCACCCGGCCCAAGCGGGTGGCGGTGGGGCGCGACGTGAGGCTCACCAGCGCCGAGCTCGCCTCCGCCATAGCCCGGGGTGTGATGGACGGCGGCGCGGACGTGCTCGACATCGGCCTCTGCGGCACCGAAGAGGTCTATCACGCCACCTTCAGCCAGGGCTTGGGCGGCGGCATCATGGTCACCGCGAGCCACAACCCCGCCAACTACAACGGCATGAAGCTGGTGCGCGAGGACGCGCGTCCGATCAGCGGGGACAGCGGCCTCAACGAGATCCGCGACCGCGTGGTCCGGGGCCACTGGGCAAAGCCCCACCGCCAAGGCCGGCACGAAAGCAGGAACCTGCGCCGCGAATACACACACCATCTTCTCAGTTACGTCAAAGCGGACGCCCTCAAGCCGCTCACCATCGTGACCAATGCGGGAAACGGCGCCGCCGGTCTCGTGATCGATGCGCTGGAAGAGCACTTGCCTTTCAAGTTCGTGAAGCTGCAACACGAGCCGGATGGCCGCTTCCCCCACGGCATCCCGAACCCGCTGCTTCCCGAGAACCGCAGCGTCACGGCGGAGGCGGTGCGCAAGCACAAGGCCGACTTGGGGGTCGCCTGGGACGGCGATTTCGACCGCTGTTTCTTCTTCGATGGCGATGGCGGCTTCGTGGAGGGTTACTACCTGGTGGGCCTCCTGGCCCGCAGCCTGCTCGCCCGGCACCAGGGCGCGAAGATCGTCCACGATCCGCGCCTAACCTGGAGCACCATCGAGACCGTCAGGGACGCCGGCGGGCGGCCGGTGCTTTCCAAGACCGGCCATGCCTTCATCAAGGAACGCATGCGTCTTGAGGACGCAGTCTACGGCGGCGAGATGAGCGCTCACCATTACTTCCGCGACTTCCGCTATTGCGACAGCGGCATGATCCCGTGGCTCCTCGTGGCACAGCTCGTGAGCGTGAGCGGCCAGAGCCTGAAGCAGCTGGTGGCGGCCCAGCAGGCGGCCTTCCCGGTGAGCGGCGAGATCAACCGCGTGGTCGCCGATCCCGACCGTGTGATCGCGGCGGTGGAGGCGAAGTACCAGCCGGTTGCCACCCACATGGACCAGGTGGACGGCTTGAGCCTTGAATACCCGGATTGGCGCTTCAATCTGCGCAAGTCCAACACCGAGCCGGTGCTCAGGCTCAACGTGGAATCCCGCGGCGACGCGGCGCTGATGCAAAAGAAGACCGCCGAGCTCCTGAAGTTCATCGATGCCGCCGGGGCGGCCGTCACGGGTACCGCATGATGGTTCCGGTCATCATTTCCGGCGGCGCCGGCACGCGCCTCTGGCCCGTGTCCCGCGAGGCACGGCCCAAGCCCTTCATGCAGGTGAAGGGCGGGCTGACGCTCCTGCAGAGCACCCTGCTCAGGGCCGCGGCCGTGCCGGGCACGGAAGAGATCCTGTTGGTCACCAACCGGGATTACCACTTCCAGAGCGGCGAGCAGCTGGAGGGACTCGCCGGCAAGCTCGGCAGGGTACGGACGGCGTTCCTGCTGGAACCCGTGGGCCGTAACACCGCGGCGGCCGTGGCCATGAGCGCCTTCATGGCAGCGGAGCGCCTGGGGCCGGAAACGCTGCTTCTGGTGCTGCCCGCGGACCACCTGGTGCAGGACGTGCCGGCCTTCGTGAAGGCGGTGGAGACCGCCGTGCCCGCGGCCAGGACAGGCGCCTTCGTCACCTTCGGCATCGTCCCCACGGCACCCGAGACCGGTTATGGGTACATCGAGTGCGCGGGCCGGTGGAGGCAGGGCGCGGTCTCGGACGTGAAGCGCTTCGTGGAGAAGCCCGATTTCGAGAAGGCGAAGGGCTTCCTCGCTGCGGGCAACTATCTCTGGAACTCCGGCATGTTCTGCTTCCGGGCCGATGCCATCTTGAAAGCCATCGAGCGCTACGTCCCGGAGATCCACCGGAAGACGCGGGAATCCTGGGAGGCGAGCCTCGCAGCGGCGAAGGATCCCGCGGCCGTGCAGATCGAGAACACGGTGTTCCCCACGGTGCCGGCCATTTCCATCGACTACGCGGTCATGGAGAAGGCCGACAACGTGAAGGTGATCCCCAGCGAGTTCGGTTGGAGCGACATCGGTTCCTGGCGGTCCATCAGCGAACTCGTCCCGCCTGACGAGCGCGGCAACAAGGTGGTGGGGGAGGCGGTGCTGGTGGATACCGGCAACACCTACGTGCAGGGCGAGGGGCGGATGATCGCCGCCGTGGGCGTGGACAACCTCATCGTGGTGGATACCCCGGACGCGCTCCTGGTGGGCCACCGCGACAAGATGCAGCTCGTAAAGGACGTGGTGGACAAGCTCAAGATGGACGGCCACGAGTCGGCCAAATGGCACCGTACGGTACACCGGCCCTGGGGCACCTACACGGTGCTGGAGGAGGGCCCCCACTACAAAATGAAGCGCATCGTGGTGAAACCGGGCGCTTCCCTGTCCCTGCAGATGCACAAGCACCGCAGCGAGCACTGGGTGGTGGTCTCGGGCACCGCCGAGGTGGTGAACGGCGAGACCATCCTGCGCCTGGAGCACGACCAGTCCACCTACATCCCGGCAGGCCATAAGCACCGCCTGAGCAACCCCGGCGCCGAGGACCTCATGATCATCGAGGTGCAAACGGGTTCATACTTGGGCGAGGACGACATTGTCCGCTTCGACGACAAGTACGGACGCTGACATGGGCAAGAAGCTCCATATCAAGACCTTCGGTTGCCAGATGAACGAGTACGACTCGGCGAAGATGCTCGAGGTGCTGGCGGCGGCGGAAGGCTACAGCCTCACGGAGAACGCCGAAGAGGCGGACGTGCTCCTGCTCAACACCTGCTCGGTGCGCGAGAAGGCCCAGGAGAAGGTGTTTTCCCAGCTCGGCCTGTGGCGGCCCTTGAAGCAGGCGCGGCCCGATGTGCGCATCGGCGTCGGCGGCTGCGTCGCGAGCCAGGAGGGCGGCGGCATCGTGAAACGCGCGCCATTCGTGGACCTGGTGTTCGGCCCCCAGACGCTGCACCGCCTGCCGTCCATGCTGGAGGAGACGCGCCGCACCGGGCGCCCGGTGGTGGACGTGTCCTTCCCGGAGATCGAGAAATTCGACCACCTGCCCCCGGCCCGGGCCGAGGGGGCCACCGCCTTCGTCTCCATCATGGAGGGCTGCAGCAAGTACTGCACCTTCTGCGTGGTGCCCTATACCCGAGGCGAGGAGGTGAGCCGGCCCTTCGATGACGTGCTCGCCGAGGTCGCGGAACTCGCGGAGCAGGGCGTGAAGGAGGTCACGCTGCTGGGCCAGAACGTGAACGGCTACCGCGGCGCCATGCACAACGGCGGCTCGGCCGACCTGGCGCTGCTCGTCGAGTACGTGGCGGCCCTGGACGGCATCGAGCGCATCCGCTTCACGACCTCCCATCCGCTCGAGTTCTCGGACCGGTTGATCCGTGCCTTCGCGGAACAGCCCAAGCTCGCCGACTACCTGCATCTGCCGGTGCAGAGCGGCTCGGACCGCATCCTCGCCGCCATGAAGCGCGGCCACACCGCGCTCGAGTACAAGGCGAAGATCCGCCGGCTCCGGGAAGTGCGCCCGGACATCAGCCTCTCCTCGGATTTCATCGTCGGCTTCCCCGGGGAGAGCAAGCGGGATTTCGAGGAGAGCCTGAAGCTCATCGAAGAGGTGCGCTTCGACCAAGCCTTCAGCTTCATCTACAGCCGCCGCCCCGGGACGCCCGCCGCGAGTTACCACGACGACGTTCCCCACGAGGAGAAAGTGCGACGCCTCGAGACCCTGCAAGCCCGCATACACGCCCACGGCCAGGAATACATGCGCCGCAAGCTCGGGACCCGCCAGCGGGTGCTGGTGGAGAAGCTCTCGGAGCGCGACACCCGGGAGGTGGCGGGCAAGACCGAGTGCAACCGTTGGATGAACTTCCCCGGCGACGCGCGCCTGATCGGACGTTTCGCCGAAGTGGACGTCACCCAAGTCATGATGAATTCCTACCGCGGCCGGATCGCCGCCGAGTTCAAGGCGGCGGGCTGAGCATGGCCGCTGAAGAAGCGCCGGCCTCCGCCGATTTCCTGCTGGAACCGGCGGATAACGCCCGGCTCGCGAACCTCTGCGGCCAGTTCGACGAACACCTGCGGCAGTTGGAGCAGCGCCTCGGCGTCGAAATCAACAATCGCGGCAACCAGTTCCGGGTCATCGGCGTGGCGGATGCGGTGGCCGCCGCCGCGCAGGTGCTGAAGGAGCTCTACGCCGCCACGGCCCACGAGCAGATCAGCCGCGAGAAGGTGCACGTGAGCCTGCAGCAGTCCTCGCTCGCCGAGCGCGTCGCCCATCCCGCCGAGGAAGCGGGCGATGGGCTCTCCATCGACACCAAGCAGGGGCGCATCCGCGGACGCGGCCCGAACCAGCGCCATTACCTCGCGAACATCGCGAGCCATGATCTCAACTTCGGCATCGGCCCGGCGGGCACCGGCAAGACCTACCTCGCAGTGGCGAGCGCCGTGAGCGCGCTCAACCGCGACCAGGTGCGGCGCCTGGTGCTGGTGCGCCCGGCGGTGGAGGCGGGCGAGCGCCTGGGCTTCCTGCCCGGCGACATGGCCCAGAAAGTGGATCCCTACCTGCGCCCCATCTACGACGCCCTCTACGAGATGCTGGGCTTCGAACGGGTGACGCGCCTCATGGAGCGCGGTGTCATCGAGGTGGCGCCGCTGGCGTTCATGCGCGGCCGCACCCTCAACGAGGCATTCATCATCCTGGACGAGGCGCAGAACACCACCATCGAGCAGATGAAGATGTTCCTGACGCGCATCGGCTTCGGTTCACGCACGGTGGTGACCGGCGACATCACCCAGGTGGACCTGCCGCGCGTACAGCGCTCGGGACTGCGGGATGCGGTGGAGCTCTTGCGCGACATGCCGGGTGCGAGCTTCACCTTCTTCACCGCGGCGGACGTGGTCCGCCACCCCTTGGTGCAGCGCATTGTCACGGCCTACGAGCAGCGCGACCGGGACTGATGGCCGGCGAGCGCATAGAGGTCTACGTGGAAGACGCGAGCGGCACAGACGGCGTCCCGTCCGGGGCGGACATCGCCCGCTGGGCCCGCGCCGCCCTCGCCGGGTCCAGGCGCGGCGGTGAGGTGGCGGTGCGCATCGTGGATGAGGCCGAGGGCCGTGCCTTGAACGCGCAGTACAGGCACAAGGACACGGCGACCAACGTGCTGTCGTTCCCCGCTGAGCTTCCTGCCGGCGTGCCGTTGCAGGAGTTCGGGGACCTCGTGATCTGCGCGCCGGTGGTGGCGCGGGAAGCGGCGGAGCAGGGCAAGCGGCCGGAAGCGCACTGGGCCCACATGGTGGTGCACGGCTGCCTGCATCTTGTCGGTTACGATCACATGGACGACGCGCAGACGGCGGAAATGGAACCGCTCGAGACCGAAATCCTCGCCGGTCTGGGATATCCGGACCCCTACGCACCGCGCTGAATCCGCCGCGATGGAGGCCGCACTTTTACTGCTCGAGCCGTAACCGGTAAAATCACCGTTCCTTCCCGCCACGGACGCGAGATGTCCACCGATCCCCACAGTAGCCGCGGCCCCGGGCTGCGCGCCTGGTTCCAGCGCCTGAGCCAGGCCCTCTCCGGCGAGCCCCGGGACCGGGATGAGCTGCTGGAACTCCTCAACGACGCCCGCGAACGCAACCTGTTCGATACCGACGCCCAGACCATGCTGGAGGGCGTGCTGCAAGTGGCGGACATGCAGGTTCGCGACGTGATGCTGCCCCGGGCGCAGATGGTGGCGCTGGAGAAGGACGCGAACCTGGAGGAGGCGCTCAAGGTGGTCAGCGACTCCGGGCACTCCCGCTTCCCGGTGACCGGCGAGGACCGGGACCGGATCGTGGGCATCGTGCTGGCCAAGGACCTGCTGAACCATTTCGTGGAGGACGGCGACCGGCCGTTCAACCTGCGCGAATACCTGCGTCCGGCGCCGTTCGTGCCCGAGAGCATGCGCCTCAACGTGCTGCTCAAGAAGTTCCGCGGCAGCCGCAACCACATGGCCATCGTCGCCGACGAGTACGGCGGCGTTGCGGGCCTGGTCACCATCGAGGACGTGCTGGAACAGATCGTCGGCGACATCGACGACGAGTACGATGTGGACGACGAGCAGCGCATCCTCAAGCACACCGACACGCGGTACACCGTCAAGGCCGTCACGCCGGTGGAGGATTTCAACGACTATTTCGCCACGCGCCTGAGCGACGAGGAGTTCGAGACGGTAGGTGGCCTCGTGACGCATGCCTTCGGCCATCTGCCGAAGCGCGGCGAGAAGATCGAGTTCGGCGGGTTCCGCTTCAAGGTGCTGCGCGCCGACAGCCGGCGCCTGCACCTCCTGGAAGTGCTGCGCCGGCCCGCCGAAGCCGACTCCGCCGCATGAACCCGCTGCCCGAGGTGCTGCGCCGCATCCAGCGGCTCGCGGCGGAGTGGCGCGCCGGGCGGCTGGGCGACTTGGCCGCCGCAGCCTGTGGCGGGTTGCTGGTGCTCGCGTTCGCGCCCTACGGTTTCTATCCCCTCGCGATTCTGGCTCCCCTCGGGCTCCTTTGGCTGATTCACGGGCAGACGCCGCGCCGTGCCGCCTGGCGCGGCTTCCTGTTCGGCGCCGCGGAGTTCGGCTGCGGCGTGCACTGGATCTACATCAGCCTGCACGACATGGGCGGCCTCGAGGCGGTGCTGGCCGTGCTGATGCTGGCCATGCTCACGGCCATCATGGCGCTCTACAGCGCAGCGACCTGCGCTCTGACGGTGCGTTACGCCCGCGTCGGACCGTGGCAAGCGCTGCTCCTGTTCCCCGCCGCCTGGACGCTGCTCGAGTGGGTACGCAGCTGGTTCCTCACGGGTTTCCCCTGGCTCTCCCTGGGTTACAGCCAGGTGGACGCGCCGCTCCGGGGGTACGCGCCGCTCGTGGGCGTGTTCGGCGTGAGTTTCCTGGCACTTCTGTCTGCGGGCCTGTTGTTCGAAGCGGCCGCGCCGGCGGCACGGCTGCACCGACGCGCTGGCATGTTGGCTGCGTTCGCCGTTCTGTGGATCGGGGGCGGGTTGTTTGCCGGCCTGCGCTGGACCCATCCCGCGGGCCCGGCCTTCGCCGTGAGCCTCATGCAAGGCGACATCGCCCAGGAACAGAAATGGGAGCCGGAGGCCTTCATCCCCACGCTCAAGCTCTACCGGCAGATGACGGACACGCATTGGGACAGCCGGTTGATCATCTGGCCTGAGGCGGCGATCCCGGCCTACCAGGACGAAGTGCAGTTGGATTATCTGGATCCGCTGGAAGCGGACGCGCTCAAGCATGGCACGGACATTCTGCTCGGCGTGCCCACCTACGACCCCCTGGACGATTACTACTACAACAGCGTCATCAGCTTGGGGCAAAGCGATGGCACCTACGACAAGCGCCACCTCGTGCCCTTCGGCGAGAACTTCGAGTTCCTGCCGCAATGGGTGAAATCGGTGCTGCGCTCCCTCGACCTCCCGTATTCGAGCTTCACGCCCGGCGCGGCGGACCAGCCGCTGCTCAAGGCCGCGGGATATTCCGTGGGCACCTCCATCTGCTACGAGGACGCGTTCGGGGATGAGATAATGCGCGCTCTCCCCCAGGCGGCCTTCCTCGTGAACGTGAGCAACGACGGCTGGTTCGGCAATTCCATCGCGCTGCCCCAGCACCTCGAGATCGCGCGCATGCGCGCCCTGGAGACCGGCCGCTACCTGCTGCGCAGCACCAATACGGGTATCACCGCCATCGTCGACGACGCCGGGCGTGTGCAGGCGGAGGCGCCCCGCGACCGGGTGAGCGTGCTGAGCGGCCGCGTGCAGCCGCTCGCGGGCGCGACCCCGGTCACCCACTGGGGCGACGGCAGCGCGGCGGGCATCTCACTGCTGCTGTTGCTGGGCGCCGCGTGGCGCGCGCGCGGGCGTGGAGAGGCGCGGTGATGCGGGAACTCGCTGACATCAAACAGGCCGCCAGCGCCTGGCGCGCGCGCGTCGGGGGTGAGGGTCGTGTAGACCATGTCTTGCGCCTCCTCGTGGGCGCGGTGGTCGTGTTGTTCCCGGCCGCTTGCCTATTGGTTGACCGCAGTGACAGCCTGAGCCTGTTGCTCTTGCTGGTGATCGGCCTCACGGTGTGGGCGCGCAACGGCTTCAAGGCGGGTCTGACGCGCCGTGAGTGGCTGTTCGTCTCGGTGTTCGCGCTGTTCTTCTTGGCGGGCGTGATCGCCTTCGAGTCTGGCCTGCAGACGGATTCGGGTTTCCGGCTGCTGGGCCGTTACCTGCGCCTCCTGATGGTGTTTCCGGCGCTCGTTGCCTTCAAGCGCTATCGCCCGCCGGCCTTGTTGGTGTGGACGGGGCTCGGCCTCGGCGCACTCGTGCTCGGCCTGGACGCAATCCGTGAGAGCGTCGCCGGCAACGGTTTCCTGAGACCGGACGGGGACACGAACGTGGCCATCCTGTTCGGTGATCTGGCCACGCTCACCACCTTCATGTTCGCGGCGGGTTATGTCTATATAGACGAGCGCCTGCCGCGCCTCGGGCCGAAGCTCGTGGCGCTCTGCATCCTCGCGGGCTTGCTGGCCTGTTTCCTCTCCGGGACGCGGGGCGCCTGGCTCACGCTGCCGGTGCTGCTGATCCTGTTCCTGTCGTGCCGGCACATGCTTCCGCCCCGGGCGGTGCTTGTCGCGGCGCTGACGGTGTTGGCGCTGTTCGTAGCCCTGTATCTCCTCCCCCAGACCCATGTGCGCGACCGCCTGAAGGCCGCCGCCTCCCAGTGGGACGTGTACGGGCAAGTGACCTCCAGTTTTGCCCATTCCGGCCCGCCGCCGCTGTGCATGGACGATCCGGCCCTGCTCCAGGCCTGGGCCGACGTGGGCGTGCAGCAGACCCCGGGTGTGCTCAAGTTCGAGGTGAAGCCGCAGAAGAACTGGCGCAAGGTGTCCTTGAGGCGCCGCGGCTGCACCCGGTTCCAGGCGCTGGAAATCACCAACAACACCGATGCGGTCGCGCGGGTCTGGCTGCCGCGCAGCCGGCGGCCAGGTCCCGGGCCCGTCACCACACGCTGGCTCGTGACCGGAAACACCACCCTGAAATTCGGCAACGGCGCCCATTACCTGCATCCCCTGAACGAACGTTTCTTCAAGACCGTGGACATGGGTGCACCCCGTCGTTACGCCGACGGCGTGACCGTCACGGTGCGCCCACATCACTATGTCCGGGTGGTGCCGGTGGAGTCCTTCGTGGGGGAATACCGGTACGCGCTGCTGCAGACCTCGGTCGGCCAGCGCCTGGAAATGTGGGCGGTGGCCTGGCAGATGTTCGCCCGGTCGCCTCTTACAGGCGTGGGCACCGGTGCCTACATGACCGAAGCCCAGAACATGGTGGACGCGGGCGAGGCGCCCGTGATCACCGCGGTCTACGACCATCCCCACAGCGAGTACCTGGACGCGCTCTCGAGCCGTGGCCTGCTCGGCCTCATGGCGGTGCTGGCGCTGCTCGGCGTCCCCGCCTGGCTTTTCAGCCGTGCCATCGCCAGCCCGGATCCGGCTCGAATGGGCGCGGGGCTCGGCGGATTGCTAGCGGCGGTAGGTTTCGGCATGTTCGGTCTGACCGAGACCATGTTCATCCATTCGGTGACCATCGGCTGGTATGTCATCATGACCGCCGTGTTCATGGCTTTGACTGAGGCGCCCACGCGGCGGGAGAACGGGAAGGGATGATGCAGGAGAATTACCAGGCGGCGGCCGTGGAGGCGGAAGCCCGGGCCTTGTGGCAGGAGCGGGACGACGCGCGCGCGCGCGAAGACGCACCGGGTGAGAAGTACTACTGCCTGTGCATGCTGCCCTATCCCAGCGGCCGGCTGCACATGGGCCACGTCCGCAACTACACCATCGGCGACCTCATCACCCGCTACCAGCGCATGAACGGTCGCAACGTGCTGCAGCCCATGGGTTGGGACGCTTTTGGCCTGCCGGCGGAGAACGCCGCCATCAAGAACAAGGTGCCGCCCGCCAAGTGGACCTACGACAACATCGCCTACATGCGCATGCAGTTGAAGGCGCTCGGGTTCGCAATCGACTGGGAACGGGAGGTGGCCACCTGCCGCCCCGAGTACTACCGCTGGAACCAATGGTTGTTCCTGCGCATGTTGGAGAAGGGCATCGCCTACAAGAAGACCGCCATGGTCAACTGGGATCCGGTGGACCAGACGGTGCTCGCCAACGAGCAGGTGATCGACGGGCGCGGCTGGCGCACCGGCGCGTTGGTGGAGAAGCGCGAGATCCCGATGTATTACCTGAAGATCACCGACTACGCGGAGGAGCTTCTGCAGGCGCTCGACGGCCTCCCGGGCTGGCCCGAACGGGTCAAGATCATGCAAGCCAACTGGATCGGCAAGAGCGAGGGCGTGGAGATCGGCTTCCCCCATGAAGGCGGCGTGCTCAAGGTGTTCACCACCCGCGCCGACACGCTCATGGGCGCCACCTACGTGGCGGTGGCGGCGGAGCACCCCTTGGCCCAGCAGGCTGCGGCGCGGGATCTCAAGGTCGCGGCGTTCATCGAGGAGTGCCGCAGGGGCGGCGTCACCGAGGCGGAGCTTGCCACCCAGGAGAAGAAGGGCGTCCCGACCCGGCTCACGGTGAAGCACCCGCTTACGGGCGCGGACCTGCCCGTATGGGTGGCCAACTATGTGCTCATGACCTATGGCGAGGGGGCGGTGATGGCGGTGCCCGCCCACGACGAGCGTGACTTCGAGTTCGCCCGCAAGTACGGCCTGCCCTTGAAAACCGTGGTGCGCGCGGTGGATGGCCCGGCACTCGATCCTAAGGCCATGACCGAATCCTTCGTCACCAAGGACGGCGTGCTGTGCAATTCCGGCAAGTACGACGGCCTCACGTTCCAGGTGGGCGTGGACGCCATCGCCGCGGATCTCAAGGCCAAAGGCCTCGGCGAGAAGCGCGTGCAATGGCGTCTGCGCGACTGGGGCATCTCGCGCCAGCGCTACTGGGGTTGCCCCATCCCGCTGATCCATTGCGGGAGCTGCGGTGCCGTTCCGGTCCCGGACAAGGATCTGCCGGTGGTGCTGCCGGAGAACCTGGCACCGGACGGCAGCGGCAACCCGCTCGCCAAGCACAAGCCCTTCGTGGAATGCACCTGCCCCCAGTGCGGCAAGCCCGCGCGCCGCGAGACCGACACCATGGACACCTTCGTGGACTCGTCCTGGTATTTCATGCGCTACGCCTGTGCCGACAACGGCGAGGCGATGGTGGACGGGCGCGTGGACCAGTGGCTGCCGGTGGACCAGTACATCGGCGGCATCGAGCACGCCATCCTGCACCTCCTGTATTCGCGCTTCTGGACCAAGGTGATGCGCGACATGGGCCTCGTGAAGTTCGACGAGCCTTTCACCAAGCTCCTGACGCAGGGCATGGTGTTGAACCACATCTTTCTTCGCAAGACCGCCGCCGGCGGACTCGTCTATTACAGCCCGGAGGAAGTGGAGTTCCAGCACGACGCGGACGGGCGCGTCACGGGCGCCAGCCTCAAGGTAGACGGCAAGCCGGTGCAGTACGAGGGCATGGGCACCATGTCCAAGTCCAAGAACAACGGCGTGGACCCGCAGATGCTGGTGGAGAAGTACGGTGCCGACACCGTGCGGCTGTTCATGATGTTCGCGGCGCCGCCGGAGCTCACCCTGGAATGGTCCGAGACGGGGGTGGAGGGCGCGCAGCGCTTTCTGAAACGCCTGTGGAAGGCGGTGGCGGAGCACACGGCCGCCGGTCCGGCGCCGGCACTCGAGGCGGCCAAGCTCGACCCGGCGCAGCAGGACCTCCGGCGCCAGTTGCACGAGACCGTCGCCAAGGTGAGCGACGACATCGGCCGGCGCTACACCTTCAACACCGCCGTGGCGGCGATCATGGAACTGTTGAATGCCGTCACCCGCGCGACTTCCGCGGGCCCGCAGGACCGGGCCCTGAAGCAGGAATGCTACGAGACCCTTACCTTGCTGCTCACGCCCATGGTGCCGCACGTTGCGGAAGCCCTGTGGAAGGGCCTGGGACGCCGGGGTTCGGTGATGCAGGCCGCCTGGCCGAAGGCCGATCCGGCCGCGCTCAAGCGCGACACCCTGGAGCTCGTGGTCCAGGTGAACGGCAAGCTCCGCGGCCACATCCGCGTGCCGGCCGGCGCTGGCCGCGAGGATATCGAACGCGCCGCGCTGGCGGAGCCTTCCGTGCAGCCCTTCGTCCGGGGCAAGAACGTGAAGAAGGTGGTGGTGGTGCCGGGCAAGCTCGTCAACGTGGTGGCGGCGTGAACCGCAAGACCCTGCTGACGGCGGTGCTGGCGGCCGTGATCGCCGGCTGCGGTTTCCACCTGCGCCAGCCGCCAGTGCTGCCGCCGGTGCTGCAGAAGCTCTACATCGTCTCCGAGGCCCACGACGCGGAGATCGTGCGGGAGCTGCGCCGCAGCCTGGAATCGGAGAGCACCGCCGTGCTCGACGATCCCACGAAAGCCACCGCCACGCTCAGCATCATCAACGTCTACGAAAGCAGCCGGCCCCTGGTGCTCAACCGCCGGGGCCAGCCGCTTATGTACCAGGCGGCCTATTCCGCGGAATACACGCTGGTCGCGGGCGGGGTGGTGCTGATACCGCCGGAAGTGCAAACGCTCACCCGCAACTACAACTTCAGCGTCACCAACGGCATCGCCAACGAAGAGCAGGAGGCGTCCCTGTACAACCAACTGGCGAAGGAGATGGCCCAGCTCATCATCTTCCGCCTGCAGGCGGTGGCGAGGGGCGTCCCGGCATCCGCCACGGCGCCGCTCCCCGCAAGCACGACACATCCGCCGCCCATCCCGGCGGCGCCCGCCGCCACCCAGATCGCACCCGGTTCCGTTACCAGGGTTCCACCTGCTGTGACGCATGCGCCGCCGATGGTAAATTAGGAAGATGACCGGGCTCCTCATGCGGCTACGCAATTCCAGGTCGCGGCGCTTCGTGCGCGGCCTGTGGTTCGTGCTTGCCTTGCTGGTGCTGGGCGTCCAGACGGCCTTGCCGGCTCACCAAGAGACCCACGCCCTCGGGGCGCCCGACACCGCCTGCCATTTCTGCGTGCTCGGCGGCCATCTCTCCGGCATGCCGGGCGTCGCGGCACCCGTACCGCTCACGGCGGCGCGCATGGAAGCGCCCCTGCCGGCGGAATCCTGTTTCTCCGTCCAGCCCCAACCCCGCATTTATTTCAGCCGCGGTCCTCCGTACACGAACGACGCCTGACAGAGCTTGATGTCCCCGGCCGCTTCGGCGGGCCGGGTCGCGTTGATTCGACCATGACGGAGTATGCACATGCGTTTAAGATCGCTCACCGGGCTCATGCTCAGCCTGGCTGTTTGCTGCACCAGGGCCCACGCCGCGCCCCAGAACAGCGGCAATGCCTTCAATCCCGGCGTCGCACTGGTGCTGAACGGCACCTGGGCGTCCTATCCCACCGCCGCCGGCCGGCGTGTGATGCCCGGTTTCATGCTGGGTGACGGTGCCGGTCTCGCGCCCCAGGGCTTCGGCCTGGGCGAATCCGAGCTGGACCTGGTCTCCAATTTCGACAACCTCTTCACCGGTTTCGGTGCGCTGTCGTTCCATGAGAACCACGGCCAGGATTCGGTGGAGGTGGAACTGGCCTACCTGCAGACCATCGCCATGCCGGCCGGCCTGCAGGTGACCGCCGGCAAGTTCTTCTCGGCCTTCGGTTACCAGAACGCACGGCACGCCCACACCTGGGACTTCGTGGACCAGCCGTTGGTCTACGAGGCCATGCTGAACAACCAGTACAGCGATCCCGGCCTGCAGCTCACCTGGCTCGCGCCCACCGACACCTACCTGCTCTTGGGGGCCGAGGTGTTCAGCGGCGACCACTTCCCGGCGGGCGGCGCGGCCCACAGCGGCAATGGCGCCAGCACGGCGTTCGTCAAGTTCAGCCAGGACCTGGACGACAGCAACACCTGGTTTGCCGGCCTGTCCTATATGTCCGCCCGCGCCGTGAACCGTGTTTCTCTGGGGAGCCCGGACCCGCTGTTCTCGGATCAGAGCCTGTTGGATGGCCCGGTCTTCACAGGCACCAGCGACATCGCGGGGGTGGATTTCGTGTGGAAGTGGGCGCCCCACGGGAACTTCTACGAGAAGAACTTTGTCTTCCAGGCGGAGTACCTGCACCGACGCGAATCCGGCACCGTGGCTGCGGCCGTCTGCCCCGTGGGCACCGCCTGCACGGGCGGCAGCGCCTATTCCGGCAAGGCCTCCGGCTGGTACGTGCAAGGCGCATATCAATGGATGCCCCAATGGCGCTTCGGGCTGCGCTACGACCGCATGAGCAGCGACAACACGGTCAACGGGCCCTACCAACCGGCGGCGTTCCTGGCCAACGGTTTCGTGCCGCACCGGGAAAGCGCCATGGTGGATTTCTCCAACTCCGAGTTCAGCCGCATCCGCCTGCAGGTGAATCGCGACCAGTCGGGGCCCACGGCCTTCAATGCGGTGTTCCTGCAGTACATCGTGGCCATGGGCGCCCATCCCGCCCATACCTTCTGATTTCATCGAGGACAGACCATGAAGATTCTGAAAGTGATTTTCTTCATGCTGGTGCTGACGCTGTCGGCACCGGCCTTCGCCGACCTCAACGTGTTCGCCTGCGAACCGCACTGGAGCGCGCTGGTGCAGGAGATCGGCGGCACCCACGTCACCGTCACCACCGCCACCGGCGCCTACAACAACCCGCATTACATCCAGCCCAAGCCCAGCCTCATCGCCGCCATGCGTCGCGCCGATCTCGTGGTGTGCAACGGCGGCGACATGGAGGTGGGCTGGCTGCCGCCGCTCTTGCAGCAGGGCGGCCGCGACGCGGTGCAGCCGGGCCAGCCCGGTTACCTGGATGCCTCCCAGTTCGTGCAGATGCTGGAAGTGCCGGCCACGGTGGATCGCGCCCAGGGTGACATCCACCCCTACGGCAATCCCCACTACCAGTCGGACCCGCGCACCGTCGCCGCCGCGGCGCCGGAAGTGGCGAAGCGCATGGAACAACTGGACCCCGCCAACGCTGCCGAGTACCAGAAGCGCTATGTGGACTTCAAGGCGCGCTTCGACGCCGCCATCCAAAAATGGCAGCAGGAGGCGGCACCCCTCAAGGGCATGAAGATCATCGCCTACCACGACGGCTGGGCAAACATGACCGCTTGGCTGGGGTTGGACGTGGTGGGCTTCCTGGAGCCCAAGCCCGGGATCCCACCGAGTCCCGGCCACATGGCGGAGCTGCTCAACCAGATCAAGGGCGAGGGGGTGGCAGGCATCATCTACTCGCCTTATGAGGACGAGCAGGCGCCGGACTGGATGGCCGAGCGCGCCGGGATTCCCAAGGTGATGATCGCGGACACCGTGGGTGCCGACAACGACAAGGATCTGTTCCAGTTCTACGAGCAGGTCATCACTCAACTCCTGAAACTCCACGGGGGCGGCAAATGAGTCTCAGCCTCATCGACCTGTCCATCATCGTGCCGGCCCTGGCGGCCGGTGTCCTGGTGCTCGCCACCCACGTACCCATGGGCCGCGAGGTGCTGAGCCGCGGCATCATCTTCATCGACCTCGCCATCGCCCAGGTGGCGGGCCTCGGGGTCATCGCCGCCGACTTCCTGCATTTCAGCAGCGACAACCCCTGGGTGGTGCAGATTTCCGCCGGCATCGCCGCGCTCCTCGGGGCCATGCTGCTGACCTGGACCGAGAAGAAATTTCCGGAGATGCAGGAGGCGCTCATCGGCGGGCTGTTCGCCCTGGCGGCCACCGGCAGCATCCTCCTGCTCACCAACAATCCGGAGGGGGGCGAGCACCTGAAGGATCTCTTGGTGGGCCAGATCCTGTGGGTGAGCCTGAAGAGCCTCATCCCGGTGGCGGTGCTCTACGCCCTGATCCTGGCGGCCTGGTTCCGGCTGCGCAGCCGGCTCGGCCGCATCGGCTTCTACGTGCTCTTTTCCCTGGCGGTCACCGCCTCGGTGCAGCTCGTGGGCGTGTACCTGGTGTTTGCGAGCCTCATCATGCCGGCACTGGCGGTGCGCGGCATGCCGGAGAAACGCGGGCTCGCCGCGGCGTTCGTCCTGGGCGTCGCGGCCTACGCCGCCGGCCTGGTGCTGTCCACGGTCTTCGATCTGCCGAGCGGCGCCCTCATCGTTTGGTGTCTGGCGGCCTGCGCCGTTATCATGGCCTGCATGCGTAGCCTCATGAACGGCAAACGTGAAGCTCGGGACTGAGCGGCTCGCCGCGGAGCTGAAAGGTCCGCTGCCGCCGGCCGTTCTGATCGCCGGCGACGAGCCGCTGCAGCGGGAGGAGAGCGCGGACCGGATCCGCGCCGCCGCCCGCGCCCAGGGTTTCACCGAGCGCGAGGTGTTCGTGGCGGAACGCGGTTTCGATTGGGACGCGTTGCTGTCCGCGGGCGCGAGCCTGTCCTTGTTCGCGAGCAAACGCCTCCTCGAATTGCGCCTGCCCACCGGCAAGCCCGGCCCGAAGGGCGCCGAGGCGCTCGCCGCCTACGCCAAGGACCCCGCGCCGGACACACTGCTCCTGGTGATCGCCGAGGACAAATTGGAGGGCAATCCCGTCTGGGCTTCCGCCCTCGAGCGCGCTGGGCTGATGGTACAAGTGTGGCCCGTGCCGCCCGCCGAGGTGCCCGCCTGGGTACGTCAGCGCCTGAAAAGCCGCGGGCTCGAGGCCGCGCCGGACGCGGTGGCGCTCATCGCCGGCCGTGTGGAAGGCAACCTCCTGGCTGCCGCCCAGGAAGTGGACAAGCTCGCGCTGCTGCACACTTCGGGCACCCTGGATGCAGAGGCCGTGGCCGAGGCGGTGGCGGACAGCGCCCGCTTCGATGCCTTCAAGCTGGTCGACGCGGCGCTCGCCGGAGACCTGCCGCGCAGCGTGCGCGTGCTGGAAGGGCTGAAGGCGGAAGGCGAGGAGCCGGTGCTGGTGTTGGGCGCCTTGCTGCGTCAATTGAAGGAACTCGCCTCGCTGGCGCTGGAGATGGAAGCCGGCGCACCGGGCCAGCGGGTGCTGGCGGGGGTGTGGGAACGGCGCCGGCCGCTCCTGCAGGCGGCCCTGAAGCGCCGCCGGGCACGGGGCTGGGAGCGCCTGCTGAAGCGGGCACTGCATGCAGATCGGGTGCTGAAAGGCCGCGCACCGGGGAGGGCCTGGGACGAGCTGTTACAATTGACCGTGGGCATGGCGGGCAGCCGCTGAATCAGCCTCAAGGAGTGCCGCGGCAGCGGATGAAGAAAATCGGCATCTTCGGGGGAGCCTTCGACCCCATCCATTACGGCCATCTCCGGCCCGCCCTCGAGATCCTCGAGGCTTTCAAGCTCGACAGCCTGCGCTTCATGCCCACCGGACAACCTCCGCACCGGCCGCCGCCGGTGGCGCCGCCCGAGCTGCGTCTCGCCATGGTGCGTGCCGCGGTGACGGAGGAACATCGTTTCCAGGTGGACGAGCGCGAACTCAAGGCGCGCAGCGCGTCCTACACCGTGGACAGCCTGACGGAGTTGCGCAAGGAATTCCCCGACGACGCCCTGTTCCTGCTGGTGGGCATGGATGCCTTCCTGGGGTTTCCGGGTTGGCATCGTTGGCGCGAGCTTTTCGGACTCGCGCACGTCGTCGTGGCCCACCGGCCCGGCTGGTCCCTGTCGCTGGAAGGCCCGCTCGCCGGGGAAGTGCAGTCGCGCCGCGCCAGCGATCCGGATGTCGTGCAGGTCGCAGGCAAGGTTTTCCTGCAAGCCGTCACCCAGCTCGAAATCTCCGCCACCCGTGTGCGCGAAACCGCGGCCGCCGGCCGCGACCTGCGTTACCTCGTGCCCGACGCGGTGCGCGCGTTGATACTGGATTCGAATTGCTACCGATGAAGGAGTGTGGATGAAACCGGAAGAGCTCAGGGACCTCGTGGTCCAGGCCCTGGAAGACATGAAGGGCGTGAATATCCGCGTTCTCGACGTGCGTGGCATGACCGCCATCACCGATTTCATGGTGATCGTGAGCGGCACTTCGGACCGGCACGTGAAATCCCTGGCGCGCAGCGTGCTGGACAAGGTGCGTGAGCGCGGTGTGAAGCCTTTCGGAGTGGAGGGCGAGCGCGACGGCGAATGGGTGCTGGCGGATCTGCGCGACGTGGTGGTGCACGTGATGCGCCCGCAGGTGCGCGACTTCTACAATCTGGAGAAACTCTGGGCGCCCGACCTGAGCGCCGCCGCGGGATCCTGAGTCGGTGCGCATCCACCTCATCGCCGCCGGGACGCGCATGCCCGCCTGGGTGGAGGACGGCTTCCAGGATTACGCCGGGCGGCTCCCGCCGGAATGCAAGCTGCTGCTGAAGGAGATCCCGCTCGGAGCCTCCCGCGCCGGCGGCGATGCGCGCAAAGCCGTGCAGGAGGAGGGTGAGAGGATGCTGGCGGCGCTGCCGGAGGGGGCGGCCGTCACGGTCCTGGATGTGAAGGGCAAGGCGCTGGACACGGAGACGCTGGCGAAGCGCCTGAACGGCTGGCTGCAGGAAGGGCGCGACCAGGCGCTCCTGGTGGGCGGACCCGATGGCCTTGCTCCCGAGTGCCTGGCAAAGGCCGGCTTCAAGTGGTCGCTCTCGCCCCTGACTCTGCCCCATGGGCTGGTACGGGTGGTGGTGGCCGAGCAGTTATATAGAGCGTGGTCCATCCTGAAGAACCACCCCTATCACCGGGCTTAGACGTGGCCGCGGATTTCATCCTCGCCTCCGCCTCGCCCCGCCGCCGGCAGCTCTTGGAGCAGCTCGGTCTCCGTTTCGAGGTGCGGGCGGCGGAGGTGGACGAGACGCCCCGCGCCGGAGAGGCGGCGGAAGATTATGTACTGCGCGTGGCCTGCCTCAAGGCCGAGACCGCAGCCGGGAAGCTGGAAAGCCCGCTGCCGGTGCTGGCCGCGGACACCGAGGTGGTGCTGGACGGCAAGATCCTGGGCAAGCCCAAAGGCCGGGAAGACGGCTTGACGATGCTCGCCCGGCTCTCCGGGCGCTCACATCAAGTATTATCGGCGGTAGCCCTGTGGAAGGACGGCGTCCTGGAGACGGCCCGCTGCGAGAGCCGGGTGAGTTTCCGCGCCCTGGCCCGCGGGGAGGCGGAGGCCTATTGGGAGAGCGGTGAGCCGAGGGACAAGGCCGGCGCCTACGGCATCCAGGGCCGCGGCGCGGTGTTCGTGGAGCGGCTCGAGGGCAGCTACAGCAACGTGGTCGGGCTGCCGCTGTTCGAGACCGCGGCGCTCCTCCGTAGCGCGGGTGTGAGGGTCTTGTAGGCAGGGTGAGGCGTGAGCAGTGCCGTTTGCGGGAGCAGAGGGCACCGCTCACCCCTTACTTTCGAAGTGCAACCATGAACGAGGAAATCCTGATCAGCGTCACCCCGCGCGAGACCCGGGTGGCGTTACTGGACGGCGGCGTATTGCAGGAAATCTACGTGGAGCGCACGCGCCGGCGCGGTCTCGTGGGCAATCTCTACAAGGGCAGGGTATCGCGCGTGCTCCCCGGCATGCAGGCGGCGTTCGTGGAAGCGGGCCTCGCCCGCACCGCGTTCCTGCACGCCTCCGACATCGCGCGCGCATCCGGGGCGGAGGCCAGTGCCCCCGCCGACATCCGCACCCTCTTGCACGAGGGCCAGGACCTGCTCGTGCAGGTGCTAAAGGATCCGCTGGGCAGCAAGGGGGCGCGTCTTACGACGCGCATCAGCATCCCTTCGCGCTACCTGGTGTATATGCCTTACGGTTCGGGCATCGGCCTATCCACGCGCATCGAAGACGAGGCGGAGCGTGCGAGGCTGAAGGGCCTGCTCGAGTCCTTCGCGCCGGAACTCGCGCCCGGCGGCTACATCGCGCGCACCGCCGCCGAGGGCGCCGAACCCGAGGCGCTGCGCGCCGACATGCTGTTCCTGAACAAGCTCTGGGAGAGCATCCGCACCCAGGCCGAGGCGGCCAAGCCCGGCGAGCGGGTGCACGAGGACCTGCCGTTGGCGCTGCGCATCCTGCGCGACGTCTCCGGCGAACGCGTGAAATCCGTGCAGGTGGATTCCGCCGAGGCCGCTGTGCGCATGCGCCAGTTCGCCGGCATGTTCATGCCGGCCCTCGCCGGGTCCATCACGGAGTACACGGCTGCACGCCCCATCTTCGAGCAGCATGCCATCGAAGAGGAGATCGGCCGCGCCCTGGAGCGCAAGGTGACGCTCAAGTCCGGCGGCCATCTCGTCATCGACCAGACGGAGTCCATGACCACCATCGACGTCAACACCGGTGCCTACGTGGGCCACCGGGACCTCGAGGACACCATCGTCAAGACCAACCTGGAAGCGGCCCAGGCCATTGCGCGCCAGCTTCGCCTGCGCAACCTGGGGGGCATCATCATCATCGATTTCATCGACATGACCCAGGAGTCCCACAAGCAGGCGGTGCTCGCAGCACTGCAGCAGGCGCTCGCCCAGGATCACGCCAAGACCCAGGTGACGGCGGTCTCGACCCTCGGGCTCGTGGAGATGACGCGCAAGCGCACCCGCGAAAGCCTGGAGCACGTGCTCTGCGAACCCTGCCCCACCTGCCAGGGCCGCGGTTCCGTGAAGAGCGCCGAAACGGTCTGTTACGACGTGTTCCGGGAGGTGCTCCGGACCTCCCGCCAGACCGAGGCGCAGGAACTCCGGGTGCTGGCGGCCCAGGAAGTGGTGGACCTGCTCTTGGACGAGGAGGCCGTGGGCCTGGCCGAGGTCTCGGCCCAGGCGGGGAGGCCCATCCGATTGCAGGCTGAGGCGTTATATACCCAGGAACAGTTTGATGTGGTGCCCATCTGATGCGCCGGGATGCCGCTAAATGAGCCGCTGGCAAATCCGCCTTTGGCGCTGGACCGCCGGCTTGTTCGCCCTGGTGGTCATCCTCATGGCCGTCGTGGCGGGCCTGTTCCGGCTGGTGACGCCGCTCGTGCCCCGCTACCGGGTACAGGTCGAGCAATGGGCCAGCGCCGCCTTGCAGCGTCCGGTGGAGATCCGCTCCATGGGCGCCGAGTGGGGCTGGCACGGCCCCGAGATCCTCCTTGAGGACGTGCGCATCCTGAGCCGCGACCGGGCGCGGGTGGTGATCGCCGCCCGGGAAGTGCAGCTAGGTGTCGGCATCCGCAGCCTCTTGCGCGGCAGCCTGCCGCAGCCCAACCGCATCGTGCTGGTGTCGCCGCAGCTGGAGGTGCAGCGCGACGTCCAGGGCCGATTCAGCATCATGGGCCTGGAAGGCGCCCAGACCAGCCAGACCGACTGGAAACAGACGCTGCAGGACCTCTTTTCTCAATCGGCGGAATTCGTGGTGAGGAACGGCGAGTTGACCTTCCTGGACGCACGCCTGGCGGCGCCGGCGGTGTTCCGGAAGCTCGACTTGAGCGTGGACAACGATTCCGACAGGCACGCCATCGAGGGCGAGGCGGAGCTGCCGTCCACCTTCGGCAAGAACCTGCGTTTCACGCTCGAGATCGCAGGCGAGGGTCTCGACCCCGCTGCCTGGGACTGGCACGCACGCGTGCGCGGCACCAATCTGAGCGTGCCACGCTGGCTGAGCTACTGGCCTGCCTATGACGGCAAGTTCCTGAACGGCCGCACCGACCTGGACCTGCAGGCGGCGGGCCGCGAGGGTGCGCTGCGCCTTGCGGTGGCGGACGTGGATGCATCCAATCTCACACCCGCGCCCCAGGCGTTCCCGACTTCCGGCGACTTCGGGGTCGTGCAGGGGGTCGTCGCCTGGACGCGCACCGACGAGGGCTGGCGGCTCGAGGGAAAGCACCTGGAGATGCAGCGCGGCGGTAACGCCTGGCCGGCGGGGGGCTTCAGTGTGGATTACGTGCATGGCTCGCCGGACACCTGGTCCGGGGAAGTGTCCTTCCTGCGCCTGCAGGACCTCGTGGTGCTGTCGGGCTGGGTCCCGCCGGCGCTCGTGGATACGCACCGCCTGTTGGGGTTCGCTCCGGCCGGCGACATCTCCGATGCCCAGTTCAAGCTCGCCTGGGACGGCAAGTCGCTGGATGACTGGTCCGTGAAGGGACGCTTCCTGGACCTGGGCGTGAAGGCCGCGGAAGGCTGGCCGGGCCTCAGCGGGGTAGACGGCGCGCTCGATCTCAACCAGAAGGGCGGCAGCGTGATGCTGGATTCCCGCGACTGCAGCGTGGATTTCACGCCGCTGTTCCGGGGACCCTTGCACGCCGACGCAGTGGACATGACCGCGCGGGTCACCCACGAGAGCGGCGGCTGGCGCGTCTCCAGCGACGGCTTCACCGCTTCCAATGCCGACGCCGCTTCCCACGGCCACGGCAGCATGTTCTTCCCGGCGGACGGCACCGCGCCGATACTGAACCTGGATGCGGCCGTGGACCGCGCGGACGCGCGCAACAAGTCCGTCTATTTCCCCGTGGGCATCATGCCCAAGGACGTGATCAAGTGGCTCGATGATTCCATCAAGGGGGGGCAGGTCACGAGCGGCAGCGTCGCCATCCACGGCAAGCTCTCGGATTTCCCGTTCAGCGACGGCAAGGGCGGCACCTTCGACATCCAGTTCCATATGGTGCACGGTGAACTCGATTACGCTCCGGGCTGGCCAGCGCTCAAGGACCTGGACGCAGACGTGCGCTTCCTGGATCAGGGCCTGGACGCCCACGCCAACGGCGGCAAGGTGCTGGGGGATGACATCCTCCCGAGCCACGCCTGGTTCGCGGACCTCAGCACCGGTGTGTTGCAGGTGGAGGGCGCCGCCCGCGGCAGCGCCGCCAACGGGCTGGAATTCCTGCGCCATGGCCCACTCAAGAGTCGTTTCGGCTCAGTGCTGGACGGCCTCGAAGCCACGGGTGTCACGGACATCACGCTCTCGCTCAAACTGCCGGTGACCAATCTCAATAAATTCACCCTGAACGGCAAGGCGGCGCTGAAGGACGTGGCCGTGGACCTGAAGGACTTTCCTGCCCTGGCCCTGCGGCAACTGCACGGCGACGTGGATTTCACCGGAGGCGGCTTCGGCTCGCCGGGTGTGGACGGGCGCTTCCTCGGTGGGCCGGTGAACATCCTCATCCACCCCCAGCCCCGCAAGCCTGACATCACTCAATTCAGCGCCCGGGGCCGGATCAAGGGCGAGGACCTGGCCGCCATGCTCAAGCTCGCGCCCGGGAGCTTCAGCGGCGAGAGCGCCTGGCGGCTGGACGGCAGCCTGCCCAACAACCCCGCCGCCGGCACCGCCGGGCTCTCCCTCAACCTGCGATCCGACCTGCAGGGGCTCGGGGTGAGCCTGGCGCAACCCTTTGCCAAGGATGCCGCCGAGACGCTCGCGCTCCGGGGAAGCCTCAGGCTCCTCGACGGCGGGCGTATGGAAGTGACGGCGGGTTACGGCAACGCCGCGCAGCTCAAGATGGACTACAAGGAGGGTAAGGACGGCTGGCAGGTCGACAGGGGCAACCTGCATTTCGGCCCCGGCAGCGCGCAACTGCCGACCACGCCGGATCTCACGGTGAACGGCACGTTGCAGGAGTTCGCCTGGGACGACTGGAAGCCTCTGGTATCTGCCGCCGCTTCCGAATCGCCCGTGCCGGAGGGGGGCGCCACCAGCTTCGACCTGCCCTTGCCGGACTTCCTGCAGAGCGTGAGCCTCAGCATCGGGCGTTTCACGGGCCTGGACCAGACCATCGAGAACCTGCATTTGGACCTGGACCGGGGCAGCGACGTCTGGCAGGCGCGGGTGGAGAGCCCGGCGCTCGCGGGCAGCATCCTGCTGCCGTTCAAGGTGGACCCGGATCATCCCATCGCGCTGGATATGGAGCGGGTGACCGTCACCAAACCCGCACAGGCGCCGGCGGCCACGAGCGCGCCGAGCGCCGCCAGTGCGGCGACGCCTGCGCCCAAGGCCGCGACGCAGCAGTTCGACCCGCGGCGTGTGCCGGCGGTGCGGTTCACCAGCCGCAAGCTGGTGTACGGCGAAATGGCCATGGACAACGTGAACCTGAACCTGGTGCCGCAGCCGGACGGCGTGGCGCTGGAGAACCTGCGGGTGTCGGCGCCCACCTTCAGCGTCACCGGCGACGGCACCTGGAAGGCTTCGCCCGCGGGCCTGCAGACCTCGGCCATCAACGCCAGCGTCGAGAGCCGGGACGTGGAGAAGACCCTGAAGGCGCTGGGCTACGACGCGGGCATCACCGGCGACAAGGGGAGTATCATCGCTTCCCTCAACTGGCGCGACAGTCCCTTCGGCGATATCGTCGACAGCCTGGGCGGCACCATCAGCCTCAAGCTCGAGAACGGCCAGTTGAAGGACGTGCAACCCGGTGCCGGCCGGGTGTTCGGCCTGTTGAGCCTGAACGCCCTGCCGCGGCGGCTCCTGCTCGATTTCAGCGACGTGTTCGCGAAGGGTTTCAGTTTCGATTTGATCCAAGGCGACTTCACCCTGCAGGACGGCGATGCCTACACCAAGGATCTGCAGATCAAAGGCCCCGCGGCGCGCATCGGCATCATCGGCCGGACCGGCCTCGCCAAGCATGATTTCGATCAAGCCCTGGTGATCGATCCCAACGTAGGATCGACGCTGCCGGTGCTGGGCACCATCGCCGGGGGGCCGGTGGTGGGCGCGGTGGTGCTTTTCCTCTCCCAGATCTTCAAGAAGCCCATTGCCAACGCCGGCCAGAGCCAGTACCAGCTGACCGGCACCTGGGAGAAGCCGGTGCTGACCAAGGTGGCGACCGCCCCGCCCGCGCCCGCCACCACCAAGGCGCCATGATGGCGGGGCGCACCTTCTTTTTTGCAGCCTTCCTCGCCGCGTTGCTCGCGGCGACGCCTGCGCGCGGCGACACAGACAGCTTCCGCATCAGCGCCGACCAGTGGGCGCTGCCGCGCAGCGGCCAGGCGCTCGCGCAGTTGCCGCCATTGCGCGCCGCGGTGCAGGATTGGCTCGCGCATCCCGGCGCGCGCATGGTGCTGGTGCACGCCGGTTCCGACGTGGGCAACCTCTGGGCGGGTGAGCTCGCCGACTGGCTGGTGTCCCTGGGCGTGCCCTCGGACCAGGTGGACAAGCGCGCCAGCGCCGAGCAAGGCGAGGACAGTCTGACGATCCAGGTGAGCTACTGATGCACTCTGTCGCCGCCATCCAGATGACCTCCGGCAGCGACGTCACTGTCAACCTGCGGGAGGCGGGCAAGCTCATGGCCAAAGCTGCCGCCCAGGGGGCGGGACTCATCGTATTGCCGGAAAACTTCGCGCTCATGGCGAGGAACGACACCGAGCGCGTGGCCGCGGGGGAGGTGGACGGCAGCGGCCAGATACAGGATTTCCTGGCGGACAAGGCCCAGACCCTCAAGGCCTGGATCGTCGGCGGCACGGTGCCGGTGCTGGCCTCCCGCGAGCGGGTGCACGCCCGCTGCCCGGTGTACGATCCGCGCGGACGGCGGGTGGGGTACTACGACAAGATCCACCTCTTCGACGTGGACGTGGGGGGTGGCGAGACCTACCACGAGTCGGCGCGCACCGAGGCGGGCACAAAGCCCGTGACGGTAACGACGCCCTTCGGCAAGCTCGGCCTCGCGGTGTGTTACGACCTGCGTTTCCCGGAACTCTTCCGGGCGCTGCTGAAGCAGGGCGCCACGCTTTTCGCCGTGCCCTCGGCTTTCACCTGGAAGACCGGCGAACGACACTGGGCGCTCCTCACCCGGGCGCGGGCGGTGGAGAACCTCTGCTTCATGGTGGCCGCCGCCCAGGCGGGGCGCCACGACAACGGCCGGGAGACCTGGGGCCACAGCCTGGTCACCGACGCCTGGGGCGAGGTGCTGGCGGAGCGTCGCACCGCGGACCCGGGCGTGGTGACCGCCACCCTGGACCCGGAGCAGCAACTGCGCCTGCGCGGCAAGTTCCCGGCGTTAAAACACATCCGCCTGGTTTAAAATGGCCGAAATGACCCCATCTCATTCCTGAACCTCTCTTCATCCTGCATCCATGCAAAACGCACTGAAGATCGCCGAACAAGCCCTGTTGTCCCCCACGGGCCTGGACGAGAAGCAGGTGGCGGGTCTCCTGGACCGACTCCTGGCCTACAAGGTGGACAGCGCCGACCTCTATTTCCAGCTCTCGCGTCACGAGACCTGGGCTCTCGAGGACGGCATCGTCAAGGAAGGCAACCACAACATCGAGCAGGGCGTGGGCGTGCGTGCCGTGGCCGGGGAGAAGACGGGCTTCGCTTATTCTGACGAGATCGTGCTGCCCGCGCTCACCCGCGCCTCCGACATGGCCCGGGCCATCGCCCGTTCCGGCGGCGAGAATGGCCTCAAGGCCTGGACCCCCCATGCGCCCCAGCGCCTGTATCCGCCTTTGGACCCGCTGCCGACGCTCCTGGACGAGGCCAAAGTGAAGCTCCTGGAGCAGGTGGACGCGGAGGCGCGGCGCCTCGATCCGCGCGTGAAGCAGGTGATGGTGAGCCTCGCCGCCGTGCACGACACGGTGCTGGTGGCGGGAAGCGACGGAACGCTCGCCGCGGACGTTCGCCCCTTGGTGCGTTTCAACGTGAGCGTCATCGTGGAACAGGACGGACGCCGCGAGCAGGGCTACGCGGGCGGCGGCGGGCGTTTCGCCTACGGCAAGTTCGTGGAGGGGGATTTCGCCCTCAAGCTCGCCCGGGAGGCGGTGCGCCAGGGGCTGGTGAATCTCGAGGCCGCGCCGGCGCCGGCGGGCACCATGACCGTGGTGCTGGGTCCCGGCTGGCCCGGCATCCTGTTGCACGAGGCCATCGGCCACGGCCTGGAGGGCGATTTCAACCGCAAGGGCACCTCGGCATTCTCGGGCCGCGTGGGCCAGAAGGTGGCGAGCGAACTCTGCACCGTTGTGGACGACGGCACCCTGCAGGGCCGCCGCGGTTCCCTCAACGTGGACGACGAGGGCACGCCTTCCCAGTGCACCACGCTGATCGAGAAGGGCATCCTCAAGGGCTACATGCAGGACAAGTTGAACGCCCGGCTCATGGGTGTGGCCCCCACGGGTAACGGCCGGCGCGAGTCTTTCGCCCACCTGCCCATGCCACGCATGACCAATACCTACATGCTCCCCGGGCCCCACGACCCCGGGGAGATCATCCGATCCGTGAAGCGCGGTCTCTACGCGGTGAACTTCGGCGGCGGCCAGGTGGACATCACCAACGGCAAGTTCGTTTTCTCCGCAAGCGAGGCCTATCTCATCGAGGACGGCAAGGTCACGCGTCCGGTGCGCGGCGCCTCGCTCATCGGCAACGGCCCCGACGTGCTCACCCGCGTCAGCATGGTGGGCAACGATCTCAAGCTGGACGAGGGCGTGGGCACCTGCGGGAAGGAAGGCCAGAGCGTGCCCGTGGGCGTCGGTCAGCCGACTCTCAGGATCGACGGCATCACGGTGGGCGGGACGGGCTGATTCCTAGGCCGCCAGCAGCTTGGTGACCGTGTTCCAGTTGCGGGTGGTGAGGGCCTTGCCGAACTGTTCCTCTAGGACGGCCATGGCGTCGAGGGTCCCGCCCTTGGGCGAGAGTTCCAGCACGCTCAACACCTCCCCGCCGGTGACCTTCAGGATGGTGAAGGGAAAGTCCGGGGTCTTATAGGGCAGCCTGGGTTTCCGTTTAGGTTTTTGCGCGAGCAAAGTCACGTACAGCCGCGTCTGCTTGCCGATGCGGATTCCCTTGAAGGGGTCCGATTTGGCGATCTTCGCAAGCTCGGATACGTTACGGAGCATCACGTTCACCTCGAAGCCCAGCGACTTCTCCAGTGTGGCTTCGACAACCTTGGCAGTCAGCTTGCCGTCCTTGGGCGTGAATCGCACGTTTCCGGAGGCGAGCACGGTGCGCACCTCACGGCAGCCCATCTTTTCGAAGATCTTCTTCAGTGCCGCCATGGGTACGAGCTTTTTACCGCCGACGTTGATGCCGCGCAGGAAAGCGACCTGGGGTTCGGCTTCGCTCATTGGGCGCAAAAGGGTGCGGCGCGCATGGGACGGCCCAGGTCAGCGGTCCAGACCCGGAAAATTCTTGAGCCGCTTCAGCAGTTCCTTGCGCGTTTTGCACACCAGCGTTGCATGACCCAGCTTGCGGCCGGGGCGCGGCTCCTTGCCGTAATCGTGGTAGTGGGCGCCGGGGATCTGCAGCACGTCTTCCAGCGGCGGCATCGTGCCGATGAAGTTCACCATGGCGGAGTAGCCCACGGCCCAGGTGTCGCCCAGCGGCAGGCCCAGAATGGCCCGCATGTGGTTCTCGAACTGGCCGGTGACGGCCCCCTCGATGGTCCAGTGGCCGGAGTTGTGCACCCGGGGCGCGGTCTCGTTGGCGATGAGCTTGCCCTTCTTCACGAAGAACTCGATGGTGAGCACACCGGCGTAGTCGAAGTGATCCATGACCCGCTTCACGTACTTCTGGGCCTGGGCCTGCAACCTCTTGTCCGGATAAGGCGCTACCGAGAGACGCAGGATGCCGTCCCGATGGGTGTTCTCCGCGAGGGGATAAAACGCGGTCTCGCCATGTTTGTTACGCACACCGATCAGGGACACTTCCCGTTCGAAGGGGATGAACTCCTCCAGGATCAGCGGCACGCCCGAGAGCGCGTTGAAGGCGGCGCCCAATTCAGCCGGACTGTAGATTACCCGCTGGCCGCGGCCGTCGTAGCCCAGCCGGCGGGTCTTCAGTACCGCCGGATAGCCCACGGCGTGAATCGCCTCTTCCAGTTCCGCCATGGTGTTGACGGTGCGAAAGCGCGGGGTAGGGATCTTGAGCGCTTGGAAGAGTTCCTTTTCCGAGAGCCGGTCCTGGCCAGCCGCCAGCGCGTTCACCGGCGGCAGGAAGGGCTTGTCCGCCGGGATGAGCTTCAGGGCCTCCACCGGGACGTTCTCCACGTCATAGGTGATGAGATCCACCTTCGAGGCGAGCTCAGCGATCTTCTGGGCATCGCTGAACTCCCCCAGGATGATGTCGCCGATCTGGCCGCCGGGCGCGTCCTTGCTCTTGTCCAGGAAGACGAATTTGAGGCCGAGGCGATAGCCGGCCAGGGCGAGCATCCTTCCCAATTGGCCGGCACCCACGCACCCGATGGTCTTGATGTTGCCTACGGCCATGGTGGATTACTTGCGTGAAGGGTCCGGGTGCTTGAGCACCTTGCGGGTCTGCTCGCGGCGGAAGCTCTCCAGGCGCTTGCGGATGGGCGTGGAGCCGAGCGCGAGGATGGCGGCGGCCAGGAGGGCGGCGTTCGCGGCGCCGGCCTTGCCGATGGCCAGCGTGCCCACGGGGATGCCCGCCGGCATCTGGGCGATGGACAGGAGTGAATCGATGCCGGCCAGGGTCTTGGATTCCACCGGCACGCCGAGCACCGGCAGGCGGGTTTTGGCGGCGGTCATGCCCGGCAGGTGGGCGGCGCCGCCGGCGCCGGCGATGATCACCTGGATGCCGCGTTTCTCGGCGGAGGCGGCGTACTTGAACAGCAGATCCGGCGTGCGGTGGGCCGACACCACCCGGGTTTCGAAGGGGATATTCAGGAGTTCGAGGATGTTGGCCGCGTGTTCCAGGGTTTCCCAATCGGACTTGGACCCCATGATGACGCCGACCAGCGGTTTTTTGGATGCCGTCATCGACGTATTTTACCCGTCCCCGGTTTGCATATAAATGACGCGGCGGGCCCTTTTCAATCCAGGCTTTGCAGGTAGCGGAACAGCTCCCGGGCGCGGCGCGGCGGCCGGCCGGCGGCCACTTCCGCCGCGGCCTCGCGCACCAGTCGCCGCAAGTGCTGCCGGTCGGCCTCCGGATGGCGCGCCAGGAACTCCGCCAGGGCCGTGTCCCCTTCGGCGATGAGCCGCGCGCGCCAGCGCTCGTTCTCCTGGAAACGGGCCTTGGAGACCCGGTCCGCGCCTTTTTGCTGCTCCAGGAGCGTGCGGATGGGTGCCGTGTCCAGGTCGCGCAAAAGGCCGCCGATATACTGGCGCTGGCGTTTCCGTGCACCGTGGCTGTTGATGCGCCGCGCGAGCTCGATGGCATCCACGAGCTTCTCCGGCAGTTCCAGCGCCGCCAGCTGGTGCGGCGCCAGCTTCACCAGCTCCGCGCCCAGGTCCTGCAGTTCCAGCATTTCGCGCTTCCGCTGGGATTTGCTCGGGCCTTCCGGCAGGTCGTCGCTGTCGTCTTCGTGGTTCATGCGGATGCGGGGTAGAATGCGCCTTTTCACGCGGCAGTGACGAAAAAGCGATGCGCGGCAACGGGACCCATGATACACCGGAGGTGACGCAGGCCCAGCTGGAGGAGCGGGTGCACGAGGTGCTGCGCCATGCCCGCGAGCTCGGTGCGAGCCAGGCGGAGGCGGGCGTGAGCGTGGAATCGGGCCTGACGCTCACGGTGCGCCTGGGCGAGGTGGAGACCCTGGAGCATCAGCGCGACCGCGGTCTCGGCATCACGGTCTACTTCGGCAAGCGCAAGGGCACCGCTAGCACCGCCGACCTCTCGCCGGAAGCGGTGCATGAGAGCGTACGTGCCGCCTGCAGTATCGCCCGCTACACCGCCGAGGACGACTGCGCGGGCCTCGCCGATGCGGAGCTGATGGCGAAGGACCTGCCGGATCTGGACCTCTTCCATCCCTGGGACCCTGAAGCGGAAGCCGCCATCGACATCGCACGCCGCTGCGAGGATGCGGCCCGCGGCTTCGACAAGCGCATCGAGAATTCCGAAGGCGCCACCGTCAGTTCCCACCGGGGCCTGCGGGTCTACGGCAACAGCCACGGCTTCACCGGCGGCTATGCCAGCACCAGCCACAGCATCACCTGCTCGGTCATCGGCAAGGCCGGCGAGAGCATGCAGCGGGACTATTGGTACACCTATGCCCGTGACGTGAAGCTTCTGGAATCGCCGGAGGCCGTGGGCGTGAAGGCGGCGGAACGCACCGTGGCGCGCCTGGGCGCGCGGCGCCTCAGCACCCGCCGGGCGCCGGTCTTGTTCGTGCCGGAGCTGGCGCGGGGCCTGGTGGGTTCCTTCCTCGGGGCCATGCGCGGCGGCGCCCAGTACCGCCGGGCGAGTTTCCTCTTGGGAGCCGTGGACCAGAAACTGTTTCCGGATTTCGTGCAATTCTCCGAGCGGCCGCTGCTGAAGGGCGCGCTTGCCAGCGCCGCTTTCGACAGCGAGGGCGTAGCCACCCGCGACCGGGAGATCGTGGACCGGGGGGTGGCCACCACCTATCTCCTGGACAGCTACTCCGCCCGCAAGCTCAAGCTCAAGACCACGGGCCACGCGGGTGGCGTGCGCAACCTCCTGGTGAAGCCCGGCGAGGCGGATTACGCCGGCCTGTTGAAGCAGATGGGTACGGGGCTCGTGGTGACGGAACTCCTCGGCCAGGGCGTGAACGGCGTCACCGGCGATTATTCCCGCGGCGCCTCCGGCTTCTGGGTGGAGGGCGGCGCCGTCGCTTTTCCCGTGGAGGAGATCACCGTGGCGGGCAACCTCAAGGACATGTTCAAGGGCATCGCCGCCATCGGACGCGACGTGGATCTGCGTGGCAGCATCCAGACGGGTTCCATCCTCATCGATGAAATGACCATCGCCGGCGAGTGAAACCGAAGGGGGTTTCCATGCGTTACTTGCTATGCTTGTGCATCTTCTTTTTTCCGGCCGTCTGCATGAGCGCCGAACCTCCCGCCGGCAACCATCTCATCGCCATCGTCATCCACGGCGGCGCCGGAACCATCAGCCGCAAGGACATGACGCCGGAGATGGAGGCCCAGTACCGGGCGGTGCTCAAACAGGCCCTGGAAGCGGGCTATGCGGTGCTGAAGCAGGACGGCAGCAGCCTGGACGCGGTGCAGGCGGCCATCCGGGTGATGGAGGACTCGCCGCTCTTCAATGCGGGCAAGGGTTCGGTGTTCGCCCACAACGGCAAGAACGAGATGGACGCAGCCATCATGGACGGCTCCAACCTCAAGGCCGGCGCCGTGGCGGCGGTGGAGCACATCAAGAACCCCATCGATCTCGCGCGCCTCGTCATGGAAAAGACGCCCCACGTGCTCCTGGTGGGTTCCGGCGCCGAGGAGTTCGCCCAATCCCAGGGCATGCCGCTCATGCCCGCCAGCTATTTCTACACCCAGCACCGCTGGGATGAGCTGCAGAAGGCCCTGAAGGAAGAGAAGGACAAGGCCGGTTCCGCTCAGCACGACTATCCCGGCACCCGCGGGCACGGCTACGGCACCGTGGGCGCCGTGGCGCTGGACCGCGAGGGCCAACTCGCCGCCGGCACCTCCACCGGCGGTCTCACCAACAAGTATTACGGCCGGGTGGGGGATTCGCCCATCATCGGCGCCGGCACCTACGCGAACAGCCAGAGCTGCGGCGTGTCCGGCACCGGCACCGGCGAGTTCTTCATCCGCCTGTCCCTCGCCAAGTCCATCTCGGATCTGATGCTGCTCAAGGGCATGACCGTGCAGGCGGCGGCAGACCAGCTGGTGATGAACGACCTCGTGTCCCTGGGCGGCCGGGACACCGGCGGCGCCATCGCCATGGACCACGACGGCCACATCGCCATGCCCTTCAACACCGAAGGCATGTACCGGGGCTATATTGATACCACCGGCAAAGAGGTGGTGGAGATCTACCAGAACGACTGATCCGCTTGGGGCGGATCCCAACCAACAAGGAGAATCCCATGCAATACCTGCACATCAACTACCTGGCGGCCCTGGTGGCGGCCGTGGCGGCTTTCGTGCTCGGCTGGTTGTGGTACTCGCCCATGCTGTTGGGCAAGGCCTGGGTGGCGGCCAACGGCTATACGCCGGAGAAGATCGCGGCCATGCAGAAGGGCGCGGTGCGCGCCTATGGCGTTTCCTTCGCCTGCTTCGTGGTGATGGCGGTGGTGCTGGCGGTGCTCTTGCGCATCACCCACATCACGGCCGTCCCGGCCGGCGCCAAGCTGGGGCTGCTGTGCTGGCTCGGGTTCGTGGCCACCACGGGGCTCACGGCCAATGTGTACTCCGACAAGCCCCTCAAGGCCTGGGGGCTCGATGCGGGCTACCAGCTCGTGTATTTCGTGGTCATGGCGTTAATCCTCACCGTGTGGCGCTGAAGGCCGCGTGGTACCGAGGGGTCCGGCCGCGTCCTTGACCATAAATCGATTTGACGTTTTTGCCCGCCCCTCGCGGTCCGGCGCGGCTGCTGCATAATCGGCGCCGGGTGCATGGGGTCTCTCTGCGGGGAAGATGAATACCGCCACCGTCATCAACGTGCTCAGCGCCGGCATGTTCGCCGGCGCGCTTGTCTGGCTCCTGTGCTGGCCGCTCGCCTGGGGCGTGCCCAAGCTGCGTTTCGGGGGCGCGTTCGCGGACCTCGTGCCCACGGTGCCCGGCGAATCGGCGCGGCGCGATCTGCGCGCCGCGGAGCGGGACCTGACCCTGCTTGCCGCCGCGGCTTGCGGCGCCGTCGCGGCTTTCCTGGTGCTCTTGGTGTACGGCAGCCCGCGTCTGACCGGTGTCTGGATGTGGGTGCTGTTCGGCCTGGCCTGCGCTCTATTTGTGGCTTGGTGGGTGTTCCTGGTGCGGGTGAGCTTGCGCTGGCGGCTCTGCCGCTACGCGGCCCGTGCCCACGCGGCGCTCGCCTCTGCGCTTGGCCGACTCGCCATGCAAGGCCACCGGGTGTTCCACGACCTCACGCTGGGCGAGGTCACGGTCGACCACTTGGTCATGGGCAAGCTCGGGGTATTCGCCATCAAGCTGGTGGCGCGCCGTCCGGGGAAGCTCGGTAACATCTCGCGCATCAACGGCCGCTCCATCGAATTCCAGGACGGTTTCGCGCTGCTGGACACCATCGCGCTGGCGGAGCGGGGCGCCCGCAGCGTAGCGGACATGCAGGTGAAGGGCCTGAGCCACCGCATCCACGTGCAACCGGTGGTGGCGGTGCCGGGCTGGGAGATCGCCCCGTCCCAGGGGCAGGCGGGGGACGTGTTCCTCATCAATGAGAAGACCGCAGTGATGCTGTTGCGCAACAGCAAGCCCGCCTATCACCTCATGGACGAGGACGGTGCGGTGCTGCAGGAACATCTCGTGCGGTTCTGTGTAAATCGGGCGCTTTAACGCCCGATTTGCACAGAGCCTGCTGATATCTCCCGAAAAATACTTCCCTGTATTTTTAATGTACGGCGAGTCCGGCGCAGGTCCGGCCTCGCCGTCTCCGAATCAAAAGAGGCGTCATGCGGCTTTGGCGGCGCATCCTGCGCCGTGCTTCCTAACCAAGATTCGCTTTGAGGAAGTCCAGCGTGTCCCGCCAAGCGAGTGGAGCCGCGGCGGGCGCGTAATTCGCCCGCTCCTCGCACAGGAAGGCGTGGGCGGCATTCGGGTAGACAGCGAGGGTGTAGCGCTTTTTGGCGGCGGAAAGCGCGGTGGTGACCCGGGCGTGTTCCTCCGGCGTAATCCCCTGATCGTCGGCGCCGTAACCCAGGAAGATCGGGTTTTGCATCTTCGCGGCCTCGCCGATGGGCGGGATGCGACCGAATTTGTCCTGGGGCGAACCGGGCGCGATGCCGCCGCCGTAGAAAGCAACAGCGGCGCGCGACCGGGCGGCCAAGCGGCAATTGGCGAGGAAAGCCAGCCGCCCGCCCATGCAGAACCCGATGATGCCGTTCTTCCCTTGGCTGCCCTCGGCATCCAGCCAGTCCAGGCCGGCGGCGATCTCATCCACCAGCGCCGCGTCCTGCAGGGTGGGGATCTTCGCCATGGCCGCCTGCGAGTCGGCGTAGGGGATGATCTGGCCGTGGAAGAAGTCGGGTGCCAGGGCGAGGTAGCCCGCTTCCGCGAGCCGTCGGCACACACCCTGGATGTGGCCGGTGAGCCCGTAGGCCTCCATCAGTACCACGACACCGGGATGCGGGGCTTTCGCCGCCGGTCGCGCAGCATAGCCTTCCAGTCCGGCCCTGATCTCTACGTTGTTTTGCGGATGCATGGAGGTCTTCCTCCTGGGAGATAGGGTGTTATTTATCCGTCGCCGGCTCCCCGCGCAAGGCCCCCCTCTTCGGGCTGGCGGCCGAACTTGGCCGTCAGGTGCTCCATGGCCACGTAGAACGCGGGGGTGACGAACAAGGTGAGCATCTGGGAGAAGACGAGGCCGCCCACGGTGGCGATGCCGAGCGGCCGGCGCGCCTCGGCGCCGAGCCCGAGGCCGAGCGCGATGGGCAGGGTGCCGAGGATCGCCGCGAGCGTGGTCATCATGATGGGACGGAAGCGCACCAGGCAGGCTTCGATGATGGCGTCTCGGGCCGAGAGCCCGCGCTCGCGGCGCATCTGCAGGGCGAAATCGACCATGATGATGCCGTTCTTCTTCACGAGGCCCACCAGCATGATGAGGCCCACGAAACTGAAGATGTTGAGCTCCTCGCCGAACAGAATGAGCGAGAGCAGCGCGCCTACCATGGCGAGAGGCAGCGCGGTGAGGATGGTGATGGGGTGGATGAAATGCTCGTAGAGGATGGCGAGCACCATGTAGATTACCAGGATGGTGATGATGAGCAGGATGGGCAGGTCCACCATGGACTGCTTGAAGGTGGCGGCACTGCCGGCAAAACTGCCGGTGATATCGGTGGGCAGCGTGCCCTTGGCCAGGGATTCAACGCGCGAGGTGACGGTCCCCAGCGAGACGTTCGGTGCCAGGTTGAAGGACAGGGTCACGGAGGGCAGCTGCGCGTAGTGGCTCACCTGCAAGGGACCGACGCCGGGTGTGATGTCCGCCACGGCGCGCAGCGGCACCAGGCTGTTGCTGGCGCCGCGCACATACAGGGCGTTGAGCGCGCTGATGTCCTGCTGGTACTGCGGCGCGAGCTGCATCATCACCCAGTATTCGTTGGTGGCGCCGAAGATGGTGCTCACCTGCTGCCCGCCGTAGGCGCTGTACAGCACCGACTGGATCTCTTGGGAGGTGACGCCGAGGGTGGAAGCGGCCTCGCGGTTGATGGAGACGTTGATCTGTGGATTGTCGAGTTGCAGGTCGCTGCTCACATCCTCGATACCGGGCACCTGGTTGAGTGCCTTCTCGAACTGGGGAGCCGCTTTGTAAAGGACGTCGACGTCGGGCCCCTGGAGCACGTACTGGTACTGGGAATTGCTACCCAGCGACCCGATGTTGACGGCGGCGGGGTTCTGGAAATACACCTGCATGTTGTGGACGGGCGCGACCGCGCGCCGCAGCTCCTGCAGGATGCGATCCGCGTTTTCGCGGTCATGCGGAGGCTTGAGGCCGATGAACAGGCGGCCGATGTTGCTGCCCTGGGAACCGCCGAAGCCCTGGCCGGCGCTGGACATCATCGCCTGGACGCCCGGGTTTTTCTGCACGATCTGGGCGATGCGCTGTTGCAGGCCGTTGAGTTCGTCGAAGGTGATGCCTTCCGGCGCCTGGGTGTTGCCCAGCACCTGGCCCGTGTCTTCGCTGGGAATGAAGCCCTTGGGCACCAGCGCGAACAGCACGAAGGTGGCGAGCAGGATGCCCGCGCCCACGCCGAGCATGGTGCGCCAGTGGTCCACCGACCAGGTGAGCCCCGCCTTGTATGTCTCCCGGGAGCGCTCGAAGGCGTTTTCGAGCACGGTGTAAAGCCTGCCGTGCCGCTCGCTGTCGGTGATGAAGCGGCTGCACAGCATGGGCGTGAGTGTCAACGACACGAAGCCGGAGATGAGGATGGCGATGCCCACCGTGAGCGCGAATTCGCTGAACAGGCGGCCGATGATGCCTCCCATGAACAGGATGGGGATGAACACCGCCACCAGCGACAGCGTCATGGATACCACGGTGAAACCGATCTCACGGCTGCCCAGGAGCGCGGCGCGCACGCTGGGCTCGCCCATCTCGCGGTAGCGGACGATGTTCTCCAGCACCACGATGGCGTCGTCCACCACGAAGCCGACGGCCAGCGTCAGCGCCATGAGCGACAGGTTGTCCAGGCTGTAGCCCAGCGAGTACATGACCGCGAAGGTGCCGGCCATGGACATGGGGAGCGCCATACTGGGAATGGCGGTGGCGGAGACCGACCTCAGGAAGAGGAAGATCACCATGATCACCAGCGCCAGCGTCAGCAGCAGCGTGAACTTGACGTCGCGCACCGAGTCGTGGATCGACGCTGATCGGTCGTAGACGACGTGCAGCTCGGTGCCCGCGGGCAGCTGCGCCTCCAGCTGCGGGAAGAGCGCCTTGACCGCGTCCGCCACCTCCACCGTGTTCGTGCCCGGCTGCCGCTGGATGGCCAGGGTGACGGAGCGCGCGTCGTTGAACCACGCCGCCACCTTGTCGTTCTGCACGCCGTCCAGCACGCGGGCGATGTCACCCAGGCGCACGGGTGCGCCGTTGCGGTAGGCGACCGTCATCTCCCGGAACTGCTGGGCGTTGTTCAGCTGCCCCGAGGCCGAGACCGTGTACGCCTTGTTGCTCCCCCAGAGCACGCCCGTGGGCTGGTTGACGTTGTTGGCGGCGATCGCTTGCGAGACCTGCGACGTGGCGATGCCGCGACTGGCGAGCGCCTCCGGGTCGAGCTGGATGCGGACGGCATACTGCTGCGCACCGTAGACCGAGACCTGCG
>JBLNDO010000082.1:0-38306 GCA_050261675.1 Bacillota bacterium
GACTTGACGCCGAGCTCCCTCTCCAGGGGTCCGATGAAGGTGTCGAAGAAATCCAGCATCAGCGCCTGGCTGCCCCGGAACGTGGCGCGCAGGTCGTCCTGCACCAGGGTGCTGAACACGATGGGCTTGGCGCCGTCTTCCTCGGCCGCGGCGTTGATGCGCGCCACCGCGTCCCGCGCCTTCTCGGGGCTGTCAATGAACGGCAGTGTCACCTGGGTGACGCCGGCGCCATCGAACTGGCTCATCAAGCTGCGCCCCAGGGCCTCGGCGGTGATGCCGGTGCGGTCGGAGACGAAAAACACCGTGCGCCGTTTTGCCATAGGTATTCAGGATTCCCGGAGGAGTCGTTTCAGGTCTGTTCCATGGAGGCGCCGTAGCGCTGCCAGTATAATAGCGGGACCATTCCGGGGGAAAACCGTGGACGCGCGCTACGTCATCAGCTTCGAAAAACTCGGCATGGGCGACATCCACAAGGTCGGCGGCAAAAACGCCTCCCTGGGGGAACTGATCAGCCACCTCTCCCGCCTGGGCGTGTCCGTCCCCGGCGGCTTCGCCACCACCGCCGACGCCTACCGGGAATTCCTGGCCCACGCTGGCCTGGCCGAGCGGGTGAACCGCGAACTCGCCAAACTGGACGTGAATAACGTGACCGCCCTGGCGGATACGGGCGCCCGCATCCGCGAGTGGGTGAAGGAGACACCCTTGCCGGCCGCCCTCGAACAGTCCATCCGCGAGGGCTACGCGGCCTTGATGGGCGGCTCGGGCAAGGATGTCTCCGTGGCGGTTCGCTCCTCCGCCACCGCCGAAGACCTGCCGGACGCCTCCTTCGCCGGCCAGCAGGAGACCTACCTCAACATCCGAGGCGCCGACGAGGTGGTGAAGGCCGTCAAACTGGTATTCGCCTCGCTGTTCAATGACCGCGCCATCTCCTATCGCGTGCACCACGGCTTCGACCACGCCGAGGTGGCGCTCTCCGCCGGCATCCAGCGCATGGCCCGCAGCGACCTGGGCGCGAGCGGCGTGATGTTCACGTTGGACACCGAATCCGGCTTCGACAAGGCGGTGTTCATCACCGCCTCCTACGGCCTGGGCGAGACCGTGGTGCAGGGCGCCGTCAACCCGGATGAGTTCTTCGTCTACAAGCCCACGCTCGCCCAGGGCAAGTCCCCTATCGTGCGACGCAACCTCGGCAGCAAGGCCATCATGATGGTCTACGGCGAGGGTGGTGGAAAATCCGTGAAGACCATCGACGTGCATGCCGAGGCGCGTTCGCGTTTCTGCATCAGCGACGCCGACGTGATCGAGCTTGCCAAGCAAGCGGTGACCATCGAGAAGCACTACGGGCGTCCCATGGACATCGAATGGGCCAAGGACGGGCACGACGGCAAGATCTACATCCTGCAGGCGCGCCCGGAGACGGTGAAGAGTCGCCGCAGCCAGAACATCGAACGCTACGAACTCAAGGGCCGCGGCCCTGTGCTGGCGGAGGGCCGCAGCATCGGCCAGAAGATCGGCGCGGGACCGGCCAAGGTCATGTCCGACCTCCACGAGATGGCGCGCGTCCAGCCCGGCGACGTGCTGGTGACCGACATGACGGATCCCGACTGGGAACCGGTGATGAAACGCGCCTCCGCCATCGTCACCAACCGCGGCGGGCGTACCTGCCACGCCGCCATCATCGCCCGCGAACTCGGCATCCCCGCCGTGGTGGGCTGCGGCGACGCCACCCGCAAGATCAAGGACGGCCAGGACGTGACCGTGTCCTGCGCCGAGGGCGATACCGGCTTCATCTACCAGGGCAAGCTCGAATTCGAGCGCCGCGAGATCAGCCTCGGCAACATGCCGGAGGCGCCGCTCAAGATCATGATGAACGTGGGCACGCCCGAGCGCGCCTTCGATTTCGCCGGCCTGCCCAACAAGGGCGTGGGCCTGGCACGGCTCGAGTTCATCATCAACCGCATGATCGGCGTGCATCCGAAGGCCCTGCTCAACTACGGCGTGCAGCCCGTGGACGTGAAGCGCGAGATCGACTCGCGCATGGCGGGCTACAAGGACCCGGTGAGCTTCTACGTGGACCGGCTGGCGGAGGGCATCGCCACCATCGCCGCCGCCTTCGCCCCCGAGCCGGTCATTGTGCGCACCTCGGACTTCAAGTCCAACGAGTACGCGAACCTGGTGGGTGGCCGGCAGTACGAGCCCCACGAGGAGAACCCCATGCTGGGCTTCCGGGGCGCCTCCCGCTACATCGACCCGAACTTCCGTGAGTGCTTCGAGCTCGAGTGCCGGGCCCTCAAGAAGGTGCGTGAGGACATGGGCCTCACCAACGTGCAGGTGATGATCCCCTTCGTGCGCACCGTGGACGAGGGACGCAAGGTGGTCGACCTCCTGTCGGCTAACGGCCTGAAGCGCGGCGAGCACGGCCTCAAGGTGATCATGATGTGCGAGCTGCCTTCGAACGCACTGCTCGCCGATAAGTTCCTGGATTACTTCGACGGCTTCTCCATCGGCTCCAACGACCTCACCCAGCTCACGCTCGGCCTCGACCGGGATTCCGGCGTGGTGGCCCAGCTCTTCGACGAGCGCAATGACGCGGTGAAGGCCATGCTTTCCATGGCCATCCAGGCCTGCCGTAAGCGCGGCAAGTACATCGGCATCTGCGGCCAGGGCCCTTCGGATCACCCGGACCTGGCGAAGTGGCTCCTGGAACAGGGTATCGAGAGCGTGTCGTTGAACCCAGACACGGTGGTGGAGACCTGGCTGTTCCTGGCAGGCCGTAAGCAGTGAGCGTCAAGGCCGACACCCGTTTCGAGGACCATTTCCCGCTCACGGTGATGCAGAGCCGGCACACCGGCCTCGACGACGTGAACCGCGGTGTCGCCGCCCTGCTCTCCACGCTGCGCCAGCAGCATCTCGACGACAAATACGAGAACGAGGCGCTCTCCGGCACTATCACCACCTACGGCGGCTATCAGACGCCCAAGAAAATGATGTTCCTGAACCGCCCGGAACCGGAGGTTCAGGCGCTGCGCGAGCAGGTGGTGATGCCGGGCGTGAAGGCCTACCTGGACCGGGTGTACGGAGATCACGCCAAGAAGATCAACACCCGGCTCGTATCCTGGGCGAACATCCTGAAGGAAGGGGACTGGCAGGCGCCCCATATGCACCCCAGCACGGGCAACCTCATCAGCGGCGTGTATTACGCGGAGGTGCCGGAGAAGCCGGAGCCCCAGGGTTGCATCGAATTCCTGAATCCCCATCCCGTGTCCCATCACCACGGCGAGAGCCTGACGCGGCGCATACTGCCCCGGACCGGAGACCTGATTCTGTTCCCGCCCTACTACATCCATTACGTCTACCCCTTCCGCGGCGAGGGCGAGCGGGTCATCGTGGCCTTCGACGTGATACACCAGGCCACGCAGTTCGTGTTTTGACGAAGCCATGAGCGCCCAGCCACAAAGCGAAGGCGGCTTCACCCTCACCCGCAATCCCGTCACGGGCGACGTGTTGGCCCGCACCCGGGAGCTTTCGGCGGAGGAAGTGCGCGAGGCAATCCGCCGCGCCCGGGCCGCTCAGCCCGCCTGGGCCGCCCTGCCCCTCAAGGACAGACGTCGCTACGTGGCTGCCTTGCGCCGCGCGCTCGTGAACAACATGGATGCAACGGCGCTGGTCATCAGCCGCTGCGTGGGCAAGACCCAGCTCGAGGCCCTGGCCACGGAGGTGATGCCCACGCTCGCGGGCAGCCGCTGGTACGAGAACCACACGGCCAGGCACCTGAAACCGCGGCGCCTCGCCATGGGCTCCATCCTGTTCTTCAACAAGAAGAGCACCGTGCACCGCCTGCCCTACGGCGTGGTGGGCATCATCTCGCCCTGGAACTACCCTTTTGGCATCCCCATGCACGAGATCGTGCCGGCGCTCCTGGCCGGCAACACGGTGGTGTTCAAGACATCGCCCGAGACATTGCCTGTGGGCGAATGGATCGCGCAACTGTTCCATTGGGCCGGACTGCCGGAGGGCGTGTTCCAGCACATCAACGTCGACGGCCCGCTCTGTGGCGACGTGTTCCTGGAACAAGACGGTGTGGACAAGCTGTTCTTCACGGGTTCCGTGCGCGTGGGCAAGGAACTCATGGGCAAGGCGGCCAAGACGCTGAAACCCCTGTCGCTCGAGCTCGGCGGCAAGGACGCCATGATCGTCTGCGCCGATGCGGACCTGGAGCGGGCTGCAGGCGGCGCCGTCTGGGCGGGGCTTTCCAACGCCGGCCAGTCCTGCGCCGGCGTGGAGCGCATCTACGTGCATCAGGATGCCTATGCGCCCTTCATGGCCCTGCTCAAGGAAAAAGTTGAAGCCCTGCGGGTGGGGCCGGATCTCGACATCGGCGCCCTATGCACCGACCGGCAGGTGGAAACGGTGCAAAGGCATTACCAGGAAGCCTTGGCGGCGGGCGCCAAGGTTTTTGCCCAGGCGACGTCCCATCACGCTGCGAACCCGCACTTCATCCCGCCCACGGTGCTGACGGACGTAAACCACGGCATGCGGGTGATGCGCGAGGAAACCTTCGGGCCGCTTCTCGGCGTGATGAAGGTCCGGGACGATGAAGAGGCCCTGAAGCTCGCCAACGACTCCATGTACGGACTCGCCGGCTCCGTCTGGACCCGGAACCTCGGCAAAGGCGAACGCCTGGCGAGGCGGCTCTCCGCGGGGGCAGTGATGGTGAACGACCATCTCCTGTCCCACGGCCTCACGGAAACGCCCTGGGGCGGGTTCCGGGACTCCGGCCTCGGCCGCGGCCACGGCGGCTTCGCCTTCGAGGAAGTCACCCAGACCCAGGTGATCGTGGAGGACTGGCTAAAGCTCGCGCGCCGCAACGTCTTCTGGCATCCCTACGGCTGGGACGTGTACGAGGGACTCAAGGGCATGATGACCGCGCTCTACGGCGAAGGCATAGGCGAGCGCCTCCAGGGACTGTGGCGTTTCAACCGCATCCTGCCGCGCATGTTCAAGGCGAAACTCGCGACACCCCCTGCTCCGCCGCCACCTCCCTCCGAAAAGCCCTTCGCCTCGCTGAGCGACCGGGAGAGACTCGCGCAACTGGAACGCTGGGGGGAGGAGGCCTACGACCGCATGTACGAGACCCGCTCGCCCAGCGGCGAGTACAGCGAGGTCAAGGAGAACTTCCGGGCCGCCATCCAACTGGCCAATGAGTTGGGCTTGAAGGACGAAGCGGAACGCCTGGAGAAGCGCCTGGCGAACATCAAGGCGGTGTTCAGGTCACAGTTCAGCTGAGCCTCTTCATGCGAGAGGCGACGGGCCGTTGACCGCCCCTTTCTCCGTGCCGGCGAGATAGACGCAGTTATCCACGGCGTCATAGACAAGCCAGTCACAGGGAAACGTGGGCCCGCGCCGTGACGCGCAGATGGCGAAGTCCTTCCACCATTGATGTGGTTCGGCACCCACGAGGCCCTGGAGATCATGGGCCTCCCACCGCTCCACCATGGAATCGACATCGCCCCAGTTCATGGCCCCGTCCACCCGGCACAGATACTCGTCGAACCAGAGCATGTCGCCGGCCAAGGGGCGGAGGATCCGCTCGAAGCCGCCCTCCGGCGCGAGCACGCGGTCCAGAGTGGCGATCGGAATCACCAGGTTGATGAACTGCAGACGGATGGCCACACCCGCCTCCCAAACCTAGAACTCGCTCGTCGGTACCTCTTCCAGCACTTCCACGTCGCCGCTCAGGATGATCTCGTCGTCGTAGGACTCGGTCTTGGCGCCGTTCCAGTAATCCAAGGCGCGCCGGCGCCATTCCAGCATGGAGATGGTGTCGCCCATCACGATCTGCTGGGTGGCGCGGTGCAGTTCGCCGCTGGCGTTGACGCGGAACACCTTCTTGTAGTCGCCGCGGGTGTTGTCCAGCCAGAACCGCACCGCCTTGGGGTCCTCGGGGATCAACCAGATACAGCTCACCCGCGAAGGCAGGGTGGTAAAGAGCTGGCGGCGCACGTCCTCGAAGATCAGTTCGCGCACCATGCGTGTGGCCAGGAACAGGCTGTCGAGGGTCTCAGCGAGGCTCACCACGGGGTCGAAGTGGTAGAACGCCAGCTTCGGATCCTTGGGTTTCTGCTTGCGGTAGAACTCGAGCGCGCGCAGCGCCACCATGTCCACCGTGTAGACCTCGTTGCTCTTGGGGTTGGTGATGCCGCGCCGCGCGATCTCGAAGGCGCGCCAGGCGTTGTTGGGCTCGAGGCCGAAGCCGAGGTGCGCCCCCTCGAACCATTTCGGTGAATTGTGCTTGTGAATGTGGAAGAACTTGCCGTTCTCGATGTGCATGCGGACGCATCCGTAGCGCGGGCCCCAGGAGGCATTATAGGGGGTGCTGGCATCCCCCGCTTGATTCAGTTCACAGATTCTGTCCGATCACGCCCCCAATGACGTACCGATGCGCACCGGCACCCGTTTGCGCCCCCAATCGCCCGGCGCGGCGTCGAACACGCCGGGGAGCGGCGTGCCGCAGCTGCCGCAACGGCCGTCGGCGGTGAGGCGCCATTCGCCGAGTTCATACCACTCCCGCTCGATGAGCCGGGTGCCGCAGGCATGGCAATAGGTGCTGCCGCCGGCCTTGTCGTGCACGTTCCCGGTATAGCAGTAGCGCAGGCCGTTCTTCACGGCGATGTCGCGGGCGCGTGTGAGCGTCGTCGCCGGGGTGGGTGTGATGTCGGTCATCTTGTAGTCGGGATGGAAGGCGGTGAAGTGCAGCGGCACGTCCGGACCCAGGTGCTCCATGATCCACTGGGTCTCCGCTTCGAGCTCGGCGTCGGAGTCGTTGAGACCAGGAATCAGGAGCGTGGTGATCTCGAACCACACCCGGGTTTCGCGTTTCAGGAATTCCAGCGTCTCCAGCACCGGCTGCAGGTGCCCGCCGCAGGTCTTCCAGTAGAAGTCCTCGGTGAAGCCCTTTAGGTCCACGTTGGCCGCATCCATGTGCCGGTAGAACTCCAGGCGCGGCTCGGCGCAAACATAACCCGCGGTGACGGCGATGGAGCGCACGCCCAGTTCATGGCCGGCATCCGCCGCGTCCATGGCGTATTCCATGAAGATCACGGGATCGTTGTAGGTATAAGCCATGCTGGCGCAGCCCAGCCGCTTGGCGGCGCGCGCCAGGTCCAGGGGCGAGGCGCTGTCCATGAGTCGGTCCATCTCGCGGGACTTGGACATGTCCCAGTTCTGGCAGAACTTGCAGGCGAGGTTACAGCCGGCCGTGCCGAACGACAGCACCGCCGAACCCGGCAGAAAATGGTTGAGGGGTTTCTTCTCGACGGGGTCGATGCAGAAACCGCTGGAACGCCCGTAGCTGTAAAGCTTGACCTCGCCCCCTGCCGCGCCGCGCACGAAACACAGGCCGCGCTGGCCATCGTGCATCTTGCAGGCGCGCGGACAAACGTCGCATTGCACCCGGCCGTCCTCCAGCCGGTGCCAGTACTTCGTATCATGCGCGCCCGTGTTGTCGTCGATCATGTGGCGACGGGCCCCGTAGGCCCGCTATTTGCGCCGGAGTGCTTGAGTTCCCGGCATGGAGCATTATCTATATGGTCATGATGCGCCCGGATTCAATGCCCGGCCAGCCCGGAGGAAGACCCATGCACGCCAGCACAGCCGCGAGGATGCCCGCTGTGGCCGGTTTGTTCTATCCCGGCGACCCGCAGGCCCTGCGGGCGGACGTGGAACGCCTTCTGGCGGAGAACCCCGCCAAGGGGCCGGTCCCCAAGGCCCTCATCGCACCCCACGCCGGCTATATCTACTCCGGACCCGTGGCAGCCCGGGCCTACAACCTCTTGTCCCCCGCCGTACGCCGGGTGGTGCTGTTCGGACCCGCCCACCGCGTGCCATTGCGCGGCCTCGCCTTGCCGACGGTCGCCGCTTTCCGCACACCCCTCGGCGACGTGCCCCTGGATCTCGAGGCCATGCATGCGCTGGATGCGCTGCCGCAAGTGCTGCGCTCCGACGAAGCGCACCGCCAGGAGCACAGCCTGGAAGTGCACCTGCCTTTTCTTCAGGCACGGCTCGGCGAGTTCACGCTGGTGCCGTTGGTGGTTGGGTGGGCGTCCGCCGAAGCGGTGGCGGAGGTATTGGAGCGCGTGTGGGGCGGTCCCGAGACCGCCGTGATCGTCAGCTCAGACCTCAGCCACTATCATCCCTACGGCGCGGCGCAAGCCCTGGACGAGGCCACAGCGAAGCGCATCGAATCCCTGGGGGCTTCGCTGGAAGGAGAACAGGCCTGCGGCGCCTACCCGCTCAACGGCCTGCTCACCGTCGCGAAACGCCGCGGCCTCGGCATCGAGCGGCTCGATCTGCGCAATTCCGGCGACACGGCGGGCGGGCGCGACCGCGTGGTGGGTTACGGCGCCTGGAGCCTGCATGCCGCTTGAACCCGCCGCCCGCGACGCGCTCCTCAGGCTCGCGCGCGAATCCATCCACCGCCGGCTCGCCGGAGACGGGTCCTTGCCTCAGCCGGACTTCGCGACGCCGGTTATGGACGAGCCGCGTGCCACGTTCGTGACGCTCAAGCTCGACGGCATGCTGCGAGGTTGCATCGGAACGCTGGAGGCCCAGCGCCCCCTGCGGCTGGACGTGGCCCACAATGCCCGCGCGGCGGCGTTCCACGACCCGCGCTTCGCACCGCTCTCGCGGCTCGAATTCGAGCCGCTGCACATCGAGATCTCGGTGCTCTCCCCCCCGCGGGGGTTTCACGCGGCGAGCCGCGAGGCGCTGCTCGCGGAACTCAAGCCCGGCGTGGACGGCCTGATCTTGCAGGAAGGCGGGCGCCGCGCCACGTTCCTGCCGGCGGTATGGGAAAGCCTGCTGGAACCGGAACAGTTCCTGAGTCAATTGTTGTTGAAGGCGGGCCTGCCGGCCGCGCACTGGTCCAACACGCTGCGCTTCGCCCGTTACACCACCGAAAGTTTCTCTGAAAAGGAGTAAGCCGACGTGATCTACTACGCCGTCAAACTGTTCCTGTCCGCGGCCATCATCGTGGTGGTCTCTGAGCTCGCCAAACGCCAGCCGGCCTGGGCGGGGGCCCTCGCCTCCCTGCCGCTGGTGTCGCTCTTAGGCATCATCTGGCTCTACGTCGACACGCGCAGCGACGAACAGGTGTCGGCGCTGTCCATGAGCATTTTCTGGCTGGTGCTGCCTTCGCTGGTATTGTTCCTGGCCCTGCCATGGCTGCTGAAACAAGGCATCGGCTTTACTGCCTCCCTGCTGCTTGCTATCGTGGCCATGCTCGCCGCCTACGCCGGCATGCTCGCCGGTCTCCGGCAATTCGGCATCAAAATCTCCTGATTTCAGCGGGGTATCGCCATGAAGAACGCATTGTGCATCCTGTCCGCCGGCGCCCTCCTCGCGCTCGCCGCCTGCAGCTCCAATGATCAATCCGACCAGACCGCCACCAAGGCGCCGCCGTCGGGGACCATCCAGGTTTCCAAGAGCAATGTCTTCAGTCCCTACGTGCAGGACCTGAACAAGGCGAAGCAGGTGAACAACCAGGTGCAGGATCAGTTCAAGAAGACCGACAGCCAGGTGGAGGCGCCCACGGCCGCCACCGCCAACGGGCCCTGAACCCGGTCAGGACTTGGTCGCCGCCGTGGGAGCAGGGCTGTCCGCCGGGGGGCGGGTCCAGATCTCGGTACGGCCAAAGAGCGAGATACCCACGTAGCCGCGCACCTTGAGCCGGCCGTCCATCATCAAAGTCATCTTGCAGCTGTATGTCTTGCCGCTTTCCGGGTCATAGATGCTGCCGTCGACCCAGACGTTGCCGCCGTCGTACTTGAAGCCCTGGATCAAGGGCAGTCCCAGGATGGGCCGGTTCTGCAGCGTTTTGTCCGGATTCTCCCGGTCGATCTTGGTCTCGCCGCCCATGCCCTTCTTGTCGTCGGCGGGATAGACGGGTTCCTTCAGCCACACGATCTTGCCGTCGTAGCTATCTCCATCCTTCACGACCTCGACCCGTGCCTTGCCGTCGGCGGTGAGCCACTGGCCGAGCACGCCGTCGGCATCGTCCGCCTGCGCGGGCGCGCTGATGAGCAGTAAAGGAAGCAACAGCAGAAAACCCAGGGTACGCATGCAATGGACTCCCGTGATACGGGTTGGAGAGGATCCGGCCGCTCAGTTCACGCGCTTGATGAAGACCGTGGCGCCCTGGCCCGGAATGGTGAGCAGGTAGCCGAAGCCGAGTTTCTTGATGACTACCTGGGGATTCTCGAGGTGGGTGTCGAGGTCCCCCTGGCCCGCCTGCACCCAGGTCTGGCCGTTCTCAAACTTGAAGACGGTGCTGCCGTTCCACCCGGTGAACGTGCCGAGGATGCGCGTCTCGATGCGATCGGGCTCGCCCCGGGCCGCCGCAGACAGCATCTCCTGGCCGAAGCCGGCGTCGGCGCGGGTGGCGGCCGCCGGCGCAGCCTTGGTCACGGGAGCGGGCGTCGCGGCCGGCGCGGAAAGACGGCCGTAGCCCGCGAGCCAGGCGTTGAATGCCGCCAGTTCCTCCGGCGTGAGCTTGTCGAGGCCGAGCTGGTGGAACTGGTTTGCCGTCATGAGGTCGCGCACGTCCACCGGCTTGTCCGCCGCCACAGCCGGGATGGCAAGGGTGAAAATCGCGAATGAAAGGATCAGGCCGATGTGCCCACGGTTCATTTGACGCTCCAGGGAAGATGGTCCAGGTCCACGTTGCCTCCGCTCAGGATAATACCAACCCGGCGGCCGCGCACCTCCGCGAGCCCGGAACGCAACACCGCCACCGGGACCGCCGCGGAAGGTTCGACGACGATCTTCATCTCTTCCCAGACATAGCGCATGGCATCCAGGATGGAGGGATCGTCGGCCCTGAGCACGGCGTCCACTTCCGCGCGCAGCACGGCGAAGGTCAGGGGCCCGATGGTGGCGCGCAAACCGTCGGCCACGGTATCGGGATGGGGCACGGGTTCGATGCGGCCCGCCTTCAGGGAGCGCCAGGCGTCGTCGGCGCCCAGGGGTTCCGCGCCCAGCACCCGGGCCTGGGGCCTCAGGGCGCGCGTGGCCACGGCCGTGCCCGAGAGCAGTCCCCCTCCGCCCAGGGGCGCGATCACCACGTCCAGATCCGGCACTTCCTCGTGCAGTTCCAGCGCCGCCGTGCCCTGTCCAGCCATGACGGTGGCGTCGTTGTAAGGATGCACCACCGTGGCATCGGACCCGGCGACGAATTTCTTGAGGGCGGCGTCGCGCCCCGCCATGGTCGGCTCACAGCGGATGATCTCGGCGCCGTACTTTTCCACCGCGCGTTGCTTGTAGGCGCTGGCGTTCTCCGGCATCACCACGCAGGCCGGCACGCCGCGCCGTTGCGCCGCGAGCGCCAACGCCGTCCCGTGGTTGCCGGAGGAGTGCGTGGCCACGCCCTTCGCCAGGGCCGCGGCCGGCAGGCTCAATACCGCGTTGCTTGCCCCGCGCAGCTTGAAAGCGCCCATCTCCTGGAAGTTCTCGCACTTGAAGAACACTTCGGCGCCGAGTTCCGCGTCCAGGGCCGGGCAACGCATCACCGGCGTGCGCCGCACATAGGGGGCAATGCGCCCGGCAGCGGCGCGGATGGCGGAGAAATCGAGGACGTCCTGCATGCTCGGCTTCCGTGACCTGGGAGAGAGGAGGATAATAACCCGCCATGCACGCGGACGTCCGCGCCGCCGCCGATCATCCCGCCCGCGGCGCGCTCTACATCATCGGTTCGGCCGTCGCTTTTTCCACCCTGGCGGTGGTCGTGCGCTATTTGTCTGCGCGATTGCCTGATTCCACGCTGGTCTTCTGGCGCAGCCTGTTCTCGCTCCTGTTCCTCACGCCCTGGTTGCTGAAACTCTCGGTCACGCACCTGAAGAGCGAGCGCATGCACCTGCACGTGGCGCGCGCCGTCTCGGGCCTGCTCTCCATGTATTGCCTGTTCTTCGCCCTGGGCCACCTGCACATCGGCGAAGCCATGCTGCTCAACCAGACGGCGACGCTGTTCGTTCCGTTCCTCGGACTGTTGTTGCTGCGGGAACCGGTGGCGAAGAAGGTGCGTTGGGCCATCCTCGTTGGCTTCATCGGGGTGCTGCTGGTGCTGCAACCGGGTCGCGGCATCGCATCCTGGCCGGCGCTGGTGGGGCTCGCCTCCGGCTTCACCGCCGCCTGCTCCGTGATCACCATCCGCTACTCCTCGCGGACCGAGCCCGCCACACGCATCGTGTTCTACTTCTGCCTCTACGGCACGCTCGGCTCGGCGTTGCCGCTGCCCTGGATCTGGGTCACCCCCGCACTCACGGACCTGCCGCTGCTCATCGCCATGGGCGCCCTCGCGACGGCAGGACAGCTCCTGATGACGCGCGGCTATTCGCTGGCGCCGGCGGCCCAGATCGGCCCTTTCACCTTCAGTTCCATCGTCTTCGGGGTGGTCTACGGCTGGGCGCTGTGGGGCGAGACCCCGGGGTTCGCCTTCTGGTGCGGCGCGGCGCTGATCGTGTGCGGCGGCGTCCTCGCCTTGCGAGGGGAATGGCAGTCGCTCAAGCCGGCGGCGGCGCGAACTCCGGACGGAAAAGGCGCTCCCGGTAATACTTGAGTTCCGCCACCGAGTCGCGAATGTCGTCCAGTGCGAGGTGCGCAGAGCCCTTGGTGAAACCGCCCGCAGCGGCGGGCGCCCAGCGCTTCGCCAGCTCCTTCAGGGTGCTCACGTCCAGATTGCGGTAATGGAAGAAGCGCTCCAGGCCGGGCATCTGTCGCACCAGGAAGCGGCGGTCCTGGCAGATGCTGTTACCGCACATGGGAGACGCATTGGGCGGCACATGCTGCCTCAGGAACTCGAGCGTCGCCCGCTCCGCCTCCGCCATGCCCACCCGGCTCTGGCGTACCCGTTCCGTCAAACCCGACTGTCCGTGCTGGCGAGTGCACCACTCGCCCATGGCGGTCAATACCGTCTCTTCGTGGTGCACGGCGATCACCGGACCCTCCGCCAGCAGCCGGAGGTGCTTGTCCGTTACCAGCGTCGCGATCTCCAGGATGCTGTCGGTCGCCGGATCGAGCCCGGTCATCTCCAGGTCGATCCACACGAGGTTCTCCGAGTCCAATGCCATGACGTGCATGCCGTTGATTGAGGTGTAGCCGCTAGTCTAACGCCTGCCCTTCCCGGGGGCCATGGCTTAAAATAGCGCGATGCATCCATCCCGCCCCGCTGCATGAACAATCTGTCACTGCTTTTCGTCGCCGCGCTTTCCGCGAGCCTGTTGCTTCGCCTCTGGCTCGCGTTCCGCCAGATGCGTCACGTGCGACGACACCGCGGCACCGTGCCGGAGCCTTTCGCTGCCGACATCGCTCTCCCGGACCACCAGAAGGCCGCGGATTACACCATCGCCAAGGGCCGGCTGGCGCTCGTGAGTCTGCTCCTGGATTTTGCGCTGGTGCTGGTCTGGACCTTGGGTGGAGGCCTCGCCACCCTCGACGACGCCTGGCGCGGGGCGCATTTCGGACCGCTCACTACCGGCGTGCTGGTGATCGGAAGTTTCGCGCTTCTGAATGCCCTCGTCGGGCTTCCCTTGAGCCTGTATTCGACATTCGGCATCGAAGCCGAATTCGACTTCAACCGAACGACCCTGAAGACCTATTCCGTGGACATCGTGAAGACCCTGTTGGTGTCCGCACTTCTCGGCGTGCCGCTCCTGTATGCCGCACTGGCGCTCATGGAGAAAGCGGGGGCCCTTTGGTGGATCTACGTGTGGGCCCTGTGGTTCGGTTTCAGCCTGTTGCTGACCTGGGCGTACCCGCGCTTCATCGCACCGATCTTCAATAAGTTCACGCCACTCTCCGACGAACCCCTGAAGGCGCGCATCGAATCCCTGCTCACGCGCTGCGGTTTCGCCAGCAAGGGCGTATTCGTGATGGACGGCTCCACCCGCTCGGCCCACGGCAATGCCTACTTCACCGGGTTCGGCGCCAATAAGCGCATCGTATTCTTCGACACGCTCATGGACAGGCTCGAGCCCGTGGAAATCGAAGCGGTGCTCGCCCATGAGCTCGGGCACTTCCGCCTGAAGCACGTACTGCAGCGCCTTGCGCTGACTGCGCTGATGGGGTTCGCGGGATTGGCGCTGCTCGGCTGGCTGTCGGGTCAGGACGGTTTTTACACGGGCCTGGGCGTGCCCGCCCCCTCCCACTATGCGGCCTTGCTCCTGTTCGCCCTGCTCCTGCCGCCCTTCCTCATCGTGCTGGAGCCGCTGGGTTCGGCCTGGTCGCGCAAGCACGAGTTCGAGGCGGATGCCTATGCGAGACGGCAAGCGGATGGTGCCGCACTGATCCGCGCCCTGGTGAAGCTCTATCGCGACAATGCGGCCACCCTCACGCCGGATCCGCTGCATTCTGCGTTCTATGACTCCCACCCTCCGGCCCTGCGACGCATCGCCCGCCTGCAAGGCCAAGCCCCCGCCGATGCCGCACCGTAAACCATGAATGGGGGCACGGAGCAGGAAGCCCTCGTGCTGGCCGGTCACGGCCGCCGCTATGCCGTGGAAACCGGCGATGGAAAGCGCCTCATCTGCCTCACCGCCGGCCGCGAGGTACACCCCGTATGCGGCGACCGGGTGCGCATCGAGGACCACGTGGCCGGCCCCCGCATCCTCGGGCTTCTGCCCCGCCGTTCGCTCTTCAGCAAGGCGGATAACCGCGGCAGGGCCGTCGCCTTGGCGGCCAATCTAGACCGGGTCTTGGTGGCCCTGGCGGTGTTGCCCGAACCGGACGCTTTCCTCACCGACAAGTACCTGGCCTCCATCGCCGGTATGGGCATCCCTGCGGGCATCGTCTTCAACAAGACCGATCTGCCGGAGGCGGCGGCGGCGATGCAGACCGCACGCCTGGATTACCTGGAAAGCATCGGCTATCCGGTGTTCCGGGCGAGCGCCCGCAGCGGGGCCGGCATGGAAGATCTGCGCGGCGTGTTGGCGGGCGGAAGCAGTCTCCTGGTGGGCCAGTCCGGCGTCGGCAAGTCCTCGTTGCTGAACGCGCTCGTGCCGGGAGCGCGCCACCGCATCGACGAACTCTCCGCAGCCACCGACGAAGGCCGCCACACCACCACGACCACCACCCTGCATCGCCTGCCGGACGGCGGGGTGTTGCTGGATTCTCCCGGCGTGCGCGATCTCCTGCTAGCCAATCGCGATCCCGGCAGCGTCGCCCCGCTCTTCATGGAATTCCCGGCACACGCCGCCCACTGCCGCTTCAAGGACTGCCTGCACATGCAGGAGCCCGGCTGCGCCATCAAGGCAGCGGTGGAAAACGGAACGATCCTGGAAAGCCGGTTACGTAATTACCAGCGTTTGGTGAAGGTGATGCAGCAGGCGGAAGAAAGAAAGTACGACTAAACTTGTCTCACCGAACCATCCCTGGTGCCATTTCCGGCCTGCACATCCCTGTTCAGTCGTTCGCGCGGATGCGAGCTATGCTCGTATCTGAAATCACCCAGGCGGCCATGTAATTCTACGCCCACCCAATACGTGCATATGGATGTGGAAAACGGTCTGGCCGCCGTCCGCGTTGCAGTTCATCACGATGCGGTAGCCCGATTCCGCGATGCCTTCCTGCCTCGCGATCTTCTGCGCCGCCAGCAGCATCTCCCCTACCAGCCCGGTGTCCGCCGCTTGCACGCCGTTCAAGGTGGCGATGTGTTTGCGCGGCACCACCAGCACATGAGTTGGCGCCTGTGGATTGATGTCCCGGAACGCAATCAGCGACGGCGTCTCCAGCACCATACTCGGCCTGATCTCGCCGGCTGCCATCTTGCAAAACAGGCAATCCGACATGGGGGCCTCCTTCACTGCGGCACGGCGAAGAGGTCGAAATGCTCCCAGTCGGCGAGCATGTGCTCTTCCACCGCCGGACCGAGGTAGTGCTTCTCATCCACGAACTTGAACACCCGGTAGCCAAGTTCGCGCAATTCCCGAAAATAAGCCCGGCGCTGGTCGAGCGACAGGTGCTTGTAGATCTCGGTGCGCAGGCAAGGCCGGTATTGCAGCACGAGTTCCCGGAGGGAATGCAGGATGCCATGATCCTGGCCCTCGGCATCGATCTTGATGTAGCGCAGCCGGGCGAGCTCGTGCGGATATTCCCGCTTCAGGAACTCCGCCAGGTTGCGGCCCTGGACCTTCAGCTTGAAGAAGTGACCATGGCGCCAGGCGCTGATGCCTGGATGCAGGCCGCCATTGGAGAAACCAGGATCCGAGTATTCGAACTCGTATTCGCCGTCCTTTTCAGTGGCGGCGAAGGGCAGCGCGATGATGCGGGTCTTGTCCGGGTTCAGCGCGGCGTTGGCGGCCAGCACCTTGAACACGTAGGGATTGGGTTCGAGCGCGAACACTCCACCGTCCGCCCCCACCGCAAGCGCCATGGGCAGGGCCGTGTCCCCGGAATGGGCGCCCACGTCCACCGCGTAGTCCCCCGGCTTCAGGAATTCACGCAGCGCATCGACGTAGTGCTGGTCGAAGCGTTTCGGCTGCTCCTTGGGGTGCTGCCAGGCGGCGTACTCCACGTTGCCTTCGCGCGCAAAGCTGAAACATTCGATGCGATAGCCGTACTCCACCGGCGGCGGCGGCTTGATGGCGTAGAACAGAGACTTGGGTTTCATCGAACGTCCTGCCGACCGCTGAAGGCATGGGAAAGGGTGCCGCCGTCGATGTATTCCAGCTCGCCGCCGATGGGCACGCCGTGGGCGATGCGCGTGGCGCGGATGCCGCGCCGCTGCGCCAACTGCGCGAGGTAATGGGCGGTGGCCTCGCCCTCCACCGTCGGATTGGTGGCGAGGATCAGCTCGCCCACGCCGCCCTCGTCCAGGCGCTTCTCGAGGAGCGGGAGCCCCAGTTCGTCGGGACCGATGCCGTCCAAGGGGGAAAGGTGGCCCATCAACACGAAATACTGGCCGCGGAAGCCGGTGGCGTTCTCGATGGCCTGCACATCCGCCGGCGTCTCCACCACACAGACCAGCGCGGCATCGCGCCGGGCGTTGGTGCAGATCTCGCAGAGCTTCCCTTCGGTGAGCATGCGGCAGCGCTCGCAGTGGCCGATGCCCTCCGCGGCGGCCTTGAGCGCCTCGGCCAGGGCCACGGCACCGGGGCGGTTGCGCTCCAGGAGCTGAAAAGCCATGCGCTGGGCGGATTTCGGACCCACGCCCGGCAGGCAACGCAGGGCGTCCACGAGTCTTTGGAGGAGCGGTGAATAGGCCATGGCTTTCGCGTCATCACATCAATATATATGGAGGTACCCGGGGCCCCTCGAGTTCCGCTTATTCCGCGGGCTTCACCAATTCGGGGTTCACCTGGGTGCCGAAGGTCTCGCAGAGTTCGCGCACGCGGGGGTCGGCCGCCACCGCGACGCGGGCCGCCTCCAGGCGATCCGCTTCGCGCTGCTGGTCGAGCTTCGCCGGTGTCCGTAACGCGCCCTCGCCCGGCTGGATCTTCACTTTCAGGTTCTCGCCGAAATGCCGGGTCAGCGCCTCTTCAAGACGCCCCACCAGCTGGGACGTGGCCATCTCCTGGTGCTCGGCATTGATGGCGAGATGCAGCGTCGCGCCTTCGCGGCGCAGGTAGGCGCAATGGGAGGCAAGCTGCAGAGCGGCGCCCCGCAGGGACAGCTGCTCGACGAGCACGGCCCAATCGGGTTCGTGCCAAGCCGCGTTGCCAGAAACGATGCGTGCGCCGGCGGCAGGTGGCGGTGGAGCGGCCGCGACCGGCGACGCCGGCGCACCCTGAACGGTGGCCGCAGGCTCGACGATGCCGCGCCCGCCGCCGTTGGCAGCGGGCATCGGTACCGCCTCCGCCGGCTGGAAAGCCAGCATGCGCAAGAGGATCATCTCGAAACCGGTTCGGGGTGAAGGGGCCAACGGGAGATCGCGCTTGCCCAAGAGGGCGATCTGGTAGCAGACCTGCACGTCGGCGGGCTCGAGGCGCGCGGCCAAAGCCTTCACCGCCTCGGCCTCGTCGAATTCCGCCGCTGCGGCAGGCACCGCCTGCGCCACGGCGACGCGCTGCAGCATGGATGCGAGTTCGTCCAGAACCAGCGCATAGTCAGGTGCACGTTCATCCAGTTGTGCCACGGCGGCGAGCAGCGCCATTCCGTTATGGGAAGCCAAAGCCTCCAGCAGGCCCCGCACTTGGGTGCGCTCGATGGTGCCCAGCATGCTGCGCACATCCGCGTCCTTCACCTCGCCTCCGCCGAAGGCGATGGCTTGGTCCAGAAGGCTCAAGGCGTCGCGCAGGCTACCGTCGGCGGCGTGTGCCAAGAGCGCCACCGCCGGCGCCTCGTACTTGACCTTCTCCGCGTCCAGGATGTGGGTGAGGCGGCCGCCGATGAGGCTCTCCGGTAGGCGCTTCAGGTTGAACTGCAGGCAGCGGGATAGCACCGTCACCGGGATCTTCTGCGGATCGGTGGTGGCCAGTAGGAACTTCACATGGGGCGGCGGCTCTTCCAGGGTCTTGAGCAACGCATTGAATGCGCTCTTGGAGAGCATGTGCACTTCGTCGATGAGGTAGACCTTGTAGCGGCCGCGGGTGGGTGCATACTGGACGTTGTCCAGCAGCTCACGGGTATCGTCCACACCGGTGCGCGAGGCGGCGTCCACCTCGATCAGGTCCACAAAGCGCCCCGCGTCGATCTCCTGGCAGGCGCTGCAGACCCCGCAGGGCTTGGAGGTGACGCCGGTCTCGCAGTTCAGCGACTTGGCCAGGATGCGCGCGATGGTGGTCTTGCCCACCCCGCGGGTGCCGGTGAACAGGAAGGCATGGTGCAGGCGGTTGTGATCCAGGGCGTTGATCAGCGCCCGGAGCACATGTTCCTGGCCGACCATTTCCGCGAAGTTGCGGGGCCGCCATTTTCTCGCCAGGACCTGATAAGACATGCGCGTTCGGTGTGTTGCCAGGGTGAGCCGCTCTACACGGCTACTTTAGCAGACCGAGCAGAAGGTGGCTGCCCGCGCCGACCCGTACCGGCCCGCGAAGCCTCTGCTACCGTTGCTCCCTTCCGGGCCTGGCGGGATTCGCAGCGCGTCGCTGCCGGGAGACCGGCGCAGGCTGCCATTGACTCTTGAAGAAAAAGCAAACCGAAGACTGGAAACTGGCGGAGAGGGCGGGATTCGAACCCGCGATACGGGATTACCGTATACACACTTTCCAGGCGTGCTCCTTAAACCACTCGGACACCTCTCCATCGAAACTGTTTAAATCTCCTTTCTCTCCTTCCAACGCCTTTCCGCTCTGCAAAAGGCGCGGCAGGTTACTCCATGGGACCACGGGCCGCAACCGGTGGCGCGTGGGTGCCGGCGGCCGGCGCGGCGCCGGCCGGGCTCGCCTTGGTCAGGCCGGGGGGCGAAAGCACATCGGGCGGCGTGATCATGCAAGCCCCGCTCCGGGTGGCGGCGACGGGCGCCGCCGTGGTGGAAGCGCGGGGAATCACATAGGCCGGATCCGGCGCCGGCAGGGTCAGCCCCGGCGGTGCCTTGAGCACCGGCCCGGTCAAGGCCTGGGCGTAGGGGTGGGGATTTCCGCATACCGGGCCGGAGCTGCAACCCGCCAACAGGCCGAGCGCGGCGAGGCCGGGGATTAGCGCGAAATTCGTGTTCTTCATCATCTGCCTTGGACTCTCAATAATGGAGGGGGGTGGATAAGCCGATATTCACGCCAAGGCGTGGGATGCCTTCAGGGCAGCGCGCAGGGCCGTGTGATGTGCGCTCGAAAGCGGGGTCAGTGGCAACCGGATACCGGGCGGGATGCGCCCCATCTCGGCCAGCGCCCACTTCACCGGTATAGGGTTGCTCTCCACGAACAGCGCCTTGTGCAGGGGCGCGAGCTCGGCGTCGATGGCGGCGGCCTTGGCGGCGTCGCCGTTTCGCGCCGCAACGCACATGTCGTGCATCTTGCGGGGGGCCACGTTGGCGGTCACCGAAATCACCCCCACTCCGCCCTGCAGGATGAATTCCCGGGCGGTGGCATCGTCCCCGCTGATGAGCAGGAAACGCTCGCCGCAGCGGCGCCGGATCTCCGCGGCGCGCTTCATGTCGCCGGTGGCTTCCTTGATGCCCACCACGTTGGACAGTTCCGCCAGGCGTTCCACGGTCTCCGGCAGAATGTCGGTGATGGTGCGGCTCGGCACGTTATAGAGGATCACCGGTACCGACACGGCCTCCGCCACCGCGCGGAAGTGCCGGTACAGGCCTTCCTGGCCGGGCTTGTTGTAGTAAGGCGCGATAGTGAGCACGGCATCCGCGCCCAGTTCCTGGGCCCGGCGACTCAGGGAAACCGCGTGGGCGGTGGAATTGGAACCGGTGCCGGCGATGACCGGGATACGGCCGGAAAGATGCTTGACGCAGCGCGCCACCACCTCCATGTGCTCGTCGGTCTCGAGCGTGGCCGATTCGCCGGTGGTGCCCACGGCGACGATCGCATCGGTGCCTTCCGCCACATGCCAGTCCAGGAGCGCGTCGAGCGCGTCAAAATCCACCCGGCCGTCGGCGGCCATGGGGGTGACGAGCGCCACCATGCTTCCTTGGAACATGTTCGGGTCCGGCGGGGAAAAACCTATTTTACCGTCCCCCTCCCGGCGCCGCCACCCACGTATTGCAGCCGGTTGGAAACCCGCTACACTGGCTGCCATCCCTCCACGCGCGTCCAACGAGGACGACCCGAGACCGAATGAAGCAGTTCCTGGTGGTGTCCGTGCTCGGCGAAGACCGGCCCGGCATCCTGCACGACCTGGCGCGCACGGTGCGCGACTGCGGCTGCAACGTGGTGGAAAGCCGGATGACGGTCCTGGGGGGCGAATTCTCCATGCTGCTGCTGGTATCCGGCAACTGGAACACCATCACCAAGCTCGAAGCCACCCTGCCCAAGCTCGGTGAGAAACTCAGCCTGACGCTCGCCTCGCGCCGCACCAGCGAACGGGAGCCGCGTCATGACCTACTGCCCTACGCGGTCGATGTGGTCTGTCTGGACCAGCCGGGTATCGTCTTCAATCTCGCCAATTTCTTCGCCGAGCGCGCCATCGGCATCGCCGACCTGGCCACCCGCAGCTACCCCGCGGCCCACACCGGCGCCCCCATGTTCGCGGTGCAGATGGCCGTCAACATCCCGGCGGACATGCACATCGGCACGCTGCGCGAGGAGTTCATGGACTTCTGCGACCAGCTCAACCTGGATGCCATCATGGAGCCCATCAAGGGCTGAACACGAAGGAGCCCCATGGCCAAGATCGCCGTCGGCAAGAAGGTCCCGGATTTCAGCCTGCCCACCACCGGCGGCCGGAAAGTGGCGCTCAAGGCACTGAAGGGGCGCGACGTGGTGCTGTATTTCTATCCCAAAGACGACACCCCGGGCTGCACCCTCGAAGGCAAGGACTTCCGCGATCTGCATGCGCGCTTCATGCGCAAGGGTGCCGTGGTGCTGGGCGTGTCGCGCGACAGCCTGAAGTCCCACGAGAAGTTCTGCGACAAATACGGCCTCACCTTCGATCTCCTCTCGGACGAGGACGAGAAACTCTGCAAGCTGTTCGACGTCATCAAGATCAAGAACATGTACGGCAAGAAGGTGCGCGGCATCGAACGCAGCACCTTTCTCATCGGCGGGGATGGCAAACTCCGGCGCGAGTGGCGCAAGGTGAAAGTCGAGGGCCACGCCGCCGAGGTCCTGGCCGCCCTCGACGAACCGGACGCTGCGGCGACCGAGGCGAAGCCTAAGAGGAAGAAGGTCGCCGCGAGGCGTACATCGTGAGCAAGACCGCCAAGAGCGGCAAGACACGCCGCCTCTATGTACTCGACACCAACGTGCTGATGCACGATCCCACGGCCATCTTCCGCTTCCAGGAGCACGACATCTTCCTGCCCATGGTGGTGCTGGAGGAACTGGATGCCGGCAAGAAGGGCATGTCCGAAGCCGCGCGCAACGTCAGGCAGGTGAGCCGCTTCCTGGACGACATGATGCGCGACGTGAGCAAGGACGAGATCGACCAAGGCATCGTCATCCAGAACCTGCAGAACCCCGCCGGCAAGTCGCTCACCGGTGGCCGGCTGTTCTTCCAGACCGAGTCCCTGCCCACGGCGGTGCCGGACAGCCTGCCGGGCAACAAGCCGGACAACTACATCCTCGGCACCACGCTCGCGCTGCAAGGGCGATATCCCGAGGCACGGGTGACGCTGGTATCCAAGGATATCAACCTGCGCATCAAGGCTGCGGTGGTCGGCATCCATGCAGAGGACTACTTCAGCGACAAGGCCTTGGACGACCTGGACCTCCTGTTCACCGGCATGGAGGAACTGCCCAAGGATTTTTGGGACCGCCACAGCAAGGACATGGAATCCTGGCAGCAGGAGGGGCGCACTTGGTATCGCATCCAGGGACCGCTGGTAAAGAACTGGCACCCCAACCAGTGCCTGTACAGCGACAGCGACAACTTCGAGGCCCTGGTGCGCAGCATCGACGAGCGCGGCGCCCTGCTCGAGCTCACCCGCGACTACCGCGGCATCCGCCACACGGTCTGGGGCATCAACGCCCGCAACCGCGAGCAGAACTTCGCGCTCAACATGCTTCTGGATCCGGGCGTGGATTTCGTTTCGCTCCTGGGCGCCGCCGGCACCGGCAAGACGCTCTTGGCGCTGGCCGCGGGCCTCGCCCAGACGCTGGAGCAGAACCGCTACCGCGAGATCATCATGACCCGCGTCACCGTGCCGCTCGGCGAGGACATCGGCTTCCTGCCCGGCACCGAGGAGGAGAAGATGACGCCCTGGATGGGCGCGCTCATGGACAACCTGGAAGTGCTCACTCAGTCCGGGGAAGGCGGCGAATGGGGCCGGGCCGCGGCCGGCGATCTGCTGCGCAACCGCATCAAGATCCGCTCCATGAACTTCATGCGCGGCCGCACCTTCCTGAACCGCTACATCATCGTAGACGAGGCCCAGAACCTCACGCCCAAGCAGCTCAAGGCGCTCATCACCCGCGCCGGGCCGGGCACCAAGATGATCTGCATAGGCAACATCTCCCAGATCGACACCCCTTATCTCACCGAGACCACTTCGGGTCTCACCTTCGTGGTGGACCGTTTCAAGCAGTGGCCGCACTCCGGGCACGTCACCCTGCTCCGGGGCGAGCGTTCCCGGCTGGCGGATTTCGCTTCGGACACCCTGTAGTCCCCATCCTCCGGACCGGGGCATTGAAGGTGCTTACAATTTAAGGCGGCCTGTGCTTAAATCAGACCGTCATTTTCCCGTCATTAGTGGGGATAAGCCGATGAATAATAAGCAGACGGCCCTGTGGACCCTCGCGGCTACCGGCCTCCTGGCCGTGTTTGCACCGGGACTTGCCTCCGCCTCCAACTTCCAGCTTACCGAGCAGAGCGTGACCAGCCTCGGGCGCGCCCATTCCGGCGGTGCGGCGGAAGCCGAGGATGCCTCCAGCATCTGGTACAACCCGGCGGGCCTCAGCAACCTGACCGACTCGGAAATCCTGGGCGGCTACAGCCTAATCCGCTTCGGCGCGAGTTTTACCAAGACCTCCGCGACGGACGCCATCGGCAACAACCTGACCGGCGGGAACGGCGGCAGCGTCGGCAAGCTCGGCGGCCCGTTTTTCGTGTACTACTCGAGACCGATCAACAGCCAATGGACCTTCGGCTTTGGCGTCAACACGCCCTTCGGCCTCGCCACCCACTATGATGAAAGCTCCATCTTCCGCTACCAGGCCATCTACAGCAGCGTGTCGGTGGTGAACTACAACCCGACGCTGGCCTGGAAGATCAACGACCAGTTCTCCCTGGGCTTCGGCATCGATTACTCCCAGATGACCGTGAAGCTCACCGACGCGGTGGATTTCGGCGCCATCTGCTTCGGCGAAGTGAACCCCACCACCTGCACCGGGCTCGGCCTGACCCCGCAGTCACATGACGGCTTCTTCTCCGCCCAGGCCAGCGGCCATGGGACCGGCTGGAACGTCGGCGCCCTGTGGAACATCAACAGCGGCTCGCGCCTCGGCTTCTCGTACCGCTCCCACATCAACCACGACCTGTCGGGCGGCGCCAGCTTCACCAACGTGCCGGCGGCCTTCAGCACTAGCCCGCAGTTCCAGGCCCAGGGCGTCACCGCCAAATTCGATAGCCCGAGGATGATGTCCTTGAGCTACGTGACCCAGCTCAACGACCAGTGGAGCCTGAGCGCCGATTGGTCCAACACTGGCTGGAGCAGTTTCGACAAGCTGGAGATCGATTTCGCCAACGCGAACACCATCCCCGCCACCGTCGACGAGGGCCTGAGCAATTCCAACCGCTATGCGGTCGGGCTCGACTGGCGCTACAGCGACACCTGGACCTTCCGCGGCGGCGTGGCCCTCGACAAGACCCCGGTGCCGGACCCCGCCGCGCCCTGCAACACCACGGCACCCACAGCCGGCTGCACTAACGACGTGAACGCCAGCCGCACGGCCCGCCTGCCGGACGGTGACCGCGACTGGCTCGCCTTCGGCGCCACCTGGCACATGAACGAGCATTCCCAGTGGGACGTGGGCTACGCCCACCTGTTCCTGAGCAGCAACCTGCAGTTCAACCAGACCAACGCCGACGACCACGACCACATCGTGGGCACCTTCAAAGCGGATGCGGACATCCTCGGCGTGTCCTACCGTTACAAGTTCTGAGACCATCGTTACAATGCGATACAAAGCCCCGGACTCTTCGGGGCTTTGTGTTTTTAGTGCACATAAAGCCGAAAACAGGCGTCAACCGGCGTGCGATAATTGCGTCATTGCGTTGATATGAAGCCGCGCTGAACCCAGAGTTCGCCCGAGTTGGACAGAATGCTCTTCAAGTGCCTGGCCTTCGCCACCGCCGCCCTGCTCGCGGCCGGCGTCGCCCTGGGCGCTTCTGCGCCCCCCGCCTCCACCTCCAACGTGCCCCTGAGCACGCTGCAGGATCTCTCGGCCCCCACCCCCGACCAGGGCAACGGTATCCCCACGGCCCAGTCGGGCAGCGATTTCAACCTGCCGCAGATCGGCACCGCCGGCGGCGACGTGGTCACGCCGCAGCAGGAATACGAGATCGGCCTGCAGGTCATCAACGAACTGCGCGACGCGGGCCTGATCCTCGATGATCCGCTGTTGCAGCAATACATCCAGGATCTCGGCAAACAACTCTCGTCCCACAGCGACAACCCACAGCTCAACTTCGGCTTCTACGTCATCGACGACGACGACATCAACGCCACCACCCTTCCCGGCGGATTCATCGTGGTCAACAGCGGCATGTTGCTGCTCACCGACACCGAGGATGAGCTCGCCGGCGTGATGGCGCACGAAATCGGCCACGTCACCCAGCGCCACTTGTCGCGCCAGGTCGAGGACCAACAGGACCGGAGCTTCATCAACATCGCCACCATGCTGGCCGCCGTGCTCGCCGCGACCCGCACCAACGACCCGGACGTGGCCATGGGTGCGCTCGCCACCGCCCAGGGCGCCATCATCCAGCACCAGATCAACTACACCCGCGGCGACGAGTCCGAGGCGGACCGGGTCGGCATGGCCACGCTGGCGCGCGCCGGCTTCCAGCCTAAGGGCATGGTGGATTTCTTCGGCAAGGTGCATGCGGCGTACTCGTCCCTGAACGGCCTCGACAAGGTCCCGGAATTCCTCCTTGACCACCCGCTTGACCTGACCCGCATGGCGGACCTCGAGAACCGAGCCGAGCAGCTGTCCGTACCGGAGCGTCCCGAAAGCCGCAGCTACGCCCTGATGAAAGCGCGGCTGCAGTCCATGCAGAACAACGACACCGCCGACAAGATGCTGACCTACTTCAAGTCGGGCATCGAAAGCTCCAAGGGCTGGGACCAGGTGGCCATGCGCTACGGCCTGGCGCTCACCTACCAGAAGGCCCTGGACTACCCCGACGCCATCGCGCTCATGCAGGATCTCGTGAAGCAGTACGACGACGTCATCCCCTTCCGCATCGGCCTCGCCGACGCCGAGATGCATGCCGGCAGGATCCCGGATGCGATCAACACCTATGCCTCCGCGTTGAGGCTCTTCCCGGACAGTACGCCGCTGATCCTGAGCTACGCCGGCGACCTTGTGGACGCCGGCAAGTCGGGCAATGCCGTGGACCTGCTTTTGCCCCTCACCAGCGCACGGCGCGGCGGGCCTGACGCCCTCAGGTTGCTGGCGAAGGCCTACGACAAGAAAGGCGACAGCGCCGACTCGCACTACTACATGTCCGAGTACTACATGGCGAACGGGCTGGCGTCCGCTGCCGTGGATCAGCTGCGCATCGCGCTCGCGACGCCGGGCATCAATACCGTGCAGCGGCAGCGCTACAGCGCCCGGCTGCACCGCGTGGAGGAAGCTGCGAAGGAAGCGCGCCAGGAACAGCGCGAGCAGAAGCAACAGCCGCCCTGACCGCAGCCTGTTCCTGGGGTGGTTCTGCCCCTGGATTTGCTAGGATAGTCCCCGGTTCCAAAGAGGTTTTCCGATGACCCTCCCCGTGCGCGGCACGCCGCGGCCACGCCCCTCCCGTTTGACGCTCGCGGCATGCCTGCTGATCGCAGGTTGCGCCAGCGCGCCGCCCGATTACGTCACCCAGACCCAGGACCCCTGGGAAAGCTTCAACCGCAAGATCTACGCCTTCAACGACGCGCTCGACAAGCACGTCGCACGCCCCGTAGCCGACACCTACATCCGTGCCGTGCCGGCGCCCGCGCGAAACGGCGTGCACAACGTCATCGAAAACCTGGGCGAGCCCTCCACCATCGTGAACGACGCACTCCAGGGCAAGGTGGGGGACACCTTCAAGGACCTGGGACGCTTTGTCATCAACAGCACCGTGGGCCTGCTCGGCTGGTTCGACGTGGCGCAACACATGGGGATGCCGGTGCACGACGAGGACCTGGGGCAAACGCTCGCCCACTGGGGAGTGTCCTCCGGGCCTTACTTCGTCATCCCGATCATCGGTCCGAGCACGGTGCGCGACGCCGGCGGCCGCGTGGGCGACCTGTACACGGATCCGCCCAAGGAGAACCTGCCGCCCCGTTACCGCAATGCGGAGATCCTCATGGATGGCATCGACACCCGGGCGGGCCTGATGGGCGCCAACAGTGCCATCGACAGCGCCTACGACCCCTACACCTTCGTGCGGGACGCCTACCTGCAAAACCGGCGCTACAAGATCTACGACGGTAGCCCGCCGCCGTCCGCGTCGGATTACGACCTGCCTCCCGACGAGGGGACGACGGCGCCGCCGGCAGGCGCCACCTCGGCGGCTCCTACCGAAGCGACTTCCCCGCCCCCGGCCGCGGCGACCCACACGAGCGCGCCCGCGGCCTCCACTCATGTCACATGGCAGATCGCCGACCGCGCCATTCCGCGGGCCAATTAGAGTTTATATTACGGGATCCGGGTCAGCGTGTGGGCAGGAGCTTATCCACTTCGCTGATGCGTGCGAGCGCGAGCGCCTGATCCGGAAGATGCCGGAACACCATGCGGCGCTTCTCGCGATGCGCCCAGCCCGCCCACTCCACCAAGAGCGCCAGGCCGGCGCTGTCGGTGCTGTCTACCTGTTTGAAGTCGAGTTCGATTTTCTTGTGATCCCCGAAGACCCCACGGCTTTTCTCCAAGGCCTCGGCGACGGTGTCGAAGTTGAGGCGCCCGGTCACGCGGAACTGCCCAGGCTTCCACTCCTCGAAACCCACGGCAGCCATCAGTTCTGGCCAGAGCCGCCCTTCGGCGGCGCCTTGGATTCGTCGTTGAGGCGCTTGATCAGCTCGTCCAGGCCCTTGGCCTGGATCTCCGGACCGAACTGGTTGCGGTAGTTGAGGACGTAGGAAATGCCCTCGATGGTCACGTCGAAGGCTTTCCAGCCGTCCGGCGTGCTGCGCATTTGGTAGTCCACCTCGACCGGCTGGGCGTTGGCGCGCAAGACCTTGGTCTTCACCACCGTACGGCCGTCGGACACGGCGCCGTTCCAGGGCTGCACTTCCAGGTCGCGGTCGGAATAGTTGCCCTGCAGCAGGCCGTCGGCGTAGCTGTGCACCAGGTAGTGGACGAACGCGTCCTGGAAATCCTTGCGCTGCTGCGCGGTGGCATTGCGCCAGGCCAGACCCAGCACGAGGCGTGAGGCGTAGTCAAAATCGAAATACGGCAACAGGTCCTTCTGCGCGAGATCATAGAGCTCTTCCGGGTGGGCCTTGAGCTCATCGCGCTTCGCGGACACGGTGTTGAGCAGGTCCTTGGCGGAATGCTGCACCACCTGGTCCGGCGACGTGACGGCACCGTCCGCCCAGGCGGGCAGCGCGGGGATCAGAAACAGGGCAATCAACAGAAGTTTGCTGCGCATCGTCATTTACCACCCGATGAGGAAGGCTTTCCGCTATTGGACAGAAACTGTCCGATGAGGTTCTCCAGCACCAGTGCCGACTGGGTGTACTGGATGCTGCTGCCGTTCTTGAGGAAGGCGTCCGAGCCGCCGGGGCTCAGGCTGATGTACTGTTCGCCCAGCAGGCCCTGGGTCAGGATGCTGGCCGTGGAATCGTCTGGGATCTCGTTGAAACGGCCGCTCATCTGCAGCGTCACCACCGCCTTGAACGTCGCGGGATCGAGGGCGATCTTGGTGACCCGGCCCACTTCCACGCCGGCAAGCGTCACCTGGGCGCGTTCCTTGAGGCCGCCGATGTTGTCGAACTTGGCGGTGACCGTATAGCCAGCCTCACCATAGGACTTGATGTTGGTGGCGCTGGTGGCGATCACGTACAGCGATGCGAATCCCAGGATGATGAAGAATCCGGTGACGATTTCTATGGTGCGCGTTTGTTTCATTTTAGTCGTCCTTCAAAACATGAACGCAGTTAACAGGTAATCCAGGGCCAGCACCGCGAGTGCGCTGTTCACCACCGTGCGGGTGGTGGCGCGGCTCACGCCTTCCGCCGTGGGCTGGGCATAGAACCCCTCGAACACAGCGATCAGGGTGCAGGCCAGGCCGAACACGAGGCTCTTGATGACGCCGCTGCGGAAGTCTTCGCGCAGGTCCACGTTGGTGTGGATTTGCGCCCAGAATGAGGCGATGTCCACGTGCATGAGCTTCACGCCGACGAGATAGCCTCCCAGCACGCCCACGGCATTGAAGATGCCGACCAGGAGTGGCATGGAAATCACGCCCGCCAGGAACCGGGGCATGACTACCCGGCGAATCGGGTCCACCGCCATCATCTCCATGCCGGCGAGCTGTTCGGTGGCGCGCATGAGGCCGATCTCGGAAGTGAGTGCGGTCCCGGCACGGCCGGCAAACAGAAGCGCCGTCACCACCGGTCCGAGTTCACGCAACAGCGAGAGCGCGACCACGGTGCCGAGTGCGGAGGTGGCGGCGAACTTGGAAAGCGTGTTGTAGCCCTGCAGACCGAGCACCATGCCCACGAACAGGCCGGACACCATGATGAGCACCAGGGACATGGCCCCCACGTTGAACACCTGCTGGAAAATCAGAGCGGGTCGCGTCAAAGCCTGCGGCGTGAACCGCAGCAGCTTGAGCAGGAACAGGCCGCTCGCGCCCAGCATCTCCAGGAAGCCGAGCACGATGTAGTAAGCCTCGCGCAGCAGTTTCATCAGCCCGACTCCCCACCCAGCAGCTGGTCCGCCAGCGTCGGCGCCGGGTAATGGAAAGGCACCGGGCCGTCCGCCAGGCCCTTCATGAACTGGCGCACCCAGGCCGACTTGTTCTGCTCGAGCTCCTCGGGGGTACCGTAGGCCACCACCTTACCCTCGGAGATCAGGTAACTGTGGTCAGACACCGAGCTGACCTCCGCCACGTCGTGGGACACGATGATGCTGGTGAGTCCGAGGCTGTCGTTGAGTTGCCGGATGAGCCGCACGATAACGCCCATGGAAATGGGATCCAGGCCAGTGAAGGGCTCGTCGTAGAAGATGATTTTGGGGTCCATGACGATGGAGCGGGCCAGTGCCACGCGGCGCGCCATGCCGCCGGAAAGCTCCGTGGGCATGAGATTCCAGGCCCCCCGGAGACCCACCGCCTGCAGTTTCATGAGCACGATCTGCCGCACCAGGCTCTCCGGCAGGCGGGTGTGCTCCCGCAAGGGGAAAGCCACGTTCTCGTAGACGCTGTAGTCGGTGAACAGGGCGCCGTTCTGGAAGAGGAAACCCATCTCCTGCCGCAGGGCGTAGAGATCATCGGTGGAGAGGCGGGGGACCTCCTTGCCGTCCACCACCACCCTGCCCCGATCCGGCCGCACCTGGCCCGTCATGATGCGCAGCAGGGTGGTCTTGCCGGTGCCCGAGGGCCCCATGATGGCGGTCACCTTGCCGCGGGGGATGCTGACGTCCAGGCCGTCGAAAATGCGCTTCTCGCCCTGGCGGTACTTTAGGCCGCTGATCTCGATAACGTTGTCGTTTTGTTTGAGTTGTTCGCTAGCCATGGCTGCCGTGTTGGGCTTGTCTTGGTTTAACTACGTTACCGGGGGATCAGGAGAGTCAAAATTTTATTAGACTGGACGGTCTAGTCTATTTCGCCTTAGCTCCTGGCGTCAATGGCACTCGGTGTGGTTTATAACGCTAACCCATTGATTACACGAATAACAACGTACGAGCCCCTCACTGATCGACGCCGTAATGACCCGGGCTTTGGATCAGACGCCAGGAAACGCGCTTAAACCGCCTCAGGCAGCCTCAGGCAGCCTTTTCCACTTGGGCGCTGTAGTTGGCCGCACAGGCGGCGCTATTGCACTTGGCGCGATGGTGATACGCCTTCTGCCCGGCCCCCACGTTTGACTCCTGGCCACGCCAGGCTTCGAGGGCGGCATGCTGTAGGGCCCGCCCGTAGGAGAAGCTGAGCTTCCAGGGCATGACACCCATGGCGTTCATGGCATTGAGGTGGGCCGTGGCCGCCACATCGCTTTGGCCGCCGGACAGGAACACGATGCCGGGCACAGCGGATGGTACACAGCGCTTCAGCACTTTCACCGTCTCGCTGGCAACTTCCTCCACGGACGCCTGCTTGGGGCATTTCATCCCGGAGATCACCATGTTGGGCTTGAGCAGGATGCCCTCAAAGGCGACCCTTTGGGCATGGAGTTCGGCGAACACCATCTGCAGGGTCTCTTCCGTCACCTCGGCGCAGCGGGAGATGTCGTGGGCGCCGTCCATGAGCACTTCCGGCTCCACGATGGGCACCAGACCCTGTTCCTGGCAGAGGGCCGCGTAGCGGGCCAGGGCCTGGGCGTTGACCCGGAGGCAATAGCCGGTCGGCATCCCGGCGCCGATTTCGATCACCGCCCGCCACTTGGCGAAGCGGGCGCCCAGCTTGTGGTACTCCTGCAGGCGCTCCCGCAAGCCGTCCAGGCCCTCGGTGATCTTTTCCTGGGGGCTGCCGGCGAGATCCTTGGCTCCCTTGTCCACCTTGATGCCGGGCACGATATCCAACTTGGCCTGAAGCTCGGGGAAGGGCACGCCGGCCTTGGTCTTCTGGCGGATGGTCTCGTCGTACATGATCACGCCGCTGATGTACTTCTCGGCTCCGGGGGCCGTGAACAGCATCTCGCGGTAGGCGCGCCGGTTCTCCTCGGTGTTGGTCACGCCGATGGACTTGAAGCGCTTCTCGATGGTGCTGGTGCTCTCGTCGGCGGCCAGGATGCCACGGTGATCCGCCACGATCTTTTGGGCAATACGAGCAAGTTCCTGCAGGTTCATGGGGATACGACCTCTGTTGGGATCCGGTGCGGGGGCAACGCGCGCCTCGGAAGGCGGTAAGCCCCGGAAAAGACGCATATTTTAACAGAGGGGGCGGAGTATGGTGGGCCGTGGCAGATTCGAACTGCCGACCAACTGGTTAAAAGCCAGCTGCTCTACCGGCTGAGCTAACGGCCCACTTAATAAACCTTGTAACGCCATCCCTGGCGGTAGCCTTTAAATCCTTAAGGGCCACCAGTCCCGCCATCCGTGGCGGGCCGCCGGCCGCTTTGCGACCGGCCCGGCTGAGCTGGCCCTAATGACTACGCAAAAAGCGCGCCATTTTACTGGAAAATCGGAGCCTTAGCGGTACACGGTAGGGTCTTTCAGGCCGGCCTCGGTGAAGCCCTGGCGGCGAAGACGGCAGCTATCGCAGACCCCGCAGGCCCTGCCCTGCTCGTCCGCCGTGTAGCAGGAAACGGTCAGGCCGTAGTCCACGCCGAGGCCGGCGCCGAGACGCACGATCTCGGCCTTGGAAAGCTTCACCAGGGGCGCATGGATGCGGATGCCGGCCCCCTCCACTCCCGCCTTGGTGCCGAGCCTCGCCACCTGCTCGAAGGCGGCGATGAACTCCGGACGGCAGTCCGGGTAACCGGAGTAGTCCACGGCGTTGACGCCGATGAAGATGTCCCGGGCGCCCAACACCTCCGCCCAGCCCACGGCCACGGCCAGGAAAACCGTGTTCCGGGCCGGCACGTACGTGACCGGGATCCCTTCGCTTGGGTGGTCCGGCACGGGGATGGAGGCGTCCGTGAGCGCCGAGCCGCCGATGGCGGAAAGATCCAGGGCCACGGTCTTGTGCTCCGCCGCGCCCAGGGATCGGGCGACCCGCGCCGCCGCCGTGAGTTCCGCCTTGTGCCGCTGGCCGTAGGCGAAACTCAGGGCATGGCAGTCGAAGCCGTCACGGCGGGCAACCGCGAGGGTGGTGGCGGAATCGAGTCCGCCCGAGAGCAATACGACCGCTTTCTTCATTTGCTGCGCCGGTCAATGGCCGGGCACATTACCCCAGAGATATTTATGTAGCTGTACCTGAAGGCGCACCGGCAACCTGTCCGCCAGGATCCATTCCGCCAGGTCCTTCGGATGCACTTGTTCATGGCTGGGTGAGAACAGCACCTGGCAACGCCGGGTGAGATCATGCACGGCAACCTGATCGCGGGACCACTCGTAGTCGGCCCGGTCGCAGATCACGAACTTCACCTGGTCCGTCGCCCGCAAGGCGGGGATGTTTTCCGGCAAATTGCGTTCCTGCTCACCGGAACCCGGGGTCTTCCAGTCCATGACCCGCACCACACGGGGGTCGAGCCCGGCGATGGGCAGCGCGCCGCTCGTCTCCAGCGACACCGCGTAGCCCGCATCGCACAGGCGTTTCAGCAGTGCCCCACAGTTCTTCTGCGCCAGGGGCTCGCCGCCCGTGACCGTCACGTAGCGCGGAGCGTGGCGGGCCACATCCGCCAACACCTCGTCGAAACTCATCCATTCCCCGCCATGAAAAGCATAGGCGGTGTCGCAGTACCCGCATCGCAGTGGGCAACCGGTGAGGCGCACGAACACCGTGGGCCAGCCCACGCTGTCCGCTTCGCCCTGGATGGAGTGGAAGATCTCGGTGATGCGAAGCCGTTCCGCGACGGGCAGTTCATCCCGCCGCGGACGGCCGAGAGGTCTTACCGCGTTCACGTACCCTCAATGCCCCTCGTCCTGCATGCGCTGCAGGCGCTGGGATGCCTGGCTCGCGGCGCTGGTGTTGGGGAAGTTCTGCACCACGCTGGTGAGCGTCTGGCGTGCGCTCTGCCATTGCTGCAGCTCGTACTGGCACAGGCCCACCTTCAACGTCGCGTCCGGCACCTTGTTGGATTGCGGGTAATCCTTCAGCACCTTCCTGAAGGTGGCGAGCGCGGTGTCGAAATCGCTCATCTGATAGTAGGCCTCGCCGGTCCAGAACCCGGCGTTCGAGGCGAGCGAGCTCTTGGGGTATTGCTTCATGAACGCCTTGAAGCCCTTGATGGCGTCATTGAAGCGCCCCTGCTTCAGAAGATTGAAGGATTTCTGGTAGGCGGCATCGTCTGCCCCGCCCGTTGAGACGGCGGGCTGCGCCGTCCCGGGCGCGGGAGCCTCGGCGGCGCCGTCGCCGGGCGCCGATGCATTACCGCTCAGGCCCATCTCCAAGCGTTGCAGGCGTTTGTCCAGGTCCTGGTACAGGTCACGCTGCTGTTTCTTGTCCAACTCGGTGTCGTGCTGCAGCACTTCCACTTCGCCGCGCAGCTGCTGGATCTGCTGCTGCTCCTCGTCGATACGCTGCGAAATCCCCTGCAGGCTCTGGTTCTTGTTGAACACCTGGTCAAGCCGATCGACCCGCGCCTCGAGCTGGCGTTCGCGCACCGCATAGGGATCGTCGTCACGGACCTGGCATCCCCCAAGGAGGATGCCAAGCCCGGCGACGAGCAGGAAGACGCGCGAAGTCATCGCAGGTACACGATGACCGCGCGGCGGTTCTTGGCCCAGGCGGTTTCATCGTGCCCCGGATCGGCGGGGTGCGCCTCGCCATAGCTCACGGTGGTGATCTGGCCGGACCCGACGCCCTGGAACATCAGGTAGCGGCGCACCGCCTGGGCGCGGCGGTCGCCCAGCGCGATGTTGTACTCCACGGTACCGCGCTCGTCGGCATAGCCTTCGATGCGGATTTTCTGGTCAGGATTCGCCACCAGATACTTGGCGTGGGCCGCGAGCGTATCAAGGAACTCGGGCTTGATGTCGCTCTTGTCGAAGTCGAAGTACACCACGCGGTTCGCGAGCGGGCTGTTGGGGTCGTCCAACGGGCTCACCTGCGGGGCGGACGGCGGGGCGGCCGGCGCCGTGGTGGCGGCGACAGGAGCGGGTGCGGTGGCCGCGGCGGGGGCCGCGGGCTTGACGTTCTTGGCGCAGCCGGCGGCGAACAGGGCCACGGCCAGCGCCAGCAATCCGAAACGAAGCATCTTCATGTTGAGACTCCTGTTGAGATACATAGATTAGTCGCTCGTCGCGCCCCCGTCACTGCCCCGAAGGGAGAAACGGCCCCCATACCGGCGCGTGCACGTCCACCCCGTTCTGCCTCTCCGACAGGCGCTCATGCACCTGCCCATCCACCGAGACCTCCTCCAGCACGCCCTGGTCGTGGTAGGTCGCGGCGTAGATGATCATGCTGCCGTTCGGCGCAAAGCTCGGCGACTTGTCCAATCCGCCGTTGGTCAGTGTCGTGAGCGTGCCGCTGGCGAGATCCATGACGGCGATATAGAGATTGCCGTTGTCGCGGTGCACCATGCCGAGGGTACGGCCGTCCGGCGACACCTGCGGATCGGCGTTATAGCTTCCGTCGAAGGTCACCCGCTGGGGCTCGCCGCCCTTGGCGCTCACCTTATAGATCTGCGGCGTGCCGCCGCGATCAGAAGTGAAGTACAGGCTCTGGCCGTCGGGGGACCAGGTGGGTTCCGTGTCGATGGCGTCCGACGCGGTGATGCGCCGCAGCTGCTTGGAGGCGAGGTCCATCACGTAGACATCGGGGTTGCCCGGCGAACTGGAGAGGGTCATGGCGAGGGACTTGCCGTCCGGGGAGAACACAGGCGCACCGTTGATGCCTTCGCGGCGCGACAAAAGCTCCCGCTTCCCGGTGTAGATATCCTGCAGGTACACCGCGGACATCTTGCTCTCGAAGGAAACATAGGCGATCTGCTTGCCATCCGGCGACCAGGTGGGCGACATGATGGGCTCGCTCGCCGACTCGAACACCGGTTGCGCGTTGTAGCCGTCGGCGTCCGCCACGAGCAGGGCATAGTGCTCGTGGCCGCTGATCTCGACATAGGCGATGCGGGTGGTGAAGGCACCGCGCTGGCCGGTGAGTTTCTGGTAAATGGTGTCGCTGATGAAATGCGCGGTGTAGCGTAACCGCGCCGCGCTGGTGGCGACGCTATAGCCCATGATCTGCTGGTGGGTGTAGACGTTGAACACCTGATATTCGACCGAATATCCGCCGCCTACCTGTTTCACCCGGCCTATCACCAAGTCGTTGATCTTGAGCACCTGCCAGTTGTTGAAGTTGATGGCGGAAGCCTCGGCCGGCTTCTCCAGCATGTCCTTGACGGCGAGCGCCTTGAAGCGCCCGCTGCGGGTGAGATCGGCTCCGATCACGTCGGCCACGTCCACCGACGGCTGCCCCTGGCCGTCGTAGCGGAACGGCGCCACGGCGATGGGCGAAGCGGCGTTCACTCCACCCGTGATCTCGATTTCGAGCGTGGCGCGCGAGCTTGCCAACGGCAGTGCCAGCAACACAACCGCCGTCAGGATCGAAAGGATATGTGGTAACGAGTTTCTCACGGTCGGTTGTCGTTTTTGTTGTCAAAAGTAAAAGTGATATTACGATCAAATAACGAAGGATCCGGTGGCTGCGGCAAGGGCGACGAACGATAAACAGCAGTCATAATAGATTGTACGACGGCATCATCACCGTTGCATGTCGGCACCTGGACATTCGTTACGGATCCGCCTGGAACCTGCGTGATATGTACCTTGCAACTTAGGTCTGTCGGAGTGTTAGGCGGTTGCATCCAATTATTGTGTACTTTCTGGGCAATCAGTGCTTTCCATTGCTGAAGCAGGGACGCGAGGCGCGAATCTCGTGCCTTCTCCTCGTTGGCGATTTCATCCGCCAACGCTCTCCGACGCGCGTTGGTGTCGGCGGTCTTCTGTTTCTGCGCCAGGGCCTGGTCTTCTGCCTTGAGTTTGGCGAGCCTGTCTTGCTCCGCCTGGGCCTGTTTCTGCAGGTCCGTCACTTGCTGATTCAACTGTTGCTGGGCGGTGGCCTGCTGCTGCTTCAGGCTGCTGATGTTCTGTTCCAGCTGCTGCTTCTCCTGCTGCTTCTTCTGTTGCTCCGCCTTGAGCATGGCCATCTGCTGGTCGATGAGCGCCTGGTCCACCACCGTGGCCTTCACCGGCTCCGCTTCAGGGTTCTGGCCGCCGAGAGAAGGGACCAGGGAGCTGCTCCAATGGAAACTCAGCACCAGCAGCACGACCAGGCCACCGTGCAACAGCACGGAGTAGGCCCAGGGACGGAAACGCTGCGGGTCGGGCTTCATGACGTCATTTCCCGGGCATCTGCACGACGGGCGCGTTGTTGGGCTCAGTCTCGAGCCCCACGCTGGGCGCGCCGGCGGCCTGCAACAGCACCATGCCCTGCAGGACCTGCTCGTAACGCGCGTCCCGGTCGCCGCGCACGATGAGGTGCACGCTGGGGTTGAGCTTCAGTACCGCCGCCACCCGCGCCACCACCACGCTGGCGTCGATGGGCTGCTCGGTGCGCTCGCCGATGTTCAGGAAATACTCACCCCGGGTGTTGACCGTGAGGATCACCGGGGTCTCGTCGGATTTGAGGTCCAGAGGTTTGGCGTTCGCCGCCGGCAGGTCAACCTTCACGCCCTCGGACAAGAGTGGCGCGGTGATCATGAAGATGACGAGCAGCACCAGCATTACGTCGATGTAGGGCACGACGTTGATCTCGCTCATCATGCGGCGCTTGTTCCGCCGGCTCATGGCTCAGGCTGCCCCGCTCCGCGTGCCCACGTGACGCTGCAGGATGGTGGAGAACTCCTCTAGGAAGCTGTCAAAGCGCGTCTCCAACCGCTCCACGTGGTTGGCGTAGCGGTTGTAGGCGATCACCGCGGGGATGGCAGCGAACAGGCCCATGGCGGTGGCGATCAGCGCCTCGGAGATGCCGGGCGCCACCATGGCGATGGTGGCGTGCTGCACATTACCCAGGGAATGGAACGCGTTCATTATGCCCCACACAGTGCCGAACAGGCCGATGTAGGGGCTGGTGGAACCGACAGTGGCGAGGAACGCCAGACTCACTTCCAGCCGGTCCACTTCGCGGATCTGCGCCACGCGCATGGCGCGCCGCGCGCCCTCGATCACCTGCGCATGGTCGAGCCCCTGCTTGCGCAGCCGCGCGAATTCGGAGAACCCGGCCTCGAACAGCGTCTCCATGCCGCCCTCGGCACCGGTGCCGCTGATCTCCTTATATATGCCCGCGAGGTCGCCGCCCGACCAGAAGCGCTTCTCGAACTCGTCGGCCTTGCCGCGCGCCTCCTGCAGCATGCGGTGCTTGCGGAAGATCATTGCCCAGGAGGCGAGCGAGGCCGCGAACAGGATCAGCAGCACCAGCTGCACCACCAGGCTCGCGTGGAGCGCTATCTGCAGGAAGGATTCTTCGCCGTTCATTCAACAAGCTCCCTCAGTATCTCGGGCGGCAGGGCCTTGGGTTTGAAACTCGCGGAATCGATGCAGGCGACCCGGATCCCGGCCCTGCATATCTCCACATGGTGCGCCGCGGCGGCGCGGATGTCCTGGTCGAACTCGATGCTGGCGCGGCCGGTGCGGTGCGGCCGCACGCCCACCAGCAGCTCGTCGTTGAAGCGCGCCGGCCGGCGGAACTCGACCCTGGCCTCCACCACCACGAACTGGACTTTGAGGCGGTCGCGCAGCACGTCCTGTTCGAAACCCAGC
>JBLNDO010000083.1:0-5960 GCA_050261675.1 Bacillota bacterium
CGTCCACGCAGACCGAGCCCTTCTGGGCGATGTAGCGCCGGAGTTCCTTGGGCACCTCGATATCGAAGCGCACCGAGCGGGCCTCCTCGCGGCGGGATTTCACCAGCCCTAAGCCGTCCACGTGGCCGCTCACCAGGTGGCCGCCGAGCGGCGTGCCGAGGGTCAGCGCCTTCTCCAGGTTCACCGGCGAGCCGGGCTTCAAGCCGCCCAAGGTGGTCAGGGACAGGGTTTCCTTCGAGGCATCCGCATCGAAGCCGTGGGCGTGCTTCGCGATCACCGTGAGACAGCAGCCGCTCACGGAGAGGCTGTCTCCGATTTTGACGTCGTTCATGGGGAGTTCGCCGGTGGCGATGGACAGGCGCAGGTCGCCGCCCTGGGGCGTGAGCGCTTCGATCTTCCCAACCGCCTGCACGATTCCCGTAAACATCACTTTGGCCGGAGCATCAGGCGGAGATCGCCGCCGATCATGCGCATGTCGGTGATCACGAGTTCGCGGCGTTCCTGGAGGGAGGCGAGCGGCGGCAGGCTGAACATGCCCCGGGCCGTGTCGCCCATGAGGCAGGGGACGATATAGATGATGAACTCGTCCAGGAGGCCGGCTTCCAGCAGGGCACCGTTCATGCCGGACCCCGCCTCCACCAGCACCTCGTTGCACTCGAGTTCCGTCAGCGACTCGAGGATGGCCTTGAGGTCCATGAAGCCGCGCTTCTCCGGGAACACCTGGATGCTGGCGCCGGTGTTGAGGATGGCTTCCTGTTCCTCCGGATCGTCCACCGCCGTGGCGAAATAGACGCTCTCGGGGTTCTGCTGCAAGAGCTTGGCGTTCGGCGGCGTGCTCAGGTTCGTGTCCACCACCACCTTGAGGGGCTGACGCCATTCGCCGGCCAGCCGGACGCTGAAGTTCGGGTCGTCCGCCAGGATGGTGCCGATGCCCGTCAGCACCACGGAACTGCGCGCGCGCCAGCGGTGCACGTCCTCCCGCGCCGCCTCGCCGCTGATCCACTTGCTCTGGCCGGTGGCGAGCGCGGTGCGCCCGTCCAGGCTCACGGCGAGCTTGCTGCGCACCCAGGGGCGGCCACGGGTCATGCGGCTGATGAAGCCGGGGTTGAGCGCCGCGGCCTGCGCCTCCATGAGCCCCGAGGCCGCCGTGATGCCCGCGCGCTTCAGTTTCTCGAAACCCTGGCCCGCGACCTTGGGATTGGGGTCGCCCATGGCGGCCACCACGCGCTTGACGCCGGCGGCGATGACCGCGTCGGCGCAGGGCGGCGTCTTGCCGTCGTGGGAGCAGGGTTCCAGCGTCACGTAGAGCGTCGCGCCCTTGGCGTCGGCGCCGGCTTCCTGCAGCGCCAGCACCTCGGCGTGGGCCTCGCCGGCCTTCTTGTGGAAGCCGCGGCCGATGATCTCGCCGTTCTTCACCACGACGCAGCCCACCCGCGGGTTGGGTTCGGTGGTGTAGAGGCCCTGTTCCGCGAGGCGCAGGGCCTCGGCCATGAATCCGTGGTCGGCGGCGTTGAAATCGCTCATGGGCGCGTCATTTCTTCTTTTCGTCCTTGGGCAACAGGGGTATCTGCTCCTTCTCCAGCGCGGCGCGGGCGGACTCGCCCTGCAGGCGCTCGATCTCCTCGCGGAACTCGTTCACATCCTGGAAGCGGCGGTACACGGAGGCAAAGCGCACGTAGGCCACCTCGTCCAGGCTCTTCAGCTCCTCCATCATCCAGTCGCCGATCTGTCGGGACTTTATTTCGCGCTCGCCGGAGACCTGCAGGCGGTGGATGATGCGCTGCAGCGCCTCCTCCATGGCCTCGGTGCTGACCGGGCGCTTCTCGAGCGCGCGGGTCATGCCCATGCGCAGCTTCTGCTCGTCGTAGGGCTCGCGGCTGCCGTCGTTCTTGACGATGCGCGGCATCACGAGTTCCGCCGTCTCGAAGGTGGTGAAGCGCTCGCCGCACTTCTCGCATTCGCGACGGCGGCGCACCTGCTGGCCCTCGCCGGCGAGGCGCGAGTCGATCACCTTCGTGTCCTCGTAGTTGCAAAAGGGGCAGTGCATAGATTGCCCGCGCTCTCCCTCAGAACTTCACGCTGCCGCCGTAAACCGGGAACTTCTTGCACATCGCCAGCACCTTCGCCTTGGTGGCGGCGATGGTCTTTTCGTTGCTCATGTCGTCCAGGATGTCGGCGATCCAGCCCGCCAGCTCGCGGATCTCGGCTTCCTTGAAGCCGCGGGTGGTGGACGCCGGCGTGCCAAGGCGCAGGCCGGAGGTGACCATGGGCGGGCGCGGATCGTTGGGCACCGCGTTCTTGTTCACGGTGATATTGGCCTTGTGCAGGGCCGCATCCGCGTCCTTGCCGGTGATGTTCTTGTTGATGAGGTCCATCAGGAACAGATGGTTGTCGGTGCCGCCGGAGACGATGTTGTAGCCGCGCTTCACCAGCGCATCCGCCATGGCGCGGGAGTTGTCGAGAACCTGTTTCTGGTAGGCCTTGAACTCGGGTTGCAGGGCCTCCAGGAACGCCACCGCCTTCGCCGCGATGACGTGCATCAGCGGCCCGCCCTGGGCGCCTGGGAACACCATGGAATTGAGCTTCTTCTCCACTTCCTCGTTGGCGCGGGCGAGGATCAGGCCGCCGCGGGGGCCGCGCAGGGTCTTGTGGGTGGTGGTGGTGGTGACGTCCGCGATCTGCACCGGGTCGGGATAGAGTCCCGCCGCCACGAGGCCCGCTACGTGGGCCATGTCCACGAAGAGGTAGGCGCCGACGGAATCGGCGATGGTGCGGAATTTGCCCCAGTCGATGCGGCGGCTATAGGCCGAGAACCCCGCGACGATCATTTTGGGCTTGTGCTGGTCGGCGAGCTTCTGCACCTCGGCGTAGTCGATCTCGCCGGTCTTGGTGTCGATGCCGTACTGCACGGCGTTGAACACCTTGCCGGAGAGGTTCACCTTGGCGCCGTGGGTGAGGTGCCCGCCGTGGGCGAGGCTCATGCCGAGGATGGTGTCGCCGGGCTTCAAGAGGGCGAAGTACACCGCGGCGTTCGCCTGCGAGCCGGAATGGGGTTGCACGTTGACGTAGGCGGCATTGAAGAGCTTCTTGGCACGCTCGATCGCGAGGCGCTCGGCGACGTCCACGTACTCGCAGCCGCCGTAATAGCGCTTGCCTGGGTAGCCTTCCGCGTACTTGTTGGTCATCACCGAGCCCTGGGCGGCCAGGACGCGGGGGCTCACGTAGTTCTCCGAGGCGATGAGCTCGATGTTCTCCTCCTGGCGGCGCAATTCGTTGCGCAAGGCCTCATGGAGTTCGTCGTCGAACCCGGCGATCTGCATCTCGGCGGTGAACATCGGGAAGCTCCGGAAAGGGGCGATTCGGGCGGCTTATTTTACCGCAGCAAGCGCCTCAGGCGGACAGAAATGACTCCACCACGTTATTCCAACCCAAGGCGATGTTTTGGCGGTTATACCCGCCGCCGCCCATGCCGACGATGCGCCCCATGCAGAGTTCCTCGGCGAGTTCGCAGAGCCGTTTGGCGGCATGCGCGTGGGCAGCGGGCGTGAAGCGCAGGTGGGTGATGGGGTCGCCGGCGATGCTGTCGGCACCGCATTGGAACAGAATGAACTCCGGTTTCCCCGCCTGGAGGTGCGCCTCCACGCGCTCCCAGGCTTCGTGGAACTCCCGGTCACCCGCACCGGGCAGGAGCGGCAGATTGAGCTTGGTACCCGCCGCCTCACCGCTGCCGGTCTCGCGGACATCGCCGGTGCCGGGATAGAGGAAGCGGCCGTCCTCGTGCAGGTCCGCGAACCACAGGTCCGGGTCCGCCTCGTAGCTGTAGAACACGCCGTCGCCGTGGTGGGCGTCGATGTCCACGTAGGCGATGCGTTTCAAGTGGTGCCGGCGGCGCAGCTGCTCCACCGCCACGCCGATGTCGTCCAGCACGCAGAAGCCCGCCGCGTGGGCGCGCGCCGCGTGGTGCAGCCCCGCGATGGGTACGAAGGCGCGGCGCCACTCGCCTGCCATCACGCCCTCCACGGCATTCAAGGTCGCACCGACCACTTCGCAGGCGGCCTCGTAGATGCCCTGTTGCGCGGGCGTATCGCCTTCGTCCAGGTAACCGTCGCCGCGGTGGCTCGCTTCCTCGGCGAAGCCGAGGAAGTCACGTGAATGAAACATCTCCAACTCGGCGCGTCGCGCGGACTTCACGGGGATGGGGTGGATACGGCGGTCGAGGCCGCGCGCGCAAGATTCGCGCCAGAACGCCGTGAAGCGGTCGTGGCCGAAGGGGTGCCCCTCGCCGAAGCCGTAGTGGGCCTGCGCCGGGTCTTGGCATACGCCCACCTTTACACTGCGGTCCGCCAAGGGCTGGCCTCCACGAAGGTATCCGGGTGATATTATGGCAGTCCGCGCCCTACCCGGCTCGACTCCCCCATGGACCAAGAACCCGCAACACGACTGCTGGTCGGCTGGCGCGAATGGGTGGCGCTGCCGGAGCTCGGCATCCGGCGCATCAAGGCGAAGATCGACACTGGCGCGCGCACCTCCTCGCTGCACGCCTTCGCCGTGGAATTCTTCACGCAGGATGGCCGGCGCCGCGTGCGCTTCGGTTTGCATCCGCGCCAGAGGCGCGACGAGCCGGCGCGTTACTTCGAGGCCGACGTGATCGAAGAGGACCGCTGGGTGACCGACTCGGGCGGGCACCGGGAACAGCGGCCCGTGATACGGACGCTGGTGGCGGTGGGCGAACGCAGCTGGCCTATCGAGCTCACGCTCACCTCGCGGGACAACATGCGCTTCCGCCTGCTCCTCGGACGCACCGCCATGGAGGAGCGTCTCACCATCGATCCCTCCGCCTCGTACCTGCTCGGAATGCGGCGCCGGAAGAAATCGAACGGATACAGGCCAAGCGAGTCGCCATGAAGAAGAAAAAGAAACGCCGCATGAAGATCGCAATCCTCTCGCGCAACACCCGCCTGTATTCCACCAAGCGGCTGGTGGAGGCCGGCATGCGCCGCGGGCACGACATGTACGTCATCGATCCGTTGCGCTGCTACATGAACATCGCCACCGACAATCCCGAAATCCACTTCAAGGGCCGCAAGCTGGAAGGCTTCGATGCCATCATCCCGCGCATCGGCGCGTCGGTCACCTTCTACGCCACCGCCATGCTGCGCCAGTTCGAGGTAACGGGCGTGTTCACGCTCAACGAATCCGACGCCATCATCCGCGCCCGCGACAAACTGCGTTCACTGCAGCTGCTCTCGCGCGAGGGGATCGGCATGCCGGTGACCGGCTTCGCCCACGCCCCGGACGACACCGAGGACCTCATGACCCTGGTGGGCGACGCCCCCGTGATCATCAAGCTCACCGAGGGCTCCCAGGGCGAAGGCGTGGTGCTGGCCGAGACCCGTCAGGCGGCGGAGAGCGTCATCGACGCCTTCCGCGGCCTCGACGCCCACTTCCTGGTGCAGCGCTTCGTGAAGGAGGCCCGCGGCGCCGACATCCGCTGCTTCGTGGTGGGCGGCAAGGTGGTGGCCGCCATGAAGCGCCAGGCACGGCGCGGCGAGTTCCGCGCCAACATCCACCGGGGCGGCACCGCCCGGGAGGTCAAGATCAGCGGCAAGGAGCGCGACATGGCGTTGCGCGCGGCGGAAATCCTGGGCCTCAACGTGGCGGGCGTGGACATCATCCGCTCCGCCGACGGGCCGCTGGTGCTGGAGGTGAATTCCTCCCCCGGCCTGGAGGGCATCGAGGCTGCCACCAAGAAGAACATCGCGGGCGAGATCATCCGTTTCTGCGAGAAGCAGGCCCGCAAGCACAACGGCGACTAGACGCTCCTGCCTGGCGCGGCCCACTTATATATAATCTGCGCCTCGTCCAATCCCCATAAGCCGAAAACAGCCGATGGCCCAATACATCTACACCATGAACCGGGTGGGCAAGGTCGTCCCCCCGAAGCGCGAGATCCTGCGCAA
>JBLNDO010000084.1:0-3739 GCA_050261675.1 Bacillota bacterium
GATGCGCTCGGCCCGGAGCATCTCCTGCACCTGGTACTGCATGGTCAGCCGGTCCTCGAAGAGCAGCGTCAGGTTCGGGCCGATGTGCAGGGTCCGGTCCCGCTTGTGGGAAATGATGTCCTGCCGGAACGCGGCCCGCTTCTGGGCATATTCCTCCAGGCTCATCAGGTCCTTGCGTTCGAGTTTCTGCATGGTCGCGAGGTTCATTTGTGGTCCGTGATGGGTCCGTCTTTGAAGAGGGTGTCCCGCAATTCGTGGTCGAAGCGCGGGTTGTGGCGGCGGATCCACTCCAGCACCATGGCCGCGTGCTCCATCTCCTCGTCCCGGTTGTGGGCGAGGATCGCCTTCAGCTGCGGATCCTTGCAGGCGGCGACCCGCTGGTTGTACCAGTCCACCGCCTCCAGCTCCTCCATGAGCGAGACCACCGCCCGGTGGAAATCGCGCACGTCGTCGTTCAGTTCCTCGATGGGCTCGTGATAACCGACGCTGCTCATGGCCTTCTCCTGAATTCCTGTAGCTATCCAGTCTATAACCCGTAAGCTTTGCGGAGTAGTTCCATCGGCAATTCGGGGTCTTTGCGGTCCGGGAGGCCGTTCTGGATCTGCTCCGCCGCCATGGGGCAGTCGCTGATGTAGTGGTCGCAGCCGGATTCCGCCACTTTGCCCATCACCGGCCGGCCGATCTTCATGGACACCTCGTGGTATTCGCTCTTCACGGCATAGGTGCCGTTGTGGCCCGAGCAGCGCTCGATGGCCTCGACTTGCGTGTCCGGAACCAGTTCCAGCATCTCCTTGGTCTTCAGACCCACGTTCTGCACCCGCTGGTGGCAGGGCACGTGATAGGAAATCTTGCCCAGAGCCTGCTTGAAATCGGTCTTCAGCTTGCCCGCCTTGTGGCGCAGCATCAGGTACTCGAAGGGATCGTAGATGGCGTCCCGCACCTTGCGCACCTCGGGATCGTCCGGGAACATCAGCGGCAGCTCCTGCTTGTACATGAGCACGCAGGAGGGGATGGGCGCCACGATGTCCCAGCCCTCGTCCACGAGCTTCGCGAGCATGGGGATGTTCTCTTCCTTGTTCTTCCGAATGGTGTCGAAATCGCCCAGCTCCAACTTCGGCATGCCGCAGCATTTCTCCTGCGGTGTCAGGCGCACCGGGATGCCGTTGTGCTCGAAGACCTTCACCAGGTCCACCGCCATGTCCGGCTGGTTGTGGTTGCCGTAGCAGGTGACGTAGAGCGCCACCTTGCCCTTCGTGCCTTCCACCGCTTCGGGCGCCGCCGCGAGAGGCTCGTGGCCCTTCAAGCGCTTGCGCGCGGTATCACTGTGGAACTCCGGCACCACCGCATCCGGATGTATCCCCAGGGTCTTGTCCAGCAGCTTGCGGGCCACGCCGTTCTTGTTCACGGCATTCACCGCCTGCACCACGACGGGGATGCCGGCGAACTGGCCGAGCTTTTGCGGGGAGGACAGCAGGCGGTCCCGGAATCCGGCGCCCTGCTTCTTGAACTTCACCGCCTTGGCCCGGAGCATCAGGTGCGGAAAGTCCACGTTCCAGGGGTGGGGCGGAACGTAGGGACACTTGGTCATGTAGCACATATCGCAGAGGTAGCAGTGGTCCACCACCTCCCAGAAAACCTTCTTGTCGACGCCGTCCAGCTCCAGGGTCGGCGACGCGTCGATGGCATCGAACAGGGTCGGAAAGGAATTGCACAGGCTGAAACAGCGGCGGCAGCCATGGCAGATGTCGAACACCCGCTCCAGCTCTTTGGTTAGCGCGGATTCGTCCCAGAACTCCGGCTTCTGCCACTCGATGGCGTGACGCGTCGGGGCCTCGAGGCCGCCCTCACGCCGGGATTCACCGGCTTTCGACATCCATTCTTCTCCCAAGCAAGCGCAAGCGAAAGATGCGGGGGCATGCGGCAGAGGGACTGCCGCCCTCTTCCCGTCGAATGCGCCGGGAAGAGGGAGAAGATCGCGGATTCACTCCGCGGTTTTCGAGTCTGAAAAAGCCATGGATGGCTTTTTCAGATCAATCAGCCACCCCCGGCTTCGAGCCAATCACCTCGAATCGGGTCTTTATTATTTCTTATTTGCCGAGCGTGTCCAGGGCCTTCTGGAAGCGGTTGGCGTGGGAACGCTCCGCCTTCGCCAGGGTCTCGAACCAGTCCGCGATCTCGCCGAAGCCTTCCTCGCGGGCGGTCTTGGCCATGCCCGGGTACATGTCGGTGTACTCGTGGGTCTCGCCGGCGATGGCCGCCTTCAGGTTCTTGTCGGTGCCGCCAATGGGCAGCCCCGTGGCCGGGTCACCCACCTGCTCCAGGTACTCCAGGTGGCCGTGGGCGTGACCGGTCTCGCCTTCCGCGGTGGAGCGGAACACGGCGGACACGTCGTTGTAACCCTCCACGTCCGCCTTGTTGGCGAAATAGAGATAACGGCGGTTGGCCTGGGACTCGCCCGCGAACGCCGCCTTGAGGTTCTCCTCGGTCTTGCTGCCTTTTAATTTGCTCATGATCGCCTCCGGATGGACAAATTCGGTTTGCCGGTGCCCGGGCGCATTGGGCGCCCGGTATTTAGACTAAGTCTAAACTCTAGCCTTCCGAAAAACCCATGTCAACAGTTTGACCCTGCCGTGGGCGGCGCGTATCGTGCCCCGCCGAAAGAGGAGCTGCCCGTGGCCAAGACCCCCAAACCCGAAAGCGCCGCCGCGCCCGATTTCGAGAAGGCCCTGGCGGAACTGGAACAGATCGTCACCACCCTGGAAAAGGGCGACCTGAGTCTCGAGGCCGCGCTCAAGCACTTCGAACGGGGCATCAGCCTCACCCGCCAGTGCCAGACCGCCCTGAAGCAGGCGGAACTCAAGGTGGAGAAGCTCTCGGAACAGACCGGCAAGCTGGAAGAGTTCGAACCCGAAGACGAAGAATGACCTCGAGCTTCAAGTTGCGGGTTCCTGAGTATGCAACCCGCATCGAAAAAGTCCTGGACCGCTGGCTGCCGTCGGCGGAGAAAGCCCCGGAACGCCTGCACAGCGCCATGCGCTACGCGGTCATGGGCGGCGGCAAGCGCCTGCGCCCCCTGCTCATCTACGCCACCGGCGAGACCCTCGGCATCGCACCCGACAAGCTCGACGGCCCTGCGGCGTCGGTGGAGATCATCCACGCCTATTCCCTGATCCACGACGACCTGCCGGCCATGGACGACGACGAATTGCGCCGCGGCCGCGCCACGGTGCACATCGCCTACGACGAGGCCACGGCCATCCTCGCGGGCGACGCCCTGCAGGTGCTGGCCTTCCTGATCCTGGCGGAAGACAAGGCCATGGGCGCGAATCCGGCGACACGCGTCGAGATGCTGCGTACCGTGGCCGCCGCCAGCGGCTCTGCCGGCATGGCGGGCGGCCAGGCCATGGACCTCGCCGCCGCGGGCCGCACGCTGGACCTCGCCGAACTGGAGCTCATGCACATCTACAAGACGGGCGCCCTGATCCGCGCCAGCGTGCTTCTGGCCGCCCAGAGCGCCCCCGGCCTCGAGGCGGCGAAGCTCGCGGCCCTCGACCGTTACGCGAAATGCGTGGGCCTCGCCTTCCAGATCCAGGACGACATCCTGGACGTGGAAGGCGAGACTGAGACCCTGGGCAAGACGGCCGGCGCTGACTCCGCCCGCCATAAGCCCACCTTTCCGAGCATCCTCGGCCTGGAACGCTCCAAGCGCCGGGCCCTGGAACTCCGGGACGACGCGGTA
>JBLNDO010000085.1:0-4227 GCA_050261675.1 Bacillota bacterium
AATCCCTTCAGGCATGGTGTCCACCAAATCCCGGACACTCCATTCCTAAAGGAGCAGAGCCCTTTCAAGGTGCAGGCGGAAACGAGCGCTTCGCCAAGCAGATCAGTGATGGGCTGGGACATCCGCGAACGGTGGTTTCGCGGCAAGCCGCCAGTGGTCCACAGATTCCCGTCGCTCTTGCTATTGCTATCATCTCAGGTGCTTGGGAGTTACGCGTGCACGTCAATGTTAGGGTTGGGGGACCTGAAAATGGCAAGGGCAAACTGCCTGCGGGCAGCCGGCTTGGGATTGTGTGTCTTCATGTTGTGCGCCTGCGCGGGCTTTTCGCCCGAAGTGCCGCCCGAGGCCAGCGCGGAACCCCAAAAGGGATACATTTTTGCCCGCCTTACTTTGCAGCAGATCAACCACGTGATGCCGTTCCTCAAGGGTGGTGAGACACTGGCGCTCGCTCTTGACTCCGATGGCGGTCAGCGTCTGCTGATGGAATTTTCCGATGACCCCGCCAAAGTCTGCGTCGTGGAGGCACCGCCGGGAAGCTACCGGGTGGTGGGCGTCGTGATGCCCCCCGAGCGCGACCTTTTTGGCGTGAACGATCCGGACGCCCGGGTGCCGTTCCAGGTGGAGGCCGGTCAGGCGTACTACGTCGGCGACTACAAGGGCACCGTGAGGTCGGACTGGAGGCCCATGGGCTTCCTGTCCCGTGGATACCTCAATACGATCCGGAGCAATGACCAGACGATCGCCGATTTCAAGGCAGCCTATGCCGATCTCGGCAAGCTGCCGACGGCGTCGCCTTTGCACTTGAGCCGCTGAAGGACGCCGTGCGATGAGACCCTTCTTCCTGCTGTGCGTGGGTTTGTGGGCCTGCAACGCCTGGGCTGCCGACCGGGCTCCGGGGGCCACCTTCAAGGACTGCCCGGACTGTCCGGAGATGGTCGTTGTTCCTCCGGGCAGCTTCGACATGGGCAGCGACGACGGCCCGCGTGAGCGGCCGATCCACAAGGTGAACATCGCCTACAGCTTCGCCGTCGGCAAGTACAACGTCACGTTTGCGCAATGGGACGCCTGCGTCGCCGATGGCGGTTGTAACGGCTACCGTCCCGACGAGATGGGCCTTGGGCGCAAGAACGTTCCCGTTTTCTACGTGTCCTGGTACGACGCGCAGACCTACATCACGTGGCTGAACCGCAAGACCGGCGCGCACTACCGCCTCCTTTCCGAGGCGGAATGGGAGTATGTGGCTCGCGCCGGAACCACCACCACATACTGGTGGGGAACGGACCTCGGATCCGGCAACGCCAACTGCAAGGGTTGCGGAGAAGGCTCGGCTCCGATCCCCCTGCCTTCGGGAAGCTTCAAGCCGAATCCGTTCGGTCTCTACGATACCGCCGGAAACATGTCGACGTGGATCGAGGACTTCTGGAACAAGGACTACAGCGGCGCTCCCACCGACGGCAGGCCCTGGGAAACCGGGGACCAGCGCCGCCGCGTATGGCGCAACGGTTACTGGGACTATGGCGAAAGGGCGATGCACGTCAGCTTTCGCAACGGCGATGCCCCGTCGGTGCGCAACTGGAGAATTGGCTTCCGTGTCGCCAGGGACCTGGAGCCGTCGAAATAGCGATTGCGTGCTGTCCATGGCCATCTGGCGCGAGTTTGATGGCACGCGCGGCAAGATAACCTAGGGCACAGCATGCATTTTTCGTACGGACGGGATCATCTCGATTCGCTGCGAGGTCCTTTTTTTGGGGCGTGCTGATGATTCAGCAAGACAAAGAAGCGCTGACTTCCGTGGAGACTGTGAAGCTGCCTGTGCCATGGCAGCTCTGGGTGGTCGGCGCCGCACTTGTAGGGTTCTTCGCCTTTTGCGCGATGATGATGCTACCGCTACTCGGAAGCACGATTGCTACGATTGCCGAAGTATTTCTGAGTCAAGAGGCGGCGAAGGTCAAGCTGCAAGCGGGATTGGTATTGCTTGGATGCCTGGTGTTGGCAGGCCTGGTGACCATTTGCATGCTCAGCATCCCGGCGCTGTATCGAGGCAGGCCGTGGGGGCTGTACATCGCGTTCGGCACCGTGATCGTGAATGTGGCCACTGCACTGCTCGGCGTGGCCAGGCTGTTGCTGACGGATGCGCCGCTGAGTTACGTTGGCGTGGCCGTAACCGTTGCTGTCCTGGGCAGCTTCGCTGGAATGCTGCTCGCGCCATCCGTGCTGCACCATTTTTCCCTGCAACGATTGGGCAGGGCGCGCGTAGCCTTGAGCGGCACCCTGTGCGGGGTTGCGGCAGCGGGGCTGTTTGTTGCCGTGAATTATGGAATCGCGCAAGTCGGTGCCTGGATGCAGCAGGATCAGAGCGCGGGTTCTCCGGCTGCTGCGGCCAGTAGGCCGTAAGGGTCGGCGATATCATACCGGACGGTTCTGAACGACAGCTTTCCGGCATCGGCGTGCGCCGTGCGCTGGCGTTACGCGCCAAGGAGGCATCATGACGGTCAAGCGCATGGACAATGTGGGCATCGTGGTGGAGGACCTCGATGCCGCCATCGAGTTCTTCACCGAACTCGGCCTCGAACTGGAGGGGCGCGCCCCAATCCAAGGGGACTGGGCGGATGGCGTCACGGGATTGCGCGACATGCGGGTCGAGATTGCCATGATGCGCACGCCCGACGGTCACAGCCGGCTCGAGATGTCCCGGTTCCTCGCGCCGCCCGTGGCCGCCGACCACCGCGGCGCCCCGGTGAACGCGCTCGGTTATCTGCGCGTCATGTTCACCGTGGAGAACCTCGACGACACCCTTGACCGGCTCGGAAAGCGCGGCGCGAAGCTGGTGGGCACCGTGGTCCAGTATGAGGGCATGTACCGGCTTTGCTACATCCGGGGTCCCGAGGGGATCCTCATCGGGCTCGCCCAGGAACTGGGGCAGCGGACTTCCGGAGCAAGGAGGTAAGCGTCGGGAACACGGGAATTGGAGCCTGGCAGGGGCGCACGCCGCGACTCGACAGGCGGGTTGCGCCCGCTCTACGCTGGCTGCGCCCGCGCGGTCCACAGCTCCAGGGCGGCACTGACAATCACAGGAAGAGAAATCTTGAGCAAGGTATTCGTCAACATCGGGCTGAGCATCGACGGCTACATGGCGCCGGAAGGCATGACGATGGAGCACTGGAGCACACCCGGGCACCAGGGCTGGGGCGCGAAGTGGGGCGCGATGATGGGCTGGATCATGAAGCAGCAGCACTTCCGTGAAAAGCTCGGCTTCGGGCCGGGCGGAGAGACGGGCGCGGTCAACGACATGCTGCGCCACACCATGGAGCGCAGCGGCGCCAACATCATGGGCAAGCGCATGTTCGAGCAGGGCGAGGCCTCATGGCCCGAGGATGCACCGTTCCACACACCCGTCTACGTGCTGACCCACGAGAAGCGCGCACCCTGGGTGCGCCCGGGCGGCACCACGTTCCACTTCGTCAACGACGGCGTGGAGAGCGCGCTGGCGCAGGCGCGGGCGGCGGCGGGTGGCCGCGACATCCGCATCTCCGGTGGCGCCGACATCATCCAGCAATACCTGAACCTGGGCGTGGTGGAGGAGCTGGAGATCGCCATGGCGCCGGTGATGTTCGGCAGCGGCCGGCGCCTGTTCGAGAACCTGCGCGACCCGCTGCCGCGCTTCCGCGTCGACAGGGTGGTCGACACCCCGGACGCCACGCACCTGCGCTACGTGCGCCATCAGGAGTAGATAAAAAAGCGGCAACGCAGGTGCAGTGATGCCTATCCGAGGTGCGGCGTCACTCTAAGGGGGACAGATTTACTTTTTAGAAGCATCCATAAAATCTGTCCCCTTTTTCAGCCTTATGACCGGTCCGGTCAGTACGCATATAGGATCCACGTGCACGATGTGCACCCCAAGCCCGCTGCCGGTGGCGAGTGACCGCTTGAGCTTATCTCCCGGTAAAATGGGGATCATGAAAGTCCTGCGAGTGCTGGGCAATTTGCTTGTTGCAACATCGCTTTTCGCCAACATATGTCATTAACGGGGACTCATTCTCAGGACCTTTCAGGGTTTGCCAGGCACTTCAGCAGCATTGCGCTCAAAGGGCACGAGTGGCGCGGAAACCTCGATGCGTTTAATGACATTCTTCGCGGAGGCTTTGGAACACCGGATGGTGGTTTCGTATTGATTTTGGCGAAACCATGAGAAATCGATCGATAGCGTAGGCCGTGATCTGTTCGATA
>JBLNDO010000086.1:0-31522 GCA_050261675.1 Bacillota bacterium
GGATTCTCTGCCTAAATGACGACAGTATTTTCTCCATTTCCTTGCTGGCGGGTTTATCGGCCCCAGTCCCCGGGGTGCTGACTCCGCCAGGTGCGATCGCGTTTACCCAAATTTTGTGTGGTGCGAGTTCGAGAGCGACGTTTTTCGTGAACCCCCATAGCCCGTGTTTGGAGGCATCGTAAGTGGCGAGACCCACATTGGATGGGTGAATGGCGTCCACCGAGGTGATGTTGATGATCTTCCCGCCTTTGCCTTGCTTGATCATCTGTGCGGCGACAGCCTGCGTGCACAGGAAGGCCCCCTTGAGGTTAACGGCGATAATCCGGTCAAACTCCGCTTGTGACAACTGCATTACAGGTGCAATGGGATAAATCCCGGCATTGTTCACGAGAATGTTCACGCTGCCGTAAGACTTGAGCGCCGCGCCGACGACCTTCTCCACGTCGGCAGGATTGGTCACATCCGCATTAATGGGGGTAGCTTTCCAGCCCTTCGCCTTAATCTTGGCCGCGGCTTCATCTGCTGCCACCTTGTTCATGTCGGCGATGACCACGCCTGCACCGGCCTCCGCCAGACGATACGCAATCCCAAAGCCGATGCCCATGGCGCCGCCGGTCACAATGGCGGATCGATTGGAGAGATGGGTCAGTTCGCTCAGCGGTGCAAGATCCATGGCGTGTTCCTCCCCGAATGCGAGCTTTAACCCATAGTCTAGATGCCGCTCGGAAGGAGTAATTGATCCAGGTCAATGTCGTCCTGCCTGCCTTGATGCAATCTCTTGAACAGATAGGGCTATTCGGGCGAGGAGGTTGGTGTCATGAATATCGGGGATATTTGCAGTCGAGAGGTGGCCACCATCGGGGCCGAGGACTCTGTGGAGGAAGCCGCAGAAATGATGCGGCGGCTGAACGTGGGCACCCTCGTGGTAACCGAATCGCAGGGTGAGCATGCGGTCATTGTAGGCATCGTTACGGACCGTGACCTGGTGATGGAAGTGATGGCCAAGGGCGTGGAGCCGGACTCGGTCACAGTGGGCGAGATCATGAGCAATGAACTCGTGGTAGCCGAGGAGGGAGATGACCTGAGCGACATCTTGGACGCCATGAGGGACGAGTGCGTGCGCCGAGTGCCCGTTACCGACGGGGATGGTGCGCTCGTCGGCGTGTTGGCTCTGGACGATGTGCTGTGCCTCTACGCCAGAGATATGGAGAGGATGGCGGGCATTGTAGGATCCCAGCGGCTCGTCGGATCTCGTCACTCATAAAGCACGCCGGCCGGAATAGGAGTAGGGCAATCATCATGACACTACCCGTACAAATCACCTTCCATGGTGTTCCCGCCTCAGATGCTTTGCGCGCCGCCGTTGAGAAACACGCCGCCAAGCTGGAGCGCTTTTCAAAGCGGATCCTGGGTTGCCACGTGGTAGTGGAGCAAGCCGGCAAACACCATCACAAGGGGAACCACTATCGATTGCAGGTACATCTCAAGGTGGCGGGCGGCGACGTTATGGCGACCCATGAGCCGGCGCCGGAGCACCACTCCGCGGCGGACCCTTACGTGGTGGTGCGAGATGCCTTCAAGGCCGTGCAGCGTCAGCTGGAGGACCACGAGCGGTTGCTGCGTGGTGCGGTCAAGCAGCATGTTCCGCCGGCCCACGGGCGGGTGACACAGATCTACAAGGCTGCCGACTACGGCGTCATCCAGACCCCGGAGGGCCGGGAGATCCACTTCCATCGGCACAGCGTCGCAGACGACGATTTTGACAGTCTGGTGACGGGCAATGAAGTACGGTTTACGGAGGTTCCAGGGGACGAGGGCCCTTGGGCGAGTACCGTACACACGTTGGGTAAGCACCATCCCGTCGGCTAGACGAATTCAGCCGGATCCGCTACACGATTGACCTGGATCAATGCCCTGGGATCAGCAGGATCCTAGGCTTGGTTTCATATGGTACATAAGCGACTCTTGTTTCACAGCGACGCCCAGGCCCGAGTGCTCAAGGGCGCGAATGCGCTCGCTGACGCCGTCCGTATCACCCTTGGACCGAAATCCAAGAGCGTGTTGATCCAGAGGAAATTTGGGCGGCCATTGGTGTGCAATGACGGCGTTACCATCGCCCGCGAAGTCGCGCTGGACGACCCTGAGGAGAACCTCGGGGCGCAGATGATGCGTGAAGCGGCGGAGCGCACGGGCGAGGCGGTAGGCGATGGCACCACGACGGCGACCTTGCTGGCGCACGCTATCTATTCAGACGGGATCAAGAACATTGCGGCGGGTGCAAGCGCGGTTGACCTCAAGCACGGCCTGGACCGTGGCCTTAAGGTCGCGCTGGACGAACTGCGCCGTCTTTCCCGGCCGGTCAAGGGTCAGCTTGAGATCGAACAGACAGCTACGATTTCGGCCCACAACAACAATGCCATCGGAAAGATCATCGCGGATGCCATCCGGCGGGTGGGCGCGAGCGGAGTGGTGTCCCTCGAGGAAAGCCAGGGTACCGATACCATCGTCGAGGTCGTCGAGGGCATGCGTTTCGACCGCGGCTATGTCTCACCTTATTTCGTAAATGATACCGAGCGCATGGAGGCGATTCTTGAAAACCCCCTAATCCTGCTGACGGACAGGCGCATCAGCGGCGTTGCCGACATCGTCCCCTTGCTCGACAAGGTCGTACGGTCGGCGCGCCAACTGCTCGTGGTCGCAGATGAGGTCGAAGGCGATGCGCTGGCCACACTCGTTCTAAACAAGGCACGGGGCTTGCTGGGTTGCGTAGCGGTCAAGGCGCCTGGTTACGGCGAGCGGCGACTGGCGGAACTGGAGGACATCGCCGCGCTCACGGGCGCGACCGTCGCGACCGGCCAGATCGGCGCCACGCTCGATAAGCTGGACATCAAGAACTTGGGTACCGCCAAGCGTGTGACGGTCACTGCCAACCACACGACGATCGTGGGCGGGGGCGGGGAAAAGACGCGCATCCAGGAGCGCGTTCACCAGCTCGAATCGGAGATACAGAGAGCCCAGTCCAGCTACGAGCGCGACCACCTGAAGGAGCGCCACGGCAAGCTCGCAGGCGGCGTCGCCGTGATCCGCGTGGGAGCCGCTTCGGAGACCGAGATCGCTGCACTCAAGGATGCCTATGAGGATTCCATTGCCGCAACCCGCGCCGCCATCGAGGAGGGAATCGTCCCGGGCGGCGGGCTAGCACTCATCCGAATGGCTCGGGCCCTGGAGGCGGAGGAGTCAAAATATGAGGGTGACGTCCGCACGGGTTTGCGGGTGCTGCGTGGAGCATTCAGCGTGCCGGCCGGCCAGATCGCCCTAAATTCCAGCCAGGACGATGGTGTCGTAGTCAATCAGCTGCGCAATTCCACCGCGAATATCGGATTCGATGCCGCCACCGGCCGTTTTGTGGACCTTATGGAAAACGGCATCATCGATCCCACCAAAGTCGTGCGGGTCGCCCTCGAAAATGCGGTTTCCGTAGCGGGTACGTTGCTTTTGACCGAGGCGACGCTGACCGAATTGCCGGATAAAGAAGCACGCGGCGGTGCCGAGGCCTTGTCACCGGATTGACTTGGATCAATGCCAGAATTCCGCTAGGAGGCTAGATTGCCCAGCATACGCAATAGCAATGGCCCCGGATCACTGCGGAAGGGACTATGAATACCAGGACTGAAAGCGTGTTTTTCCAGCCCCCGGTGCCCGTGGTGCCGGGCGGGCGCCCCGCGAGCCTGCGCCGTATCGTCTGGGCGGAGCAGGAACAGTGCGGTCATGAACCCTGCTTCGGCACACAACGCCGCCTCTTCTGCGAGGAATCCGGCTGCCCCTGGCGGGGCGAGTGCCTGTCGCTACGCGCGGCATGGCGGCGCTGAAACGCGCCGCCGAAGCCGGGACCAGGCCAGCCAGGATTCTGGCCGCTGACGTCGGCGGCACCCACGCCCGATTTTTCTGCGGCCGTGCCACCGGCAAGCCCTTGCATCTCGAGACTTCGGATTTTCACGATCTCAATGCGCTGGTGCGCGCCGCCTTGAACAAGTTCGGCGCGCACGCTTGGGGTGAATTCGACCTGGCGCTGGCCGTGGCGGGGCCCGTGCACGGGGACCGCGCCCGCTTCACCAATCTTTCCTGGGACGCGGACGCTGCCGCCTTGCAGAAACACTTCGGGTTCCGGCAGGTGCTGCTCCTGAACGATCTGGAAGTAGCAGCCCGTGCCCTCGCGGAGCACCCCCCCGCGGATGCCGCCATGCTGCGTCGTGGCGTAGCCAGCGGTGCGCGCATGGCCGTGATCAGCATCGGTACCGGTCTTGGCACCGCATTTTGGACGCACTACGAGGGGGCACTGCACATCGAACCCGCCGAAGCAGGGCACGTGGGCTTTGCGCCTTCAGAGTCCTGGCAATTGGATTACTTGAAAGTGTTGCAACAGCGTTACGGACAACGGATCAGCTGGGAACGGGTGCTCTCGGGTCCGGGACTGGCGCTGCTGGATGCCCATCTCCGCAACGGCAATATCACCACAGCCGCGGACGTGGCGCATCGCGCCGCCGCGGGCGATTCGGCGGCGGTCACCGCCTTGCGGCGCTTCTCCCGCATGTTAGGCACGTATGCCGGCGATCTGGTGCTGGCGGCGGCCTCACATGGCGGAGTATGGCTCATCGGGGGCGTGCTTGCGGGACTTGGCCCGCTGTTCGACACGCAGGAGTTTCTGGAGGGCTTCGATGACAAGGGGCGGCTCGCGCCGATCATGGAAAACGTGCCGGTACACCGTACGGACGCCGGAGATTTGGGAGTACGCGGCGCTTGGTTGGCGGCCCTTGGCGGGCATCACGCATATCGGCGAGAGCTCTGGGCAAGCGCGTAGACCTTCAAGTATTCCCTGGCACTCTTCTCCCAGGAAAAATCCTGGCGCATGGCGGTCCGGATCAGATGGCGCCAGGCGGCGGGACGTCTATGCAGCGCAACCGTGCGCTTCAGCGCGGCCGTGAGCGCCGCGGGGGTGGGCTGGTCGAAGCTGAAGCCCGTGGCGCGTTTCCCGCGGACGGCGTCGGTGACGGTATCCGCCAGGCCGCCGGTGCGATGCACCACCGGCAGGGCGCCATAGCGCATAGCATAGAGCTGGCTGAGCCCACAGGGCTCGAAGCGCGAAGGCATGAGGAAGGCATCGCAGCCCGCATAGATGCGGTGCGCCAGGTCCTCGTCGTGGCCCAGGCGCGCCGCGATCCGCTCGGGGTAGCGTGCTGACGCATCCCGTAGCGCATCCTGCAGCATCGGCTCTCCGCTCCCGAGCACCAGGAATCTCACCGGCAGCTTCAGCAGCGCCGGTAGCGCCTGCAGGAAGATGTCCACGCCTTTCTGGGCTACCAGGCGCGCCACCAAGCCGACCATCAAGTCACCGCTGCTTTCCCAGCCGAACTCCTCCAGCAGGGCCTTACGGTTAGGATCGCGTTGCGCGAGCCGCCGCGCATCGAATCGTGACGCGATAACGGGATCCCGCGCCGGGTTCCAGGCAGCCTGGTCGATGCCGTTCACGATGCCGCTGAGGTCCGTGCGGCGTTGCTGTAGCACGCCTTCGAGGCCGGCGCCGAAGTCCGGGGTAAGGATCTCCCGGACGTAGCCGGGGCTCACCGCCGTGAGCCGGTCGGCGAAGGTCAACCCCGCTTTCATGAAGTTCATGCGTCCGTGGAATTCCAAGGCGGCAGGGTGCCAAGCCCAGGCGGGCAGGCCGAGCGCGGCGAATTCCGGCGCCGTGAATAGTCCCTGATAGCCCAGGTTGTGGATGGTGAACACGGTCGCGGCGGGCGAGCGCGCCAGCAGCAGGTGCAACGGTACCAGGCCTGCGTGCCATTCATTGCAGTGGACCACATCTGGCCGCCAGTTGAGGCCCGTGGCGCCGGAAGCGAGGGAAGCAGCGACTCGCGCCAGCTCGTCATAGCGCGCGGCGTCATCGCGGTAGGAACGGCCTTTTGCATCCTGGTAAGGCGTGCCAGTGCGGGCACGGAATCCGGGGCTGTTCAGGAGCCAAACGCGCGCGCGGGGTCCCGCCAGCGGTGCTTCCAGTAGCTGCGTACCGGACGGCAGTCCGCGGCATGCCAACGGTTGTGCGCCGCGGGCCTGCGCCGCTTTCAACGCCACCGCAGTGGCAGGCGTCAGTACGCGTACCTCGTGGCCGAGGCGCGCCAGGGCGGCCGGCAGGCCCGCCGCCACGTCCGCCAATCCCCCGACCTTAAGGTAGGGATGCACCTCGGTGCTGACGAAGACGATGCGACAGGTCAAGGTTCAGCTCCGCGGCGGCTTGAACACCAGCCCCCCCAGGGGCGGCAGGGTGAGGGACAGAGACCAGGGATGGCCCATCCAGGGCTGCGATTCCGCTTCGAGCCCGCCGAGGTTGCCCACGTTGGAACCACCGTAAATCACGGCGTCGGAATTGAGAATCTCGAGATAACGGCCCGGGGCGGGCACCCCCACGCGGTAGTCGTAGCGGACTACGGGGGTGAAGTTGAGCGCCACCAGGACCGTCTCGCCCGCGCCGCGCCGTAGATAACTCACCACCGACTGCGGTGAGTCGTGGCAATCGATCCATTCAAAACCTTCCTGCTCGAAGTCCAGCACGTGCAGGGCCGGTTCCGACGCATAGAGGCGGTTGAGGTCGCCCACCAAGCGCCGAACGCCGGCGTGCGCCGGCGCCTGAATCAGACTCCAGGGAAGTTCGGTGTCGTGGGACCAATCTCCCGGGACGCCGAATTCGTCACCCATGAACAACAACTTCTTGCCGGGATAAGTGAACTGCAGGGCGAACAGCAGCCGCAGGTTGGCAAACCGTTGCCACATGTCGCCGGGCATGCGTGAGAGCAGCGAGCCCTTGCCGTGCACCACCTCGTCGTGGGAGAGCGGCAGTACGAAATTCTCCGAGAACGCGTACAGCAGGCCGAAGGTCAAGCGCTCGTGGTGGTATCGGCGGTGGATGGGATCCTCGTGCAGATAGGCGAGGGTATCGTGCATCCAGCCCATGTTCCATTTCATGCTGAAACCGAGGCCACCCACCCAGTCGGGACGGGTAACGGCGGGCCAGGCGGTGGATTCTTCCGCAATGGTGAAGCTGCCGGGGCACTCCCCGTGAGTCGCGGCATTCAGGGCCTGGAGAAACGCCGCTGCTTCCAGGTTCTCTTTGCCGCCATGAGCGTTGGGCAGCCATTCGCCAGGTTTGCGTCCGTAGTCCAGATAGAGCATGGACGCCACTGCATCCACTCGCAGGCCATCCACATGGAATTCCTCGAGCCAGTGAATGGCGCTTGAGATCAGGAAGCTCCTCACTTCGTTGCGGCCGTAGTTGAAGAGGAGGGTGCCCCATTCCGGATGCAGCCCAGCGCGGGGGTCGTCGTGCTCGTAAAGCGCGGTGCCGTCGAAACGCGCTAGAGCATGTTCATCCCGTGGGAAATGCCCCGGTACCCAATCGAGAATCACACCGATGCCGGCCCGGTGCAGGCGGTCCACAAAATACCGGAAGTCGTCTGGCGAACCATGGCGAGCCGTGGGTGCGAAATAGCCGGTAGTCTGATAACCCCAGGAGGCATTGAAAGGGTGTTCGGTCACGGGCAGGAGTTCCACGTGTGTGAAACCCATGTCCAGCACATAGGGCAGTAGGGCATCGGCGAGCTCGCGATAGCCATAGAAACGACCGTCAGGATGGCGGCGCCAGGACCCGGCATGAAGCTCATAGATGGATAGCGGCGCGTTTCGCCAGTCGGGGCGCCGGCTGAGCCAGCCTGTGTCACCCCAGGCGTAATGTGATGCGTCTACGCGCGAGGCGCTGCGCGGCGGGACCTCCGCGGCACGAGCCATTGGGTCGGCGCGCAGCAAGATCTCGCCGCTGTCGCGGTTGCGCAGTTCGAACTTATAGAGCGCACCCGCTTCCACACCCGGGATGAAAAGCTCCCAGACACCGCTCTCGCCCCGCACGTCCATGGGATGGCGCCGTCCGTCCCACTCGTTGAAGTCACCCACCACGCTGACACGCTCGGCATTGGGAGCCCAGACTGCAAAGCGTGTGCCGCGCACGCCACCGTATTCAGTGAGGCGCGCGCCCAACAGACGGTGGACGCGCCGGTGCTCACCGCGGCTGAAAGCTTTGAGTTCCTCCATGGGCAACTGCGATGGAAAGGCATAGGCATCTACCTGCCGGTGTTCCCGACCCGCGGAATCCACCCAGTACAGTTCGTAGGAGCCTGCCGGAATTCCCCGTGCTTCAAAGAGGGCGCTGTCACCAATCCGAAACATGGGCTGCCGCTTCGGGCCAATCCAGGCGGAACGCGCTTGCGGCAGGAAAGCGCGCACCACGCTGCCACCGGCTGTGGGATGGGGGCCGAGAACCGACGACGGCGCGTGGTGCCTGGCCTCCGTCAGGAGGCGCAGGTCCCCGCTGGCTAAATCGGTTGGCGGATCCGCGGTCGGCATGCTTTTCCGGCTGTGGATGGTGAGGTTAAGGCCAAATGATAAATCCCTGGGGCCGCGCAGTAGGGGCGAAATTGCGGCTTGATTGATGCAGATCAATCCCCACACCCCGGGGTGTGGGGTTCAATGTGCACAGTGCCCATGAGCAAGGCATTGAGTTGCAAATATGTCGCGAGATGCCGGAGCAATGCCGTTTGGAAGCGAGATCCCGCGCGATACCCTGGCGCTGGTGCTGGCGGGCGGGCGCGGCTCGCGTCTCGGCGCCCTGACAAGCCATCGTTCCAAGCCGGCAGTGCCCTTTGGGGGGCGTTACCGCATCATCGATTTCCCGCTGTCCAACTGCGTGAACTCGGGCATTCGACGCGTGGGCGTGATGACCCAGTATAAGGCCCATTCGCTCATCCATCACATCGGCAGCGGTTGGGGTTTCCTGCACCGCGAGTTCGGGGAGTTCGTGGAGATCCTTCCGGCCCAGCAGCAGGTGGGCGACGCCTGGTATTCGGGCACGGCGGATGCGGTCTACCAGAACCTGGAGATCATCCGTGTCCACGATCCACGTTTCGTGCTGGTGCTGGGCGGCGACCATGTCTACAAGATGGACTATGGCCTGATGCTCGGCTTCCATGTGAACCGCCGCGCCGACGTGACGGTGGGCTGCATTCCGGTGCCGCTGGAGCGGGCAAGCGCCTTTGGCGTGATGAACGCCGACGATGACGGGCGTATCGTCGAGTTTGAGGAAAAGCCCGCGTATCCGAAGCCTATGCCGTCGAATCCCGACCAGGCTCTGGCCTCTATGGGTATCTACATATTCGACACCGGCTATCTGGTGGACAAGCTCGTGGCGGATGCGGCGAATCCTTCCTCCAGCCACGACTTTGGCAAGAACATCATTCCGGACGCGGTGCGCAACGCCCGGACCTATGCCTACCCGTTCATTGACCACCGTACCAACCGACCGGCCTACTGGCGCGACGTGGGTGATCTGGATTCCTACTGGGAGGCGAACATGGAACTCATCGGCGTGACGCCGGAGCTCAATCTCTACGACCGTGATTGGCCCATCTGGTCCTACCAGCAGCTTTCGCCTCCGGCCAAATTCGTGTTCGACGACGATGGCCGCCGCGGTATGGCGGTGGACTCCATGATCGCTGAGGGCTGCATCATTTCCGGCGCCTACGTGCGCCATTCGCTGCTGTTCAACGACGTGGTGGCAGGAGAGAGGTCCGAAATCGAGAACTCCGTGGTTCTTCCGGGTGCACGCATTGGCGCACGTTGTTTGATTCGGAACGCGGTCATCGAAACCGGTTGTCATATCCCCGATGGTACGGTGATCGGGAGTGACGCCGCATCCGACGTAGCTCGGTTCGAGGTCGCCCGTCGCGGCACGGTACTGGTCACGCCCGAGATGTTGCACCAGTCCTTGGGCTATGCCCGCTGATATGCGCCTGCGGGTGGTGCTCTGCTGGCACATGCACCAGCCGGAGTACCGCGACCCACTCACCGGCCACTATCTCGCGCCCTGGAGTTATCTGCATGGCCTGAAGGATTACACCGACATGGTGGCGCACCTTGAAAACGAGGCGGGCGCCACCGCGGTTGTGAATTTCTCGCCTCTGCTGCTGGATCAGTTACAGGACTACAACGATCAGCTCGAGAGCTTCTTTTCGGGCGGCGGCGGTTTACGTGATCCACTGCTGGCGGCATTGGCCCAGCCGGCGCTGCCTGTAGCCGAGGACGCACGCCGCACGCTGGTCCAGGCCTGTCTCAAGCTGCAGCGGCGGCAAATGGTCGAGCGCTTTCCGGCGTTCCGCCGTCTGGCGGAGATGGCCGACTGGATGCTGGACCGCCCCGAGTCCTTCAATTATCTGGATGCCGCTATGGTCGGTGACCTGCTCGTGTGGTACCACCTGGCCTGGCTCGGGGAAACGGTGCGGCGCAGTGACCCGCGGGCGGCACAATTCATACAAAAGGAGAGGGGCTATACCGCCGACGACCGACGCGATTTGTTGCTGTTGATCCGTGAGCTGCTTTCCGGCGTCATCGGCCGCTATCGCGCGCTCGCGGAGCAGGCGCGCGTAGAAATCAGCATGAATCCTTATGCCCATCCCATCCTACCCCTGTTGCTGGATTTCCGCTCTGCCCGGGAGGCGCGGCCGGCGCTCCCGCTGCCGGCAACAGAAGCCTATCCCGGCGGCGAGGAACGTGCGCGTCGGCACCTGGAATGGGGACGGCGCGTGCATATGTCTTCGTTTGGCACTGCGCCGACGGGATGCTGGCCATCGGAGGGCGCGTTGTCCGAGGCGACGCTGGCTTTGCTGGACGCCGCGGAGTTCCGCTGGGCCGCCAGCAGTCAGCGGGTGCTACTCAATAGCCTGGGGCTGGAGGGGGCGCCCTCGGAAGTGACGCACAGAATCTACCGCCTCGGTGAACAACGTACCGCGCTGTTCTTCCGCGACGACGAGCTTTCGGATCTGATCGGTTTTCAGTACAAAGACTGGCACGCGGACGACGCCGTGGCGGACCTGGTGTCGCGCCTCGCGGCGATCGCTTCGGAACCGCAGGCGGGGCCGGGCAGGGTGGTGACCATCGCCCTCGACGGCGAGAACGCCTGGGAACACTATCCGGAGAACGGCTATCATTTCCTCAGCGCCCTGTACCGGGTCTTGTCGCAGGATGCACGCTTCGAACTCACCACCTTCAGCCGCTGCCTCGACGATCCGGAGGTACGGGTGGGCCCGTTGCCGCGGCTCACTGCCGGCAGCTGGGTGCACGGGGACCTGACCACTTGGATAGGTCACCCGGACAAGAACCGCGCCTGGGACATGCTGGCGGAGGCCAGGCGCTGCTACATCGCGGCGCTGGATTCGGGCCAGTTCGGGGCCCCGGAGCGAGAGCGACTTGAACGACAGTTGGCTGTTTGCGAAGGTTCCGACTGGTTCTGGTGGCCGGGGGAATACAACCCCCAGGCCGCGGTATCGCATTTCGAGTTTCTATTTCGCACGCAACTCGCGGGTCTCTACCACCTGCTCGGCGAGGCGCCGCCGGATTATCTCGGCACGCCCTTCAGCCACGGTAGCGCCCAGGCGACCGGTGGCGTGATGCGTCCTGGGCGCTAACCGATGGCGGCGCCGGAAACCGTGTTCGGCCGCCGCCGCGCAGGCGTTCTGGCCCATGTCAGCTCCCTGCCCGGGCCGGGCATACAAGGGACGGTGGAGGACGCCTATGACTTCGTCCGCTTCCTAGTGCGTTCTGGGTTCAGTGTCTGGCAAACGCTGCCCCTGGGACCGGTGAACGCATCCGGGTCGCCTTACCAGGGCACCTCGGTTTTCGCCGGCAATACGGCGCTGTTGCGGGACCACACGGCTCCCTTGGCGGACGACTACGCGGGGTTCCGCGAGTCCGAAGCCCATTGGCTGGAAGACTATGCACTCTATTGCGCGCTGCGCGGGGAACAGGGCGGGCAGCCATGGTACCTCTGGCCCGCAGATCTGAGAGATCGCGAGCCTGGCGTGATCGAGGCGGCGCGCATGCGTCTCGCATCGGCTATTGAGACGGAACGGCGCGAACAGCATGCGTTCTTTTCTGCCTGGCACCGGTTTAAGACTTTCGCGAATTCCCAGGGTATCTACCTGTTCGGCGACCTACCCATGTTCGCGGCCCACGACAGCGCCGACGTGTGGAGCCGTCGCGAGCTTTTCTGCGTGGATGCCCACGGCCGAATGACGGAGACGGCGGGAGCGCCGCCGGATGCGTTCGCCACCCAAGGGCAGGACTGGGGATGCCCCCAATACCGCTGGGAACGGATGGCGGATCAGGGCTTCCATTGGTGGATCGAGCGCCTGCGCGTGCAGAGTTCGCACTTCGATTTGCTGCGCCTGGATCATTTTCGCGGCTTCGATGCCAGTTGGCACATCCCGGCCGAAGCATCATCCGCCGCCGGCGGCCGCTGGCTGCCGGTGCCGGGGGAAGCGCTATTCGCCGCGGTGAAGCAGGCACTGGGCCCGCTGCCCATGGTGGCGGAGGACTTGGGACACATCACGGATTCGGTTCGGGCCCTGCGCCGCACGCTCGATCTGCCCGGGATGCACGTGCTGCAGTTCGCCTTCGAGGGCGGCAGCGACAATCCCCACTTGCCGCACAACCATGACCAGCGTGGAGTCGCTTATACTGGCACACACGACAACAACACCACGCTGGGCTGGTGGGAGTCCCTGGAAGCGGGCAGGCAGGAAGAGGTTCGGCGTTACCTGGATTTCCCGGCTGAGCCCATGCCTTGGCCCCTAATCCACAGCGCCTTGGCCTCGGTCTGCGCTCTTGCAATATTGCCGCTGCAGGACTGCTTGGCGCTGGATGCCGAAGCACGCATGAACACGCCCGGCGAGGTGCAGGGAAACTGGAAATGGCGCTGCCCGGATGGCGCGCTGGATGAGCCGCTCTCCGCCCGGCTGCGGGCCTTGTTGCGGCTTTACGCCCGCGGCGTCTGAGCCCTCAAAGCCAGAGCATGCAGCCCATCTCAAAGCGGTGGGCCAACAACGGATGCACGGGGTACGCGCGCACCGTGAGGTGGATCAGGCCGTTGGCGGGAGGGACAATCTCCAGCTTAAAGAGCGCGGTGTTGCCTTCCTTCCCCGAGTATTCGAACGCAAGTGTCGTTGTGCTCCGGCTATCGGAATTCTCCAGCCGGCATTCGACGCAAATCTCAACCGGCTCCAGGCCGTCTAACTCTGCCGCCACCACGAGCGACAGGCGCTCGCCCGCGCGCATGCGCGTCGGCGGCGCATTGAGCCAGTGCATATTGACGTGTGGCCAGCGTTCGCGGACGCGACCTTTCCATGCCGCCAACTCACGCGCCTCCAAGGCGTCGTCTTTCGCCAGATCCCGACCTTGGTGGAAGGCCGGAATGTAGAAACGGCGCAGATATTCCATCACCATCCGCTGCGAGTTGTAGCGTGGCAGAATGGATTCCATGGAATGCTTGGACATCCGGATCCAATCCGAGGGCAAGCCGTCTGTGCCGCGCCGGTAGTAGAGCGGGACCACTTCACGCTGCAGGATGTCCAGCAACTCTTCCGCCTCGATATGGTTGCGATGCTCCGCTTCCATCGAAGGATCGTGCGGAGGAATGGCCCAGCCGTTGCTTCCGTCATAACCCTCGTCCCACCAGCCGTCCAGCACGCTCAGATTGATGACGCCGTTGACGGCAGCCTTCTGTCCAGAAGTGCCGCTGGCTTCCTGGGGGTAGGCGGGGGTGTTCAGCCAGAGGTCCACGCCGGTGACGAGCTTGCGCTCCAGGGCGATGTCGTGGCCCTCGATGAAGAAGACCTTGCCGGCAAACTCCGGGTCCTGTGTATAGCGGTTCAGCTCCTTGATGATTTCCTGGGCGGGGCGGTCCTGCGGGTGGGCCTTGCCTGAGAACAGCACAATCACGGGCCGCTCGGGGTCGTTCAGCAGCTTGGCCAAGCGGGCTGCGTCCTGGAACAGCAGCAGGGCCCGCTTATAGGTGGCGAAGCGCCGGGCGAAGCCGATCAGCAGGGTATTGGCCTGGCTGTCATCCAGGGCACGCAGCATGGTCTCCGTGCGGAGCCTGCCCACATTGTTGCGCTGGTATTGGCGCTGGATAAAGCTGCGGATATCGCGCAGGGTGTCGCATTTCAGGGCCTGGCGCAGATCCCAGAATCGCCGGTCCGAGAGGCCGCGAAGTACGTCCGGCCAATAACTAAGATCGGTGAGTCGCCGGCGCCATTCCGGATGCTCCTCGTCGAGCAGCGCCACCCAGCGACGCGCCAGGAACGTAGGTACATGCACCCCGTTATTCACATACTCTATCGGATTCTCTTCCGGCGGTACCTGCGGCCACACGTAGCCTTCCATGCGCGCTGCTACCTTGTGGTGCACGCGGCTAACTCCGTTGTGGCGCCTGGAACCACGCAATGCCAACGCTGTCATGTTGAAACTATCGTGGTTCTGGGGGGAAGCGCCGAGTTTGAAGAGCCGGTCGAAGGACACGCCGAGTTCTTCCGCGAACCGCTCGAAATGGAGCAGCATCAGCTCGCGGCTGAAAACATCATGTCCGGCCGGCACCGGCGTGTGCGTGGTGAACACCGTTTCCGCCGCCACCAGTTCGATGGAGGTCTGCCAGTCCAAGCCACGAACCGCATGTTCACGGCAGCGCTCAAGTATCAGGAACGCAGCGTGGCCCTCGTTGATATGCCAGACCGACGGGGAGAAGCCGAGCGCCCGCAGTGCACGCACGCCGCCGATGCCGAGCACGATTTCCTGGGCGATGCGCATGCTGTCGTCGCCGCCGTAGAGCTGATAGGTGATGGACCGGTCCTGAGAGGTGTTCTCCGGCACGTCGGTGTCCAGTAGTAACAGCTGTACATGACCGACCGCCACTTTCCACACTCGTGCGGCCACATCACGGTTCGCCACCGTGATATGCACCCGAATTTCGGTGCCAGCGGCGTCCAGCGCTGGCTCCACCGGTAGGTCTTCCAGGTCGGCGGGCTGGTAATGGGCCTGCTGTTCGCCGTCTGCGTCGATGGTTTGAGTGAAATAGCCCAGGTGATACATCAGACCCACTGCCACAAAAGGCAAGCTGAGGTCGCTTGCCGCTTTGCAGTAATCCCCCGCCAGCACGCCGAGACCGCCGGAATAGAGGCGCAGGCTCTCGTGCAGGCCGTACTCCATGCAGAAATAGGCAACCTGCCCGTGATCGATGTCGAGACCTTCCGCGGCAAGGGTCTCGTTGCTCTGCGCCAGGTACCTTTCATAAGCCGTGAGCACGTCGGCGTATTGATGGAGGAAAGCGGGGTCAACCGCCAGTTGATCGAGGCGCTGCTGGGAGACCCGTCGGAGGAAGACCTTTGGATTGTGTTCGCAGCTCGCCCACAGGTCTGGATCGATGAAATAGAACAACCCGCGTATTTGACGGTCCCAACTGTAGATCAGGTTCCCCGCCAATTCCGTAAGCCGCGAAAGCGCTGGCGGCAGCGTCGCATGGACTTCGAGGGTATAGCGGGTGCCGGGCATGGCAATCCTTACATGGCATGGCGCCGTCTTATGTCACGGCAGCGGAGGTGCCCTTTAAGCCTAAGGGCTAGGACGGCCTCCCACGTTGATCTGGGTCAATGCGACCTTCCATGCCCTGGAGGAGGCTAGAACATCGGTATCTAGGGGGTTCCAGGATTGGGAGGCAGCGGTATGAAGCTTACATTGAGTGTAATCAAAGCCGACATCGGCTCTATCGGTGGACACATCTGCCCTTCGAAACGCCTGTTGGACGCTGTGCGCGCCCATCTCACCATGCCAAACGGCGGCAAGCTCATCGATAGCTATGTCAGCTCTACCGGCGACGACATCGCAATCCTAGCGACCCATCGGCTGGGAATTGGCAATCCGGAACTGCACCGTATGGCCTGGGACGCCTTCGTGGCGGGCACGCGCACCGCCAAGGCCCAGGGCCTGTATGGCGCGGGCCAGGATCTGCTCAAGGATGCGTTTTCGGGCAATGTGCGCGGCCTTGGACCGGCAGTGGCAGAGATGGAGATTGACGAACGAGACAGCGAGCCGTTCGTATTCTTCGCCGCCGACAAGACCGATCCCGGCGCCTTCAACCTGCCGCTCTATCTGGCTTTCGCAGATCCCATGAACACGCCGGGATTGCTGCTGTCGCCGAACCTGGCCAAGGGGTTCCGTTTCACAGTCATGGACGTGACCCATACCGGCAATGACCGGATCATTGAGCTCAATGCTCCGGAAGACTTGTACGACTTAGCGGCGCTATTGCGCGGCACGGAGCAGTACGTGGTGGAGTCCGTTTGGTCGCGGGCATCCGGGCAGCAGGCGGTCGCGGCCTCCACTTCGCGGCTGCACAACATCGCCGGCAAGTACACCGGCAAGGATGATCCCGTCATGCTGGTGCGAGTACAGATGGACTTCCCGGCCACCGGCGAGGTGCTGGCACCGTTTGCCCACGGCGCATTCGTCGCCGGGGGCATGCGCGGCTCCCATAACATGCCGCTGATGCCGGTCCCTCTGGGCTCGGGCATCAGCTATTTCGACGGCCCACCCATCATCACTGGAGCCGCTTTTTCCGTCCATCAAGGCAAGCTTACGGAGCCTGTGGACGTATTTGCGCATCCATTTTGGGACGAAGTACGGGGCCGGGTTGCGGCGAAGGCCATGGACATGCGCCGCCAGGGCTTCTTCGGCGCCGCCATGTTGCCCATGGACGAGCTGGAATACACCGGCATCACTACCGTGCTAAAGCGTCTGGAGGCGCGTTTCAAGCTCAGGCAGGAAGAAAAGGCGCCCCGCGCGGTGGTCGGTGCGTGAACGGCTTGATCCAGGTCAATGCCGCCGTCGCAAGGCAGGAGTAATTTCACGAACGGGTGGTCGTTGTTTACATAGGGAGATGTCGGCCTAAATCAGGACCCCGTTAGGGGCCTGGGCTTAGCCAAAAGCGAGCGTGGCCTTCGTCCGTAAACAGCGACCATCTTTTTTTTCCGTAGTTCCTAGCTGACCGAGATCAATGTCCACCCTGCGCAAGATGGGCATGCTTTCCACATTGATACACGTAGTCCGGAGCGCGGGTAGCATGAACGGCCAATTTCCCAATCGCCGCGTCGCGGGCCGCATGCTGGCGGAACGCCTCCGGGCTTATGCGGACCGCTCGGACGTGCTGGTGCTGGGCCTGCCACGGGGCGGCGTGCCGGTGGCCTATGAGCTGGCGAAGGCTCTCAATGCGGAACTGGATGTACTCATCGTACGCAAGCTGGGGATGCCAGGCCATCCGGAACTCGCCATGGGGGCCATCGCTTCCGGAGGGACCCAATACCTGAACGAGGAAGTTCTAAGGTATGGCGGCGTTGGCCGACACGCACTGCAGGCAGTGTTGGAAGAGGAGCAAGCGGAGCTGGTGCGCCGTGAGAAGCTATACCGTGGTACACGCGCACCCCTAAAGCTCGCGGGGCGTACAGTCATCGTGGTGGACGACGGCATGGCAACCGGAGCCTCCATGCGCGCGGCGGTCATGGCCCTGCGTTCCGGCAAGCCGTCGAAAATCGTGGTCGCGGTGCCAGTAGCGCCTGCGGACGCCGCCGATAGGTTGCAGGGAGCCGCAGACGAATTTGTCTGCGTCCAGAACCCGGTGCATTTCTACGCCGTTGGGCAGTTCTACAAAGACTTTGAGCAAACCAGCGACGAAGAGGTGCGCGAACTGCTGGAGAACGTCCGTCAGGTGCCGGTATGAGTCCGGCGCACAGTCCTTTCCTGGCGACGCGCAACCTCGCACGACGTCTGGCCGGAAGTGCAGGGGACTACGACGACCTTTTGGCAATGACGGACGGTAAGCGCTTCGTGCTCCTGGGGGAGGCAACCCATGGCACCCGGGAGTTCTACCGCATGCGTGCGGAGATCACTCGCCGCCTGATCACGGAACTGGGTTTCGATTCGGTAGCGGTGGAGGGGGACTGGCCGGATGCCTGGCGCGTCAATGAGTTTGTGCAGGGCGCTGGCGACGACGACGCCGAGACGGCACTTGGAGATTTTGAACGCTTTCCGATGTGGATGTGGCGCAACCGCGAAGTGCGGGAATTCATCGGCTGGTTGCGCGAGCAAAACCGCGCACTGATACCCGCCCGCCGTGCCGGGTTTTACGGCTTGGATCTCTACAGTCTCTACCGTTCGGCGGATGAGGTTATCCGCTATTTGGAGAACGTGGATCCCGCGGAGGCGGAGATGGCCCGGCAACGTTACGCGGTGTTCGATCATGTGCGTGAACCGGAAACATATGGCTATGAAGCCGCCTACGGCCGGCGGGAGGCAGGATATGGGGCAGCGGTTGAGCAACTGAAACGACTGCGTGCCGCAGAAGCAGAATATACCGCCCGCAACGGCCTCGCGGCACTGGATGCGCAGTTTTTCGCTGAACGTAACGCCGCAGCGGTGGTGAACGCCGAAACCTATTACCGTGCCATGTTCGGGCGGCGTATCAATACTTGGAACCTGCGTGACGCGCATATGCGCGATACCTTGTTTGCGCTTGCTGAACATCGGCTGCGGCGTGGCAGCAGCGGGCGCACGGTGGTATGGGCCCATAACTCACATGTGGGCGATGCGCGCGCCACCGAATCCCACGCTACCGGCGAATGGACCCTGGGCCAGTTGGTGCGCGAACAGGCGGGAGAGGATGCCCTGCTGGTGGGCTTCACCACCTACACGGGTTACGTGTCGGCGGCATCCGAGTGGGGTGGGGAAGTGGAGCACAAATGGGTGCGACCGGCGCTCAGGGGCAGCTATGAACACCTATTTCACAGTACGCGCCTGGATCGCTTCTTCCTGCCTCTGCAAGAGCGCGCCGCACCGCTCGGGGAGGCCATGCTGGAACGGGCCATCGGCGTCATCTACGTGCCGCACACCGAACGTGCCAGCCATTATTTCGACGCCTCCCTAAGCCGGCAATTCGATGCGGTTTTCCATCTCGACGAGACCGAGGCGGTCGAGCCCCTCGACATTCCCCACCGTTGGCACCGCCGCGAAGAAGCGGTGGCGCAGGCGTGACCTTCACGAGGTGCAACCATGGTCAAGGTAAATAAGAGCGACGTAGTCATAACGGCGGGCGACGTCTTCTTGGAAGGCATGCTGGCAGTGCCAGGCGACGTCTGCGGCATCGTGGCGTTTGCGCATGGCAGCGGCAGCAGCCGTTTCAGTCGCCGCAACCAGGGGGTGGCGCGACAACTCAACGAGGCTGGTCTCGCGACCCTGCTTTTCGACCTGCTGAGCGCCGACGAGAACGCGCGGGATGCGGTGACCGCCGAATACCGTTTCGATATCCCGCTCCTGGCGGAGCGCCTGGCGCAGGCGGTGGATTGGCTGGCGCGGGATCCCGCGACCCGCACCTTCCCGGTGGGGTTGTTCGGCGCCAGCACCGGCGCGGCGGCGGCACTCATCGCCGCGGCGGAGAGGCCTGCCCGTGTCAGGGCGGTGGTATCCCGTGGCGGCCGGCCCGATCTCGCCGGTGAGGCCTTGGGGCGGGTGCGAGCAGCCACCTTGCTCATCGTCGGCGGGGCCGATATTCCGGTCATCGGGTTGAATGAACAGGCGGCCGCGCGGCTTTCCTGTCCGCACCAGCTCGTCATCGTCCCCGGAGCCACCCATCTCTTTGAGGAGCCGGGCGCACTGGAACAAGTCTCAAAGCTGGCGTCGGACTGGTTCCGGCGACACTTCGCCTCCCAATTGCACCTGGCGAAAGCGGCCGGACACGGCTAGGCAAAGGAGGGCGTTTGGCGCAGCTTGGGGACTTCTTCAATATCTATCGCCATGGCTTCGTGCGTGCCGCCGTGGCGGTACCGGAGGTGCGCGTCGCGGATCCGGCTTTCAATGCGCGGCAGACTGTCGCCCTGATGAGTCGTGCGGCCACCGAGGGTGCAGTGCTTGTGGTGTTTCCGGAGCTGGGTCTTTCCGCTTATTCCTGCGAGGACCTATTCCACCAGGAAGCGCTGGTTTCAGGTTGCCTAGAGGCGCTTGAAACTGTGTTGGTGGCTTCCCGCCGCTTGCCAACCGTGACGGTGGTGGGCCTGCCGCTCAGACTGAATGGCCTCTTGTTCAATTGCGCCGCCGTGGTGTACGGAGGGAAGATCCTGGGGGTGGCACCCAAGACCTACCTGCCCGATTACCGGGAGTATTACGAAGGACGGCATTTCACGCCAGGGGATGCAGCGCCTTGGAACGAGATCCCGGTCGGCCGGCATGAATGCGTGCCGTTCGGCACGCGATTGTTATTCACTTCGCCCGCGCAACCGCTTTTGTCATTCCATGTAGAGATCTGCGAGGACTTGTGGGTGCCGATTCCACCTTCGTCCTATGCGGCGCTTGCTGGCGCGACCCTGTTGGTAAATCTCTCCGCTTCCAACATCACGGTGGCGAAGGCCGATTACCGTCGCGAGCTTGTGGATAATCAATCGGCGCGCTGCGTTGCAGCGTATTTATATAGCGCCGCAGGCTACGGCGAATCCACGACGGATCTTGCTTGGGACGGGCATGGCATGATCTATGAGAACGGCGTGCAGCTCGCCGAAACAGAACGGTTCAAGTACCAATCCCAGATCATCACCGCCGACGTGGATCTGGACCGCCTCACACAGGACCGCATGCGGCAGAACAGTTTTGGCCAATCGGTGTATCGGCACCGCGAAGTATTGGAAGGTTTCCGCCGTATTGAGTTGCCCTTGGAGCTGCCATCCCGCGGCAAGCGGGAACTCAGGCGCAACGTCGAGCGTTTCCCTTATGTGCCGGCGGATCCCACGCGCCGCAATGAGCGGTGCCGGGAAATCTACGAAATCCAGGTACAGGGCTTGGTGCGACGGCTGCAAGCGATCGGCGCGAATAAAGTGGTCATCGGGGTATCGGGCGGACTCGACTCGACCCATGGACTCTTGGTGTGTTGCCGGGCCATGGACATGATGCGATTGCCACGCAAGAACATCCTGGCCTACACGATGCCTGGTTTTGCCACCACTCAACGCACCCTCGAACAGGCGCGGCGTCTCATGCAGGTAGTGGGGGCCACCCCTCATGAGATTGACGTCCGGCCAGCATGCTTGCGCATGCTGGAGGACATCGGCCACCCTTATGCCAAGGGGGAGCGGCTGTTCGATTCCACCTTCGAGAACGTTCAAGCGGGTGAACGCACGAGCCACCTGTTCCGGCTCGCCAATCTGCATAACGCCCCGGTGGTTGGCACGAGCGATCTCAGCGAACTCGCACTCGGCTGGTGTACCTATGGTGTCGGAGACCAGATGGCGCACTACCACGTGAACGCCAGCGTACCGAAGACGCTGATCCAGCACCTCATCCGGTGGGTGGCGGAGACCGCGGAACTCGCCGGCGAGATCCGGGCACTGCTGCAGGAAGTGCTGTCCACCCAGATCAGCCCCGAACTCGTGCCCGGCGAGCGGGACCACCAGCCTGCGCAACGCACCGAGGACGTCACAGGCCCGTACGCGCTGCAGGATTTCAACCTCTATTACACCCTGCGCTTCGGCTATTCGCCAGCGAAGATCGCCTTCCTGGCCTGGTCTGCCTGGCATGACCACAAAGTCGGTGCCTGGCCCGACATCCCGGCAAGCGAAAGGAAACAGTACGCGATTGCTGAAATCAGGCACTGGCTCACGGTATTCGTGCGGCGCTTCTTTGAGGAGACGCAATACAAACGCACGTGCATCGCCAATGCGCCTAAGGTTGGCTCCGGTGGCTCCCTGTCGCCCCGGGGGGATTATCGGGCCCCGAGCGACAGCGATGCAGCCGTCTGGCTCGCCAGCGTTCGGCACATACCCCGGCGGTAGCGCTGGCGGGGCCTTGTGCCACCAGGCTCAACGGGATTGCCGCCCACGCTGCTCTTCAGAACTGATCCAGGTCAATGCGCCGGTGCGGAACCCGACTTAGTCTAGGGAAACGTCACAGAAGGGTATCGAAGGCATATTGACTCCAGGAGTGATGACCATGAATAGACACGCGACTTCACAGCACAAAGAACGCGGTCTCCGGCATGAAGCAAAGCACGTTGCGGGAGCTAAACGGCAGAGCGGGAAATCCAACATTTCCAGCCAGTACGTGGCACCAGAAATCCGTCACGCCATGATCGCTGAAGCAGCCTATTTCCGCGCCGAGAAACGCGGTTTTGCGCCCGGCGACGAAGTGGCCGACTGGCTGCAGGCCGAGGCGGAGATCGAGTCCATGCTGGAACAGATCATGCACTGACGGCGATGCCCCCATTATTTCAGTGGGTTGCTCAGGCAACCGGAGGAGAGGTCCATGAAATGCGATAAATGCGGTGCGGACATGTCCAAGAGCGCAGCAGCCTGCGAAGAATGCGGGGCTACGGTTAAGGCCAAGGCGACAAAGCGGACTGGCAGCAAGAAAAAGGCCGCTGCCAGTCGGCGCTCGAGCCGGAATGGGGTACGGGCTTCAGTCCACTGAGCCCGATGGATGGAGGGTTGATAACGCCGTCCGGCAAGGGTAGAGAGGCCCATGCCGTATGGCGCGTGATGCTTGCTATGGAAAATGAATGATGGCCAGGCATAGCTACATCATCCTGACCAAGTTCTCTCCCGGGGCATTCAAGACGGCTGCGCACTTCAAGCAAGCATCGGCGGAACTGACCGCCAAGCTCAAGAGCGAGTGCCCGGGTGTCCATTGGAAGGCGAGCTACGCAACCCTCGGCCAATACGATGTGGTGGACATCGTGGAGGCGGATGACCCTGCAGACGTGCATCGTGCCGCCTTGCTTATTCATGCCGGCGCGCACGCTACTACCGAAACCCTGATGGCTACGCCATGGCGCGAGTATCTTGAAAAGATCTGAGCGTTGTGGCGCCGGCTGTGCGGAGGCACGATGGGACCTGACAAAGAACAGGGATCAGACAAGCGCAACGCCCGGGATGCGAGGAGTCTTGGGTCCTGGATCATAACTGTAGCGCTCGCGATTATTGCGATCGTTGCCTGGTTAGGTTTCTTTTCCGCGCCCCCGACCTATGAGGTCGCCTATAGCCGGTTCAAGGAGCTGGCAGTAGAGGATAAGGTCGGGACCGTGGTGCTAACCGGCGATGCCGTGGAGGGGAGCCTCAGGGTGCCAGAATCATTGGGCCCCGGAGGGGAAACCGGGATGTCGTTCAATACACGCATACCCGCCCTGGGGGATGATGCTCTGCTGCCTTTGTTGGAATCCCATCATGTGGCAGTGGAGGTTAAGCCGGCGCGAAGCATCGGCTGGATGGACATTCTGCTTTCTGCGGTCCCCTGGCTGCTGCTCTTCGGTTTCTTCTATTGGTCTTATAGACGCACTTCACAATTGGTGGGAGGTGGGCTCGGCAGCCAGAACCGCTTGAATGAATTCCTGCAATCCGGCACGCAACGCGCCGCGGTGCCCGACATCAAATTCAGCGATGTGGCCGGCCAGGACAACGCGAAGCGTGAGGTGGCGGAGCTGGTCGAATACCTCAAAGACCCGGAGAAATTTGCTCGTGTGGGCGCGGTCGCGCCCCGTGGCGTGCTACTGATGGGGCCGCCAGGAACTGGAAAGACCCTGCTGGCACGGGCATTGGCAGGTGAAGCCGGAGTGCCCTTCTTCTCCATCTCCGGTTCCCAGTTCATCGAGGTGTTCGTGGGCGTTGGCGCTTCACGGGTCCGGAACCTGTTCACTGCCGCACGGGAGCACATGCCGAGCATCGTGTTCATTGACGAGTTGGATAGCATCGGCCGCACCCGCGGAACCGGACTCGGGGGAGGTCATGACGAGCGGGAACAGACTCTGAACCAGATCCTCGCTGAGATGGACGGTTTCACGTCCCGGGAATCGGTGCTGGTGCTCGCGGCCACGAACCGTCCGGATATCCTGGATCCAGCCCTGTTGAGGCCGGGGCGTTTCGACCGCCACGTTGTGCTTGATCTGCCGAGCCGGGTGGACCGCGAGGCGATTCTGCGGTTGCATACGCACAAAGTGCCCCTGGCATCAGACGTGGACCTGCAAGAACTGGCCGCTGCTACCTCGGGTTTTTCCGGAGCCGACCTCCGGAACTTGGCCAACGAGGCGGCGATATTCGCGGCCCGCGAGGGGAGGGAGCAAGTGACGCGCCGGGATTTCGAGGAAGCCATCGACAAACTGTTGATGGGATCAGTCCGCAGGCTGGTCATTCAGCCCGAGGAGAAGCACCGGCTGGCAGTGCACGAATCCGGCCATACTCTGGTCGCCTATTACCTACCCAAGGCGGACCCGCTGCACAAGGTCACCATCATCCCGCGGGGCCGTTCCCTCGGCGAGACCCAGCAGCTTCCCGAGAACGAGCGTTACACGCTCCCTGAGGACTACCTGCGGGCACGCTTGGCTGTCATGTTGGGCGGGCGTGCGGCTGAAAAGCAGTTGCTCGGAAGTGTGAGTTCTGGTGCCGACGACGATATCCGCAGTGCGTCCAAGCTCGCTCGCGCGATGGTGGGGCGCTGGGGTATGTCGCCCGAAGTGGGGCCGGTTGATCTGCGCGAAAGCGAGGAAGCACCATTCTTGGGACGTGAAATCGCCCAGCCCCGCGTATTTAGCGAGCACTCGGCGGAACTCGTCGATAATGCGGTGAAAGACTTGTTACAGAGCGCGGAAACCGTGGCCCTCCGCGTGCTTGTAGAACATCCGCATGAAATGACGTCGCTGGTGGAGCTATTGAAACGAAAGGAGACTCTGGACAAGAAAGAGATTGCCGAATGCCTGACACGGATCGAAGCAGCCACCAAACCGTTGGTGGCAGTTGGGACATAAGGGCATGATTGTCCGGCATCCGGATAACAATCGGGCTGTGGAACTCGGTAAACAATTAGCACAGAACATCTTGGTCGTTCTGGAGGGGGCTCAGGAAGGCATCCATGACTCTTCTACCCGGGCGGCCATCAAGCGATCGCGTTCCGGATAAGGTGACTTCCAGATTTGCTAGGCCGGATTTTGGGCGTCTTCCAAGGCATTCACCAATTTGCGGAGAATCCTCTGGCATCCACGTGCACGAAGGGCGGATGGTTGCCGGTCTCGGGGTACACGCCAAGCCCTCCGATAAGGCTCGCGAACGCGGACTGCTGGAGCAGCTTCTGCAAATCTGCCGCCACGGCGGTGGAATCCAAGTAATGGCCGCTTGAGCGCCCGTCAGCACCGGCAACAGCGGATGCTTCGATGTAGATGTCCGCCGCGTCGCCCCACATATGGCGGCTGTACGGCACGTTTCCGAGCCTGGCGTTGTACCACGGGGTGCGATAGCCACTCATGACGTGCACAGCGTCCGCAGAGATGCCTTGGGACTCGAGGTGCGCCATGAGCGTTTCGAGCTTGAGGAGCAGAAGCGGCCGGAGAACCAGATATTTCGGAAAATCACCCGTCTGCTTGCACAGGAATTCACCGAGGGTAAAGTGGGGCGTCACATGCACAGCGGCCAGTTCAGGAGTGACTTCCACGAAACCAGTCGGTTCACGGTAGATGGCGAGCCCGTTGAGCGGATGCGCGGGATAGTGGCCGATGCGGTAACCCTTGAGGACGCCGTGACGCACCTCCTGCGCCGGAACCATGACGAAGGCCTCGAGCCGCATGTCGGCGCCGTCAGTTCGCCGGATGTCCAAGGGATAATGGCCCGGTTTCAGAGGCGCGGTCCAGCTCCACTGGCCTACTCCGGTGGTCTGCCATGTTCCTCCCGAGGCCTGCAATGTAAATGCGTTGGCCACATCCGCGGCAGTCACAGATACTTTCTCTCCCGGGAGGGCAAAGACCGGGAATACGTTGTAGCCGACGTCCAGCCCATTCACGCGAAGGATGAATCCGGCCTGGTCGTGGTCCAAGGCCTCATGCGCCCACGCCTGCCCGGCACCCAGCAGTGCCAGCAGAATCAGGGCGTAGCGGAAGTGGCGCAACATGCAGGGTGGTCGGATAAAGGTGCGTCGAGTTCGTGCAGGATTTCGGGGTCGCGGCCGTATATGTCCGGACGGAATTGTACTACGCCCAGGTCGTCCACCCAGGCCGTGAGATACAGAATATATATGGGGATGGGGTGCGCCAATTCAACCTGGCGCGTCTCATGGCTTGACATGATTTTTTCCACCATTTCCGACGGGTCCCCGCCAGTATCGATCTGCAGCAAATTGTCGGCCAAATCGAGTGCATGCGCCACCCGGATGCAGCCGTGACTGAAGGTGCGTTGCCCCACGGCAAAGAGGCCCTGCGCCGGCGTGTCGTGCAGGTATACCCCGTAGCGGTTGGGGAACATGAATTTGACCTGGCCGAGCGCATTCTCAGGGCCGGGCAGCTGGCGGAAATGGTAGGGCAGGGTGTCCGCCGTCCAATGCTTCCAGTCAATGGTGGACCCATCCACTCGATGTTCGGCGCCGTTCCAGCCCCGCAGCACCACGTAACCATGACGTTTTAGGTAGGACGAATGCTTCTGTATCCGGGGCAGGATTTCTTCGCCGCCGATGGTGGGGGGCACGTCCCAATTCGGGTTGAACACCAGATAGCGGATCATATCGCTGAATTCCGGTGTCTGGCGGTAGGGCAGACCCACCACCACGGGCGCCGAGAGCGTCGCTGCGCCGTTCTCATACAGAGTCGCACTGTAGTCAGCGATGTTCACCTCGACGCGCGTCGCTGCGGAATTTCGCGGCAACCAGCGCAAGCGCTCCAGGTTCACGCGTAGCTGCTCGACCCAGGCTTGCATGGGTGTGTTGAGCGCAATGAGCGTGCTTTTGCCTGCGACGCCATCGCTCTCCAGTCCGTGGCGCGCTTGAAAGCGCCTCACTGCACCTTCAACGGAGTCATCGAATATTTCTTCTGACGCAGGCGCGCGCAGATCGCCTTCCACAACCAGGCGAGCAATAAGCACAGCGACCCGTGGACCTTCATCGCCGCGCTTCAAGGGCGGCCCGGCCGGTATCTCGACCGATGCCGGCTGGCCCGCCAGTTGCCGGTAATGGGCAAGGGCGGCCTTGAGTGCAGCATAGCCTGGCTCCTGGGATCCAAGGCCCTGAAGTCCGGATCCCGGGATGGAACTCTGCATCGCTTCCTGTAGGCGCTGAGTGAGATTCGGGAGATCCGGCACCGCGCTCCCTTCCGGATTGAACTCATCGTGGTCAAGCCGCCCATGGGATTCATGTTCGGCGAGTAGCACGAAAGCATCGCTCAACAGGAGTTCGACCGTGGCCATGCGCGCCGGTCGCCCGGAATCCGATGGGGAAGAACCGTGCAAGGCAGCGAACAAATTCCGCAGAGCCCGGACGTGATAATCCTCTGGATTCAGTCCTTCTTCAGAACTGGCATCCAATACATCGAGCATGGCCTGGGCCGAAGGCCGCAGACCATCTCCGCTGACCCAACCGGGCTTATAGTCGCGTGCAGCGTAAAAAGCATCCAGGGCTGCAGGCATACGCAATGTCTCGCCACTGATAACTTCTGCATTGTCCTGTGGCCTTTTGAGTTGTGCCTGGATTTCGTCTGCGAGGGAACCGGCACGCGCGGCAGCAATGGGCAGGACATGCGCAAAGATCAACGCCGCAAATATCAACCTTGGTGATTGTTTGGCGGAGGTAGTAAGCCAGAAAAGTTTTAGGGGCCGCATGAGTTTGCCAGCATTCTTGCCTGGTTTATCAGCAGGTTAAGCGGGCCGCACTGCGTCAGCATTGATCCATGTCAATGCGTGATGCCTAAGGATGACTTAGCGTGAGTGAAAGCGTTGAGATTCTTACAGGAGATCTTGCCACCAGCCATGAGAGGGGAGGCCATGCGATGTCATTGACGGTGCATGAGGCGATATACAACCGGCGCGCTACTCGAGCCTATCTGCCCAAAGCAGTGAGCGAAGATATAGTGCGTCAATTGCTTGACGCTGCGATCCAGGCTCCCAGCGCCCGTAACATGCAGCCTTGGAGTTTCGTGGTGATTCAGGACAAGACTTTGCTCAAGGCGATTTCGGAGCAGGCAAAGAGCATATTGGTGCGCGATCCACACTGGAGCAGCGAGCTGCCGCTCGCCGATCCGGCCTTTGAAATTTTCTATGGTGCAGGTACGTTGATCGTGATCTGCGCACAGGAAGAAGGTTTCAGCCCAGTCGGGGATTGCTACATGGCAGGACTGAATCTCATGCTTGCTGCCTGTAATGCGGGACTGGCGACGTGTCCCATCGGCCTGGCTCGGGACGTGCTGCAGTCGCCGGAGATGCAAGAACGGTTGGGAATACCGGTGGGCGAGCAGCCTATCCTGCCTATCATCGTGGGTTACCCGGCGGCGAAGCCGCCAAGAGTGGAAAGAACGGCACCCCGAATCAACAGCTGGCTGCGCTGAAACGCTGCGGAGAGACACCATGGCACATATGAATTTCGACAAGGCGATCACGCATTTTGCCACCGCCAACATCAACGCAAAAAGAGATGGCCAGGACGCGCTCGCGGATCTTGCTGCGGGCTTGCAGAGACTTGCCGAAGCCCTCCATCATGACGTTGATCAGATTCTTCGTACCCTCCAGACGCTCGAAGGCAAGAAGAAGCCATAGCTATCCCGAGTAATGGGATTCGCGATGGGTTATCCCGGCAGGCTGCTTATGGCGATGCTAATTCTGCCATTGACGGGGCCGCCACTCTTGCATCGGTGAAGGCCACGGCTATGGTGTGGACGCATATTTCTCGACAATTTGGCCCTTGAATTCAACGTTTCAGAGTCCTGAGCAATCTGTCGAGGGGCATCGCATTCAGTACATCGGCGGGTTCAAGCCAACCCCGGCGTGCCTGGTCTACACCGTAACGGATCCCCTGCAGGCCATCGATGCTATGGGCATCGCTGGAGATCGCCAATTTGAGCCCTATGTCCTTCGCCATCTTGCAGTGAACATCGTTTAAATCAAGCCGGTCCGGCTGCGCGTTCACCTCGAAGAAACAGCCGCGTTGCTTGGCGGCATGCAGCAGTCTCTCGATATCAATTTCCATAGGTTCGCGTTCGCCGATAAGCCGGCCGCTCGGATGCCCGATGATGTTGAGGAAGGGATTGTCCATGGCGCGGATCACACGCTCGGTTTGCCGTTTGCGCGGCAAATCGAATTTTGAATGTATCGAGGCTACCACCAAGTCAAGCTGACGCAACGCATCGTCTGACATATCCAGGGAACCATCTTCGAGAATATCCACCTCCATGGATTTGAGCACTCGGAAGCCCTTCAGTTTGGCGTTCAGTTTGTCGATGGTTTCGAGTTGCGCCAGCAGGCGCTTGCGATCCAAACCGTGGGCGACGGTGAGACGTTTAGAGTGGTCTGTGACGGCCATATAAGCATAGCCGAGCGCTTGGGCCGCCTGAGCCATCTCCTTCAACGATGCACTGCCATCGCTGGCGTTGGTATGGCAATGCAGATCGCCACGGATATCTTCTCGAGTCACCAGATTGGGAAGCCGATGCCGGCGTGCCGCCTCGATTTCGCCGCGATTTTCGCGCAGCTCCGGCGGGATGAAGGGCAGGGCGACACTGCGCAGCACTTCCTCCTCGGTACGCCCTGCGATGCATCGCCGACCACGGTACACGCCATATTCATTGATCTTGAGCTTCCTGGCCACGGCGAGCTTGCGCACCGCGATGTTGTGTTCTTTCGATCCGGTGAAATAGTAGAGCGCCGCCCCATGGCTCTCTTGTGGAACTACCCTGAGGTCCACTTGCACGCCGGAGCGCAGGCGCACGGCCGAACGGGTATCGCCCTCGGAGAGCACCTCGGCAACGTCCTCATAGGCGGCGAAGCGCCGCATCACCGGGACGCCATTGGCGCAAGTGACCAGGATATCCAGGTCGCCCACGGTCTCCCTGCGTCGCCGGAAGCTGCCTGCCACATCCACTGTCTTGACACCACGGATGCGCCGTAGATATGCCACCAGGGGCTGCGCGATCTGTTCGGCGGCGGCGAGTTTTAAGCGGTGTCCGTCCTGTGCCGCGCGTCCCAACCCCGCCACGACCTTCTCAATGGTTTTGCCGCCGAAGCCGGGTAGTGTCGCCAGTTCACCGCTTCGCGCCGCCCGGAGCAGGTCTTCAGCGCTGCGGATGTGTAACTCGCGATACAGGAGCTTGACCCGTTTGGGACCAAGGCCAGGTAGCTGCATGAGATCGCTTAAGGCCCGCGGCGTGCGTTTCTGGATGAGCTCCAATTGTGGCAGCCGTCCGGTGTTGACGATGGTCTCGATCTTTGCTGCCAGGTCCTTACCGATGCCCGGCAGCTCGTCGAGGTCGCGGCCTTCCGCCACGAGTTGGGCCATGCTGCGGGAATAACCGGCGATGGTGCGCGCGGCATTGCGGTAGGCCCGGACCCGGAATGGATTCGCATCCTCGATTTCCAGGAGATCGGCGTAACGGTTGAACAGGGCGGCGATTTCAGCGTTCTCAACGGGCATAGGCGTTCCGACACGCGCCGGGGATACCCAATCATCCCGCAAGCCGGCGTCGTAGGGGATGAGTTGTTTGGTGGCCATCCTGGCTTGCTTGGATATACGGAGGTTTTTTGCTTGGTGTCGGGGGGCCAAAACGGCGTCGCCGGCAGCAAGATTAGGCTAAGTGACTGTGAACTCTGGGTTTTTGGCTAGATCGGTGCTTTCTGGCTGGACTTCACCCGCTTCTGTAGACAGTTTTAGAGCCCGAATTTGGCCTCTTCAAATTGCACTGGACTGACGCCACCCAAATGCTGGTGGCGACGCCTCCGATTGTAGAACACCTCGATGTAGTCGAACACGTCAGCCCGTGCTTCGGCGCGGGTGGCGTAGATGCGGTTGCGCACGCGTTCCTTCTTCAGGCTGCTGAAGAAGGACTCGGCGACCGCGTTATCCCAGCAGTTGCCGCGGCGGCTCATGCTGGGGTCAAGGTTGTGCTCCGCGCAGAAGCGGTTCCAGTCGTCGCTGCTGTACTGCGAGCCCTGGTCGGAATGCACGATGACGCGCCGGGTCGGACGCCGCCGCCACACGGCCATCAACAAGGCCTCCATCACCAAGCCCCGCGCCATGGTGGCCTGCATGGACCAGCCGATGACCCTCCGGGAGAAGAGATCGATCACCACGGCGAGATACAGCCAGCCCTCGTAGGTGGCGAGGTAGGTGATGTCCGTGACCCAGACCAGGTCCGGCTCCAGTGTCGTGAACTGCCGCTGCAGGCGGTTGGGCGCGACGACCGAGGCCTTACCGGCATGGTAGCGGGGCCGCCGATAGCGGCGTTGAGCCCTTAATTTAGCGCTCCGCATGAGCCGGGCGACCCGCTTCTCCCCGCAGCGCACCTCGAGCTCCCGCAGATCCCGGAACACCCGTGGGCTGCCATAGACCTCGCCGCTCGCGAGATACGCCTCACGGATCAGCGTGAGCAGCTCCGCATCCCGTCGCGCACGGGCCGACACCGGACGGGCGAGCCAGGCGTAGAACCCGCTGCGCTCGACCTTGAGCACCCGGCACATCGTCGTCACGGCATGTTCCGTCCGGTGGTCCCGGATGAACGCGTACCTTACCCGGATCCCTTGGCAAAGTACGCGGCGGCCTTTTTTAGGATGTCGCGCTC
>JBLNDO010000087.1:0-38374 GCA_050261675.1 Bacillota bacterium
GACGGCAACGGCCTGCGCCCGCGAACTGGAGGCCGTGCTGCGCGGGCCGGACTACGCGGAGTTCTTCGAGCACATGTACGGCGACAAGCCGCGCCGCTGGTCGCCGGAGCTCGAGGGCTTCGGGCGTTTGCGCTTCATCGTGAATTGCTACACGCGCCTGCGTTATTGCAACGCGGAAGGCGACCTGGACCTCAAGGCAAAGGGCCCGCCCGGCACGCAGCCCGAGGGTTACATGCCCTGGTTCCAGGTACCCAACCGCAAGAGCACCGGCCTGCACATCCTCTTCGGCCACTGGTCCACCCTCGGCGACGTCCACGGCAGAAACGTGCATGCCCTGGACACGGGTTGCGTCTGGGGCGGACGGCTGTCGGCCTTGAGGCTCGACGGCGAGGACGGTGGTGTCTGGTACAGCGTGGAATGCCCCATGTCGCAGCCCCCGGGCGGCGGCTGATATAGTTAGCGCATGACCACCAACAAGACCCAGTCCAACCTGAGGCTGGAGGGCAAGTTCGCCCTGGTCTGCGGTGCCAGCAAGGGCATCGGCGCCGCCGCCGCCCGGGCTCTGGCCGATCTCGGCGCCGACGTGACCCTGGTGGCGCGCACCGAGAAGTCGCTTAAAGCCACTTTCCAGCAACTCACAGCCGTCGGTCGGCAGCGCCACGGTTACTTCACCGCCGACTTCGACGACCCGCCAGGCGTGCAAAAGACCCTGGACGAGTGGCTCAAGCACAATCCCAAGATCCACATCCTAGTGAACAACACCGGCGGCCCGCCGGGAGGCCCCGTGAACTCCGCCAAGCCGGAGGAATTCCTGGCCGCCTTCAACCGCCACCTGATCTGCAACCAATTGCTGGTGCAGAGCCTCTGGCCCCGCATGCGCGAGGCGGGTTATGGCCGCATCATCAACGTCATCTCCACTTCCGTGAAGGAGCCCATCAAGGGCCTGGGGGTGTCCAATACCGTGCGCGGCGCCGTGGCGAGCTGGGCCAAGACCCTGGCCGGCGAGCTGGGACAGTACGGCATCACCGTGAACAACGTGCTGCCGGGTTTCACCCGCACGGATCGCATGCAGAGCCTGTTCAGTGCCCGTGCCGAGAAGGAGAAACGCAGCGTGCAGGAAATCGAGGCCGAGGCACGCTCCCACATCCCGCTGGGGCGCATCGCGGAACCCGACGAGATCGGCGCCGCCATCGCCTTCCTGGCCTCCCCCGCCGCCTCCTACATCACGGGCGTAAGCCTGCCGGTGGATGGCGGCCGCATCCAGAGCCTCTAGCATGCTGGAAATCAGGAACTACATCGGCGGCAAGCACGCGCCGGCGGCCTCCGGCGCGTGGCTGGACGATTACGAGCCCGCCACCGGCAAGGTGTACGCGCGCCTCCCGGACTCTAATTCCGCCGACATCGATGCCGCCGTGGCCGCGGCGGAGCGGGCTTTCCCAGCCTGGTCCGGTTTGCCGGCCGCCGAACGCAGCCAGTGGCTGCTCAAGCTCGCGGCACTGGTGGAACGGGACTTGGAGAAGCTGGCCCGGGCCGAGAGCGTGGACGGCGGCAAGCCGGTGGATCTCGCCCGGCGGCTGGACATCCCCCGGGCTGTCAGCAACCTGCGCTTCTTCGCCGCGGCCGCCAGCCAGTTCGCCAGTGAGTCCCACGCCATGGAGGAAGGCGCCATCAACTACACTCTGCGCTCGCCGCTCGGGGTGGTGGGCTGCATCTCCCCCTGGAACCTGCCCCTCTATCTTTTCACCTGGAAGATCGCGCCGGCGCTCGCCGCCGGCAACACGGTGGTGGCCAAACCCTCCGAGGTCACGCCCATGACGGCGTATCTCTTCAGCGAACTCTGCGCCGAGGCCGGTCTGCCGGCGGGCGTGCTCAACGTGGTGCACGGCCTCGGGCCCAAGACCGGCGCCGCCATGGTGGAACATCCCGGCATCAAGGCCGTTTCCTTCACCGGCGGCACCAAGACCGGCGGCGACATTGCCTCCCGCGCGGCGCCCCGCTTCAAGAAGGTTTCGCTGGAGCTGGGCGGCAAGAACCCGGTGCTGGTGTTCGCTGACTGCGATTGGGAGACGACGCTGGAGGCCTGCCTCCGGGCCGCGTTCCTGAACCAGGGTGAGATCTGTTTTTGCGGCTCGCGCCTTTACGTCGAGCGCCCCCTCTACGACAAGTTCCGGGACGCCTTCGTGGCCCGGGCCAAAAGCTTGCGTCAGGGCGATCCGCTGGAAGCGGGCGTACAGCAGGGCGCCCTGGTATCCGGGCCCCATCTCGACAAAGTCCTGGGTTACATTGAGCTCGCAAAACTGGAAGGCGGCCGAGTACTCACGGGCGGTGCACGCGCGAAGCTGAGTGGCCGCTGCGCCGGGGGCTGGTTCCTGGAACCCACGGTCATCGAGGGCCTGCCGGGTACCTGCCGCGTGAACCAGGAGGAGATATTCGGTCCGGTGGTGACCCTCGCCCCCTTCGACGACGAAGAGGAGGCCTTGAAGCTCGCCAACGGCACCGCTTACGGTCTCACCGCCTCATTGTTCAGCCGCGACGTGGCGCGCTGCCACCGCCTCGCCGCCAGGCTCGAGGCCGGCCTCATCTGGATCAACTGCTGGATGCTTCGGGACCTGCGCGTGCCCATGGGGGGCGTGAAGCAATCGGGCGTCGGCCGGGAAGGGGGCTTCGAGGCCATGCGCTTCTTCACCGAGGCGCGCAACGTCTGCGTGAAGTACTGAGGTACGCCATGCTCAGGGAAATCGCCGACGTACGGCAGATCGACGGTGAACCCCTGCGGCGCTGGTTCACGGACGAGCACTTCGACCTCGTCATCTGGGTGAACGAGAGACGCGATATCGTCGGCTTCCAGCTCTGCTACGACAAGACGAACAGCGAGCGCGCCCTCACTTGGCGTGCCGATTCGGGGTTCAGCCACAACGCCGTGGACTCCGGCGAGAAACCGGCGGGCCGATACAAGGCCACGCCCATCCTGGCGGCGGACGGAGCGTTCGAACCGGAGAGCGTCGCAGCGAAGTTCCTCGGTCAAAGCGGCGTGCTCGACTCCAGGAGCTGCGATTTCATCTACCTCAAACTGCTGGAATACCCGAACGGATGAGCGAACAGAAAATCCACTCCTCCAAGGCCCCCGAGCCCGTCGGCCTTTACCCCCACGCCCGTCGCGTGGGCAACCTGCTTTTCCTTTCCGGCGTGGGCCCACGCAAGCGCGGCAGCAAGGAGATCCCGGGCGTGACGCTGGATGCCCAGGGCAAGGTCGTGGTCTACGACATCGAAGCCCAATGCCGCTCGGTCTTCGAGAACGTGCGCCATATCCTCGAAGATGCGGGCTCGAGCTGGGACCGCCTCGTGGACGTGACCGTGTTCCTCACGGATATGCAGCGGGACTTCCAGACCTATAACCGGCTCTACGCCGAGTACTTCAAGGACAACCAACCCTGCCGCACCACGGTGCAGGTGACCGCCCTGCCCACCCCCATCGCCATCGAGCTCAAGTGCATCGCGACCGTCGGCGACGGCGTGAAATAGACCGCGGCACCCATGCAACTTAAGAACCCCGACCACAAAGGCACGGAATTCTTCGCCTCGCTGGAAGGCATGCGCGGCATCGCCGCCCTAGGCGTGGTGTTCTACCACGTCGAATGGCACTGGCATCTTTACGGCCTCGAGATCGTGCGGAACGGCCGCCTGTTCGTGGACCTGTTCTTCATCATCTCGGGCTTCGTGATCTCGCACATCTACGCCGCGCGACTCAACAGCCCGCGTGCCCTCGCGGAATTCGCCGTGCTGCGCACCGCCCGGCTCTATCCCCTGCATTTTTTCACGCTGTTGCTGATCGCGGGCATCACCCTGTCGATGCCCTGGCTCACGGCCCATTGGAGCGCCCTGCCCGCGGACGACCCCCGTTTGCGGGAAAATACCCTCAATCAGTTCCTGCAGAACCTGTTCCTGGTGCACGCCTTGGTGCCCGGGCACCATTTCAGCTTCAACCGCCCGAGCTGGAGCATCAGCGTCGAGTACTTCACATACTTCCTGTTCGCGATCCTGGCGGTACTGACCTTCGGCCGCAAATCCCTGATGGTCGCCGCATCCGCCCTCGTGGCTGGCGCATCAGTGCTCTACCTCTGGCACCGGGGGGCGTTGACCGTCAACATCAGCCTGCTGCGCTGCTTCACGGGGTTCTTCATCGGCGTGCTGCTGCAATTCCTCTGGCAGCGCGTCCATTCGGGCGCCCGGGAGATGCTGGAACACGGCTGGAAGGCGCACATCGCCGAGACGCTCTGCCTTGCCCTCATCATCGCAGCGATGACCTACGGCGGGCACCGGCACGCCCAGTTCCTGGTCCTGCCGGCGTTCGCTTTGGGCGTCTGGCTTTTCTCCCTGAGCCACGGTTGGGTCACGCGCGTGTTGGAGTCCCGCTGGATCCAGAACCTGGGCAAGTGGTCCTATTCGATATACATGGTGCACTTCAGCCTGTTGCTGGTGGCGACCGACACCCTGCGCGTCGCCACCCGCATCGGGGACACGGCAAGGCACGTCAGGCTGAACGTCTGGGAAGTGGATGCGGTGGGCGCAACGTTCATCGCGCTGGTCTTGATCATGTCCAGCCTCACCTACCGGTTCATCGAAGTTCCGCCCAGAACCTTAGCGAAACACTGGGTCGCTCGCTGGAAGATGCGGGAGCCGGCGGGTACCATAAGCAGCCCCTGACGGAGAGCTTGCCATGTGGAACCTGACGCCCATCAATTTCAAGAAATGGATCGACGAGAACCGTGACCTGCTCAAGCCACCGGTGGGCAACAAGCGCATCTATACCGAGACAGGATTCGTGGTGCAGGTGGTGGGGGGACCCAACTCCCGAAAGGATTTCCACGACGACCCGGGCGAGGAATTCTTCTATCAGCTGGAAGGGGACATGCTGCTCAAGACCATGCAGGGCGGCAAACCGGTGGACATTCCCATCCGGCAGGGCGAAATCCTGCTGATTCCGCCCCACCTGCCTCATTCCCCGCAGCGCTTCGCCAATACCGTGGGGCTCGTCATCGAGCGTCCGCGCCTGCCGGGCGAGCAGGACGGCCTGCTGTGGTTCTGCGAACAATGTCATCGGGAGCTCTACCGGGAATATTTCCACCTGGAGAACATCGAGACCCAGTTCCCGCCGGTGTTCGACCGCTTCTTCGGCAACCTCGAGCGGCGCACCTGCAAGCATTGCGGCGCGGTGATGGAAGCGCCTCCCAAGAAAAAATAAAAATGCTGAAAGTCGACATCCATACCCACATTCTTCCCAAGGAATGGCCGGACCTAAAAGCGCGCTACGGCTACGGCGGCTTCATCCAGCTGGAACACCACGGTCCAGGCTGTGCGCGCATGATGAAGGACGGCGCGCTGTTCCGGGAGGTGCAGGCCAACTGCTGGGATGCGCCCACCCGCCTGAAGGAATGTGACGCCCACGGCGTGCAAGTGCAGGTGCTCTCCACGGTGCCCGTCATGTTCAGCTACTGGGCGAAGCCCCAGGACGGCCTGGATCTCTCACGCCTGCTGAACGACCATCTGGCCTCCGTGGTCGCGGAGAATCCCCGGCGCTTTACGGCGCTGGGCACGATTCCGCTCCAGGCGCCGGATCTCGCGGTCAAGGAACTCACCCGCTGCGTGAAGGAACTCGGCTTCCCCGGCGTGCAGATCGGCTCCAACGTCAACGGCAGGAACCTGGACGATCCGTCCCTGTTCCCGGTGTTTCAAGCGGCGGCGGAGCTCGGCGCCGCGGTGTTCGTGCATCCCTGGGAGATGCTCGGCAAGGAACGCATGGCGAAATACTGGACCCCCTGGCTCGTGGGCATGCCCGCGGAGACGGCCCTCGCCGTGACCTCGATGATCTTCGGTGGCGTCCTAAAGCGCCTCCCGGCACTGCGTGTGGCCTTCGCCCATGGCGGCGGCGCCTTCCCGGCCACCGTGGGGCGCATCTCCCACGGTTTCCATGTACGCCCGGACCTCTGCGCCGTGGACAACGATGTGGATCCCATGGCTTACCTCAAGCGCATCTACGTGGATTCCCTGGTGCACCACGAGGGCGTGTTGCGCTACATGCTGGAACTCATGGGCGCGGGCCGCATCGCGCTCGGCAGCGATTACCCCTTCCCCCTGGGTGAGGACCGCCCCGGCACGCTCATCGAATCCATGCGGCTGGACGAGATGACCCGGGCACAACTCCTCCATGGAACGGCCCTCGATTGGCTCAAACTGCCCCGGGAGCGTTTCGCATGAATGCCATGCGCGCCGACCTCGGTTACGCCGCGGAACAGGACCGAGCCGATCCGCTCAAGGGTTACCGCCAGCGCTTCCACATCCCGCAGCATGAGGCACGCGACGAGATCTATCTCTGCGGCAATTCCCTGGGATTGCAGCCCCGCACCACGGCGCGCTATGTGCAGGAAGAACTGGAGGACTGGCAGCGGCTCGCGGTGAAGGGGCACTTCGCCGGCCGCCGCCCCTGGATGCCATACCACGAACTGTTCACCGAGAAGACCGCGCGGTTGGTGGGGGCGCTGCCATCCGAAGTCGTGAACATGAACTCCCTCACCGTCAACCTGCATCTGATGATGGTGAGCTTCTACCGTCCCATCCCGGAACGCCACAAGCTCGTGATCGAGCGCGGTGCTTTTCCCTCGGACCGCTATGCCGTCGAATCCCAGGTGAAACTGCACGGCCTCGACCCGGACAAGAGCCTCCTGGAGCTCGCGCCGCGCGAGGGCGATGCGTACATCTCCGCCGAAGAAATCGAAGAATTGCTGGAGGCGGAAGGCCGGGAGATCGCACTCCTGATGTTGCCGGGGGTGCAGTACTACAGCGGCCAGGTCTTCGATATGGCGCGCATCGTGAAGGCCGGTCACAAGGCCGGTTGTCTGGTGGGCTTCGACCTCGCCCACGCCACCGGCAATATCCCCCTGAAGCTCCACGACTGGGATGTGGATTTCGCGGTCTGGTGCAACTACAAGTATATGAACGCCGGCCCCGGCGCCGTGGCCGGCTGCTTCGTGCACGAACGCCACGCCCGGGCCTTCGACCGCCCGCGGCTCGCCGGTTGGTGGGGCCACGACAAGAAGTCCCGCTTCCGCATGGGCCCCGAGTTCGTTCCCATGCCCGGCGCCGAAGGCTGGCAGCTCAGCAATCCGCCGGTGCTGGGACTCGCGCCTTTGCTCGCCTCCCTCGAGATCTTCGACGAAGCCGGCATGGATGCATTGCGGGCAAAGTCCCTGAAGCTCACGGGCTATCTGGAGTTCCTGCTGAAGGAAAAACTGTCGCGGGAGGTGGATGTACTCACCACCTCCAACCCGGCGGAGCGCGGCTGCCAGCTCTCCCTACGCCTGCATGCGGGGCGCAAGCAGGCGCGGCGCGTCTTCGAGCAGCTCGAGCAGGCCGGCGTCACGGGCGATTGGCGTGAACCGGACGTGATCCGGGTGGCGCCGGTGCCGCTCTACAATTCCTTCGCCGACGTCTACGGCTTCGTGAAGATCCTCGCGGAGCTCGTGGCCTGATGGCCCGGCCCGCCGTCACCTTGCTCGGGGCCGGCCTCGCCGGCAGCCTGCTCGCCGTCTTCCTGGCACGGCGCGGCTTCGAAGTGAACCTCTACGAGCGCCTGCCGGACATGCGCAAGCACGACCTGCCCACCGGACGCTCCATCAACCTGGCGCTGGCCCACCGCGGCATCCGTCCCCTGAAGGCGGTCGGGCTCTTGCCAGCCGTCGAGAAACTGCTCATTCCCATGCGCGGGCGCATGCTCCACGACAAGGCGGGCAACACTTCGCTCACGCCCTACGGCCGCACGCCCACGGAAGTGATCCACTCGATCTCCCGGCCCGGCCTCAACATGCTGCTCATGGACGCCGCGGAGAAAGCCGGTGCGCGCATCCACTTCGGCCAGCGGGTGGAGGACGTGGATTTCGACCGGGGCGAGGTCAGCCTCCAGGAGGACGCCACAGGACGCAAGCATGCAATCCAGGCGGCGGCACTCATCGCCACCGATGGCGGCGGCTCGGCGGTACGCCAGGCCCTGGCGAAGCGCCGCGGCGTGAAGGTGGTGGAAGACATCCTGCCCCATGCCTACAAGGAACTCACCATCCCCGCCGCCCCAGGCGGCGGACACCGGATGGAAAAGCACGCCCTGCACATCTGGCCCCGAGGCGGCTACATGCTCATCGCCCTGCCGAACCTGGACGGCAGCTTCACCGTGACCCTGTTCCTGGCGAGGACGGGCGAGCCCGGTTTCGACCAATTGGAGAAACCGGAAGGGCTGAAACGCTTCTTCACGAAGGAATTCCCCGACGCGCTCTCGCTCATCCCGGACCTGGAAAAGGACTTCTACGCTCGTCCCACGGGGCTCATGGGCACGGTGCATACGGAACGCTGGCACGCGGAGGGTAAGGCCCTGCTGCTCGGCGACGCGGCCCACGCCATCGTCCCCTTCCATGGTCAGGGCATGAACTGCGCCTTCGAGGACTGCCTGGTGCTGGACGAATGCATCGGCCGCCGCGGCGCAGATTGGGAAAAGGTCTTCACGGAGTTCGAAGAGCTGCGCCGTCCCAACGCCGAAGCCATCGCCGCCATGGCGCTCGAGAACTACGTGGAGATGCGCGACGCGGTGCGCGACCCGCGCTTCCAGTTGCAGAAGCAGCTGGGCTTCCTGCTGGAGGAGCGCCACCCCGGCGTGTTCGTGCCGCGCTATTCCATGGTGATGTTCCACCACCTGCCCTATGCCGAAGCACGGCATCGCGGCGAGATCCAGCAGCGTATCCTGGACGCCCTGACCGAGGGCGCGGACCAGCTCGAAAGAGTCGATTTGGGCCGCGCCGATGCCCTGGTGCGCGACGGCCTTGGGCACCTGGAGCGGGTGCAATGAACATCGAGGAACTGCTCCCGGGTCTCGCCCGTAGCCCGGATTATTTCCTTCACGACCTGGATTTCGTGAACCAGCGCGGGCTCGTCGTCAGGCTGGACGAAGCCGTCTACCGCCGTGCTTCCTTCCTGGACCAGCGCGCCCTCAAGGCGGATACCCGGGGAGCCTGGTTCCCGATGGAGGCGGTCTACAAGCACACCCAGGGACTCAAACCCGCGGCGCCGGCCCATTTCATCTTCCACGTGAGCCATTGCGGCTCCACGCTCGTATCGCGCCTGCTGGCGGAGCTCGCCGGCTGCGAACCCCTGCGGGAGCCCCTGGCGCTGCTCGGCCTTGCCCTGCAACGGCGGGAGTTGGATCGCCCGGTATCGCGCCTGGACGGCTCCGTCTGGGACCGGCTGTTCGCCCTGGTGTTCGCATTGTTGTCCCGCACCTACCGCCCCGGCGAACGTACCCTGGTGAAAGCCACCAGCGCCTGCGCCAACCTGCTGGCGCCGCTTGCGGTTCAGTCGCCCAGTTCCCGCGCGCTCATGCTGTACGATGCCCTCGAATCTTGGCTCCCCAACATGCTCCGAGACGAGCAGGTCCGTGAGAACGGCCGGTTCTACGCCCAGGCCTGGCTCATGGACTTTCACGTCCTCACCGGCCGCAAGGATCTGCGCCTCGCTGAGCTCAAGGATGCGGAGCAGTTCGCGGTGAACTGGCTCACGGGCATGCTGCATTTCGAGCGGGCGCGACAGCAGACACCGGAGCGCACGCGGCTCTGCGATTTCGAGGCGTTTTTGGCGGATCCGGCGAGAGAGCTCCAGTCATTGGGGCAGTTCCTGGGCTACGACACCGGCCACGCCGCCCAGGCGGCCGCCGGACCGCTCATGAAGAGCTACGCCAAGAACACCGACCGGCCCTTTGACGCTGGGCAACGACGGCGCGAGCTGGAGGAGAGCCGGCGTCAGAACGCCGAGGAATTCCACGCCGGAATGAAGTTCGCCGAGAAGCTCTGTGGCGAGATCGCCATGCTGGCGCCCCTCGGCGCCTACCTCACTCGGTCATAAACCAGGAAGGAATAGTCGTAGGGGTTCTTCTCGTCGGCCCGATGGTCGGCACGGGAGCCCTCCTTCCATTCGCGTGGATTGAGGGCTGGAAAGAAGGTATCCGCGTCCTTCACTTCCGCCTGGATGCGGGTGAGATAGATGCGGTCCGCCTTGGGCCAGGCCATCCGGTAGACTTCCCCGCCCCCGATGACCATGAGTTCCGGCGCGTCCGCCGCGAGTTCCAGCGCCTGTTGCAGGCTATGCACCGTCTCGCAACCCGCCTCCCGGAAGTTCCGGTCCCGGGTCAGCACCAGGTTGCGCCGCTCCGGCAACGGGCGGCCGATGGCCTCCAGGGTCTTGCGGCCCATGAGCACGGGTTTCCCGAGGGTCGTCGCCTTGAAGTGCTTGAGGTCCGCCGGCAGGTGCCAGGGCATCTTGCCGTCTTTGCCGATCTCGTCGTGCGATCCGACGGCGACGATGAGCGAGACCTTCATCCCAGCTTGGCGCCGTTGGGCACCGGCTTGTCCGGCACCGCCAGGATCACGCTGCCGTCCTCCCGGTAGAAACCGGTGATGAGGCACTCGGACATGAAGGGGCCGATGCGCTTCGCCGGAAAGTTCACCACCCCCACCACCTGCCGGCCCTTGAGATCCTCCGGCTTGTAGTGGAGGGTGATTTGCACCGAGGAACGCTTCTGGCCGATCTCCGGTCCGAAATCCACCGTGAGCTTGTAGGCGGGCTTGCGGGCCTCGGGGAAGGGCTCCACCGCCACCACCGTGCCCACCCGGATCTCCACTTTCTCGAAGTCCTGCCAACTGATCTCGTTCATACAGCGACGGGCGCCTTGATCGCCGGGTGTGACTGGTAATTGGCGATCTCGAAATCCTCGAACGCGTAGTCGAAGATGGACGGCGGCCGGCGTTTCAGCACCAGCCGCGGCAAGGGCAGCGGTTCGCGCTTCAACTGCTCCTCCACCTGCTGCATGTGGTTGGAATAGAGGTGGCAGTCCCCGCCGGTCCACACGAACTCCCCAACCTTCAGGTCCGCCTGCTGGGCCACCATATGGGTCAGGAAGGCATAGGACGCGATGTTGAACGGCACGCCCAGGAACAGGTCCGCGCTGCGCTGGTAGAGCTGGCAGGAGAGCCTGCCTTCCGCCACGTAGAACTGGAAGAACGCATGGCAGGGCTGCAGCGCCATCCTGGAGAGGTCCGCCACGTTCCAGGCGCTCACGATGATGCGTCGGGAATCCGGGGTTTTCTTGAGCTGCTCCATAACTTGCGCGATCTGGTCGATGTGCCGCCCGTCGGGTGCGGGCCAGGAACGCCACTGGTAACCGTACACCGGCCCGAGCTCGCCGTTCTCGTCCGCCCATTCGTCCCAGATGCTGACCCCATTCTCCTTGAGGTAGCGGGTATTGGTCTCGCCCTTGAGGAACCACAGGAGCTCGTGGATGATGGACTTGAAATGCAGCTTCTTGGTGGTCACCGCCGGGAAGCCGGCGGCGAGGTCGAAACGCATCTGGCGGCCGAACAGGGAGCGGGTGCCGGTGCCGGTGCGGTCGCTCTTGGGCGCACCCCGATCGCGCACCTCGCGGATCAGGTCCAGGTACTGTCTCACGCGGGTTCCCGCCCCCACTTGCTGCGATAAGCCAGGAGCAGCAGCGTCACACCCACCACGATGAGCGGCAAAGACAGAATCTGCCCCATGGTGAGCCAGCCGAAGCCGAGGTAGCCCAGCTGCGCATCGGGCATGCGCACGAATTCCACGACGAACCGGAACACGCCGTAGAGCAGCGCGAACAAGCCCGACACTGCCATGCGCGGCCGCTTCTTTTCCGAGAACAGCCACAGCACCACGAACATGGTGACACCTTCCAACAGGAACTCGTACAGCTGGGAGGGGTGGTGCGGCAGGCTCAGGCCGCTTTGCTGTGCTCCGCAGTAATAACCGAAGCGCGGATCGGCGCAGTCGAGCTGCATGCCCCAGGGCAGGTCCGTCACTTTGCCCCAGAGTTCGCCGTTGATGAAGTTGCCGATGCGCCCGGCCCCGAGGCCGATGCACGCCACAGGCGCGATGAAATCCATGAGATCGAAGAACCGCCGGCCCTGGTTGCGGCCGTAGAGCCACATGGCCAGCATCACGCCCAGAAGCCCGCCGTGGAAGGACATGCCGCCGTCCCAGACGAAGAAGAAAGTTTGGGGCTCGCGGACGAAGTTATCCCAGTCGTAGAACAGCATGTAGCCGGTGCGTCCGCCCAGCACCACGCCCAGGGCCACATAGAACAGGAGATCCTGGAGTTGTTCCGAGGTCCAGCCGCTGGCGGGGCGGCGGCTGCGCCAGTACATGGCGGCGTAGCCGCCGAAGAAACCCACCAGGTAGGTGATGCCGTACCAGTGGATGGCGGGATGGAACTCGTGGCCGAAGAGGTGCCAGGTGCCGAGGGAAAGCGCGATGGGGTCGATGTGGGGATAGATCAGCATGGGGCGCTATTTTAAACGACAACCCTAACGTAGAACGCTTTTAGGTAGGCGGTCTCGGGAATCGCCGGGTGCACCGGATGGTCCGGCGCCTGCGCGCCCTGCTCCAGCACCTGTGCGTCGCGGTCGAGATGCCGCGCCGCGGACTGGATAGCGGCGAGCAGGTCGGCGCCCGACATGTGATGGGAACATGAGCAAGAAATGAGCAGGCTGTCCCGCTCCAGAAGCTGCATGGCGAGCTGGTTCAGGCGCCGGTAGGCCTCCTTCCCGGCGGCGAGGTCCTTGCGCTTCTTCACGAAGGCCGGCGGGTCCAGCACCACCACGTCGAAGCGCTCGCCCGCTTCCCGGAGTGCCTTCAGGGCGTCGAAGGCGTCCTCTTCCCGGGTCGCCACCTGTACCTTGTTGGCCGCGGCATTCTTCACCACCCACTCCAGGGCGGTGGCGGAGCTGTCCACGCAGGTCACGGCGCTCGCGCCGTGGGCCGCCGCCTGGATGCCCCAGGCCCCCACGTAACTGCACACGTCCAGCACGCGTTTGCCCTGCACGTAGCGCAGGAGGCGCGCGCGGTTGTCATGCTGGTCGAAGAACCAGCCGGTCTTCTGCCCGCCCTCGAAGGGCACCTCGAACTTGAGTCCGTGCTCTTCCACCGTCACCGATGCCGGCGCAGTGCCGAGCGCGGTTTCGACATAGAGCGGCAGGCCCTCCAGCTCGCGGATGCCCACGTCGTTGCGGAACAGGATCACCCGGGGGCCGATGACCTTCTCCAGCGCTGCCACAACATCGCCCTTCATGCGCTCCATGCCGGCGGTGGTGATCTGCGCCACCAGCACCTCGCCGTAGCGGTCCACCACGAGCCCCGGCAGGCCGTCGGATTCGCCGAACGCCAGCCGGTAATAGGGCTTGGGATAGAGCCGCTCACGTAGCGCCAAGGCAACATTAAGCCGGTGCACCAGCAGCGAACGCCCCGGCGGATGCTCCGGATGCCGGGACAGGATGCGCGCCGCGATGAGGGAATTTGGGTTCACATAACCGCTGCCCACGGCGTGACCCTTCGCGTCCTGGATTTCCACCAGGTCGCCGGGCTGGAACGCCTTCAGGGGCGTGCGCGTGATGTCGACTTCGTTGCTGAACACCCAGAGGTGCCCCGCGCGCAGGCGGCGGTCCTCGTTCTTCTTAAGGATGAGTGGCGGCAGGGACATGGGGGAAGGACGTCGTGTAGTAGACTCATTCTATCAGTCGGGGGCGAGATGAGCGAAGGCGAGCACACCAACAGGCTGGCCCGGGAAACCAGTCCCTACCTTTTGCAGCACGCCCACAATCCGGTGGACTGGCAGCCCTGGAGCGAGGACGCGCTCGCGCGCGCCCAATCCGAGGATAAACCTGTGCTGCTCTCCATCGGTTACGCCGCCTGCCACTGGTGCCACGTCATGGCCCACGAGTCCTTCGAGGACCCGGAGACGGCGGAACTCATGAACCGCCTTTACGTGAACGTGAAGGTGGACCGGGAAGAGCGGCCCGACCTCGATCGCATCTACCAGCTCGCTCACCAGGTGCTGGCACAGCGCGGCGGCGGCTGGCCCCTTACCCTGTTCCTGACGCCGGGCGACCTCACGCCCTTCTTCGCCGGCACCTATTTCCCCAAGGAACCGCGCTACGGCATGCCCGCCTTCAAGGAAGTGCTGGAGCGGGTGGCGGAGTTCTACCGGGAGCGCAAGGACGAACTGCACAAGCAGAACCAGGAACTGCAGAAGCTCTTCGCCGGCATCAGCACGCCGCAAACCCCGCCGGCGGATGCCCTGGATGCGGCGCCCATCGGCGACGCCCTGGGCGTGCTCCTGAAGAGCTTCGATCCGCGGGACGGCGGTTTCGGCCGCGCCCCCAAGTTCCCGCATCCGGCGGACATCGAACTGCTGCTGCACATGACCGCGAACCCGAGCGTGGAACGGGAAACGCGCCGCACCTGCCAACACATGGCCATCCTGAGTCTGCGCCGCATGGCCCAGGGCGGCCTCTTCGACCACCTGGGCGGCGGTTTCTGCCGCTATGCGGTGGACAACGCCTGGAGCATCCCCCACTTCGAGAAGATGCTCTACGACAACGGCCCCCTGCTCCTTCTTTATGCCCAAGCTTCGCGGCTCACGGGCGAAGGCATCTTCCGCCAGACCGCCCTCGAGACCGCCGGCTGGGTAATGCGCGAGATGCAGTCCCCCGAAGGCGGGTATTACTCCAGCCTGGACGCAGACTCCGAGGGGCAGGAAGGTAGGTACTACGTCTGGACCCGCGACGAAGTGCGCGGGCTTCTCACCGAAGAGGAATTCATCGCCTTCGCCGCCCACTATGGTCTCAATGACCCGCCGAACTTCGAGGACCATTGGCATCTGCGCATCGCCCTCGACGCAGCAAGGACCATGCCCACGCCGCGCCCCGACGCCGCCACCGAGGCGCTGCTCACCTCCGCCCGCGGCAAGCTCTTCACCGCCCGCGAGCAGCGCGTGCGTCCCGGCCTGGACGACAAGGTGCTCAGCTCCTGGAACGGCCTTATGATCCGCGGCATGGCCGGCGCCGGACGACTCCTCAACCGCGGCGAGTTCGTAGATTCCGCCGTGCGCGCCGCGGAGTTCATCCACGCGCGGCTCTGGGACGACGGTAGGCTCTACGCCGTATGGCGCGGCGAAGCCAAGCTCGCGGCCTACTTGGACGATTACGCCTTCCTGCTGGCGGGCCTGCTCGAACTGGTGCAGGCCCGCTGGGACGGCGGCTGGCTCGCCTGGGCCAAGGAAGTCGCCGATACCATGCTGGCGCGCTTCGAGGATCCGGAGCACGGCGGCTTCTGGTTCACCGCCAACGACCAGACCACGCCCCTCTATCGCCCCAAGACCTACGCCGACGAATCCATGCCCTCCGGCAACGCGGTGGCAGCCCGCTCGCTCATCGCCCTGGGCCACCTCACCGCCACACCCGCCTATATCGACGCGGGTGAGCGCACCCTGAAGACGGCCCACGGCGCCTACAGCCAATATCCCGAATCCCACGCGGCCATGCTGCTCGCCCTGGAGCACATGCTGGATCCGCCTGCCATGGTGGTGCTCCGGGGCGAGCCCGAGGCCCTGGAAGATTGGCGGGCCGAACTCGCGAGCCAATACGATCCGCGGCGCCTGGTGCTTTCCATCCCGTTACGGGCCCAGGGTCTGCCCGGCCTCCTGGCGCGCTGCATGCCCCGCGGCGAGGCCTGCGCGTATCTGTGCACCGGCACCACCTGCTCCCTGCCCGTCATGTCCGTGGAAAGCCTCGCCCGGGCGCTCGCCGGATGAGCACCCTGCTCGTCGTCCGCCATGCCGAAGCCGAGGAACCGGTGGAGGCCGCGCGGGAGGGCCGCAGCGAGGGAGAGCGGCGCCTCACCAAGGACGGCATCAAGCTCATGCGCAAGGGCGCCCGCGGCCTCGCCACGTTGGTGGACCCGCCCGCGCTCATCCTCTCGAGCCCCCTCGTCCGCGCCGTGGAGACCGCCGACCTCCTGGCGGAAGCCTTCCCGAACGTGAAGCGCGAAGACCACGCGCGCCTGGCACCCGGATTCGACCGGGCCGCCCTGCTCCACTGGGCGGGCGGCCGGCACGGCACGCTGGCGCTGGTGGGCCACGAGCCGGACCTCAGCCAGTTCATCGGCTACGCCGTGAGCGGCTCGCCCCGTAGCCTCGCGCGCATGAAGAAGGGCAGCATCTGCCGCCTGGACCTGCCGCCCTCGGCCCAAGCCGGCGAGGCGGAGATCGTCTGGCTGCTCACCCTGAAACAACTGGCGGCGCTCGCCTGAATGGGCGCACGGAGCGCAAACCCCAGCGAACCCTTCAAGCAACCGGCGGCCGCGGTGGTGAGCGGCTATGCCGAGCGCCTCATCCAGGAAGCGGACGCGGCCATCCAACGGCTCGCCGACCTCAACGATTCCCACGCCCTGCACGATTCCCGGGTGGCCCTGCGCCGTCTGCGGGGCTGGTTCCGTGCCTTCCAGGCGGAACTGCCCCTGAAACCCAGGCACCACAAGGCGTTCCGGAGACTCGCCCACTCCACCAATCCCGCCAGGGACGCGGAAGTGAGCCTCGAGTGGCTCACGGTGTTGGAGCGTCGTCTGGAACCCAAGGCCATGGCGGGGCTCACGCGCTTCACGGCCGAGCTCAAGGCCATCTGCGACGAGAACTACCGCGAGGTGCGCCGGGATCTGCCGCGGGACTGGCACAAGCTCGCCCGCCGCCTGCGGCACGCCGCGTCGGGTACGGGAGCCCGAGGAAAATCCAGGCCATTTCTCGCGAGCTTCATGGCTTCGTTAGGTGCCTACAGCCGGGATTTCGACCGCACCCTGGAGCGCGCGCGCCGGGCGCCTACTCCCGAACACATCCATGCCCTGCGTATCGCCGGCAAGCGCCTGCGCTACCTCATGGAAACGCTGCTGCCCTGGCATCCCCAGGCGGAAGGCTTCATGCGGGAAATGAAGGCCCTGCACGACACCGCGGGCGCCATCCAGGACCTGCAGCGCCTCATCGCCCTCTCGGAGCACGCGTTCCTGCGACAGGCGGGCTCCCGTTATCGGAAACTCCTGGCGGAATACCTGGATACGGGCGCCGATCACCGCACCCTGCGCCGTCCGGATTTCACACCCGGCCTCTCGCCGCTGCTGTGGATCTGCCGCGCGGCGGCCCGCACCCAATCTGATTACCTGCTGCGCTTCCGGAAGACCTATCTCAGCCGCAAGACTCCCACTTGCATACGGGAATTGCGCCTCATCACCGCCGCCCTCCGGAAACGCATGACAGTGAAATGACATCGCATGCGCAGAAGTTTTTCGCTGTGGATAAGCTCAACAAGGTGTGGATAAGCCGGATTCGATGCTAAGCCGGCACGATCACGCGAGGCCTTGTCATGGGGTTGCCATGGAAATTCATGGGACCGTCATGGCCGCGCAAACCGCCTGACACGCGAGCGGTGCATGCTTTTACCTGCATGCCTCGTAGACCCCCAGACCCGCGGCATGCACTGGACCTTTCCCCCGAGACTCAAGGTCCACGGCCCCGCCCCATGGCGGGGCTTCTTATTTCCAAAGCGACCCTTTTGCCCCCTGGCGGCGTTGCGGGCGACGCCTTGCCATCGGCCAAAATTGCCTGCTTTGGTAAGACTAAAGGTCTGATGGTGGCTGAATGGCAGACGCGCTGGAAACGGGAAGGTCAACCCGGCCTTCCTCAATGAGCTTCTTGGCGTGGCCCAGGGCATAACGCTGGGCTTTCTCGACGCTGCTGAAGAGCTGCTCCACCTGCACGCGGCGGGTTTCTTCCGCGTCGAGATCGGAAACGTTCTTCTCAATCACGATCTCGGGGCGGTACTGCTTGCGGCCCTGGCTGATGTCGATGACCACGGTCACCGATATCCGGTAGACGTCGTGCCCGAATCTGTAGTCGAAGTCGGTGGACATGGCGGCACCCCAGCTCAAAAACCGGGGACGTCGGTTTCGCGGGCGTAGTACTCGCTCTCGAAGGCGGCGCCGTGCATGCGCGTGCAGGGATAGGCCTCCATCGAATTGGCAGCGGAAGGCTTCGCCCGCACGGGACGCAGTGTCGGGAGCCGGAAGAGTTCGGCATGGCGGCGGCGCACATGGCGCTTCGGGGCCGGAAGGAACGGCAGCGCGGGTTTCAAGGCCTTCATGAGCATCCGGGTTCTCCAAGCAGTACCACGACTCTAGCCGGGTGCGGTGACGCGGCCGTGACATTCCCGTTTCAGAACGGCGCACGTCCCCTGAACCCCCGCGCCATTCCTGAGGGTGCCTAATCCCGTCGCTGCGGACTGCCGGAAAACTTGTCATGGCTCTGTCATGCCCAAGCAACATGTTCTTAACGGCTTACTCCTAGAATCGCGTGCAACATGGCGAAAGAAGAGGAAAAATCATGGCTGTCCACCATATGACCCCCCTCAAGTACCGGAGCATCTTCATCTCCGACGTGCATCTGGGCTTCCGTGGTTGCCGCGCCGATTTTCTCCTGGATTTCCTCCGCAACACCGAATGCGAGTACCTCTACCTCGTGGGCGACATCATCGACGTGTGGGAGATGAAGAACCGGCTGTTCTGGCCCCAGGAACACAACAACGTGGTGCGCACCATCCTCGGCAAGGCCAAGCACGACAGCAAGGTGATCTACATTCCCGGCAACCACGACGAGATGTTTCGTGATTACGTCGGTATGGAGTTCGGCAACGTCTCCATCCAGCAGGACGCCATCCACGAGACCGCCGACGGCAAGCGCCTGCTGGTGCTGCACGGCGACGAGTTCGACGGTGTCATGCGGGTGAGCAAGTGGCTCGCCAAGCTCGGTAGCCGGGTCTACGACTGGCTGCTCTACTGCAACCGCTGGGTCAACGTGTTCCGCCGCAAGTTCGGCTTCCCCTATTGGTCGCTGGCGGCTTACCTCAAGCACAAGGCCAAGAGCGCGGTACAGTTCATCGGCGACTACGAGGAAGCCGTGGCCCGCGAAACCCTGAAGCGCGGCGCCGACGGCGTGGTCTGCGGTCATATCCACCACGCCGAGATCACCAAGCGCCACGGCGTGCTGTACTGCAACGACGGCGACTGGGTGGAATCCTGCACCGCCCTCGTCGAGCGCCATGACGGCAGCCTCGAGATCCTCAACTGGGCGGAGCACATCGCTGCCCGTCACGCCAACCAACCCGCGGCTCCGCGCCGCAAGCACGCCGCGGTGCCCGCATGAAGATCGCCATCGTCATCGATACCTGGCTGCCGGAAGTGAACGGCGTCGTGACCACCATGCACAAGATCGTGGAGGAGCTGAAGGGCCTGGGGCACGACCCGCAGGTGCTCTCCCACGGCGACGGCTTCGTGACCGTGCCCATGCCGGGCTACAGCAGCATCCGCCTGGCGCTCTTCCCCCAGCGCAAGGTCAACAAGATCCTGGACGAGATGCGCCCGGACGCCGTTCACATCTCCACCGAGGGCCCGCTCGGCGCGGCCGCGCGGCGCTACTGCATCAAGCGCTCCTTGAGCTTCACCACCTGCTACCACACCAAGTTCCCGGAATACATCCGCGCCCGGGTGCCGGTGCCCTTGAGCGTGGGCTATGCTTGGATCCGCGGCTTCCACAGCAAGGCGAGCCGCCTGATGGTCTCGACCCCCTCCCTCATGAACGAACTCAAGTCCCGGGGCTTCCGGAACCTGGTGCACTGGGGCAAGGGCGTGGACACGGAACTCTTCCGTCCCCGAGGCAAGGAATTCCTCAACGATCCGCGGCCCATCTTCATGTATCTCGGCCGCGTGGCGGTGGAGAAGAACATCGAGGCTTTCCTCGAACTCGACCTCCCCGGCTCCATGTACGTAGTGGGCGACGGCCCAGATCTGGAGACCCTCAAGAAGCGTTATCCCAAGGTGCATTTCACGGGGTTCCGGCGCGGCGAGGAACTGGCCCGCACCCTCTCCGCGGCGGACGTGTTCGTGTTCCCGAGCCGCACCGATACTTTCGGCCTAGTGCTTCTGGAGGCCATGGCCAGCGGAGTGCCGGTGGCCGCCTACCCCGTCACCGGCCCGGTAGACGTGGTGCAGCAGGGCGTCACCGGCTTCTGCGACGAGGACCTCAGGAAGGCGGCGGTGGAGTGCCTGAAGCTCGACGGCAAACAATGCCGCGACTACGCGCTCAAGTACAGCTGGAAAGCCGCTGCGGAGGAATTCCTGGGCAACATGGTCCCGGCACGGGGCACGCCGGAGGGGGCCACAGATACCGCCGTGGCAGCGTAATGCTCGGACTCGGAAAAGCAAGAACCCGCCGAAAGACGGGTTCTTTATTGGGCCTATAGCGCCTGGCGCACCCAACCCTGGTCGGTGTGGTAGACCTCGTAGGCGGGCCAGTAACGCAGGTCGAGCTTGAGGGTGACGATCTGGTTGGTGCCGTCGATGCCCTGCACCGCGAGGCGCACGCTGTCCCGGTCCTTAAGGTCCTTCACTGCCGCGAGGAAGCTATCCATATCCGGCGTGAGCACGCCGTTCACGCCCACCACGCGCCAGCCGGCGGAAAGCCCGTAACGGCTCGCGGGGGAGCCAAAGTTGTAATAGCCCACCAGGAGCCCGGTGGCCGGCACGTCGCGCTGGGCCGCGGCGGAGTGCATGGGCTTGGCCATGAGGGCGCCGGCCCAGACGATGAAGCGGTCCGTGCCGTCGCTGCCGAGGGCCACGGTGCCCACCTTCACGTCCATCACCTGTCTGTCGCGCAGGAGGGTGAGGTTCACCTCGGGCTTGCGGCTCGCCTGCTCCACGGCGCGGAAGTCCGCCACGGGCTTGCCGTCCATGGCGAGCAGGAGGTCGCCGGTCTGCAGAAGCTTGTCCGCCGGGGCGCCGGCCGTGGTGCGCACCACCGCCAGCACCTCGCGGCGCTCCGGGTCCACGGCGCCGAGCTTCTGTACCCAGGCGTCCGGCAGGCCGAGCTTGCGGGCCTGGGACAGGGCCGCGGGATAGAACTCCACGTCGAGGGTGCGGAGATCCGTCTTGCTCTCCACGTTCCTGACCATCTCCTGCACCACGTCCGCCGGGATGCCGTGCTGCACTTCCTGGGTGCGGTTGCCATCGTCGTAGGAGAAGGAACTCCACAGGGCCGTCACCAGGCCCTGCTTGTCGAGGAGCACGCCGGTGACGTTCTCGGGCGCGTTCACGAGGCTCAGGGCCTCCAGATTGGTGTCGCGGAAACGCATGGTGCGGGGCAAGGGGAAACCCACCGGGTCCAGCGTGGACACCTGGGTCTCCTGGCTGGTGAGGGTGCCGTCCGCCTGGTAGCCCACGAGCTTGACGCCGTCGCCGGCGCGGGAAAGCCTGGGCGCGAACTTCACGCTCTTCACCGGGGTCTTGCCGAGGAGCCTGGGGTCGTACTGGATCACCGCCAGGTTGTGCAGCGGGTGCACGTAGATGACCTTGGCCGGGATCTCGAGGGAGCCCGCGAAGGTAAGCTTCACGTCGCCCATGGGCACGGGCACCGTGTCCCGGTCCGTGACCACCAGGCCCTTCTCGGCATCCACCACCACGCCGCCGCCGATGTAGTGGGTCTCGCCCACGCCGTCCACGGCGTAGGGCATGTCGAACTTCACGAACACCAGCGAGGGCGCGAGCCGGTTCATGGCCGCGTCGTCATAGCGCGGATAGGTGACGGTGACGGGCGCATCCGGCGCGGCCGGGGGCGGCGGGGGCAGGTCCGTGCAGGGCCAGTTGGCGGTGGCGAGGTCGCGGGTGCAGCGGTCCGCCGGGTACCAGCGCCGGTCCACGGTGACGATGCCGAGCACCGACTGGCGGCGGTTGCTGAGATTGAAATACCGCAGCTGGGCGTGGGCGCCGTCCGGCAGGGTCGCCAGGATCCTCTGGAAATCGTCCAGGTCCGCCACCGGCTGGTTCTCGAATTCGGTGATCACCGCGGCGCGCTGGATGCCGGCGGTGCCGAACGCGTAGCCGGGGTTCGCCACGTACACGCCGCGCACGGGCACGTTGTAGCCCCGCGCCACCTGCAGCGAGAGCTCGTTCAGAGTCGCGCCGCCGAATTCCAGATAGGAGACGGGGCTCAGGCCGTTGAGGTCCTGGACCTTGATGTCCTGGGACACGGGCCGGCCGCCGCGCAGCAGCTTCACGTTGAGCGTCTTGCCAACGGAGTTGTCCATCAGGTCGTCGAGGGGGGCGAAGGTGGAAATGGTCTGGCCGTCCACCGAGAGCAGGATGTCCCCCGGCTGCAGCAGCTGGTCGGCAGGACCGCCCGGCAGCACCTGGTTCACCACCAGCAGGCCGGTGGCGTCGGGATACTGCTTGCGCAGGTCCGCCTCCCGGTCCGCCGGGAGGCCGAGGCGTTCCAGCTCGTCGTAGTACTCGTGGGTGAACACCGCCTGCCAGGTGCCGCGGGTCACGGGCTTGCCCGCCTCCACCAGCGCGAGGGCGCGCACCACCCGGTCGAGCGGCAGGAAGTAGCTGGAGGCGGCGTCGTTGCGGGCGCCGGCGTTCAAGGCGATGACGTCGCCCTGGATGTTGATCACCGGCGAGCCGGAGGAGCCGCCGGTGGTGCCGGAGACCGCCTGGTAATAGAAGGTGTTGAAGTCGTTGTAGCCGCCGGCGCCGTAGGTGGGGGCGTCGCGGTCGAGCCGCGCCAGGGTGCCGGAGAGGATGGAGAGCTGTTCGCCGGCGTCGTTGCCGATGATGCGGATGTCCTCCCGCACCTTGGCTTCATCGGGCGCGAGCTTCAGGGAAACCGGGTGGATGTACTTCAGGGCCGTAGGGTCGTACTGGTACAGGCCGAAGTCGTGGATCGGGTCGTAGTAGAGCTGCTTGAGCGTCACCACTTCGTGGTCCTGGAACACCGCGTCCGCCACCACCGGCCCGGGCGTGACCACGTGGCGGTTGGTGAGGATGATGCCGCGCTCGGCATCCACCACGAAGCCCGTGGCCTGGCCGGTCAGGTTCCATTCGGTGTCGAAGGCCCGCGGCGCGTCGACGCGGATGGACACCACCGAGGGCGAGACCCGCGCGAGCGTCGCGTCCCAGGCCTGCTGCTGGGGGCTTTCGACGGGCGACTGGGAGAAGGCGATGGAACCAGTGAGCAGCAAGGGCAGTGCAAGCAGGCGTTTCATGGAGTGTCCGTGTCGGGATTTCAGGTTTTGAACCAATCAAACCAATAAAGTTCTATGAAACCGCATCAAAGCGCCGCAGGCGAAGGTCCGCCGCCCGGGGCGATGAGCGGCCTTTACGCGATTGCGAGCTTCGCGCCGAAAACCGCCTCATAACGGGTGTCGAACTGGGCCCGGGTGAACTTGTGGTTCTGGGTGCCGCGGGAAGCGATGCTCATGGCGCCCATGAGCGAGGCGATGTGCCCCGTGGTCTCCCAGTCCAGCATGTTCATGAGGCCGTAGAGCAGCCCGGCGCGATAGGCATCGCCGCAACCCGTGGGGTCCACCACCGCGGCCGGCTGCACCACCGGCACGTCCACGCGCCCGCCCTCGGTGTAGATCACCGAGCCCTTCGAGCCCCAGGTGACGATGAGCGCCTCCACCTTCTCGGCGATCTGGTAGGCGCTGAGACCCGTCTTGCGCTCCAGCATCTGGGCCTCGTAGTCGTTCACCACGACCCAACGGGCGAGCTCCATGAAGCGCAGCAGTTCCTTGCCCTCGAAGAGCGGCAGGCCCTGCCCCGGATCGAAGATGAAGGGGATGCCCGCCTCGTGGAACTGCTCGGCGTGCTGGAGCATGGCTTCGCGCCCGTCCGGCGCGAGGATGCCGATGCTCACACCGGCGTCCATGGGGACCTTCTGCTGGTGGGCCTGGCTCATGGCCCCCGGATGGAAAGCGGTGATCTGGTTGTCGTCCGCGTCGGTGGTGATGAAGGCCTGGGCGGTGTAGGTGCCGGGGATCTCTTTCAGATAGGCGCGCGTGACGCCCTGCTGGTCCATCCAGGCCGCGTAGGGTGCGAAGTCTTCGCCCACGGTGCCCATGGGCAGGCCTTCGGCGCCCAGGAGCTTGAGGTTGTAGGCGATGTTGCCGGCGGTGCCGCCGAACTCCCGGCGCAGCTCCGGCACTTCGAAGCACACGTTCAACATGTGCACCTTGTCCGGCATGATGTGGTTCTTGAAGGCGTCCGGATACACCATGATGGTGTCGTACGCGAGTGACCCGCAGATGAGGGCAGACATCAGTTACGCCCCTTTTTGAACGAAGAGTCAGTTTACCCGAAGAACCTGGGCAGGAGGATGGAGCACCAGACGGCGGCGGCCAGGAACAAGCTCACCATGACGGCCGCTGACCCTAAGTCCTTGGCCAGTCCCGAGAGGGCATGGCGCTCGACGCTGATCCGGTCGATCGCCACCTCGACGGCGGTGTTGAGGAGTTCCACGATCATCACCTGGATCACGGCGGCACAGAGCAGCGCCCGCTCCGCGCCGCCGTGGCCCAGCCATAGGCCGAGCGGGATGAGCACTACCGCGCCCAAGACCTCGAGGCGGAAGGCCTCCTCCTCGCGGAAGGCCCACACCAGCGCCGTGAGGCCCACCCGCACGGCGCGGATGAGGCGCGCCACGCCGGACAAGCCGTCGGTGGCGCGCCCTGAATCCCTCATCCCAGGGCCTTCAGCGCCGCATCGTAGTTCGGTTCCTGGGAGATGTCCGGCACCATTTCGGTGTGGAGCACCTTGTCGTCCTGGTCGATCACCACGATGGCGCGGGCCAGGACGCCGGCCAGCGGACCGTCCTTGAGCATGACGCCGTAGCGGTCGGCGAAATCCCGGCCGCGCATCAGGGACAGAGTCTGCACGTTCTCCAGGTGCTCGTTGCCGCAGAAGCGGGTCTGGGCGAAGGGCAGGTCCATGGACACCATGATGATGACGGTGTCGGGGTGCTTCTTGGCGTGCTCGTTGAACTTGCGGGTGGAGGTGGCGCAGACGGGCGTGTCGATGCTGGGGTAGATGTTGAGGATCTTCTTCTTGCCCTTGTAGTCGGCCAGGGACACGTCCTTCAGGTCCTTGTTGACGAGCTTAAACTCCGGCGCCTTGGAGCCGACTTTCGGCAACTCGCCACTGGTGTTCACCGGATTACCGCGCAATGCGATCTTGGCCATGGGTCTATCCTCCTTTGAAACTTTGAAACCGGGCGCAGTTCAATAGTCGGTGAGCGGCGGACAGCTGCAGAAGAGGTTGCGGTCGCCGTAGACGTTGTCGGCGCGGCTCACCGGCGGCCAGTACTTGCGCTTGCGCAAGGAATCCACCGGGAAGGCCGCCTGCTCGCGGCTGTACTTGTGCTTCCAGTCGTCGGCCGTGACCATCTCGGCGGTGTGGGGTGCGTGGCGCAGGGGGTTGTCCTCCCGATCCAGCCTGCCCTCCTCCACCGCGCGGATTTCCCCGCGGATGGCGACCATGGCCTCGATGAAGCGGTCCAGCTCGTGCTTGGACTCGGATTCGGTGGGTTCCACCATGAGCGTGCCGGGCACCGGGAAGCTCATGGTGGGGGCGTGGAAGCCGTAGTCCATGAGGCGCTTGGCCACGTCGTCCACGGTGATGCCGCTCTGGTCCTTGATGGGCCGGAGATCCAGGATGCATTCGTGGGCCACGAGCCCGCCGGGGCCGGTATAGAGCACCGGGTAATGGGGACCAAGCTTCTTGGCGAGATAGTTGGCGTTCAGGATGGCCGCCTCGCTCGCCGCCTTCAGGCCTGCGGCGCCCATCATGGCGATGTACATCCAGGAGATGGGCAGGATGGAGGCGGAGCCGTAGGGCGTGGCCGCGACCGCGCCGATGCCGGCCTTGTCCCGCTCGTAACCCACGGAACGCACGCTGGGCAGGAACTTGGCGAGGTGCGGGCCCACCGCCACCGGGCCGACGCCGGGGCCGCCGCCGCCGTGGGGGATGCAGAAGGTCTTGTGCAGGTTGAGGTGCGAGACGTCGCCGCCGAACTGGCCCGGCGCGGCGAGGCCCACCATGGCGTTCATGTTGGCGCCGTCCACGTACACCTGGCCGCCGTGCCGGTGGACGATGTCGCAGATCTCCCGCACCTGGGCCTCGAACACGCCATGGGTGGAGGGATAGGTGATCATGATGCAGGCCAGGTCCTGCTTGTGCTCCTCGGCCTTGGCCTTGAGGTCGGCGATGTCCACGTTGCCCTGCTCGTCGCAGGCCACCACCACCACGTGCATGCCGGCCATCTGGGCCGAGGCGGGGTTGGTGCCGTGGGCGGAGGACGGGATCAGGCAGACGTTGCGCTGGCCCTCGCCGCGGGAGGCGTGGTAGGCCTGGATGATGAGCAGACCCGCGTACTCGCCCTGGGAGCCGGCGTTGGGCTGCAGGGAGATCGCGGCGTAGCCGGTGCAGGCCACCAGCATCTCCTCCAGCTGCTTCACCATCTCGCGGTAACCCGCGGTCTGGTCCTCCGGCGCGAAGGGATGCACGTGGGCGAACTCCGGCCAGGAGACCGGCAGCATCTCCGAGACGGCGTTGAGCTTCATGGTGCAGGAGCCGAGCGGGATCATGGTGCGGTCCAGCGCCAAGTCCTTGTCCGCCAGGTCGCGGAGATAACGCAGCATCTCGTGCTCGGAATGATGCACGTTGAAGATCTTGTGGGTCAGGTATTCGCTCTTGCGGTCGAGCGCCGGGGCCCAGCCGTTGGGCGCCGCCGCTTCGGAAAGCTTGAGGGCGTGGACGTTGCCCTTCTTCACGGAGGCGAACACGGCGAGGATGGCGAGGAGTTGCTCGCGGGTGCTGGTCTCGTCCAGGGAAACCCCCACATGCGAGGCGTCCACCGCGCGGAAATTCATGTGGGCCGCATGGGCGGCCTGGTGGATGGCCGCGGTATCACCGCTGGTCTTGACGGTGAGGGTGTCGAAATAGCTGCCGTTCGCGATGCCGAACCCCAGGCCCTTCAGCCCCGAGGCCAGCATGCCGGTGAGGCGGTGCACCCGCTCGGCGATGGTGCGCAGGCCCTTGGGGCCGTGGTACACCGCGTACATGCTCGCCATGATGGCCAGCAGCGCCTGGGCGGTGCAGATGTTGGAGGTGGCCTTCTCGCGGCGGATGTGCTGCTCGCGGGTCTGGAGCGCGAGGCGCAGTGCGGGCTTGCCCTGGCTGTCCACGGTGACGCCCACGAGGCGCCCCGGCATGGAACGCTTGAACTCGTCCTTGGTGGCGAGGAAGGCGGCATGGGGACCGCCGAATCCCATGGGCACGCCGAAGCGCTGGCTGTTGCCCACCGCCACGTCCGCGCCCCACTCGCCGGGCGGGGTGAGCAGGGTGAGCGCCAGGAGATCCGTGGCCGCCACGACCGCGGCGCCCTTGCCGTGCAGTGCGTCCGCCAGCGCGCGGTAATCGCGCACATCGCCGTTGCCGCCGGGATATTGGACGAGCGCGCCGAAGCATTCGGTCTTGGCGGCGTCCTCCGCCTTGCCCAGCTTCACGGTGATGCCGAGCGGCTTGGCCCGGGTCTGCACCACTTCGACGGTCTGGGGCAGCACGTCGTCCGCCACGAAAAACAGGTTGGAGTCCGACTTGCTCATGCGCTTCACCAGCGTCATGGCTTCGGCGGCGGCGGTGGCCTCGTCCAGCATGGAGGCATTGGCGATGGCGAGGCCCGTGAGATCCGTCACCATCTGCTGGAAGTTGAGCAGGGCCTCGAGCCGACCCTGGGAGATCTCCGGCTGGTAGGGCGTGTAGGCCGTGTACCAGGCGGGGTTCTCGAAGAGATTGCGCAGGATCACGCCGGGCGTGTAGGTGCCGTAGTAGCCCTGGCCGATGAAGGACTTGTAGACCTTGTTGCGCTCGGCGAGCGCGCGGAGCTGGTTCAGGGCCTCGTGCTCGGACTTGGGCTGGGTGAAAATCCCGAGCGGCAACGCGTCCTTGCGGCGGATGTTGGCCGGCACCACCGCGTCCATGAGCGCTGCGCGGGTGGCGTAGCCCAGTTCCTTCAGCATCGCCGCCTGCTCCGCCTCGTCCGGGCCGATGTGGCGGCCACTGAAGGCATCGTGCTGTTCCAGCCCGCTCAGGGCGTGGGTCTCGGTCTTGGACAATCCGGTGACGGCGTTCATGGGCCTCGAATCCAGGGGCGGCGCGCCCCTCTATATATAAGGTGTGCCTAAAGGGGTCTCAATGGGCCTCGTCGGCCAGCAGCTTCTCATAGGCCTTGGCATCCAGGAGGCCATCCAGGTCCTTGGGGTTGGCGGGCTTGATGCGCATGAGCCAGGCGCCGTAGGCATCCTGGTTGATCTTCTCCGGGGTTTCGGAGAGGGCGTCGTTGCCCTCCACCACCTCGCCGGCGAGGGGGCTGTAGACGTCCGACGCCGCCTTCACGGACTCCACCACGGCGCAGGATTCGCCGGCCTTGAGCCGGCGGCCCTTCTTCGGCGCCTCCACGTAGACCAAGTCGCCCAAGGCGCCTTGCGCGTGGTCGGTGATGCCCACGGTGGCGACGCCGTCGGCGCCGAGCTTCACCCACTCGTGGCTCTTGGTGTACTTCAGGTCGGCGGGGATCTTGCTCATCTCGATGTCTCCGGAGTGTTCTCTCGGTTAAACCTTCACCAGGGCCTTGCCGTTGCGCACGAACGGCGGCTTCACGACGCGCGCGTTGCACAGGCGCCCGCGGATGTCCACCTGCACGGTCTCGCCGGTGGCCACGGGCACGCGCGCGAGCGCGATGGAGCGGTCCAGGGTCGGGGAGAAGGTGCCGCTGGTGATTTCGCCTTCGCCGATGCCGTCTGCCACCACCCGCTGGTGGCCGCGCAGCACGCCCTTGTCCTCCAGGAGCAGGCCCACGAACTTGCGCTTCGGGCCCGCGTCGCGCTGGGCGGTCAGGGCCTTACGGCCGATGAAGTCGCGGTCGTTGGGTTCCCAGGCGACGGTCCAGGCGAGGCCGGACTCCAAGGGCGTCACGCCCTCGTCCATGTCGGAGCCATAGAGGTTCATGGCGGCCTCGAGGCGCAGGGTGTCGCGGGCGCCGAGGCCCGCGGGCTTCACGCCCGCCTTCATGAACTTCTGCCAATAGTCCGCCGCCTGGTCGGCGGGGATCATGATCTCGAAGCCGTCCTCGCCGGTGTAGCCGGTGCGCGCCACGAACAGGCCCTCGCCCTCCAAGGCGGTGAAGGCCTTGAGCGCAAGCGCGCCTTCGCGGAGGGATGCGGGCAGGACGGAGGCCGCCTTTTCGCGCGCCTTGGGGCCCTGCACGGCGATCATGGCGAGATGCCGTTCCGTGAGTTTCACGCCGAAGGGCTGGGCATGCTCGGCGATCCAGGCCAGGTCCTTGTCGTGGGTGGCGGCGTTCACCACCATGCGGAACCAGCCGTCGCGCATGTAGTACACGATCAGATCGTCGATGATGCCGGCCTGGTTGTTGAGCATGCAGCTGTAGAGCGCCTTGCCGGATTCCTTGAGCTTGGCCACGTCGTTGGCCAGGAGCTTCTGCAGGAACTCCCGCACCCGCGCGCCCTCGAGATCCACCACCGTCATGTGGGAGACGTCGAACATGCCGGCGTCGCTGCGCACCGCGTGGTGCTCGTCGATCTGCGAACCGTAGTTCACGGGCATGTCCCAGCCGCCGAAATCCACCATGCGGGCGCCGGCCGCCACGTGGGAATCGTAGAGAACCGTGCGTTTGCCCATGCTGCGTGAGGCGTCCTGGAAGTGGGTGAAAATCAAAAGGCGGGGGTTGGCACCGCCCGCCGGAAATCCTCGAGAATCGGGGCTTCGGCGCGGGAAAAACCCTTTGCCGGAGGCGCAAAATGATACCGGAAACCCCTCTGCCGTTCCATGCCAAGGGCCGCCGCAATCCGGTAGAGTGGCCTTCCCGAGCCTGAAATCAGCGCACAAGACCGATAAGACTTCGCATGGCACGGATCCTGATGACATGGGAGTTGGGGGGAGGCTACGGCCATCTGGCGCCGCTCCTGTCCCTCGCCCGTCCGCTCCAGCGGTCGGGTCACGAAGTCACGTTCGCTGTGCGCGACGTGGCGGCGGCCGAGGCGGTGTTGGGCGGCAGCGGCATCCCCTACTTTCCCGCCCCGGCAAACTTCCAGCTGCGGGCTCCGACGGCGCTGCACAGCTATCCGCAGATCCTCCTGAACACCGCGTTCAACGACGCAGACGATCTGCGCGCGCGGGTGCGCGCCTGGCAGAACCTGCTCGCGCTCGTAAAGCCCGATCTCCTGGTCTGCGATCACTCGCCCACGGCGCTCCTGGCGGTGCGCGGTCGCGGGCTCCCGTGCCTTCTCACCGGCACCGGCTTCTCGGTGCCACCAGACGTGAAGGCGCTGCCGGAGCTGCGCCCCTGGGCGCCGGCGGACGCCGCGGTGCTGCAGGCGGACGAGGCCCGGGCTCTCGACATGGCGAACGCCGTGGCCCGCGATCTCGGCCTGCCGAAATTGAATTACCTGGCGGAACTCTGCTCACAGGCCACGCCCGCGCTCTTCACCCTGCGGGAATTGGACTGTTACGCGGCCCAGCGCCCCGGCGCCGACTATTGGGGACCCTTGCCCGGGCCCGGCGGCGAGGCGCCGCGCTGGCCCGAGGGCGAAGGCAAGCGCGTCTTCATCTATGGCCAGCCATTCGAAAGCCTGCCCCAGGTGCTGGAACAGCTACGGCAGGGCAAACACCGGGTGCTGGTCTATGTGCCGCGCATCGCCCCAAAGCTCAAGCAGAAATTCCGGAGCGAACGGCTGCATTTCGCCGACACGCTGCAGGACATGGGGCGGATCACCGCCGAAGCGGACTGCGCGGTGATGACCAACGGCCACACCACCGCCGCCGCCATGCTGCTGGCCGGCAAGCCGGTGTTGCTCCTGCCCCAGCACCTCGAGATGCTGCTCATCGCCATGAACGTGGAGGCCGCAGGCGCGGGCCTGAGTGCACCGCTCCTGAAACTCGAAGGAATCCTCGGAAAATTGGAACGGCTGTTGAACGAACCGGCGTTCACCGAGAAGGCGCAGGCCATCGCCGCACGCTACCGCGGCAAGCTCGACGCCGAGAGTGCGGGCCGGAATTTTCTGGCCGCGGCGACGCGGCTCCTCAAAGGCGGCTGAGATGGCGCGCGTGGTCATGTGCTGGGAACTGGGTGCCGATCTCGGCCACGTAGCGCGGTTGAAACCGCTCGCCGAGGCGCTCGCCGCCCGCGGGCATGAGGTGAGTTTCATCGTGCGCGAGAACCTGCCGGCGGAGCGCTTGCTGGATCCCGCGCGCTTCCGCTGGTACCAGGCCCCGTTCCAGACCGAGGCGGTGCCCGCGCCCATGGCGCCCACCTTAAGCTTCGCGCATGTGATGCACAACGTGGGCTTCAACCGGCCGCAAGCCATCCTCGGCCGCATCCACGCCTGGCGCAATCTGTTCACAAGTCTCAAGCCCGACCTCCTGGTGTTCGACCACAGCCCCTCGGCCTTGCTCGCGGCCCGCGGCCTCAAGACGCGGCGCGTGGTGCTCGGCACGGGTTTCGGCATCCCGCCGGATACATCGCCCTGGCCGCCTTTCGACGCCGCCGATGCGGGCGCGGATGTGCGCGGCGCGGAAGAATCGATCAGAGCGAACATCAATGAAGCCCTGAAGACCCTGGGTGAGGCGCCCATCGGCCGGTTGGCGGACATCTATCGGGCCCAGGCAAGCCTGTTGTTCACGCTGAAAGAGCTGGATCACTACCCCGATCGCCCCGATGGGGATTATTGGGGACCGACTCACCAGGAAACCGGAGTTGCGCCCGCGTGGCCCGTGAAGAATGGGCGGCGCGTGTTCGCCTACTTGAAGCCGTTCAAGACCTTGTCCTCCCTGCTCGATACACTGAAGCAGTCGGGACGGCCGTCGTTGATCTATCTTGGCAAGGGCGCCGAAGACCTGCGCCGGGGATATTCCGGCGCCGACATGAATTTCTCCGACCGGCCAGTGGACCTGACCCGCGCCGTGGCGGATGCGGACCTGGTGGTCTGCCACGCGGGGCACGGCACCGTGAGCGCCGCCCTGTTCGCCGGCAAGCCGCTGTTGCTCTTGCCGCTCAACATCGAACAGCGCATGCTGTCGGCCCGGGTGGCGGCGGCCGGCGCGGGACTCGCGGCGCCCGCCCTGGCAGCGGAGGGCATGCGGCAGAAATTCCTCCGCCTCCTGGAGGAACCGGGCTTCACTGAGGTGGCCCGGACGTTCAAGGAACGATATGCCGCCCTCAAGGTCGAAGACATCCCGGAACGCTTCGCCCGTCTCGTCGAGAAACTGTTGGCTTCGGAGGCCTTATGAATCTGCGCGGTTTTTCCCTGCTCCCGGTGCTCGCATCGGCGTTCGTGCTGAGCGCTCCCGCCCTGGCGGTGGACCCCGCCCCGGTCGCTCCCGCGTCCACTGCGGCGCCGGCCCCGAGCGTGGATCCCGCGGCGACCGCGGCGCTACACGCGCTCTTCGACCGGGAGTGGGACCGCAACATGCGCGAAAACCCGCTCTACGCCTCGGACCTGGGTGACTACCGCTACAACGACCAGTGGCCGGACGTCAGCATGGACGCCATCAACCGCTCCCACACGGAGGACCAGCAGGCCCTGAACGATCTCCTGAAAATCGACCGCAGCCGGCTCTCGCCGGAGGACCAGGTGAGCTACGACCTGTTCCAGTGGGAGCACAAGGATTCGCTCGAGTCCTTCAACTTCCACGAGTACCTGTTCCCGCTCAACCAGTTGGGCGGCATCCAGACCGTGGGCGACATTGCCACCCAGTCGCTGCGCTTCGAGAAGCTCAAGGACTACCAGGACTGGCTGAAGCGCATGCAGACCTTCGGCCCCTACATGGACCAGACCATCGCCCTGCTGCAACAGGGCGTGGCGGAGAAGCGCGTGCTGCCCAAGGTGGTGGCGGAACGCATCCCGCAGCAGATCACCGACAACATCGTCACCGACGTCACCAAGAGCCCGTTCTACGCGCCCTTCGCCAAGCAACCGGCGTTCATCGATGCGAAAACCTGGAACGACATGCAGGCCCAGGCGAAATCCGACATCACGGGAACGGTGGTTCCAGCCTACCAAAAGCTGAAGACCTTCTACGAAGGCACCTACCTGCCCAACGCGCGCACCGCGCTGGCCGTCACCACGCTCCCGGACGGCAAGGCCTATTACGCCTACCTGGTGCGGCATTTCACCACCACCGACATGACGCCGGAACAGGTGCACGCGCTCGGCCTGCAGAAGGTGAAGGAGATCCACGAGCGGATGCAGGCGGTGATCGCCAAGTCGGGATTCAAGGGCCGCTTCCAGGATTTCCTGAAGTACCTGCGCACCGATCCGAAGTTCTATTACAAGAACCCGGACGATCTCCTGGAAGCCTACAAGGCGACGGCGAAGACCATCGACCCCCTGCTGGTGAAGGAATTCGGTCACCTGCCGCGCATCCCCTGGGGCATCTCGGTGATTCCCGCCGATCAGGCGCCGAACACCTATCCCGCCTATTCCAATCCGCCCTCGGCGGACGGCACCCGCGCCGCCTTCATGGCGGTGAACCTCTACAAGCCGGAGATGCGGCCGAAATACGAGATCCCGGTGCTCACCTGCCACGAAGGCCGGCCCGGCCATGCGCTGCAACTCTCGCTCGCGGCGGAAATGACGGACCTGCCCAAGTTCCGCCGTTTCGGCTACTTCAATGTCTACGGCGAGGGCTGGGCCCTCTACTCGGAAGTGCTCTGCGACGAGATGGGCCTCTACAACGACCCCAAGACCAACCAGCCGGACCCCTACCTCGAGTTCGGCATGCTGTCCTACCAGATGTGGCGCGCCGTGCGCCTGGTGGTGGACACCGGCATCCACTACTACGGAATGTCGCGGGAAGACGCGGTGAAGATGTTCAAGGAGAACACCGCCCTGTCTGAACAGAACATCAACACGGAAGTGGACCGCTACATCGCCTGGCCGGGCCAGGCGCTCTCCTACATGGTGGGCGAGATCAAGATCCAGGAACTGCGCAAGCGCGCCGAGCAGAGGCTCGGGCCCAAGTTCGACATCCGCGCCTTCCACGACCTGATCCTGGAGACCGGCACCGTGCCCTTGAGCGTGCTGGAGACGGTCATCGACGACTGGATTAGTCGGCAACTGCCTCCTCCCAAGACCCCCGTCACCGGGGGCGGAGATGGGATTAGGGGGTGAATCACAGGCGAAGCACAGCTTCGCCTGTGATTCACGGGATGCAGGGATAGCGTCCCCGGGCTTTCGGCGTAGCCAGGATGGCGGAGCCGAAAGAGCCGCGTAGCGGCGAACGCCCAGCCAAGGAAGGCCGGGCCGGGACAAGACACCGGGGGTGGTTAGAAGACTCTTAAGCCGTAACCGCCAGCATCCTCTCCAGCGCGACTTTCGCCTGGCTCGCATCCGGCTCCGGCACGGTAATGCGGTTCACCACGTTCCCGGCCACCAGATTCTCCAGTGTCCAGGCGAAGTGCTGCGGATCTATCCGGAACATCGTCGAGCACATGCACACCATGGGCGACATGAAGTGCACGTTCACGCCTTTGTCTTTCATCTCTTCGTGCAGGCGGTTCACCAGGTTGAGCTCGGTGCCCACCAGCCAGCGGCTGCCAGGCTCCGCGGCATGCACGGTCTGCAGGATGTACTCGGTGGAGCCCACGTAGTCCGACTCGAGGCACACCTCGAAGGCGCATTCCGGATGGCAGATGACCTTGGCCTCGGGGTATTTCTTGCGGAAGGCGTCCACGTGCTCCGGGCGGAACATCTGGTGGACCGAGCAATGGCCGTTCCAGAGAAGCACCTTGGCCTTGCGGATCTGCTCCGGCGTGAGGCCGCCCATGGGCTTGTGGAAATCCCACACCGCCATCTCGTCCAGTGGGATGCCGAGTTTGTGGCCGGTCCAGCGGCCGAGATGCTGGTCCGGGAAAAACAGCACTTTTTCACGGCGGGCGAAGGCCCACTTCAATATCCCCGGCGCGTTGGTGCTGGTGCAGACGATGCCGCCGTGGCGGCCGCAGAAGGCCTTCAGGTCCGCCGCGGAATTGATGTAGGTGATGGGGGTGATGGCCTCATCCGGGTTGAGCACCGACTGGAGCTCGCGCCAGGCGGTCTCGACCTTAGCGAGGTTCGCCATATCCGCCATGGAGCAGCCGGCCGCCAGGTCCGGCAGGATCACCTGCTGGCCCGGCCGCGAGAGGATATCCGCGACCTCGGCCATGAAATGCACGCCGCAGAACACAATGTATTCGGCGTCGCAGTCCGCAACGAGGCGTGCGAGCTTCAAGGAATCGCCGGTCTTGTCCGCGTGGCGGTAGACCTCGGCCCGCTGATAGTGATGGCCGAGCACCACCAGCCGCTTGCCAAGCTTGGCCTTGGCGGCGCGGATGCGCGCGTCACAGGCTTCGTCTTCGAGGGCGGTGTAGAGATCGTAGGCGAGGGCGGGGGTGGCCATTTTTCCGTGCACCTCCTGCCTTGCGGCAGACGGGTGAATTCCTATTTTACGCCTGTCGCCGAAACGGCGGGCAAGAGCGCGAGGATCGCCGCGCGGTCCGTGTCGGAGCCCGCCTCGGCCGCCGCCTCTGCGCGCGGCAACCAGCGGTACTGAAGGTGTTCAGGTGAAATCCGGATGTCGCCGGGCTTATCCAGCTCCAGGTGAAACACGTACTCGGTGTTCTCCCGAACTTCCGGTGCGTAGCGGTGGCGCCAGGCGGGATGGATGGGGTAACGGTTGATGATGCCGCCATCCGCGAGGCCGGCACCGGCGTCGAGGCCGGTCTCCTCGCGCACCTCCCGGAGCGCCGCCTTCAAAGGCGTCTCCCCTTCCCGGAGGCTGCCGGTCACGGACTGCCAGAAGCCTTCCGGCTCGCGACGCAGCAGCTGCAATACCTGGCCGTCGCCCGTGTGGACAACAACGAGTACGGATTCGGAGCGCTTATACAAGCGGGATCAGGATGCCTTGGGTTCCGTCGCGGGCAGCCGCAGGCGGATGTGCAGCTCCTTGAGCTGCTCCTCGCCGGCGGTGCCGGGGGCATCCGTGAGCGGGCACCAGGCCGTCTGGGTCTTGGGGAAGGCGATGACCTCGCGGATGTTGGGCGCACCCGTCATGAGCATCACCAGACGGTCGACACCGAAGGCCAGGCCGCCGTGGGGCGGGCAGCCGGATTTCAGGGCGTCCAGCAGGAAGCCGAACTTGTGGCGCGCGTCCTCGTCGCTGATGCCGAGCATGCGGAACACCGCCGCCTGCATGTCCTGGTTGTGGATGCGGATGGAGCCGCCACCGAGCTCGGTGCCGTTCAGCACCATGTCGTAGGCGCGGGAACGGATGCCGCCCGGGTCCTTCTCCAGCTCCGCGACCTCCGACACGCGCGGCGCGGTGAAGGGATGGTGCAGGAACACCCAGCGCTTGTCCTTCTCGTCCCACTCGAACATGGGAAATTCCACCACCCACAGCGGCGCCCACTCGCCCTTCACTAGGCCGCGGTCGTGGCCGAGCTTGAGGCGCAGTGCACCGAGCGAATCCGCCACCACCCGCGCCTTGTCGGCACCGAAGAAGATGAGGTCGCCGTTCTCCGCGCCGGTGCGCTTCAGGATGCCGGCCACCGCCTCGTCCGACAGGAACTTGACGATGGGCGACTGCAGGCCCTCCTTGCCCTTGGACGCGTCGTTCACCTTTATATAGGCGAGGCCCTTGGCACCGTAGCGCGCCACGTAGGCGGTACAGTCGTCGATCTCGCTGCGCGCCATCTCGCCGCCCTTCGGCAGGCGCAGCGCGGCCACGCGGCCGTCCTTGGAGTTCGCCGGACCGGCGAACACCTTGAACTCGCAGGTCTTGACGAGATCCGCCACGTCCACGAGCTCGAGCGGGATGCGCAGATCCGGCTTGTCCGAACCGAAGCGGCGCATGGCCTCGTCGTAGGAAAGGCGGGGAAACGGGTCTGGCAGGTCCACACCCAGCACCTGCTTGAAGGTATGGCGGATCATCTCCTCCATGATGCCGGTGATCTCGGCCTCGTTGAGGAAGGAAGTCTCGATGTCCAGCTGGGTGAATTCGGGCTGGCGGTCGGCGCGCAGATCTTCGTCACGGAAGCAGCGCGCGATCTGGTAATAGCGGTCGAAGCCGGACATCATGAACAGCTGCTTGAAGATCTGCGGCGACTGCGGCAGCGCGAAGAAGCGACCCGGATGGGTGCGGCTCGGCACCAGGTAGTCGCGCGCGCCTTCCGGGGTCGGCTTGGTGAGGATCGGGGTCTCGAGGTCGATGAAGCCCCGGCCGTCCAGGAAGTTGCGCAGCGTGCTCACGATCCGGTGGCGCAAGCGCAGCCGCTGCTGCATCACCGGCCGGCGCAGGTCCACATAGCGGAACTGCAGGCGGCGCTCTTCGTTCACGTCCTCCTCGTCCAGCATGAAGGGAGGGGTCTCGGCGCGGTTCAGCAGCTCCATCTCCAGCGCCAGCACCTCCACCTTGCCGCTCGGCAGGTTCGGGTTCTCGGTGCCGGCGGGGCGCGGGCGCACCTTGCCCTTGACGCTCACCACGTACTCGCTGCGCAGCCGCTCGGCCTCGGCGAACACCGCCGCACGGTCCGGATCGAACACCAGCTGCACCAGGCCCTCTCGATCGCGCAGGTCGATGAAGATCACCCCGCCATGGTCGCGGCGGCGGTGCACCCAGCCGGCCAGGCGCACCTCCTGGTTGAGGAGGCTCTCGTTGACCTGGCCGCAGTAATGGCTACGCATGAAAAATCCTGGAATTCAGTCGGTTAGGTGCACGGACGCCGGCCTTGAGGCCCGCAAAGGCCGCAGATGTTACGGGCGCCTTTGCGGCGGCGCAAGCTCCGGCACGGTATCGCCGCCGGCGACGTCCACCTTGACCTTGACCGGCGGCCAGGGCGGCACCACCACACCCAGGGAAATGATCATCTTGAGGGCGTCATCCACGCTCATTTCCAACTCGATCATGTCGGCCGTCGGCACCATCAGCAGGAAGCCGGAGGTGGGGTTGGGGGTGGTGGGCACGAACACGCTCACCATGTGCTCCGGCATCTTGGCGCTCACCTCCCCCAGGGACTCGCTGGTCTGGAACGCCAGGCTCCAGGTGTCCTTCTGGGGATAGGGGATGAGCACCACTTTGCGGAAGGACTTGCCCTTGTTGGTGAACAGGGTGTCGGATATCTGCTTGGCGGTGGAATACACCGAGCGGACCAGCGGGATGTGCTCCAGGAGCTCGTTCCCGAGTCCGAGCAGCACCCGGCCGAGGTAGTTGCTCGCCAGGAAGCCCGTGAGCAGGAGGGTCAGCACCACCAGGATCACGCCCAGGCCCGGGATGTTGAAACCGATCAGGTTGATGGGCTGCCAGGAGCGCGGGAACACCGTCACCAGCTCGTCCATGAAGCCGATGAAGAACTGGAACACGAAGATCGTGACGCCGAGCGGTATCCAGATCAGCATGCCCGTGAAGAGATAGCGGCGCAGGCGCACCATCAGCGTGCGTTGTGCCTTGCTTGCCGGTTTGCCGTTCATCATTCCGCCGCCTTGGGTTTGCCGCCTGA
>JBLNDO010000088.1:0-19955 GCA_050261675.1 Bacillota bacterium
GAGCGCCACCATGACGATCAGCACCTGCAGCCAGCCGACGCCCAGCGCCGTGGCGAAGGGCGTGCCGACGGTCATGCTGAGCACGGTGTTGGAGGCGAGCACCGCGGGCCAGTAGCGCGCGCCGCCGCGCCACAACAGGGCGAGCCCGAGCCCGCCTTCCGGCCAGATCGGCGCGTAGCCCTGGTAGGGTTGCGCGCGCACTGCGAGATAGGCGATCAGGCTGAGGAGCACGCTCGCCGTGGCGAGCCGCCACAGAAAACGCAGGTTCTCAGCGGACGCCCCCCAATTCTTATATTTGGCATCCCCTCCCATCAGCCCAGTATAGGTGAGGGCAGGGGTGGGCGCAGAGCCCGCGCGGGTTCAGGGCCAGCGAGCTGGGTACCGGTGTTTCCGATGGTTCAGTGTGTTCCGCAGGGGCCCGGTGTCGCGGTAGGCGTGGGAGCGGATCTTCCAGGCACGAATCGAGCAACTCGGTTGAAGTCACTTTGCGCATCGGGGTCGCCATTCTTGATCGCCGTAGCGTACCAATCCAGCGCCATCGTCAAACTGCGGGTCACGCCCAGCCCATTCTCGTATATCCAGCCGACATTGCGTGCCGCCACGCCGCAACCTTGGGCGGCGGCTTTCTGGTACCACTCCAAAGCGAGTTCCGGCTGTAGCTGTGCTCCATAGCCGTGAAGATAGAGGTTGCCGAGAGTGTTCTCCGCCGGAATGTTGCCCTGATTCCCGGCCTTCTGGTACCAGACGATGGCTTGGGAGACGTCCTGGCCCACGCCGCGTCCGTACATGTACATGTTGCCCACGTCGAATTGCGCTATCGCGTTTCCCTGGTCGGCTGCCGCCTGGTAGAGCTTCATGGCTTTCCATGGGTCCTGTTCGACGCCCCATCCCTGGTCGTAAAGGAAACCGAGATTGACCTGCGCTATGTCGTACCCCTGGTCGGCTGCCGCTTGGTAATAGGCGGCTGCCTTCGAAAGGTCTTTTTGCACGCCCTGTCCCTCCTGATACATATAGCCGAGGGAATACTCGGCTGACCGGTCTCCGTTCTTGGCCGCCCGCTGATACCACTCGATTGCCTGTGCATAGTCCTGTGCCACACCTTGGCCATGGGAGTAGAGATAGCCAAGATGGTCCGCCGCCGGACGGCATCCGCGGAGCGCCGCTTTCTGGTAGAACGCGATGGCTTTGGCGAAATCTTGAGAGACGCCGGTTCCGTCCTGGTACATCTCTCCCAGGGCGCATAAGGCTTGTAGGTTGTCCTGCGCCGCCGCCTTCTCATAGAGCGCGAACGCAGCAGCCGGGTTCTTGGTCACGCCTTTGCCGGAGCGGTATAGATTCGCCAGCAGCTCTTCTGCGTCCGGATTGCCTTGGTCCGCCGCCTTCTTGTAATAGAGCGCAGCTTGCGCGTAATCCTGCTGCGTCCCCAGGCCTTGTTCGAACATGAAGCCGGCATCGGCCTCCGCAGTGACACTTCCTTCATCGGCACAGCGGTGAGTTGCCTGGAAGGCAGTGCTTAGCATCGAGGCGCGATGGTCCGGATCCAACGACATCAAAGAGGGGTCATTCAGCATCGAGACTGGAGGTGCATTACAGCTGACGTGACTTTGTGCAGGACCCAACCAGAAATTCCTTATCACCGGTATCGTAAAGACTGCAATGATTCCCAGAGGAATTGCACTGTAGTAAAGGACCGTGCCGGCGATGACCCAGCCGGTATTGGGTGGAGGAGGGTCGCCGAAGCGGTTCTCGTCGGGTGACCCTTTACGCAACAGCAGGATCAGGAGGAAGGCAATAAGGATGCAGTACAGCGCTATCGTTAATACGATTCTCGCCTCGGATGATACCGGCAGATAGCGCGCCTGGGGGGCTTGCGTGGATATCAGGTAGACGAGGGTCCACCAACCGCTCCGGTCCATGTCATGGAGACGTCGCACCACCAACAGATTCGCGAAGACAAAGATGGGGATATTTACCAGGATGGTGAGTACCAGCGATACGGGTTCACCGTCCAGGATGGACGGGAATTGAAGTGGGGCCAACGCCACCAGTCCGGCCAGCCCCATGAGTAGCCCGTAGCTGGCATAGCGGCAGCGTCCTATTCGTCCAAAAGCGAAGAACTGTGCCCCTTGTGTCAGGCGCTCATCCATGCGGGCTTACCCCAATTTCCCGTTATACGGGTGCACTTTATTAGAGTGTTTTAGTTCCAGTCCAACACGACTTTGCCCGATTTCCCCGACCGCATCACGTCGAAGCCCTGCTGGAAGTCCTTCACCTTGTAGTGGTGGGTCAGCACTGGGCCGATGTCGAGACCGCTCTGCAGCATGGAGACCATCTTGTACCAGGTCTCGAACATCTCCCGGCCGTAGATGCCCTTCAGGAACAGGCCCTTGAAGATCACCTTGTTCCACTCGATGGCCGCATCCGGCGGCAGGATGCCGAGCAGCGCGATCTTGCCGCCGTGGTTCATCACGTCGATCATCTGGCGGAAGGCCGTAGCGTTGCCGGACATCTCCAGCCCCACGTCGAAGCCTTCCTTCATGCCGAGTTCCTCCATCACGCTCGTGAGCTTCTGGTTCTGCACGTTCACGGTGCGGGTGGCCCCGAGCTTGTGGGCCAGCTCCAGGCGGTAGTCGTTCACGTCGGTGATCACCACGTGGCGCGCACCCACGTGCTTGGCGATGGCCGCCGCCATGCAGCCGATGGGGCCGGCGCCGGTGATGAGCACGTCCTCGCCCACTAGGTCGAAGGAGAGCGCCGTGTGGGTGGCGTTGCCGAGCGGGTCCAGGAAGGCGGCGATGTCGTCGGAGATGTCGTCCGGCAGCGGGAAGGCATTCACCGCGGGGATGGCCAGGTATTCCGCGAAGCAGCCCGGGCGGTTCACGCCCACGCCCACGGTGTTGCGGCAGAGATGCCGGCGCCCGGCGCGGCAGTTGCGGCAGTGGCCGCATGTGATGTGCCCCTCGCCCGAGACCCGCTGGCCCACCTTGAAGCCCTGCACTTCGCTGCCGATCTCCGCCACCACGCCCACGAACTCGTGGCCCACGGTCATGGGCACGGGGATGGTCTTCGAAGCCCACTCGTCCCAGTTGTAGATGTGGATGTCGGTGCCGCAGATGGCGGTTTTGTTGACCTTGATTAACAAGTCGTTGTGCCCGATCTTGGGCTTGGCTACATCCTGTAGCCAAATCCCTTCTTGCGGCTTAGCCTTTACCAGAGCTCTCATTTAATCTCTCCGGGCCTGACGCATGCGGCAGGCGGGTGGGTAGGGACATCCGCCCTGGATCGCGAGCGGAGCCGGATGCGTAGCGAGTATCCTCATTTCTTTAATCGTCATACCAGCGAAAGCTGGTATCCAGTTCTTAAATCACTCCCAGCTTCTTGCCCACTTTGGCAAAAGCGGCGATGCATTTATCTATATGTTCGGGTTCATGGGCCGCCGACATCTGGGTGCGGATGCGCGCCTGGTCCTTCGGCACCACCGGGAAGGAGAAGCCGATCACGTAGATGCCTTCCTTCAGCAGTTCGTCCGCCATGGTCTTGGCGAGCTTCGCGTCTCCCAGCATCACCGGGATGATGGGGTGGTCGGCGCCGGCGAGCTTGAAACCGAGCTTCTGCATGCCCTCGCGGAAATGCCGGCTGTTGGCGTGCACTTTCTTGCGCAGGCTATCGTCCTTCTCCAGGAGGTCCAGCACCTTGAGGGTGGTGGCGGCGATCACCGGCGCGAGGGTGTTGGAGAAGAGGTAGGGACGGGAGCGCTGGCGTAGCCACTCCACGATCTCCTTTCGGGCCGAGGTGTAGCCGCCGGAAGCGCCGCCCAGCGCCTTGCCGAGCGTTCCCGTGAGGATGTCCACCCGGCCCATGACGCCGCGGAACTCGTGGCTGCCGCGGCCCTTCTCGCCCATGAAGCCCACGGCGTGGGAGTCGTCCACCATGACCAGGGCGTTGTACTTGTCCGCGAGATCGCAGACGCCCTTCAGGTTCGCGATGATGCCGTCCATGGAGAACACGCCGTCGGTGGCGATGAGCTTGTACCGCGCGCCGGCCGCATCGGCTTCTTTCAGCTTCGCCTCCAGGTCCGCCATGTCGTTGTTGTTGTAGCGGAAGCGCTTGGCCTTGCAGAGCCGCACGCCGTCAATGATGGAGGCATGGTTGAGCGCGTCGCTGATCACCACGTCCTGTTCGTCCAAGAGCGTCTCGAACAAGCCGCCGTTGGCGTCGAAGCAGGAGGAATAGAGGATAGTGTCTTCCATCCCAAGGAATTTCGAGAGCCGGGCTTCCAGTTCCTTGTGCACGTCCTGGGTGCCGCAGATGAAGCGCACCGACGACATGCCGAAACCGTACTTGGGTAAAGATTCCTGCGCCGCCTTCACCAGCGCCGGGTGGTCCGAGAGCCCGAGGTAATTGTTGGCGCAGAAGTTGAGCACTTCCTGCCCGCCCTGCACCTGGATAGCCGCCTGCTGCGGCGAGATGATTACCCGCTCGGCCTTGTAGAGCCCCTGCACGTGGAGCGCCTGGGTCTGCTGGGAGAGTTGGGCGAGGAAGGCCTTGTTCAAGGAGGGGCTCCGGGGCCGGAAAATGCGGGGCGCATTATACCAGCGGGCTATTTGAGCGGGGCGCCTTGCTATAAGGCCTGCAGATGGCTTGTATTAAAATTAAGGTCATTAGAAATGCTGCTACAGCCAAAAGCGGACACCGGGTTAGTTATTGGATGGAACCATTGAGCAAGGGGAAATAGATGAAGGAACAGGCAACGTCAACAAAGCCGCCGATGACGTTCATGCGCGGTTTACTTATGTTCTTGTGCGGCATCGGATTGCTGCTACCAATTCTCGTCGGTATAAGCGCGATCGGCCATCCAAGCGAAGGGGCAGTAATTGCTTGTCTGGTTATGGCAGCGATCTTTGGGGTTCCATTCTGGATGGCTTTGACGGCGCGACCGCGGGCGTGGTTTTCGCCTTACGATTCACCCACGTTAGGGATGAGTAAAGAGAACTCAAATCGAATAGAACCGAGCGTATTGTCCCAAACTGAGTTGGAAACGAAAAATGGACATTCGATCGCGACTTTGAAGGTGAAACGTCCTAGCGGCTTCTTCACGCAGGACGTCTGGGGCGAATATGCAATTGTGATCGACGGACAAGAGGCGGGTTTCGTAGGTCGCGGCAAGGAAGTTGTATTCCAGCTTGCCCCTGGTGAACACGCTATCGAGGTTCAAAAGCGAGGTAAGGGATCGCCTACACTCCAGGTAACGCTCAAGGAAGGCGAAACACATCAGCTATCCTGTGGCTACGCGGCTACGAGCATGGAACTTTTCCGCGCCTCCAATGAATACCTGTGGCTCAGGGAGGAACCGAAGCATCCGCCCAAGAAGGTGGGTTTCGTCAAGTCGACCCGCGAGATTGTTAAGATGGTACCGGTGACGAGCGCAATCATTGTGCTCTTGTGTGCGGTCTTCGTTCTCGAGATGTGTTTCCATATAGGCCCGCTGGAAGTGCTTTCGCCAAACATCCGCACACTTGTGGCCTTTGGTGGGCTTTACCACCCTGCCATTAGCGGCGGCGAATGGTGGAGGCTCTTTTCCCCGGTCTTGCTCCACGCGAGCGTGATTCATCTCCTCCTGAATTGCTATGCGCTGCTTCTGGCAGGCATGCTTCTGGAAAACTACATTGGCCGGATCTGGTACCTCGTCATGTTTCTTCTTGGCGGCTTGGGTGGCTCGCTAATGTCGCTCGCTCTCAACCCCGCTACATTGATTTCCGTCGGCGCATCGGGGGCAATAATGGCGCTCTTTGGGGCGGCATTAGCAACGAGTTTTCATTTGCCGGCTGATGCCAATCGCAAACGCTACCAGCTGAGCTTGGTTCAGATTCTCGTGTTCTCCCTTCTGCCGTTTCTCGGGGCAGGTCACGGTCAGCATATTGATATCTCCGCGCATTTGGGCGGTGCGATAACGGGCAGCATCTTGGGCGGTATCTTGGTGTTGTTCTGGCCGCACCGGGGTAAGTTGAAGTTCCAGAAGGCTGGCCTAGCCTTATCTCTCATTTTTGTGGCTGGCTATGCCTACGCGGAAGTCCCCGTGGTTGAACACTATAAAAGTTTTGTGCTCGGCGCCGAGACAATCCCCGATAACCAAGTCCCTAAGTCCGATGAGGAAGCGCGGAAGAATGCCAAGGAGCTACTTACCGACTATCCCCACGATCCTCGGTCCCACCTCTACATGTCGATCGTGTATATGTCGGCTAACAACATGGCAGATGCCGAAAGAGAGTTGCGTGCAGGCTTGGCCGAAGATGAGATGTTGCGGCTGGAATTCCAACCTGGCCTAAAGGTCCATATGGAGGGAATGCTCGCGATGGTACTGCAGCAGCGCGGCGAGACGGACGAAGCTAAGCGCTATGCGGCTTCGCTCTGTGCTAGTGACGGCAAGGATCAATTACGCCAGAATCTTGTGAACAGCCATCTCTGCGATTGACCCGTTCTTGGGTCTAGTCTGAAGTTCCGCCATGAGTCGGAAGCGATACTTCGCGATAGACGTCCAAATGTTCTCTTCGAGTTTTGCAATCCCCCTGCCAATAAGGGGAGGAGCTAGGCATCGCATTCCTGCTGTGCTTTTATCATCGCTTCTCGGTTAAGGCTGTCACAAAAAATACATATATGGGGGGGTGGGGGTGAGTTCAGCATCGGGCGACGTCAGGCTCGATCGGTGGCTCCATGCTGCGCGCATCTTCAAGGCCCGCGCGCTCACCACCGTCGCCGTGAACGGCGGTAAAGTGCATGTGAACGGCGCCCACAAGATGGATTGAAGCTGACGCCGACGCTCCAACAATAAATGTTTAGTCTGCTACACGATTGATGCCGACTCGGAAGACACGGCTTGACGTGCATCATGGAAACATTTGGGCGCGACGCGCATGCTTGAACCTGGTACATCCGCATGGCATTCGCTTGCAAAGGAGTGGCTATGGCAAAGGTCATCAGATTGAAGCGTGTATATGAGAAGCCCAGCACGGGCGATGGGTATCGAATCTTAGTCGACCGCGTGTGGCCGCGAGGATTAACAAAGAAGCGCGCCAGGATTGATCATTGGGTCCGGGACGTGGCGCCGAGCACGCGCTTGCGCAAGTGGTTTGGGCATGACCCCGCGCGCTGGGCTGAGTTCAAGCGGCGCTACAACGCCGAGCTTAAGGGAAAGTCCGGCGTCCTGCGCGAGTTACGCCATATGCTGCGCGAACATTCCAGAGCGACCCTGGTGTTCGGCGCGAGGGACGAGAAGCATAACAATGCCGTGGCATTGAGGCCCCGTCTGCGTTAGGCCGAATCGTTGGGCATGGGGTTCGAGACCCATGCCACTGTCCGCGCCCGGCGTTCAAGGCGCGCCTACGTCCGGTCAGAACCACGGGTCGCGGTGGACTTCCACGACGCCCTCGCGGATTCGCGTCCGGAACTTTGCAAGCGGCTCGAACGGCGGGGAAGAAAGCGGCATGCCGGTACGGACGTCGAATCGCACGTCGTTATGCGGACAGCGCAGGGTACCCGAGCTGTCGCACTCGAGTTCGAGTCGGGCGCCGTTGACCGTGCAGCACGCCTCCACGGCATGGATGCTGCCATCCAGGTTGAACACCAGCACGTCGAAACTGCTGACGGTGCAAGCCTTCCACGAACCCGGCGGTAGATCCGACGCGGTGCTGACGGGTACCCATTCGCTCATAGCGCCAACAAACTCTAGACCCGCGACGCCCGACATTCAAATTGCCAATTTATGTAGCGGAATAGGCGAGCGAATCACTTATGTTTTTGGACCGATATGATTTTGGACAATATGCCACTGACACCCGGATTTTCACCGTTAGGAAACGACATTTCAGGACGCACATGACGGGAACTTGGTCTACACTTTTTACGGCTAAGGTCGCGCGGCGAATGCTGTGTTGGCGGACGCCGCGAAGGGAGCCGCTATGGACATTGAGGACCCGGGTTTTTGGCGCGCGGGAGCCATCAGCACGACACTGGTCATGCTGGTCGTGCTGGCCTTTCTCACTGTAGACAGCCTCGCCGTCAGCACTGCAGGCGGCGAGAAGGTTCCAGCCTATACCGTCATCAACCAGCACATCGGCTACCAGTTCGACTGGAACCGTCGCGAGGACGTTCCGGTCATCGGTCCGCAGGAGCCGCTGTTCGGACACGTCTACAGCGACGCTGAGGCCAAGGCCTTGATGGATCAGGGCAAGCTCGTGATCCAGAGCCGCGCCTGCATGGATTGTCACACGTTCTTCGGCAACGGCGCGTACTACGGCCCGGATCTCTCCAAGGCCTGGCTGGACCCCGCCTGGGAACAGATCTGGATGCCCATGACCGGGGCGAAGACCCACGAGGACGCCATGGTTGTGTTCCTCATGAATCCGGACAAGTACCCGACCTGGACCCGTGAGATGCCGAACTTGCACCTTACGGAAGATGAAGCGCGCGCCACTGTGGCATACCTCAAGTGGATTTCGTCAATAGACACCAACGGCTTCCCTGCGAACTTCGGCATGATCCAACCGCAACAACAATAGGAGCGGGCCATGTATCAGTCTCAGCGGCTGGCACTGCTTTACTTCGGCGCATCGCTCCTGCTCTTCGGGGTGATGATCGTCGCGGGGCTCATGGCCGCGTTCGATTACATCCACCCGTCGTTCCTGTTCGATATTTTCAACTTCAACATGTCGAAAATCATCCACATCGACATGCTGGTGATCTGGCTGCTGCTGGGGTTTATGGGCGCGGTCTACTGGTTCCTGCCGCAGGAGCTCAATATGGAAGTCGCCGGCGTCGGGCTCGGCAAGGTCATGTTCTGGCTGCTGTGCCTGACCCTTGCGATCGTCGCCGTCGTATTCATCGTCGTGCAGACCGGCAGCGGCAATGAATTCACCCTGTGGTTCGTCAACCAGGGGCGTAAGTACGTAGAGGCCCCGCGCTGGGCATCGATACTCGTCGTGCTGGTGATGCTTGTTTTTGCTTACAACGTTATAGGCACGGCGATCCGTGCACGGCGCATGACGGGGCTCCTGTGGGTTTTGATCTTCGACCTTGTGCCCCTGGTGCTGCTGTATCTGGACGCCTTTCCTGCGATCACCAACATGTCCCACGACCTTTACTGGTGGTGGTGGCTGGTCCACATGTGGGTGGAGGCCACTTGGGAAGTGCTCATCGGCTGCCTCATGGCCTGGGTGCTCATGGACACCATGGGAACGTCGCGGCGCATCGTCGAAGCCTGGCTCTACATCGAAGTGATGCTGGTATTGGGTACAGGTATCCTGGGCCTCGGGCACCACTATTTCTGGATAGGGACGCCACGCTACTGGCTCAGTATCGGGGGCTTCTTCTCGGCGCTGGAGCCGCTACCGCTGCTCGGAATGGTGGTGCACGCTGTCTACGACGCCGGCGCGCACCACATGAAGACCAGCAACCGCCCCGCCTACTTCTGGGTCCTGGCGGAAGCCTTCGGCAACTTCATCGGCGCCGGGGTGTGGGGTTTCATGATGACCTTGCCCCAGATCAACCTGTTTTCCCACGGCACCCAGTGGACAGTGTCCCATGGGCACTTTGCGTTCTGGGGCGCCTATGCCTGCGGGGTCATCTCCATCTTCTATCTGGTCGCCCAGAAAGTGCGCAAGCAGCCGTACCTCGACAATCATGCCTGGCGCTGGGGATTCGGCCTGCTCAATTTCGGCATGATCGGCATGGTCGGCGCCCTCTTGATCGCGGGTATCGTGCAGGCGTTCTTCGGCCGGGCGATGGGCGGATCCACCCTGCAGGCCTTTGTCACGTCCTCCGATAACCCCTGGTTCGTAGCCGGCATGTATACGCGCTTCGGTTTCGGCGTGATCTTCGCCCTGGGTTACGCGGTGCTGGTATACGACCTCCTGACGACGGGTAAGTCCAAGACCACGACGGCAGCAAACCGGGTGCCGGCATGACGCCGGATACCCTGATTCTGACCTCGCTACTGCTCGGCGTTTTCGTGCTAGCGGGAGGCGGCTATGGAGGTCTATACGGCGCAGGCCGCCTGCTGTCACGCCGGCCGCTGCTTTATGCGGGTTATGGGTGTTATCTGCTGCAGGCCCTGGTCACACTTGGTATCTGCATCTACAGCCCGCTCGCGCCCATGTGGAAGACATTCATTGTCCTGAGTTGGCTTGCGTATGCCGGCATTCCACCCGTGACGTGGCGCTACCTGGAGCGGTTGCACCGCGCGGAGGAAGGTGCGAGATGATCATGAACATCATTCCCAACACGATCAGCGTAATCCTGGGTCTTCTCTTGACCTACGCTTCGCTCATCCGTCCGCAGCTCATCGAGGGACGCATCGGTCCCCTACTGGGCGCGGCAGGCGTCCTATTCTTCATGGCGCTTTGGGCACGCCGCAGCGACCACCATCACTGGCAGAGTAGTACCGTCATGGTGCTCGCCGTACTGCTGGTCGTCGTCGCGCTATTGCAACTGGGCGGGTTTCCCCAGCTGACCTTTTGGGGCGCCTTCTGGGTCGGTAACATCAGCGCCGTGCTGGCTCTCTGGGCGGCCATCTACCATCCGGAGCGAAGCGGTTCCAAGGCCCAGGCGAACACCTGAATGGATCACGGTTACCTAGACTGGAGGTTATGCCTATGCGGACGGCATTGTTAGCATCCCTCGTCACAATTGGCGCCTTGCTGGCGTCGCAGGGCTGTCTTGCCGCCGATCCCCAGGCAGGCAAGCAGCTGGCCCAAAACACCTGTTCCGCGTGTCATGGCGTCAACGGCGTCGGCATCGCGAGCATCTACCCCAATCTCGCCGGCCAGAAAGCCGACTATCTCATCGCCCAGCTGAAGGCATTCCGGGACGGCAGCCGCAAAAACCCCATCATGGAGCCCATGGCGGCGCATCTCACGGACGCCGATATCGAGAACGTGGCGGCCTACTTTTCGAGCCTAAAGACCCCATAGGTACGTCGCCTTAGAAGCGAGCCCGGCCCTTGGTTACGCCGGAACAGCATGCGGCAGAGCTGGATCGCATTGCATTGCTGGTTCGCCGCGATGGGTGCGACGCGGCCACGGCATGGGTGACCAGGACCATGGAACTCTATCGCCAAGCCGTTGCTGATAGGCGCAGCCATGCGAGTCTGCCGCAATACCAGCCGCTGTTCGAGGATTCGATCCGTGCCTTTGAGGCCTGGCTGCGCTCGAACGGCGTCCAGGCACACCAATAGCCCCATGTCCATCTTCCCGCAAAATTTTGGTCTGTCCGGCGTGTCCCACATTCGGCAAGGGAAGTCCTGGCCGGCACCGGCGGGCGCCAGGCGCGTGAAGGAATTTCGCGTATACCGGTTCGACCCGGACAGCGGCGGAGGTCCGCGCATCGACAGCTTCCACATCGCCCTCGACGCCTGCGGACCGATGGTGCTGGACGCCCTCATCAAGATCAAGAACGAGATCGACAGCACTCTGACGTTCCGGCGTTCCTGCCGCGAGGGCGTCTGCGGCAGCTGCGCCATGAACATCGACGGCACCAACTGGCTCGCCTGCACGCGGTTCATCGCCGATATCGAGGGGCCGGTCCGCATCTATCCCCTGAACAGCATGCGCGTCGTGAAGGACCTGGTGCCGGATCTCACGCACGCCTATGCCCAGCATGCCTCCATCGAGCCTTGGCTCAAGACTTCGACGCCGGCGCCCGATCGCGAGCGCCTGCAATCCAAGGCGGAACGCGCGGAGCTGGACGGATATTACGAGTGCATCCTGTGCTTCTGCTGCACCGGGGGCTGCCCGAGCTGGTGGTGGAACGGCAACCGCTATCTGGGTCCGGCGGTGCTGCTGCAGGCCTACCGCTGGATCGCCGACAGCCGGGACGAGGCTACGGGCGAACGGCTGGATCAGTTGCAGGATCCCTTTAAGCTTTACCGCTGCCACACCATCCTGAACTGCACCCGCACCTGCCCGAAGGGCTTGAATCCCGGCAAGGCCATCGCGCTCATCAAGAAAAGGCTCATCGAGCGGGAGAGCTAGTCGGCCGCGCAGCCCCCATCGGCGGGGTGCGGAAGGCGATGTTCAGCCGGTTCCAGCCGTTGATGGCCACCACCGCGAGCGTCAGGAATACGAGCTCCCGCTCACCGAATTCCTCGCGTACCGCCTCGTATAGTTCGTCGTCCACCGACTCGGGCGAGATACGCGTGATCACTTCGGTCCAAGCCAGCGCCGCCCTTTCCCTCTGCGTGTACAGCGGGGAATCCTGCCAGGCGTCCAGCTGGTAAATGCGTTGTTCTTCTTCGCCGAGCTTGCGGGCATCACGCGTGTGCATGTCGAGGCAGAATGCGCAGCCGTTGATCTGCGAAGCACGGATTTTCACCAATTCGAGCAGGCCGGGCTCTAACTTCGACGCGGACAGGCCCTCCTGCAGCGCGCGCATGGCCGCCAATGCCTCGGGGGCCGCCTTCCGATAATCTAATCGCTGTTGCATCGCATGCCTCCAATGCTATGGACCACATTCCCGGGACAACACGCTATACCCGCAGCGGCCCCAGGTGGACGGAGAGAAATCGCACGAAATAAATCGCAAATGCGGCGGTCCAGAGCGTTCCAGCCAGGGACAGAAAGTTGGCTATTCCGCTCACGCGCAAGCCGGCGGCGATGATCACCAGAATGAACGCGATGGCCATCGGCCATCCCGCAATGAGGGGCCGTCCCGTGTGCCCAAGTGCCACACGCGTCATCATCCCGATCGCCAGCGAGCCCAACGCCCCCACGGTGAGGGCGTGCACGGCCGTAAGTTCGGCCAGCCATCCCGTCGTAAGCGCCAGGCCGCGCAGCGCGAGGCCGATTGCCAGCCAGAGATATCCGGCGTGGAGAATCCACAGCATCGGCTCTCTGAGAGTGGCCCACGGCCGCCAGCCGTAGAGGCGTGCGGCCACGAAAAGAGCGAGCACCAGCGACGCTAAGCCCGGTGCCAGCGACCCCGGCAACGCCACGTCCAGCAGCAGAACCAGCGCCGCACCCCCGTTGACGGTGCCGTTGAGCCAGGCGCGGCTGCGTGGCTGCACCTCTGGCAACCGGCGTTCGGTAAAGAACGGGATGACCCGCCCACCGATCACCAGCATGAGGATCACGAGCAGATCGATGACCCACAGGAGCAGGTGCAATGGTGGGATCCTGAGTACGCCCGCGACCGCCAAATGGAACAACACATTGGAGAGTGCGAACGCGGTCAACAGCGGAATCAGGAACAGATTGCGGCGGTTGCGGGTACTCAAGATCGGGCGGGCTACCACGACGGCTAGGCAGGGAAAGAAGGCTGCATCCACCACGGCCGCTACCGGATAAGAAACCACCGCCGGCAACAGGAAGGCCGCGCGCCCTGCTAGCCACACGAGCACCAGTGCGCCCAGGCTTACCGGGGTGGTGGTGGGTCGCCCCGTCCAGTTCGACACCGCGGTCAGCAGAAATCCCGCCATGAGCGCCGCGGCGAAGCCGAACAGCATCTCGTGTCCATGCCACAACAGCGGCGGCAGGCTGCTCGGGGGCAATAGCCCGAGATGCAGGAACAGAACCCATAACAGCATGCCGGCGCTTGCGAACAACGCCGCGCCCAGGAAGAACGGGCGGAACGGCTGCTGCAAGAGCACAACCCTCTTCGTGAGATCGGGGGACGGTGCGGCGGTCTGCATGGTTGTCGGTCCTCTGATTCGTCTGGCTACGTAAAGTCATCGACATACATCGCGACCGGTGCAGCCGCGCTGGAGCCCTTTATAGACCAGCCGCCGCCTGGACGGCCTTGATGCAAATCAAGGCTATTTGAGCGTCGGGTGACTAACCTGCAGGTACTGGATCAGACCACGCCCGCCACTCCGCAGCGGCGGGCCCGAAGAAGGAGATCAGCCATGTCAACGAAACCCAGCAGAAAGACCCCCGGTACCCGCGACCGCAGAGGCCGCCAGGCAAAGACGTCGAAGGATATTTCCAAGGAGCTTCGTGAACGGCGCGCCCTCGATCCCGCGCAGAGCGAGATGGAGGACTACCTCACGCCTGCCACCGGTCATTTCCGTTCCTGAGGACCGCGGCACCGAATAAGAGCCTTGATGCGTATCAAGGCTTTATCGGAGCGAACCGAGTAGCTTCTTGAAGCAGGAACTTTGGAACTAGTGAAATTAGCGACCTCACATGACTCACGTAGTGACCGAAAACTGCATCAAGTGCAAATACACGGACTGCGTGGAAGTCTGCCCGGTGGACTGTTTCCATGAAGGCCCAAACTTCCTCGTCATTGATCCCGAGGAATGCATCGATTGCACCTTGTGCGTGGTCGAATGCCCGGTCGCCGCGATCTTTGCCGAGGATGAGGCGCCGGAAGGTCAAGCCGTATTCCTGAAGATCAACGCTGAGTTGGCGCCGGGCTGGCCGGTGATTTCCGTCCGCAAGGAACCCCCGGCGGATGCCGGGCAGTGGGACGGGGTGAGTAACAAGCTGTCCCTGCTGATTCGGTGACCTGCGGATTGCAGGCACACAAGGACATCGTTATATGGACGCTAGAGTGCTGGATACGCCAAACACCAAGCAGGTCTACTACGTCACCTGGCGTGACCTCCCGCTGTCCTGTCCCACCCCCCAGATGCGGGTCTGGGACTCGCATCCGCGGATCTATCTGCCGATCCAGGAGAGCGGTCACGAGCAATGCCCTTACTGCGGCGCGATCTACATCCTCAAGGACGAGCACGTCCAGGAGACCCCACCCAATTCAAACCGGATAGACGTGGAAAACGCCTACCACACGCTGATCACGCGGCAGCGGGGCCTCAAGGCCCGTTGATGTCGCGATGGAGGGTATTCACATGCTTATCGAAGCCTACAACGAACATCTGGACTGCGCCCTGGATGAGGCGCTGAAGGGCACGTTCCCGGCAAGCGACCCCGTCTCGGTCTCGGCCTGCCGTACGTTACCCGCCGAACCCGCCGGCCCCGCACATCCTTCTCCTGAGCGCCCGAAGGAGAAGCGTCGCGCAGGCGAAGGCAAGTAGCTCTCGATCTACGGAGAAATGCGTATGGAGAAGATGATGTTTCAGAAGCGACTGACCATGTCGGTGGGTAAGCCCCAGAATGAAGGCGAACTGACCCTCGGTGGCCAGCCGATCGCCTGCTCGGCGCCGGCCGTCATGAACGGCAAGGGTGTCGGCACCAATCCGGAGGAACTCCTGGTATCCGCGGTGGCAGCCTGTTACAGCCTGACCTTCGCGGGAATACTCCAGGCCCGCAAGCTACCGGCTACGGGTATCGAGACTGATGCCGAGGGCACTGTCATCCGCGACAAAGGTTTGCGTTTCGATCGGATCAGCGTCAGCCCGGTGATCCACGGTGCTGACCGGAACCGGGAGACTGAATACAAGTCGGCCGCCGAAGTCGCGCGGGAGCGGTGCTTCATTGGCTCAACCGTCAAGAAGTCCCTCGACTACGTGTTAGGCGCTGTGACCCTCGAGGAACATTGAAAAACCGAGGCGCAGCGTGGTCGTCGCCTGTGTGATGACCGGACCGCGCCGGCGAAACGAAGAGATGAGGTGAGCATTATGGCAGTACAGGCACTACGCAAGGTCCGGTCGATGCATTCGCACGCCAACGTGCTGGACCTGATCGGCAATACTCCGCTGATCCAGCTCGGCAAGATCTGGCCCAAGGCCGGGGCCTTGCTGGCAAAGGCCGAATTCGTGATGCCGGGTGGCAGCACCAAGGACCGGGTCGCCCTGGAAATCATCACCGCGGCCCGCAGGAGCACGGCCCTGAGGCCCGCCTACCCGGTGATCGAGATGACCAGCGGGAACATGGGGTGCGCTCTCGCGGTGGTTTGCGCGGTGCTCGGCCACCAGTTCATCGCCGTCATGTCCGCGGGCAACAGCCCGGAGCGCGTCAAGATGATCCGCGGTTTGGGTGCCGACGTCATGCTGGTCCCCCAGGTGGACGGCACGCCCGGCCACGTCACCGGCGCGGATCTCACGGAAGTGGAGCGTATGACCCGGGTGATCATGCTCGAGCGCCGGGCGTTCTTCGTGGACCAGTTCCACAACCCCGGCTGCGTGGAAGCCCATTTCAAGACGACAGGCCCGGAACTCTGGACCGATGCCGACGGGCACGTCGATGCCTTCGTGAGCTGCGTCGGTACCGGTGGCACCCTGGTCGGCACCAGTCGCTATCTCAAGGACCGGTCGCCCCGGGTCAAATGCTATGCGGTCGAACCCACCGGCGCCGAGGTACTGGCGGGGAAGCCGGTCACCAAGCCCCAGCACCTGATCCAGGGGGCGGGCTACGGGCGGATCCCCGAGCACTGGAATCCGGACCTCGTGGACGGCTTCCTGGCCGTGTCGGATGCGGAAGTCGAAGCCACCCGCGACCTGCTCGGTCGCCTGGAAGGCCTGTATGTGGGCTACTCGTCCGCGGCAAACGTCGCAGCGGCAGTCAAGCTCATGGATAGCGGGGCGCTGGGACCGGCACCGGTGGTCACCACGCTGTTGTGCGATTCGGGGTTGAAATATTGAACCCGGCTACGTTGCCGGCCGTCGTTACTAGGAAACCGGGTAGGAGCTCTTTATGGATACACGCGTACACAACGACACGCCCCAGGTGTCCGGGGCTATGGATCCGGCGCTGCGCTTGACGGTGGAACACCTGCTTGCAGAGACGGCAAAACGACCCTGCTATCACGACGTCTGCCGTGAACACCGAGCCCCACCGGACGCCGTGTACCGATTGATTGAGGGGATGACCGAACAGCTAAAGGCCAAGGACGAACTGATCAAGCTTCAGACCAGGACCATAGAGAGGCTGCGTTTCCAGTTGGTCGAGCTTGTTAAGAAGTGTACAGCCGACGAGGGCAGGCAGGGACTGCAGTAATGGCGTCACCAATTGCTCACCTGAATGCGATAGCGAACGGCTTCCGGTACGGAGATTGACATGCTGGACCTTCGCATCGCCCTTGCGGTCCATGTGATTTCCGTCATCTGGTGGATCGGCGGTCTGGCTATGGTAACGACCGTGCTCCTGCCCGGCCTGCGGCACGGCTTTCATCCTGACCCGGGAAGCGCTCTTGCTTACATCGAACGGCACTTTGCTCCGCAAGCGCGCGTGGCGGTGCTCCTGGTGGGGGTCACCGGCGTCTATATGCTGAGCCGGCTTCACGCCTGGCGTTGGCTTGAATCGAGCCAGTTCTGGTGGCTCGACGCCATGCTGGGTTACTGGTTTCTCTTCGCCCTCATGCTGTTCGTACTCGAACCCCTGGGGCTGCATCGATGGATGAAGCGAGAGGCGACGGCCGACGGCAACAGATTGCGCCGCATACATCGGGTTCACGCGCTCATGCTCCTATTGGGCATCGTGATCGTGTTGGGCGCGGTCATGGGCAACCACGGGTTCTAGCCATGCAAGTGGCGGCGCCCATGGATTTGCGCGACCGGCTCGAGCGCGAGCATGTCGAGCAGCTCAAGCAATTCCAGTCACACCAGGAACATCTTGTTCTGCTGGAGAGTCGGCGCGCACTTGAGATTCTCATCGATTTCGAAAGCCAGCTTCTGAATCACATGGAACTGGAGGAGCGGTACCTCTTACCCCTTTGCGAGACTCACATCGATAGGGGCGGCCATTGGGGACCCCAGGTATACGCGCAGGAGCACAAGCGGATCAAAGAACTGCTGGCAGTCGTGCGCATGCATCTGGCTGCGCACTGCGTCAAGGGAGCCGCTGCGCTGACTCCCGCAGATGTCATAGGCCTGGTTGATGAGGAAAAAGTGCTGAAACACCTGATCTCGCACCACCAGACCAGGGAGGCAACGGCACTGTATCCGGCGATCTTCGGCAAAGCGCTTACCTAGCCACAAAGCCTGCTGGCGAAACGATCTCTAATATATTCGGCTGCGCAGCTTGTCGACGTCGGGTATGGCTACATTGTCGTCGTCGAGTTCTATGAGGGCTTCATCGCTCAACGACCGTAAGAGCCGCGAGAGGGTTTCCGGCTGTAGAGCAAGCTGAGCCGCGATCAGGGACTTGTGGGCTGGGAGCGTGATGACGATGGCGCCTTTTTTCCCCTCGGGGACCAAGCCCAGCAAGTAGTGCACAACGCGATAGCGGCTGTTCAGCAAGGCGAGGGCTTCGATCTCATCCCAGTGTGCCTGGATGCGCTGGGTCATCTGTGCCATGACGGCACAGCAGGTGTCGAATGACTCCTGCAACAATTGCATGAAGGATTCGCGGTTGAATGCTGCGACGGTCGCGGATTCCACTGCTTCGGCGTGTACGGGATAGCGCGGCGGGTCCATGAACATGACGCTCTCAGCGAAGGTCTGGCCTGGGCCGAGGAGCCGCATGATCTTTTCGTGGCCGTCTGGAGAAAGGCGATATAGCTTGATCCTGCCGGCGACGACCATGTAGAAGAAACGTGCCGACTCACCGCGCCTGAACAGGCGCTCCCCTTTGGGGTAGGAATCCATTGTCATGGCGGCAAGCACCTTGCCCAACTGCGCGTCATCCAACGCGGTAAATAAATAGTGATTCTTTAGCAGCTGTTGGAAGGCCTCACGGTCGTTCACTGCCGTCCTCGCCGTTGACTCGCTAGGTCGAGCGTTTATGAAGGTATGATTATCCATCAACTTTCATATATCGGACGCAGATTGTGACTGCTTTGGGAGTTTGGGTTTTGGACTTCGCCTGCTTTCGTAGACACTGGAACGATCGTACTTTGGGGCTATTCTGAGGTGCGGCATTGGGTCGGAAACGGTATTTCGCTACAGGCGTCCAAATGCTCTCTTCGAGTTTTGCAAGCCCCTCCCCTGAAAAGGGGAGGGGCTATCCACCGGTTCCTGCCTGTGCTGATATGTCCCTCATGAGAGGTGACTGTCACAAAAAATTCATATAAGTACCCCCCTCTCTCGTATTGTTAAACCGGTGAGCAATGCAACGGATATTAGATTGGATAGTGAGCCGTATGTGGCGAACGGGTAGGCATGGAGCCTACCCACTGCCCCCAGCGGAGCAGGAAAGCGCAGCGCAGGGGCGGCGCAGCGCATAACCTTTAAAGCCGTGTGAAATATTCGTATAGAGGGAGTAGTGGATACGGTATCGCGCAACATCAGACTCGATAAATGGCTTCATGCTGCCCGCATCTTCAAGACGCGTGCGCTCGCCACTGTCGCCGTCAACGGCGGCAAGGTGCATGTGAACGGCGCCCGCGTAAAGCCCGCCCGCGACGTGCGCCTGGGCGACGTGATTGCGGTCACCTGTGAAAACGCCGGCATCGAACTGGTGGTGCGCGGCCTCTCCGACAAGCGAGGCCCGGCCTACGAGGCCCGCAAGCTTTACGAGGAAACGGCCGAGAGCAAAAAAGCAGGTGAGGCGAGGTCGGAACTGCGCAAGCTCCGCGCTCTTCAGAATCCCGCGCCGGAGAAGCGACCGGACAAGAAATCTCGCCGCCAGATAATCCGGTTCACGCGGCAGGGGAGTTGAGCATGGCCAAGCCCATCACACCAAGCCTAGCCGCCGATGTGATCATCGAGCTTCTCGACGAGCCGGGCCGACCCATCGTGCTCATCGAGCGGCGCAATCCGCCCCTGGGTTGGGCCATCCCCGGCGGCTTCGTGGACGTGGGCGAGACCGTGGAGCACGCCGCGGTGCGCGAGGCCCGTGAGGAGACGGGACTCGAGGTGAAATTAAAATGCCTGCTGGGCCTTTATTCCGATCCGCGCCGCGATCCCCGAGGCCACAATGTCACCGCCGTCTATATAGGAGAGGCCCACGGCCGGCCCAAGGCGGGGGACGACGCCAAGAGCCTCCAGGCCTTCGATCCCTTGAAACCGCCGGCCCTGGTTTTCGATCACGGCATCGTCCTCGGGCACTATCGCCGTTTCCGTGAGACCGGGGTTCCAGCACCGCTCAACGTATGAGCGATACCTCCTTCCTGGATTTCGTGCTGGA
>JBLNDO010000089.1:0-18857 GCA_050261675.1 Bacillota bacterium
ACTCGAAAAGACCCGGAGGGCCGTCCAACGGTCTTCTAGGCTCTGCCGCGCCTGGGCGGCAGCCGCTGGGTGTCCGTGGGACGCCTCGACACCAACGCCACCGGCTTGCTGTTTTTCACCAACGACGGCGCGCTCGCCAACAAGCTCATGCACCCGTCCGCTCAGATCGAACAGGAATACGCCGTGCGGGTGCTTGGCGAGGTCACGGACGAGCAGCTCCAGGCCCTGCAGAAAGGGGTGCGGTTGGAGCACGGCACGGGGAAGTTTGACGAGATCCGCGAAGCGGGGGGCGAGGGCGCCAACCGCTGGTATCACGTGGTGTTGAAGGCTGGCGGCAACCGGGAAGTTCGCGGACTCTGGGAGGCGGTGGGCCACACCGTGAGCCGCCTGATTCGGGTGCGTTACGGTGCCATCAGCCTGCCGCGGAATCTGCCGCGGGGGTCGTGGCGGGATGCCACAGAAGAAGAAACCGATATCTTGATGACTGCCGTCGGCTTGCGCGCAGGAACCAAGAAGTCCCGCCCAAAACTCAGCTTAAGCAAGCCGCGCGGCAACAGGCGCCAACATTAGATCATTGAGCGTCGAACAGTTGCCCCGTGACGCCCTGGCTGTCCGGCCCCAATAGATAGAGATACGTTCCCAGGATTTGCTCCGGCGTCGCGATCTTTTCCCGGTCTTCCGCGGGGAAAGCGAGGCGGCGCATCTCGGTGCGCACGGGGCCCGGGTTGATGCAGTTCACCCGCAGGGTCTTCCGGAATTCCGTTTCCTCCGCCAGCATCTTCGAGAGGTTTTCGATGCCGGCCTTGGACACCGAGTAGGCGCCCCAATAGGCCCGGGGATTGCGCGCCACGCCGGAGGAAATGAATACCACCGAGGCGTCCTTCGATTTGTAGAGCAGTTCCAGGCAGGCCTTGGTAAGGGCGAAGGGCGCCGTGAGATTCACCTGCAGCACCTGCTGCCACACATGGACCTCGTGGTGCTCGATGGGCGCACGCTCCCCCAGGATGCCGGCGTTGTGCACCAGGCCGTCCAGCCGGCCGTATTCCTTGTCCAGCACGCTCACCAGGTCCTCGTAGTCCTTGTATTTCGCGCCCATGAGATCCATGGGATAGATGCCGGGCTTGGGCGCGCCCGTGGCTACGATCTCGTCGTAGACGCTTTCCAGTTTCTTTATGGTCTTGCCCAGGAGCACTACGGTGGCGCCGTGGCCGGCGAGGCTCTTGGACAGCGCACGGCCGATGCCGTCGCCCGTCCCCGTGACCAGGATGACGCGGTTTTTGAGCAAATCTTTTGGCGCCTGGTAATCGCGTTTCGATTCGGCCATGGGTTCGATGCTCAACCGCGGGCGGCCCGCCAGGTCGTGAAGAGGGCGGAAAGGGGATGCAATTCTACCGGTTCCGCGGCCGGGCTCCGGGATTTCGCCGCGCGTTTCAGGGCCAGGGCGCTCAAGACGCGCCAAAGCGTCAAGGCTCGGATTTCGGCGTCAGGCAGTCCCGCCAGCGCTTCATCACGCATCGCCTTGGAGCGGACGGCGTAGTCCTGCACCAGGGCCTTCACGGGCCCATCCCCATGGGTTTCGCCGCTGATGTGCCGATCTACGCCGTGTTTCTTGAGATCCTCCACCGCAAAATAGACACGCCCATGCAGGGCTTCCGCAGTACCCCGTGCGGCGATGTCCGCGAGGCGCGTGCTGTTGCCGAGCAGGCGCGCCGAGAGCAGCGCGGTCTCGGAGCGGGCCCCGGCCAGAAGCGCGCTCAATTCTGCCAGGGCGCCCGAGTGGCGATAGCAATAGCGCTTCAGGTCCTCGAAGCTCGCGAAGCCGGGCATCGCCACGTCCAAGCGCGTGCCGGACACGAGGTCCAGGAAAACGGTTTGTTTGCCCGCCAGAGGCGTGAGATGGGGATGGAGGGCAACGCTCACGGGATGGCGCGGCTTGCCGGCATACAACTCGCCGATTTCCTCTTCCCACCAGCGCAGTTTCACTTCCGCCACGCCGGGGTCCCGGCATTCCAGCGGTATCTCGCGGATCTCGAAGTAGACCGCGAGCAGCGCGCCCAGGGCGGCGCGGCGTTCCGCAGGCGAAAAAGTCAGGGCCAGTCTGAAATCGAGAGGTGCGGCGGAAAGCTTGGCCTGCACCGGAGAGCCAGGATTCATTCCTTGTGGCCGTCCGTGAGGCGGGGCCTGGTCTCGACCTCATCCAATTCCGGTATGGCTTTCTTGCCCTGGACGCCCAGTTCCGTGAAGCGGCGCGCGGAGGGCAGCACCTGGCGCTCCAGGGAACCCACGGCATTGTTGAAATGCTGCACGCTGTTCTCCAATGCGCCGCCCACCTTCTGCAGGTGTTCCGCGAACGTGGCGAGTCGCTGGTGCAGGGTTTCCGCCAGCTCGCGGATGTGCTCCGCGTTCTCGGCGAGGGCCACCTGACGCCAGCCATAGGCGACGGCTTTCAACAGCGCCACGAAGCTCGTGGGCGTGGCCAGCATCACCTTCTGGCGCAGGGCCTCCTCGATCAGGCCCGGCTCCCGGTCCAGGGCAGCCGAGAGGAATTGGTCGCCGGGGATGAACAGGATCACGAAATCCGGGCTGGTCTTGAACTGGTCCCAATAGCGCTTGCCCGCCAGCTCCTTGATGCGCTCCCGCAGTTTGCGGGCGTGATGCACCAGATGGCCGTCCCGATCCGTGCTGCTGCCAGCCTCCATGGCGGCGATGTAGCTGTCCAAAGGTGTTTTGGCGTCCACCACCAGGGTACGGTTGTCCGGCAGGCGCACCACCATGTCGGGACGCAACGCGCCTTCCTCGCCGTTTTTCTGTTCCTGTTCGTAGAAGTCGCAGCGGTCCACCATGCCGGCGAGTTCGGCGAGGCGTTTCAGCGTCAGTTCGCCCCAGCGGCCGCGCACCTCGGGGCGCCGCAGGGCATTCACCAGGTTGCGGGTCTCGGTCTCGAGCTGCTGCTGGCCTTCGGCCATGTGCTTCAAGTGGGTGGAGATGCTGCCGAAGGATTCCTTGCGCTCCTTCTCGATCTCCCGGATCTGCTCCTCGGTCTTCTTGAGGGCGTCGGTGATGGGCTTCACCAGCTGTTCGATGCTCTGTTGCTTCTTGTCCAGGTCGCTCTTGGCGTCCGCCTGGAACTTGCTTAAGTTTTCCCGGGCGAGGTCCAGGAAGGCCTGGTTGTTGCTTTTGAGGGCATCGCCCGCGAGGGCCTTGAAGCTCTTCTCCAGGTCCGCGGCGGCGTCCGCCACGGCTTTGTAGCGCGCGAGCTTCAAGGTCGCGAGGGCATAGCCCGCGACGAAGCCCGCGGCCAGGATGGCGAGGCCCAGCAGGGCCAGGATCAGGCCGTTCACGCGCGCGCTTCCACTGGCGCGGGACGCGGCGCCGGTGCACTGTCGAGCCAGGGCAGCAGCTCACTGGGATGCATGATCATGTGCTCGGCTTTCCAGGTGTCGGGCCGTTCCTCTTCGCCGAGATACCCGTACATGGCCACCACCGCCAGCATGCCGGCGGCGTGGGCCGCCTCCACGTCCCGGGGCGCGTCGCCCACGTACACGCTGGCCTCGGGCGGCACGCCGCAGAGCTGGGCGGCATGCAACAGGGGATCGGGGTGGGGCTTGCGGCGCGCGATGGTATCGCCGCTCACCACGGCGGCGGCGCGGCCCTTGAGCTTCAAGGCTTCCAGGAGCGGATCTGTGAGCCAGCCGGGTTTGTTGGTGACCACGCCCCAGGGCAGGCCCATCTGCTCCAGGTTCGCGAGCAGGGGCTCGATGCCGTGGAAGGGCCGGGTCTCCAGGGCCAGGCGTTCCTGATAGATGGCGAGGTAGCGCGCGCGCATCTCCGCGAAACGGGTGTCCTGGGGCTCGATACCGAAGCCCAGCTTCAAAAGCGCCGGGGCGCCCTGGGAAACGTGGGGGCGGATGCGATCCTGGGCCAGGGGGGCGAGCTTGTGCTCGGCCCTGAGGGCGTTCAACGCGGCGCCCATGTCGGGCGCCGTGTCCAGCAGCGTTCCGTCCAGATCGAAGAGCACCAGCTTGAGGCTCATGCCGTGCTCGTTCCCGAACGGGTGAAATGCATGAAGTAGTTCACGTCCAGGCCGGGTCCCAGGCGGTATTGCCGCGTCAGGGGATTGTAGTGCAAGCCGGTGCTGTGCCGGAGTTCGAGTCCCGCCTCCCGCGCCCAGGCTTCCAGTTCCGAAGGACGGATGAACTTGGCGTACTCGTGGGTGCCGGGCGGGATGAGGCGTAACAGATATTCACCGCCCAGGATGGCGAGAGCGAAAGCCTTGGCGCTGCGGTTGAGCGTGGAGAACAGTACGTGCCCGCCGGGACGCGTGAGCCGCGCGCAGGACCGGATCACTGACCCGGGATCCGGCACGTGTTCCAGCATTTCCATGCATGTGACCGCATCGAACGCGCCCGGTCGCTCCGCCGCCAGGTCCTCCGCGCTGGCCAACCGGTAGTCGACTTTCTTCCCGCTTTCCATGAGGTGCAGCTTCGCCACCTGGATAGCGCCTTCCGAGAGATCGATGCCCATGACCTCCGCGCCGCGGCCGGCCATGCCTTCCGCCAGCAAGCCCCCGCCGCAGCCGATGTCCAGTACCTTCCGGCCATGGAGCGAGACGCGCTGGTCCACGTAGTCGAGGCGCAGGGGGTTGATCTCGTGCAGCGGGCGGAATTCGCCACCCGGATCCCACCAGCGGGACGCGATGGCGTCGAATTTCGCGATTTCCTTGGCGTCGAGATTGATGCTCATGTCATTTCGTTCCAGCGATCCGTGCACGCCATGTTTCGGCACGGGCGAGCAGGGCGGGCAGGTCCATCTGGATGAGGACGCGGTCCTGCAAGAGCCGTTTTCCCGCCACCCATACATCGCTGACGTGCTGCCGGCCGGCGGAATACACCAGGGTCGAGACCACATCGTAAACCGGCTGGGTCTCGGGCGTGCCCAGGTCCACCGCCGTCAGGTCCGCCCATTTGCCTGGAACGAGGGAACCGATGTCCTTGTCCTGGCCCAGCGCCTTCGCACCGTTGAGCGTCGCCATGGAGAGCGCCGCAGCGGCGGGCAGGGCCGTGGGGTCGCCGCTCGTGCCCTTGGCCAATATGGCGGCGCTTCGCATCTCGCCGAACAGGTCCAGATCGTTGTTGCTGGCGGCACCATCGGTACCGAGCGCCACATTCACGCCGGCAGCCAGGAGCTTGGGCACAGGGCAGATGCCGCTCGCGAGTTTCAGGTTGGATTCCGGACAATGCACCACGTTCACGCCGCAGCGGGCGGTCTCCGCGATCTCGGCATCCGAGAGCGCCGTCATGTGCGCCGCCGTGAGCGAGTGCGTAAAGAGCCCGAGATCCGAAAGCCGCGCGATGGGGCGCTTGCCGTACTGCTTCACGCTCTCGTCCACTTCGCCTTGGGTCTCATGCAGATGGGTATGCACCAGCATGTCCAGTTCGTCCGCATCCACCCGGATCTTGGTGAGCCAGCGGTCGGAAACCGTATAAGGCGCATGGGGCGCGAAAACGAAGGACAGCAGCGGATCGTTCTTGTACTGATCCCGCAAGGCGAGGCCCTTGTGGATGTAGTCTTCGGGCCCGCTGCCCCAGGGGCTCGGGAAATCGAACACCACGAGCCCGAGGCTCGCGCGCATGCCTAGGTGGCGAATGGCCTGCACCGAGGCTTCCGGGAAAAGGTACATGTCGCAGAAGCAGGTGATGCCGCCCCGCAGCATCTCCGCCATGGCGAGTTCGATGCCGTCGCGCACGAATTCGGGGCTCACCCAACGGTTCTCGGCGGGCCAGATATGCTCCTTGAGCCAGGGCATGAGCGGTAGATCGTCCGCGATGCCGCGCAACAGCGTCATGGCGGCGTGGGTATGGGCGTTCACGAGCCCAGGGAGGAGTGCGTGGCGGGGAAGGGAAATCTCCTCATCCGCCTTGAAGCGCTGTCTGGCTTCAACGGACGGCAGCGCGGCCGCGATGCGTCCGTGGTGCACGGCGAGGGCGTGCTGCTCCAGCACCCGGCCGGCGGGTTCCACGGGGACGATCCAACGTGCGTGGATCAGCGCATCGACGGCTTGCATCGGACATCCGGACTTGCGAAGCCGCTAGTGTATAGAAACGCCCGTTTCCGCGTTCCGGAAGGCGATGTCTGCATCCATCTCGTGCGGCAAGCCCGCCGAGTTCGCGCTGAAAGTGAACGTCCATGGGAGCGATTTTGTGCCGATCACGGCACCGCAAGCGGGAGCCGTCGCGGTCAAAAAATGAGCGACGGAACCCACTGAAAAATCGGCCAAAAACCGGAGCAAAAAAAGCGGCGGAAGTGCCTGAAAAAGCTCAATAAATCAGCCTTTTGTGCTAACATGTTTCGCTTCGATTTCCCGCCCCCGACGGCGCCAAAAAACCCTTAAAAATCCGACCCTTGCATGGCTGAATTTGCCCGCGAACTGGCGCTCGTAAACCTCGAAGAGGAGATGAAGCAGTCCTACCTGGATTACGCCATGAGCGTGATCGTGGGGCGGGCCCTGCCGGACGTGCGCGACGGCCTGAAGCCGGTGCATCGCCGCGTGCTGTACGCCATGCAGGAGCTGGGGAACGACTACAACAAGCCCTACAAGAAGTCCGCCCGCGTGGTCGGCGACGTCATCGGTAAGTATCACCCCCACGGCGACGTGGCGGTGTACGACACCATCGTGCGCATGGCGCAGCCCTTCTCCATGCGCTACGTGCTCATCGACGGGCAGGGCAACTTCGGCTCCGTGGACGGCGACGCGCCCGCGGCCATGCGCTACACCGAAGTGCGCATGGCGAAGATCGCCCACGAGATGCTGACCGACATCGACAAGGAAACGGTGGACTTCGTCCCCAACTACGACGAGTCCGAGGCCGAGCCTTCGGTGCTCCCGGCCAAGCTGCCGAACCTGCTGGTGAACGGCTCCTCGGGCATCGCGGTGGGCATGGCGACCAACATCCCGCCCCACAACATGAAGGAAACCATCGGCGCCTGCGTGGCCTTGATCGACGATCCTTCCCTCGGCATCCAGGACCTGATGAAGCACCTACCGGGGCCGGATTTCCCGACCGGCGGCATCATCAACGGCGCCCGCGGCATCCACGAGGCGTACATCACCGGGCGCGGCCGCATCTTCGTGCGGGCCCGCTGCCACGTGGAGGGCAAGGAGGGCGCCAAGCAGTCCATCATCGTGACGGAACTCCCGTACATGATCAACAAGGCGCGCCTCCTGGAGCGCATCGCCGAACTCGTCAAGGAAAAGAAACTCGACGGCATCACCGAGTTGCGCGACGAGTCCGACAAGGATGGCATGCGCATGGTGATCGAGATGCGCCGCGGCGAGAACGCCGAAGTGCTGATCAACAACCTCTATCAGCACACCGCCATGCAGACGGTGTTCGGCATCAACACCGTGGCGCTGGTGGATGGGCAGCCGAAGCTGCTGAACCTCAAGGAACTGCTGGAAGCCTTCCTGCGTCACCGCCGCGAAGTGGTGACGCGCCGCACCATCTTCGATTTGCGCAAGGCCCGCGAACGCGCCCACGTGCTGGAAGGCCTGGCGGTGGCGCTCGCCAACATCGACGACATGATCGAGCTCATCAAGCGCTCGTCGAACCCGGCGGAGGCCAAGACCGGCCTCATGGGCCGCGATTGGGCACCGGGCCAGGTCACGGACATGCTGAAGCGCGCCGGTGCCGAAGCCTCGCGTCCCGACGGCCTCGGGCCAGAGTTCGGCCTGGTGAAGGGGAAGTACCGGCTTTCCGACGCCCAGGCCCAGGCCATTCTCGACCTGCGCCTGCACCGTCTCACGGGCCTGGAGCAGGAGAAGATCGTCTCCGAATACAAGGGACTCCTGGATCTCATCGGCGAGCTGCGCGCCATCCTGGCGAGTCCCGAGAAGCTCCTCAAGGTGATCCGCACCGAACTCATGGAACTCAAGGAACAGTACGGCGATCCGCGCCGTACCGAGATCATCTCCGACCAGGAAGATCTCACCATCGAGGACCTGATCACCGAAGAAGAGGTGGTGGTGACCTTGTCCCACGCGGGTTATGCCAAGTCCCAGCCTGTGTCCGCCTACCGCGCGCAACGCCGCGGCGGCCGCGGCAAGTCGGCCACCGCCGTGAAGGACGAGGATTTCATCGACAACCTCTTCGTGGCCAATACCCATGACACGGTGCTGTGCTTCTCCAGCATCGGCAAGGTGTACTGGCTCAAGGTCTACCAGTTCCCGCAGGCAGGGCGCGGCGCCCGCGGCAAGCCCATCGTGAACCTCTTGCCGCTCGCCGAGGGCGAGCGCATCACCGCCGCCATGCCGGTGAAGGATTATTCCGCCGAGAAGTTCGTGTTCATGGCGACCCGCAACGGCACGGTCAAGAAGACCTCGCTGGACAACTTCTCCCGCCCGCGCAACAGCGGCATCATCGCCGTGGAGCTCAACGAAGGCGACGGCCTGGTAGGCGTGGCCATCACCGACGGCAAGCGCGACGCGATGCTGTTCGCCTCCAACGGCAAGTCCATCCGCTTCAAGGAAGCCGACGTCCGTCCCATGGGCCGCAACGCCGCGGGCGTGCGCGGCATCCAGCTGGCCAAGGACGAAACGGTCATCGACCTCCTGATCGTGGGTGAGGGCGACGTGCTCACGGCCACGGAACACGGCTATGGCAAGCGCACCCCGGTGAGCGATTACCCGGTGCAGGGCCGCGGCGGCCAAGGCGTGATTTCCATCCAGACCACCGAGCGTAACGGCAAGGTGGTGGGCGCCATCCAGGTGGCGCCGGACGCGGAGATCATGCTCATCAGCAGCGCCGGCACCCTGGTGCGCACTCCGGCGGAGGATATCTCGGTCATCGGCCGCAACACCCAGGGCGTGCGCCTCATCCGCCTCGCCGAAGGCGAGGTGCTGGTGGGCGTGGACCGTATCGAGGGCGACGTGGGAGGCGAGAATGGCGGCGGCTAAGGACGCGATGCGCGTGCAACGCGCCTACAACTTCGGCGCCGGGCCGGCCATGCTGCCCACGGAAGTGATGCTGGAGCTGCGTGAGGAACTGCTCGACTACCACGGCACCGGCATGTCGGTGATGGAGATGGGGCACAGGACGCCGCTGTTCGAGCCCATCGCCGCCGACACGGAAGCCATGTTGCGCAAGCTCATGGACATCCCCGCGGACTACGCGGTGCTTTTCCTGCAGGGCGGCGCCGCCACCCAATTCGGCATGGTACCGGTGAACCTGGCCCCGGCCCCCAACGGCAAGGCCGACTACGTGGTCACGGGCCATTGGTCCAACCGCGCTTGGACCGAAGGCCAGAAACTCACCCAGGCGAATCTCGCCGCGGACGGCAAGGATTCCGGCTACATGGACATCCCGCCGGTCTCCAGCTGGAAGATCCGGGACGACGCGGCGTATCTGCATTACACCGTCAACGAGACCATCGGCGGCGTGGAATTCGCCTCCATTCCCGAGGTGGGTCTGCCGCTCGCCGCCGACATGACGTCGATGATCCTGTCGCGTCCGGTGGATGTGAAGCGTTATGCGCTCATCTACGCCGCGGCCCAGAAGAACCTCGGCATCGCCGGTCTGACGGTGGTGATCGTGCGCCGGGATGCTTTGAAACCGGTGGCGGTGGGCATTCCCACCATGCTCGATTACCGCGCCCACGACGAGCAGCATTCCATGCTCAACACGCCCTCGGTCTATCCCTGGTACGTGTGCAACCGGATGCTGCACTGGATCGCACGCCAGGGCGGCGCCGCGGCCATGGCGGAACGCAACCGCCGCAAGGCGGAACTCCTGTATGCACGCGTGGACAGGACCGGTTTTTACGTGAACAAGATCGCGAAACCCGTGCGCTCCGTCATGAACGTGCCGTTCAACTGCGCCGACAAGGCGCTGGAACCCAAGTTCCTGGCGGAGGCGGAGAAGGCCGGCCTGTTGAGTCTCAAAGGCCACCGTTTCGCCGGCGGCATGCGCGCCAGCCTCTACAACGCCATGCCGGAGGAGGGCGTGAAAGCCCTGGTGAGCTTCATGGACGAGTTCGAGCGCCGGAATGGCTGAGTTCGATCCCCTGGAGTTCTGCATGCCGGGGGTGCGGCAGCTCCGTCCCTACGAGCCCGGCAAACCCATCTCCGAGCTGCAGCGGGAACTCGGCGTCACCGACGTCATCAAACTCGCCTCGAACGAAAATCCCCTGGGGACCGCTCCCAAGGCGCTCTCGGCCATGCGCGCCGCGTTGGAGGAGACCTATCTCTACCCCGACGGCAACGCGTTCGCCCTGAAGCGCGCCATCGCGGAACACCACAAGACGGATGTTGCCCGGGTGCTCGTCGCCACGGGCTCGGACCACATCCTGGAAATGGCGGCCCGTGCCTTCCTGGGCCCAGGACGTTCCGCGGTCATCTCCCGCTACGGTTTCGCGGTCTACCAGATCGTCTCCCAGGCGGCGAGCGCCGAGGTGCGCGTGGCGGAGGCCCTGCCGCCGGACCACGCCAGCCAGCCCTACGGCCACGACCTTGCGAAGATGGCCACCGCGGTGACGGCGGACACGCGCCTCGTCTTCATCGCCAACCCCAACAACCCCACGGGCACCTGGCTCGGCAAGAACGATCTTTCGGCCTTCCTGGAGAAGATGCCCAAAGACACCCTGGTGCTGGTGGACGAGGCTTACCACGAGTTCGCGAAGGACCTGGAGCCCGCGTATCCCGATTGCACCGGGTTCCTGCCGCGGTTTCCCAACCTCATCGTCATGCGCACCTTTTCCAAGGCCTACGGCCTCGCGGGCGCGCGCGTCGGCTATGCCTTGGCGCATCCCAAGCTCGTGGAGCTCCTGAACCGGGTGAGGCTCGCGTTCAATCCCGGGAGCCTAGGACAGGCGGGCGCGGCGGCGGCGCTCGGTGACCATGAGCACATCCGCAAGACGCTGGAACTGAACCGCGCGGAGATCCGCAGGCTCGATGCGGGTCTGAAGGCCCTGGGGCTGAAGACCATTCCCTCCATCTGCAATTTCGTGACCGTCGACATGGGCCGGCCGGGCCGCGAGGTCTTCAACGCGCTGTTGAAGCACGGCATCATCGCCCGGCCCCTGGATGCCTACGGTCTCCCCAGGCATCTGCGCATCAGCGTGGGCTTGCCGGAGCAGAACCAGCGCCTCCTGGCGGCGCTGAAACAGGTCCTGAAGGGCTGAGCCCGTGTCACCGGTGGCGCCCCTGGATTACCGCATTGAACCCGGCGGACAGTTACAGGGCCGGCTCCGGGTGCCCGGCGACAAGTCCATTTCCCACCGCGCCCTGCTGCTCGGCGCCATCGCCGAAGGCGAGACCCGTATCGAGGGTTTTCTTCCGGGAGCGGACTGCCTCGCGACACTCGCCGCGTTGCGCGCCCTGGGCGTGGAGGCGGCGACACCCGCTCCCGACCGGGTAGTCGTGCGGGGCAGGGGACGCGAGGGGCTGCGCGCGCCCAAGTCGCCCCTGGACCTCGGCAACTCCGGCACCGCCATGCGCCTGCTCGCAGGTCTCCTGGCGGGACAGGATTTCACGTCAACGCTGACCGGCGACGATTCCCTCAGCCGTCGTCCCATGCGCCGGGTGATCGAGCCGCTCGCGGAGATGGGCGTACGCATCGAAAGCCGCGACGGCAAGGCGCCGCTCACCATCCACGGTACGCGGCCACTGAAGCCGCTCCGCTATGCCATGCCGGTGGCGAGCGCCCAGGTGAAATCGGCGCTGCTCATCGCTGGACTCTACGCGGGCGGCTATACCTGGATCCGCGAGCCGGGGCCAAGTCGCGACCACACGGAACGCATGCTGGAGGCCTTCGGCCATGAATGTCTGTGGGAGGATGCCTGGGTGGGCATCCACGGCGGCGGCTCGCTGCACGGCACCCAAATAGACGTGCCGGGGGACCTTTCCTCCGCCGCATTCTTTCTCGTCGGGGCCGCCATGTGTCCCGGCAGCCGTCTGGTTCTGGAGAACGTGGGTGTGAACCCGACCCGCGACGGCGTGATCCGCATCCTCCGTGCCATGGGCGCCGATATCCGGATCGTCAATCCACGCGATCGGGGCGCGGAGCCCGTGGCCGACATCGAAGTGCAAGGCGCCCGGCTCAAGGCCGTGGAGATCGATCCCGAACTGGTGGCGCTTGCCATCGATGATATTCCGGCGGTGTTGATCGCGGCCGCAACGGCGGAGGGCGTCACGCGGGTCCACGGTGCCGCTGAGCTGCGCGTGAAGGAGAGCGACCGGCTGGAAGCCATGCACGCGGGCCTTTCGGCCTTGGGCATCACTACAACCTTGAGCGAGGACGGAATCAGCGTCATGGGAGTAGAGCGTTTCCGGGGCGGCGTGATCCAGAGCCACGGGGACCATCGCATCGCCATGGCGTTCGCCATGGCGGCCCTCAAGGCCGCGTCCCCCCTCACCATCCTGGATTGTGCCAACGTGGACACGTCCTTTCCGGGTTTCGTGGCCGCGGCGGAGCAACTCGGCCTGCCGATCCATTCCGGCGGCCGGCGCGCGGCGTGAACGCCATCCCCGTCATCGCCATCGACGGCCCCAGCGGCTCCGGCAAGGGCACCATCGCCCGCGCGGTGTCGAAACAACTCGGCTGGCATCTGTTGGATAGCGGCGCCCTGTACCGCATCCTGGCCATCGCGGCCGATGCCGCCGCGACGAACACACCCGCGGAACTGGAACCCCTGGCTCGGGGGCTGCAAGTGGAATTCGGCGAGGACGGGAAGGGCGGAGAACGCATCCTCCTGGGGAGGCGGGACGTGAGTCTCCAGGTCCGGGCCGAGGACACCGGGGCGCGGGCATCCGAGCTCGCGGCCATTCCGGAGGTCAGGGCGGGACTCAAGAACCTGCAAAGGAGCTTTCTCAAGCCCCCCGGCCTCGTGGCCGACGGCCGGGACATGGGAACCGTCATTTTTCCCGAGGCGGACCTCAAAATCTTCCTCACCGCGAGCGCCCGGGAAAGGGCCCAAAGACGCTATAACCAGTTGATAGAGAAAGGATTAACTGCTAATCTTGACGCCCTTTTTCGTGACATAAGCTCCCGGGACGAGCGGGATCAGACCCGCGCCATCTCGCCCCTCAAGGCGGCCCCCGACGCGGTCACCCTGGATACCACCGGGGTGCCCATTGCCCGGGTGGTGGAGCAGGTCATGGAACTGGCCGGCCGGCGCCTCGGCGCCCGGTCGGGGCGATGACTGAAACCGGGCCGGGCGGGACGCCCAAGCCCATTTTGACAACCCGTGAGCCCGAAGGACCGGGCGGCGGTTCAACACACAGGTGCCCCTCGCGAGGGGGGTGTTAGGCAACTCCCAATGACCGAATCATTCGCAGAACTTTTCGAAGAGAGCATCAAGCAACAGAAGATGCAGTCCGGGTCGATCCTCACGGCCCGCGTGGTTGAAATCCGGCCCGACGTCGTCATCGTCAACGCCGGCCTCAAGTCGGAAGGGGTGATCCCCGCCGAGCAGTTTTACAACGAACAGGGTGAGCTGGAAGTCGCCGTCGGCGACGACGTGGAAGTCGCACTCGATGCGTTCGAGGACGGCTTCGGCGAGACGCGTCTGTCGCGCGAAAAAGCCAAGCGCGCCCGTTCCTGGACCCGCCTCGAGGACTCGTTCAACAAGGGCGAGATCGTCAAGGGCTTCATCACCGGCAAGGTGAAGGGCGGCTTCACCGTCGAGATCGACGGCGTGCGCGCCTTCCTGCCCGGTTCTCTGGTGGACGTGCGCCCGGTGCGCGATCCCGTCTACCTGGAAGGCAAGGAACTCGAGTTCAAGGTCATCAAGCTTGACCAACGACGCAACAACGTGGTGGTCTCCCGCCGCGCGGTGGTGGAGCAGGAATACAGCGCCGAGCGCGAAGAGCTGCTCACCAAGCTGCAGGAAGGCGCCGTCGTCAAGGGCGTGGTCAAGAACCTCACCGAGTACGGCGCGTTCGTCGACCTCGGCGGCATCGACGGCCTGCTGCACATCACCGACATGGCGTGGAAGCGCGTCAAGCATCCGTCGGAAGTCGTGGCCGTGGGCCAGGAGATCGACGTCAAGGTACTGAAGTTCGACCGCGAGCGTAACCGCGTCTCGCTCGGTCTGAAACAGCTGGGCGAGGATCCGTGGGTCGACATCGCCCGCCGCTACCCGAACGGCACGCGACTGTTCGGCAAGGTCACGAACCTGGCCGATTACGGCTGCTTCGTCGAGATCGAGCCGGGCGTCGAAGGCCTGGTACACGTATCCGAGATGGACTGGACCAACAAGAACATCAATCCGGCCAAGGTCGTCCAGGTGGGCGACGAGACCGAGGTGATGGTGCTGGACATCGACGAGGAACGCCGCCGCATCTCGCTCGGCATGAAGCAGTGCAAGCCCAACCCCTGGGAAGACTTCGCCAACAGCCACAACAAGGGCGATCGCATCAAAGGCAAGATCAAGTCGATCACTGACTTCGGCATCTTCGTGGGCCTGGACGGCGGCATCGATGGCCTGGTGCACCTCTCCGACATCTCCTGGGACATGCCGGGCGAAGAGGCGGTGCGCAACTACAAGAAGGGCGACGAAGTCGAAGCGGTCGTGCTCGCGGTGGACGCGGAGCGCGAGCGCATCTCGCTCGGCATCAAGCAGTTGGAGAAAGATCCGTTCTCCAACTTCCTGGCCGACCATCCGAAGGGCAGTATCGTGAAGGGCAAAGTCACCGCGGTGGACGCCAAGGGCGCAACCGTGGACCTCGGCAACGGCATCGAGGGCTACCTGCGCGCTTCCGAGCTTTCGCGCGACCGCATCGAGGATGCGCGCACGGTGCTGAAGGAAGGCGACGAGGTGGAAGCCCGCTTCACGGGTGTCGATCGCAAGAACCGCACCCTGAGCCTGTCGGTCAAGGCGAAGGAGCTCCAGGAAGAGGCGCAGGCCATGGAAGACTACGGCCGTGGCGCTTCCGGAACCGCCGGCGGCACCACCGCCTTGGGCGATCTCCTCAAGGAGCACATCGGCGGTGGCAAGGAAGAGTGACGAACCGGCGCCCGCGGCGGATGCCGCGGGCGCCCTTTTCATGAATCCCGGGGCGTGTAACGTTTAAACGACAGTTCGACGGAAGGCGGAGCATGACAAAGTCTGAGCTGATCGAACTCATCTCGCGCAAGCAGAGCCACCTCGCGGCCAAGGACATCGAACTCGCCGTGAAGATGATCCTCGAGCGCATGAGCGGAGCGCTTTCCACCGGACGGCGCATCGAGATCCGCGGCTTCGGCAGCTTCTCGCTGCATTTCCGCCCGCCGCGCATGGGCCGCAACCCCAAGACCGGCGACGCCGTGGCGCTGCCGGGCAAGTATGTGCCGCACTTCAAGCCGGGCAAGGACCTGCGCGACCGCGTGAACAACGGCATCGAAGGCGACGCGCAAAAAGCCTGATTCCGGAGCGGCCATCGCGCCGGGCACCCGAGTGAGACGCCATGCTCCGTTGGATCACACTAATTTCACTACTGATCGTGTTCGCACTGGCGCTGCTCTTGGCCTACGCCAACGGCGCCATCGTGGAGCTCGACTATCTCGTGGGCAGCGAAGAGGTGCACCTGTCTTCGGCGCTCCTGGGAGCGGCCGTGCTGGGCTGGCTTCTGGGCCTCGTAAGCGGCTTCCTGGTGGTATTCCGCCAGAAGCGGGAAAGCCGCCGGCTGCAGCGCAGCCTGCGCGAGGCCGAAGCGGAGATCCGCAACCTGCGCAGCGTTCCTTTCCGCCATGAGCGCTGATTCCGGCGCCATCGTCTTCCTGCTGGTGGTGGCGGCGGGCCTGGGCGGCTGGTTCCTGGCGCGCTGGACCCGGGCCGGCAGCCGGCATCTCCCGTCGAAGTTCGCCAGTGCCGAATATTTCAAGGGCCTCAATTTCCTGCTCAACGAGGAACCGGACAAGGCCATCGAGGTGTTCATCCGCATGGCGGAGGTGGATTCGGACACCGTCGAGACCCACTTCGCGCTCGGCAGCCTGTTCCGCCGCCGCGGCGAGGCCGACCGCGCCATCCGCATCCACCAGAACCTTATCGCCCGCCCCAACCTGAGCCGGCAACACCGTGCCGAGGCGCTGTTCGAGCTGGCGCAGGATTACCTGCGCGCCGGGCTGATGGATAGGGCCGAGACCATCCTGCTGGAACTTCTGGACGCTCCGTCCTACACCGAGCAGGTGCTGCACAGCCTGGTGACGCTCTACGAGATGCAGCGGGACTGGGAACAGGCCATCGCCATGCGCAAGCGGCTGGAATCCCTGACCACCGAGCCCGAGAATCGCATCATCGCCCAGTACTACTGCGAGCTCGCCCAGAGTGCGCTCCTGGCCCAGGACGTGCCTCTGGCTCAGAAATTCCTGAAGCGCGCACAATCCCAGGACGGGGACTGCGTGCGTGCCCACTTGATGCTGGCGCAGATTGCCGAGAACGCCTCGGACTGGAAGGAAAGCCGCCACAACTTCGAGCAGGTGCTGGAGCACGAGATCCGCTACGCGCCCGAAGCCTTGCCCGCCCTGGCGCGCATCACCCGGCGGCTGGACGGCCACGGCGAATTCACCGCCATGCTGCAGAAGTTGCGCGAGCGCGAACCCAAATCGGCGCGCTATATCGGCCTCGCGGCGGTCTTGGACGACAGCCTGGACGACGAGGTGTCGAGGGAGTGCGTAGTGGAGTACCTGCGCACCGAGCCGACCTTGCGGGGCCTCTATCAGATGCATGCGGCCCTCGCCCAGCGACACGGCGGCCAGGCCATGAGCGACATGGAACCGCTGCGCGTGGCGGTCCGCGACCTCATGAAGAATGGCCCGCGCTACCGCTGCGAGGAATGCGGTTTCCGCAGCCGCACGCTCTATTGGCAGTGCCCGAGCTGCAAGACCTGGGACAGCACCATGCCGTTCCACGAGGTGCTCTTGTCCGGCCCAGGACAGAGCGTGCACCCCAAGGTGATGGGCTAGAATCGGCCCGTCCGGCAAACAAGAAGGGAAACCATGTCCACGACGCGCATCCGCAAGGCGGTTTTTCCGGTGGCGGGCCTCGGCACACGTTTCCTGCCCGCCACCAAGGCGAGCCCGAAGGAGATGCTGCCGGTCGTGGACAAGCCGCTCATCCAATATGCCGTGGAGGAGGCGGTGGAGGCGGGCGTGGAAGTGCTGGTGTTCGTGACGAGCCGCACCAAGCGCGCCATCGAGGATCATTTCGACAGCGCACCCGAGTTGGAGTCGGAGCTGGCGCGCCGCGGCAAGAACGAGGAATTGGAGATGCTGCAAGGCATCGTGCCGAAGCACGTGACCTGCGTGTACATACGCCAGGCGGAGGCGCTCGGCCTCGGCCACGCCGTGCTCTGCGGCGAGCCCGCGGTGGGACAGGAACCCTTCTTCGTGCTGTTGGCGGACGATCTGATCGACGGCCACGGCAAATCCGCGTTGCGGCAGATGGCGGACGTCTATGCGAAACACCAGTCGAGCGTGGTGGGCATCGAGCGGGTGAAACCCGAGGAGACCAACCGCTACGGCATCATCAAGCCCGCGAACAGCGACAAGCGCCTGCACCAGGTCGAGCATATCGTGGAGAAGCCCAAGCCCGAGGTGGCGCCCTCCAACCTGGGCGTGGTGGGGCGCTACCTGCTGACGCCGCGCATCTTCGATCTCCTCAGGTCCACCGGCCGCGGCGCCGGCGGTGAGATCCAACTCACCGACGCCATCGCGGCCCTGCTGAAACACGAGAAGGTCTTCGCCTATGAATTCGAGGGCGTGCGCTACGATTGCGGCAGCAAGAGCGGCTACCTGCGGGCCACCGTGGACTTCGGCTTGAAGCACACCGAACTCGGCAATACCTTCCGGGACTATCTGGTCGAAGTGGGCGCGGACCTTAAGTCCGGAAAACGGTGAGTCTCAACCTCGCGTGGGCACTGCTGCTCGTCGCCGGGCTGTTCGAGGTGGCCTGGGCGGTAGGGCTCAAATACACGGCCGGATTCACCCGGCCCATTCCCACTGGCTTGACGCTCGCCGCCATGGTCGTGAGCATGGGGCTCCTGGGGCTGGTGGCCCGCCACCTCCCCATCGGTACCGCCTATGCGGTCTGGACGGGCATCGGCGTGTTCGGTACCGCGCTGCTGGGAATGTATCTCTTCGGGGAATCCATGGCGCCGTTGCGGCTCCTCTGCCTGGGACTGATCCTGACAGGCATCATCGGACTGAAGCTGTCGACTCCTTAGTCCTTATCCGTTCCTGGAGTCGAGTACGGCCCAGCTTTCCCTGGCTGGTCGTGCGCCGCATGCGGCGCACCCTTTAACGCCTCGTCTGCCTCTCTTTCAGCCGCCTGGATCAGCTTTCTCAGGTTCTTGAAACCGCGGAGGTAGAGCCGCAGGCGATAGTTCCATACCGTCCAGGCCGGAAAATGTTTCTTGGCGAACAGGAGTTCGCAGTAGTAGTAGGACTTCTCGAAGAAATTGTTCCTGACGCCGCTGCCGACGCCCCCCGTGGGGCTCCTGTGGTGGAAGAGGGCGGCCGAGGCTGCGAACTTGAAGCTCAGACCCGCCTTGAAGGCGCGACGCGCGTAATCGCTTTCCTCGCGAACCGAGACGCCCTTGAAGTTCTCATCGAAGTAGCCGATGCGTGCCACCACCTCCCGGCGCAGGGAAAAGTTGCAACCGGTGATATTGTTGGTGAGACCGTCCCGGTCGTAATTATCCCCGCCCTCGAAGCGCAATGTGTCCGTGAGCCAGGTAGGGCGATCGGGCCTTTTGGACCCCTGCTCCGTGACGCGGCCCTGGACGATATCGGTGCCGTCGGCGTGGGCGGCCACGTGCTTGGCCACGAAGTCCGGTTCGAAGGACGTATCGTCGTCGATGAAGACCACGATGTCGCCCCTGGCGC
>JBLNDO010000090.1:0-49093 GCA_050261675.1 Bacillota bacterium
GGCGGGCACCTGCGCTGGGACGGCGACCTCATTGCCGCGCCCGCCGGCGCGCCGGTGCGCGCGGTGTCCCAGGGGCGCGTGGTCTACGCCGACTGGATGCCGCACTTCGGACTACTGCTGATCCTGGACCACGGCGACGGTTACCTGAGCATCTACGCCCACAACCAGAGTGTCAGCCGGCAGGTGGGCGATTGGGTAAAAGCCGGCGAAGTGGTTGCCGCGGTCGGCGACACGGGCGGCCAGGACCAGCCGGCCTTGTATTTCGAATTGCGACATAACACCGAGACCCTGGACCCGCGGCGCTGGTGTCGCGGACGCCTGCCCGGCGGCTGAGAAGCCGCGGGTATACTGTTGCTTCTCCACGCCATTCGATGCGGATTTGAACCCGCCTTAGGACCGCCGCCATGATTTCCCGCACGCGTTTTTTCGCCGCCGCGCTCGCGTTCGCGCTGCTCGCCGCCGCCTCCCTCGCGCTGTTTGCCGCGGATCCGCCTGCGCCCGCGAAGCCCGCCGCCAAGCCGCTTCCTTGGGAGGAGGTGCGCCAGCTCGCCGACGTGATGGAGCTCGTCAAACAGCAGTACGTGGAGCCGGTGGACGACAAGACCCTCATCAAGGGCGCCATCCGCGGCATGCTCGGCAACCTCGACCCGCATTCCGACTTCCTGGACAAGGCCGCGTTCTCCGACATGGAGGATTTCACCCGTGGCGAGTACAACGGCATCGGCATCGACATTGGCGAGGACGACAACGGCGACGTGGTGGTGGTCACGCCCATCGACGGCTCGCCCGCGGCCCGCGCCGGCGTGCAGGCGGGCGACGCCATCCTGCAGGTGAACGACACCGCCACCGACGGCCTCACGCTCGACCAGGTGAGCGACCTGTTGAAGGGCAAGCCCGGCACGAGCGTCACGCTCACGCTCCTGCCGGAGGATTCGGACCGGACCTACACCGTGAAGCTCACCCGCGAGGAGGTGCGCGTGCCCTCCACCCACGCGGAGCTGCTCGCCAAGGGCTATGGCTACCTGCGCATCAGCGACTTCGGCGACGACACCGCCGGGGGCGTGGCGAAGGGCATGAAAGAACTCGTCAAGAAGAACGGCGCGCCGCTCGCCGGCCTGGTGCTCGACATCCGCAACAACCCCGGGGGCCTGCTGGATGCCGCGGTGGCGGTGTCCGACGACTTCCTAGAGCATGGGCTCATCGTCAGCGCCCGCGGCCGCGCGCCGGACGCCAACTTCCAGCGCCGCGCCAGCCCGGGGGACATCCTGGACGGGGCGCCGCTGGTGGTGCTGGTGAACGAGGGCACCGCCTCGGCAGCCGAGATCGTCGCGGGCGCCCTGCAGGACAACCACCGCGCACTGATCCTCGGCAACCAGACCTTCGGCAAGGGCTCGGTGCAGACCGTGATCCCGCTGCCCCAGGGCGATGCCATCAAGCTCACCACCTCGCTCTACTACACGCCCTCGGGCCGTTCCATCCAGGCGGAGGGCATCGTTCCGGACGTGGTGGTGGACCCGCTGGAATTGACGGCCAATGCCCAGGAGGGCAGTGGCGCCACCTTGAATGAATCCAAGCTCTCGCGCCATCTCACCAACACGACACCCGCGCCGGCCACCGGCAACGCCGCGATCCGCGCAGCGGATGACCTGGCCGCCAAGGACTTCCAGCTCTACCAGGCGCTCAACATGCTGAAGGGGCTGGCGGTGCTGCGCGCGAACCGGGGCGGATGAGGCTTCCAACCGTCCTTGGTGTTGTCTACGGTCTGGCCATCCTTGGCCAGGCGTTCGCGGCAATGCCGCTCGCCGCGGAAGACGCCCCGACCCAACCCGCGGTGATCGCCGTGGTCATTGACGACCTCGGCAACAACCTGGCGGAAGGCAGGCGTGCGGCGGCGCTGCCCGGCCCCGTGGCCTGCTCCATCCTGCCGCACACCGAGCATTCCGTGGATATCGCCGAGCTTGCCCACGCCGCCGGCAAGGAAGTGCTGCTGCACCTGCCGATGCAGTCGATGGAGGGCATTCCGCTGGGCCCGGGCGGCATCACCCTCCACATGAACGAAGCGGACATGAAGGCGACGGTGCAGGACGACATGGCCTCCATCCCGCACCTGGCCGGCGTCAACAACCACGAGGGCAGCCTCCTCACCCAGCATCCCGGCGACATGGCCTGGATACTCCAGGCGGTGAGGGCGGTGGGGCATTACTACTATCTCGACAGCTATACCACCACGGACAGCGTCGCCTACCAGGTGGCCCTGGAGCAGCACGTGCCGGCGGCGCGCCGCAGCGTGTTCCTGGACGACGTGAATACGGAGGACGCGGTGCGCGAACAGTGGCGGAAGCTGATCAGGATCGCCCGGGAGCGGGGGTTCGCCCTCGCCATCGGCCACCCGCGTCCCGCGACGCTCAAGGTGCTGGAAGAGGAATTGCCCAAGCTCGCGGGAGAGGACCTGAAGCTCGTCGCACCGTCCAGGATCGTGGAACTGCAGGAGAAGCATCCATTGCCGGATGCAGTGACTTCCCTGGGGAATTGATCAGCGGCTTATAACGCCCGTCAACCGGTCATTCTTCCCCAGAAGAGCAGTGCGACGCCGCCGACAGCAATCGCGACGTCGACCCAAACCGGCGTCGTACCGAAACCGAGCATCACCAGGCCACCCAATAACAGGGCCCCGCCCGCCGCCGCCTGATAGACATGGCGCCGCAGTTCCCGCGTCGCTTCCTGTAACCGCATTTGCTCCGCCGCCTTGGCCTCGCCGCCGTCCTCGGCGAGGCGGCGCAGGATGGTGTTGATGCGTCCGGGGGATTCGAGGATGAGCTCGCGGATTACCGGCAGCCCGGCCAGGAGCCGCTTGAAGGTGGCCTTCGGACTCATGCGCTCCCGGGTCCATTCCTCCAGGAAGGGCTTGGCGGTTTTCCACAGGTCCAGTTCCGGATAGAGCTCCCGTCCCAAGCCCTCGATGTTGAACAGGGTCTTCTGGAGCAGCATCAACTGGGGCTGCACTTCCATGTTGAAGCGTCGTGCCGTCTGGAAGAGCCTGAGCAACACCTGGGCGAAGGAGATGTCCTTCAGGGGTTTGTTGAAGATGGGCTCGCAGACCGTGCGGATGGCGGTCTCGAACTCATCCACCCGTGTGCCCGCCGGCACCCAGCCGGATTCCAGGTGCAGCTCCGCCACCCGCTTGTAGTCGCGCTTGAAGAACGCCAGGAAATTCTCGGCGAGGTAGTGCTGGTCCCGCGGGCCCAGGGTGCCGATGATGCCGAAATCCACCGCCATGTAGACCGGATGCCTGGGATCGTCGACGCCCACGAAGATGTTTCCCGGGTGCATGTCGGCGTGAAAAAAGTTGTGCCTGAACACCTGGGTGAAGAAGATCTGCACGCCGTTCTCGGCGAGCCTCTGCATGTCCGTGCCCGCCGCACGAAGCGCCGCCACGTTGCGTATGGACACGCCGTGGATGCGTTCCATGACCATCACGTCCCGCCGCGTCAGGTCCCAGTTCACCTCGGGCACGTACAAGAGGTCCGAACCTTCGAAGTTGCGCTTGAGCTGAGCGGCGTTGGCCGCCTCGCGCACGAGGTCCAGCTCGTCCAGCACGGTCTTCTCGTATTCCGCCACCACTTCGAGGGGCCGTAGGCGCCGGCCGTCGCGCCAGTAGCGCTCCGCCAGTTCCGCGATGAGATAGAGCACGTCGAGGTCGGCGTGCACCTGGCGTTCGACGCCGGGGCGCAGCACCTTCACCACCACCTCGCGGCCGTCCTTGAGTTTCGCGGCGTGCACCTGGGCGATGGAGGCGGAGGCGAGCGGCTTTTCGTCGAATTCGGCGAAGAGTTCAGTGACGGGTTTGCCGAGCGCTTCTTCCACCATGGCACGGGCGGCCGCGCCCGGGAAGGGCGGCACCCGGTCCTGGAGCTTGGCGAGTTCGTCGGAGATATCCAGGGGCAGCAGGTCGCGGCGGGTGGAGAGCACCTGGCCGAATTTCACGAAGATGGGTCCGAGATCTTCCAGCGCGCCGCGGATGCGCGCCCCCCGGCCGATGGACTTGTCCCGGAACCAATAGAAGGGCGAGAGGTAGACCAGGAAGCGCACCGGCCGGAACAGGTGCGTGGCCATGACGAGCTCGTCCAACCCGTGGCGCACCAGCACCGTGTTGACGCGCAGGAGCCTGAGCGACTGGCGGGCGCTGATCACGCCGGCCCCGCCTTTTGGGCGAACCGCTGGACGCGGGCGCTCAGGCGCTCCACGTCGTCCCGCAGCCGGTCCACGCCCGAGAGGAAGCCCTCCACCTCGTGGCGCGGCGGCAGACTGCCGCTCTCGTAGTGCAGGTAGTCGGCGAGATCCTGGCCGAGCCGCTCTGCGGAGTCGCGCCCCCAACGGTGCAGGCCGCGGACCAGGTTGCCGATCTGGTGGGCGGCCACGTCGCCGATCTGCCGCGACAGCAACTCCTCCCAATCCACGTGGGCCTGCTTCAAGAGGCGCGAGAACACCTGGGCGGTCTCGGCGTCGCCCTCGATGCGCATGCCCTTGGGCGGCGTGTCGTCGCGCTTCAGCGCCAGGCCGGGGAGGGCGGCGGCCGGCACCTCGAGGCGGATGTCCGCTTCGCCGTGGTAGTCCGAGGCCACCGTGAGGCGCTCCCCTTGGGGCAGGAAGTGCAGCGTCAGGGGCAGGCCCTTCAAGTCGAGCCGCACGATCTTTCCGTCCAGACGCTTGAGATCCGCGCGAGCGGCGCCGGAGCCCTCGAGGGCCATGTTGAGGGCGTATTCCACGCCCGCCGCCAGGAGCCCGCTGCCCCGGACGGCGCTCACGCCTTGAACCCGCGGTGCAGGGCGACGATGCCGCCGCTGAGGTTGAAGTAATCGCAACGCACGAAACCCGCCGCCTGCATCATGCCCTTCAGGGTTTCCTGATCCGGATGCATGCGGATGGATTCCGCGAGGTAACGATAGCTCGCCTCGTCCTTCGCCACGTGCCGTCCGAGCCAGGGCAGCACGCGGAAAGAATAAGTGTCGTAGAGGGACTTCAGTCCCTCCGATGTGGGATGGGAGAACTCCAGCACCAGGAGCCGACCGCCGGGTTTCAGCACCCGGTGCATGCTGACGAGCGCCTGGTCCTTGTGCGTCACGTTGCGCAGGCCGAAGGCGATGGTGACGCAATCGAAGTGGTTGGATTCGAACGGCAGGTCTTCGGCGTCGGCCAGCGCGTATTCCACGTTGCCGGCGATGCCGGCGTCCACCAGGCGGCGGCGGCCCTGCTCAAGCATGGAGGGGTTGATGTCGGTGAGCCACACGCGGCCGGTCTCGCCCACCTGCGCGGCGAGGCCCCGCGCCAGGTCGCCACTGCCGCCCGCCACGTCCAGCGCCCGCTGTCCGGGCTTGAGGCCCGTCTGGCCGAGGGCGAAGCGCTTCCACAGGCGGTGCACGCCGAAGGACATGAGGTCGTTCATGAGGTCGTAGCGTTCCGCCACCGAGGCGAACACGCGCCGCACCCGCTCCGCCTTGTCCTGGACGGCGACGCGCTCGTAACCGAAGTCGGTGCTCTCTGCGTCTGTTGGGCGCATGGGAGGAGAAATCAGGAAGTGGGACGAGTAAGAATTGTAACAGCCCGAACCCGGTAGCCGGATTCGGGCGGAAAAGCCTGCGTTTTGGGGCTTTAGAGAGGGGGCGGCGCTAGACGGCCGGCGCCGCCAGCAGTTTCTCGATGACGCGTTGCACGTCGCCGACGGTGCGCACGCCCTTGAAGTCCTCGGGGCTCACCTTGCGGCCGGTGATCTCCTGCAACTTGATGATCATGTCCACGGCGTCGATGCTGTCCAGGTCCAGGTCTTCCAGCAGCCGTGCCTCCGGCACGATCTTGGCGGGATCAAGGCCGAATTGCTCCACCAGGGTGGTCTTGAGGGTCTCGAAAACGTCCAGTGTCGCCATGGCCTCGCTCGGAAACGGTTTTTGAGTGTTGCCGGTCCGGAAGGCCGGTCTATGTCGCTATGGTAACGCTTCCGGCCGCCCAGGCAAGGTTTGGACCCGGTCTTGGGGTTCACGCGCCGCCGGAAAGACCCAGGAGTTCCGGTACGGTGACGCATTCCAGGCCGCGCGCCTCGAGCCCTTCGAGAATGATCCGCAGCGCTTCGGCGCAATGCTCGCGATGTCCGCCCGGCAGATGATGGCCGTCGTGCAGGAGCACGATGTCGCCGCCCTGCGCGCGCGCGAGCACGCGCCGGGCGATGCTCGCGGGATCGCGGTCGCGGGTGTCCTTGGAGTGCAGCGACCAAGCCACGAGGGTCAGGCCCCGCGTCCAGACGGCGCGGCCGAGTTCGGGGCTCTTCAAGCCGATGGGCGGACGGTAAAGCACCCGCTCCTGCCCGGTGAAGCCCGCCACCGCCTCTTCGCCGCGCGCCAGCTCCCGCGCATGCCAGGCGGCGCCGCAGAAATTCTGCCAGGGCGAATGCTGCCAGGAATGGTTCCCGATGACGTGGCCTTCCCGCACCATGCGCCGCGCGAGTTCGGGTTGCGCCTCAAGGGCGCTGCCGATGACGAAGAACGTGGCGCGGGCGCCGTGGCGCGCGAGCACATCCAGCACCTGCGGCGTCACCGCAGGATCCGGGCCGTCGTCGAAGCTGAGCGCCACGCGCTTCGTGCCACGAGGTCCGTGGCTGAGCGTCGGATAGAAGAGGCTGGAGGAAGGGCGTGCGATGCCGTCCGTGGAAACCGCCACCAAGAGCAAGGCGATTGCCGCGAAAGGCAGCGGCGGCCAGCCCCACCACCCGCAACCGAATACCGACACGGCGATGAAAACCACGCTGAACGGCGGCAAGAGCCAGCGCAGTTGGCGAAGGCGCATGCCGGGGGCATCGGCGGGTCTATCGGGCGCTGTCATGGGTCCCATCTTGTAGCCGATGGACGTGGCTAACGCCAGAGCACCGTTATCAAGGCCGGTAGAGACAGATCGCTTCGGAGAGCGGCTCCGTCAGCCACAGGTCCCGGTCCGCCCGACGGCGGCAGCGGACCTGCAGGTCTTCGCCCTTGCCGATCAAGGCCACCGACAACTGCCATCCGGCAAGACCGGCATTCAGGAACGCCCAGCTTCCGGGCGGGAACGGCGGATCCAGCTCCGCGCGGCCGCCGGCGGGGTCGAACCGCGCGCGGCCCAAGCCCTCCCACACGGAGAGGCCCGCCGCTTTGCAGGCGGACTCCTTCAGTGTCCAGAGGAGATAGAAGGCCTCGAGCCGTTCACGTGCGGGAATCTTTTCGAACCAGGCCATCTCTGCGGAAGGGAACACCCGCCCGGGTTGCTCGGCCGAGAGCCGTGGCCGCACCTGCTCCAGGTCCACGCCCACGGGCAGCGTCGCGACGGCGGCAGCCATGAGCCCGCCGCTGTGACTGAGGTTGAGATGGAGCGGGGCGGCTTCGTAGTTCACGCCGCCGTTTCCGGAAGTGCGCAGTGCCCGAGGGTCCGCCCGCCCCACCACCCTGGCGACCGCTTCCAGCAGCAGGGCGCGTCCGGCGAGGAAGCTCGCGCGGCGCGCCGGACGTGTGAAGCCGCGGCAACGAGCCTGCTCTTCGGGATGCAGCCGCGCCAACAACTCATCCCCGGCGGCCCCGTCCTCGGCGTACTCCGCCACCAGGATCTCCACGTCTTGATCCACGCGCGGCGTCCGGTTCAGTCTTTCCAGCGGCGAAAGATAAGACTCGTATTGATGCCGCCGAACGCGAAGTTGTTGTTCATCAGGTATTCCACCTCGAGCTTCCGTCCCTCGCCGGTGATGTAGTCGAGGTCGGCACAGGCCGGATCCAGGTTGTCGAGGTTGAGGGTGGGGGCGAACCAGCCCTCGCGCATCATCTCGATGGGCAGCCAGGCCTCCAGCGCGCCGCAGGCGCCTAGCGTGTGGCCGAAGTAGCTCTTGAGGGAGCTCAGGGGAACGCGGCGGTTGAACACTTCGCGGGTCGCCTGGGATTCGGCCACGTCGCCGCGCGCGGTGGCGGTGCCGTGGGCGCTCACGTAGCCGATGGCGTCCGGCGAGAGCTTGGCGTCCTCCAGGGCGAGACGTATGGCCTGCACCATGGTTTCCTGCAGGGGCTGGGTCATGTGCGCGCCGTCGGAATTGGTGCCGAAGCCCACCACCTCCGCGAGGATGCGGGCACCGCGCGAGCGTGCATAGTCCAGGTCCTCCAGGATCAGGCTCACCGCGCCTTCGCCGATGACGATCCCGTCCCGGTCCCGGTCGAAGGGGCGCGGCGTGGCCTGGGGCGTGTCGTTCTTCACGCTGGCGCCGTACATGGTGTCGAACATGGCGATGGGCCCGACGGAGAGTTCCTCCGCACCGCCGGCGATCATCACCGTCTGCTTGCCTTGCTGGATGGTCTCGTAGGCGAAGCCGATGGCCTGGCTCCCGGAGGTGCAGGCGCTGCTGGAGGGGATCACGCGGCCGGTGATGCCGAGCAGCATGCCGATGTTCACGGCGCCCGTGTGGCTCATCATCTGCACGTAGGTATTGGAGGTGACGCTCTTCACCTTCTTGGTCATCTCCATCTTGCCGAAGGTCAGCACCGCGAGCGCGCTGCCGGCGGAGGCGCCGTGGGCGAGGCCGGTGCGGCCGGACTTCAGGATGGGGTCGCCGGTGAGGCCGGCATGGGCCAACGCCTGTTCCGCCGAGAGCGCGGACATCACCGCCACCGGCCCCATGCTGCGCAGGGTCTTGCGGTCGTAGTGGGGCGGCAGTGCATAGGGCATCACCGGCGCGCCGAGCCGTGTGTTCAAGCCTTCGTATTCGTCCAGGTTCTTGAGGTATTGCACACCCGAGCGCCGCGCCTTGAGCGCGGCGCGGATGGTCTCCCAGTCGTGGCCGAGGGCGGTGATCCCGCCCATGCCGGTGACGACGACGCGGCGCATCAGAGCATGCCTCCGTTCACGCCCAGCACTTGGCGCGTGATGTAGGCGGCGGACTCGGAGAAGAGATAGGCCACCAGGCCCGCCACTTCCTCCGGCGTGCCGGCGCGCCCCAGGGGGATCTGCTTCAGGATCTCCTCGATGGGCAGGCCGTCGGTCATGCCGGTGTCGATGAACCCCGGCGCCACGCAGTTCACGGTGATGCGGCGGCTGGCGAGTTCCACCGCCAACGCCTTGCTCGCGCCGATGAGCCCCGCCTTGGCGGCGCTGTAGTTGGTCTGGCCGCGGTTGCCCATCTGCCCGGAGACGGAGGTGATGGTGACGATGCGGCCGCCGTCCTTGAGCCGCACCAGCGGCATGACGAGCGGATGCAGCACGTTGTAGAAACCGTTGAGGTTGGCGTTCACCACCCGGTCCCAGTCGCCGGCGGGCATGGCGGGGAAGGCGTTGTCGGCATGGATGCCGGCGGTGCACACCGCGCCCCAGAACGGGCCGCGGCTTTCCAGCTCCTGCTCCAGCGCCCGGCGCGCGCCCTCCCGGTCCGCCACATCGAATCCGAGCGTCACGGCCTTGCCCAGCTGCTTCGCCAGCGCTTCGGCTTTGGCCGCGTTGCTGTGATAGTGCAGGCACAGTTCGAAGCCCATGGGCGCGAGCGCGCGGGCGATGGCGGCGCCGATGCCACCGCTCGCCCCCGTCACCAGCACCCGTCGTCCCGTTTTCACGGCTTCATCCCCTCGATGATTTCGAGCACCACCAACGTCGCGGTGGCGAGCGTGCGCCCCCCGGAGTAGATGGAGCAGACGCAGGCGGACACGCCGCCCTCGCCCGTGGCGCCGAACTCCTGCTCCGCCACCACTTCCAGTTCCATACCCTCCCGGAACCAGGGCTCCAGAGCCTCGAAGCGGCGCGTGCCGAGCAGCATGCCCGCGTTCGGCGGTTTTTGCGAGAGCCGCGCCTTCAAGCCCGCGTGGGCCGCCGCGGCCTGGGCCATGAGTTCGATGCCGACCCAGGCGGGGACTCCCCGGCCCGCCACGAAATAAGGGTGGTCCGCGCCGATGCGCGCCCGCGCGCGAATCTTGTCGGGCGTGTCTTCCAGCACCGTGTCCAGCAACACCGCCGGCCCACGGTGGGGGAGGAGTTCCGTGATGGCGGGGTAATCCTGCATCAGGCCCCCAGCACCAGGCAGGCATTGTTGCCGCCGAAGGCGAAGGAATTGCTGGCCACGAGCTTGCAGCGCCGCGCCGCGTCGCCCCGGGCGCAGAGGCGCAGGGATGCGAGCGCCGGGTCGGCGACGCCGTCCCAGACATGGGGCGGGAGCGGCGCGGGCCCGGGTTCCGTGAGCAACATCCAGCAGAACGCCGCTTCGGTGGCGCCGGCCGCGCCCAGGGTGTGGCCCACCAATGGCTTCGTCGAGCTGCAGGGCGTGGACGGACCGAGCACCCGCGCAACCACGTGGCTTTCCATGAGGTCGTTCTGGGGCGTGGCGGTGCCGTGCAGATTGAGATAATCGACGCTCGTCACTCCCGCTTCGGTGAGGGCCTGGCGCAGGGCCAACTCCGCGCCGCGCCCCTCGGGGTCCGGCCCCGAGATGTGATAAGCATCGGAAGATTCGCCGATGCCGAGCAGCGCCACGGGACCCGGCTCGTGGCTCATCAGAAACACCGCCGCCGCCTCGCCGATGCTGATGCCGTCCCGGTTCCGGCTGAAAGGGTTGCAGAGATCTTTCGACACGGATTCCAGCGCCGCGAAACCGTTCAGTGTCAGGCGGCAGAGGCTGTCCACGCCGCCCGTGACCACCGCGTCGCAGAGGCCGGCGACGATGAGTCGCCGCGCCGAGGCGAGCGCCTTGGCGCTGGAGGTGCAGGCGGTGGAGACGGTCCACGCGGGCCCGCGCAGCCCCAAAGCGCGACGCAGGTATTCGCTGGGGCTGCTGATTTCCTGCTGGCGGTAGTCGTAGCCGGGGGGCAAGCCGTGGCCGGCCTGCTGGGAGGCCACGGCGCGCTCGCCTTCCCCGATGCCCGCGGTGCTGGTGCCGAGCACCACGCCCACGCGCCGCGGACCGCGTTTCGTCACGGCCGCGTCGATCACGGGACGAATCTGCGCCACCGCGGCGGCCAGGAGCCGGTTGTTGCGTGAATCGTAAGCCGAGAAGCCGGGCGGGAGCGGCGGCAGCGCCGCGTTGACTACGCCCACGCGCGCGGCGCGCCCGGCGATGAAGTCTTCACGCAGCACCATTCCGGCGGTGGAGCCCGCCTTGAGACCCTGGCGCACCGCAGCCTCTCCCGTGCCGAGGGCGTTCAGGATGCCGAGGGCATGGAGATAGACGCGGCTCACGGCGGTGGCGGGCTGGCGGGCATGGGTTTCATGGCCACCGAGAGCTTGTAGGCCGGCACCTCGATCCGCAGGCTCGCGTCCGCGAGCGGGCCCAAGCTGCGTTCGATGTGCACGACCAGCCGGCCGTCCTCGTAGAGGTCGCGGGTCTCGTTGCCGTCCTGCGTGCCGGTCTTGAGATCGAGCCCCTGCAGCCGCGGTGTAAGGGCGGCGGGATCCGCGAGGGTCAGTTCCAGCATCACCGCGAGCTGGGTGAGGTAGCGCGTCTGGTCCGCCGGCAGGGCGCTGAGGTCGCGACCGTCGTAATGCAGGGTGAACAGGCTGGTGCCGAACAGGCTCAGGCCCGCGAGACGGAAATCCTTGTCGTCCACGTGCAGCAGCCCCATGAACGACTGTTCCTGGCCGTCGCGGTTCACGGTCACGAGGCGGCTGCCGTCCAGCGCCGGCAGCGACGCCGGCGGCAAGAGGCACACGGCGCCGTGGCGGCCCAGGTGCTCGCAGCCCGGCGGCAACGGCGTGCCGGCGCAGGCGGCGAGCAGCAGGGCCGACAGGAAAATGAGGCGAAGCGGTCTCATGGCGCGTTCCGGCGGGACGGCGCCAAGGATAAGGGCGCGCCCAGGAAGCTCGCCAGTATCCCGACGAGGCTCGCCAGGCCGAAGACGTGCAACACCGGGATGCGGCTGAAGGCCAGGAGACCGAAGGAGCAGAGCATGCAGACCGCGGAGAGCGAGACCGCCAGGGCGGGCGAACGTTGCGCCGCGCCGCCTTCCCGAAGGAAGACGGCGTAGTCGCGCCCCAGGCCCAGGATCAGGATCAGCGCCACCAGCACGAACAGGTTGAGGGGTTCGCCGAGCCAGCCTAGGAACCCGAGGGTGAGTCCCAGCGCCAGGAGCGGCGGGTAGAGGAGCCGCCAGGCCTCGCGCAGGCCGTAGCGCCACAGCAGCAGCGCCGAGATGAGCAAATAACCCAGGATCACGAGCCAGGTGGCGCGAATGCGCACGCGGTGAAAGGTGTCGGCGATGCGCGCGAGCGGCGCCACGAAACGCGTGCCCGGCACGGCCGCCGCGGCCTCTTCGAGCGGCGCCGTATCCAATTCCGACTTGGCGGTGAGCGTGGCGATGAGCGCCACCCCGTCTTGCGCGGTGATGACGAAGCGCTTCAAGTCGGGCGCGGCGGCAAACAGCGCGTCCGCGGGCATGGGCGCGTGCGGAGCCGCGCGCCAGTCCGCGGCGGAATGCTCCGCGAGTTTCGGCGGCAGCCCGAGCTGGCCGTAGGCCCGGGCGAGCGACGCGGGATCGGCGAAGGTCTTCTGCCAGGCGGCGAGGCTCGCCTCCTGGTCCGCCGCCGGCGGCAGGAATCGTGACAAGCCAAGCGGCGCGGCCGCAGGCACCCCGGCATGCAGCCTCGAGAACAGGGACGTTTCCCGGCCCAGGGCTTCGTCCAGGTCCCGGCCCTCGATGAGGAAGAATCCCGGGGGCGGCACCTGGCCCAGCACCTCGCGGATGTGGACGTCGGTGTTGATGAGTTCCGGCGGGAAATTCTGCAGCTCGCGCACGTCGTCGCTGGCATGGAGCCTAAGCCAGCCGGGCACGCTGAGCACGACGGCGGCGAGCGGCAGGAGCCAACGCCAGCGGGAAGGGCGGCAGGCGGCCTGGATAAAGCGTTGCGGCCAGAGCACGGCGGCGTTCACCGGCACCTCGGTGAAGCGGGTCAGCGTAACCGGGAAGATGAGCGCCACCAGCAGGCCCGCTTCCAACAAACCCGCCGCGGAGAACACCGCGAACTGGGTGAGCGCCGGCAGTCCCGCCAGCAGCAGGAACGCGAAGGCGAGCACGCCGGTGGCGAGTCCGAGGGTGAGGCCGGGCTTCACCGCGCGCATCACCCCGGCGGGCTTGCCGCCGCCGAACCAGTATTCGGCGAAGTACAGGAACGCGTAGTCGATGGCGACGCCGAGCAGGGTGGTGCCGAACACCAGGGTCAGCACCTGGATGGAACCGAAGCAGATGACCACCGCCGCCGTGCCGGCGAGCACGCTGGCCACGAGCTGCAGGCCCGCGAGCACGTGGGGCGCGAAGCTGCGGAACACCCAGGCGATGAGCGCCATGATGAGCAGGGTGGAGGTGGTGCTGAGCCAGAGGCTCTCGCTCTTGCCCTCGCGCTGTCCCGCCTCGGCGAAAAGCGGCGCGCCGGTGGCAGCGAAATCGCAGCGCGGGCAGGCCTCGCCCGCCGCCGCCCGCGCCGCGGCCACCGCGTTCGCGGCCCGCGAAGACCCCTGCATTGCGAAGGCCCCGCCGCCGAGTTCGGTGCGCAGCAGGAACCAATGCTTGCCGTCCTTCTCCGCCGAGAAGAACGGGCCATCCGGCAGGAATCCGGGGTAAGGTTGCGGCAGTCCGGCCAGGAAGCGCGTGAGTATCCCGCCGGGATCGCTGCCGAATACGTTCGCCATGCCGGCGGGACTGCCGAGGGACACCGCCGTGTCCGTGGCCAGCGCCCGTGGGCCCTGGTCGGCGTAGCGTTTTGCCCCGGCTCCGTCCAGGAGCGCATAGCGGTGGTCGTGGTAGACCTTTAGCAGCCGGTCGAGGGAGGCGCCGTTGTCTTCGGTTTCGAGGCCGCCCGCGGTGGCGGCTCGCTGCGCGGCTTCGGCGGCCGCGCGTGCAGCTTTGGCGTCTTCGCCGCTCACCAGGATCAGCACTTCGTTTACGAAGGCGTCGCGGGTACGTTCGCTCGCGGCGGCGAGCGCCCCGGAATCCTGCTCCGCCGGAAGCATGGACAGGATGTCGCTGTCCACCGGGTTCCTGAGGTCGAGGCGCATCCAGGCCACGCCGCAGAGGAGGCCGAGGGAAACGAGCCACACCGCCCAACGGGCGCCCGCCGGAAACGCCATGTTCAGGGCGCCACGACCGGGCTGAAGCGGATGTCCATGTGCCCGCCGGAAGTCTCGCTGATTTCCATGCGCTCGGGCCGTCCGGGTTCCGATTCGATGACGTGGATGCTCACGATGGCCTCGGCCATGGGGCCCGGCTTGGGCGTCAAGGTCACGGATTGGCCGCCCGGAGCGGGTTCCGTCTTCACGTCGAAGTACGCCGTGAGCTCGAAGCGGTCGCCGGAGAGCGCGCCCACGAAGATGCGCTCCACCGCCACGAGCCAGGGATTCTGTTCCGGATCCAGGTCGCGGGCGGTGCCGTCCGGCAGTTCCTCCCGGGCCTTGGCACCGTTCATCTCGAACACGTAGTGGTAGGGCGAGCTGATCTCCCAGTGGAAACCGTGGGTCTTGTCGTAGCGCAGGTTGCCGCGGCTCACGATGGGCGCGTCGAAGCCGGGCAGCGTGCGGGTCTGCACGAAGGACGCGGCGTAGGGCTTGGGCGGCGCGTCGGCCTGGACCGCGGCGGCGAGCAGCATCAGCCAGGCGGCGAGGATCTTCACAGGTACTCCTTCAGGCGTTCGCGCAGCGCCGGCGGGCTCACGAGCTGCAGTTCGCCGGTTCGGGCGTCGACGGCGCACTGGATGGTGTAACCGGTGGTGAGACGCTTGCCGTTATCCAGGCCGCTCACCAGGTACTCCACCTTGAGGCGGTTCTCCCACTCCACGAGGCCGGCCTTGACCCGGATCCGGTGGCCGTACTTCAGCGGCTGCATGAAGCGCACGTGGGCTTCGATGATCGGCCAGGAATAGTTCGAGGCCTGCATGGCCGGATAGTCGTAGTCGATGGCGCGCAGGAGCTTCACCCGCGCCGCCTCGAAATAGCGGAAGTAGTTGCCGTGCCAGGCGATGTTCATGGGGTCCAGGTCCTGGAACGGGACCTCCACCTCGGTCTCGGCCGTGAGCAGCGCGCCGCGCATGGCTCAGCCGTACAGCGCCCAGCGGCGCTCCTGCACCGCCGCCGTGAGGCGCCGGAGTTCGTGTTCCAGCGGCCGGTCCTCCTCCACGAACGGGCAGAGGCCGAGCACGTCGTCGTGCATGGCGCGGATGTCGGCCTGCATGTGGTTCGGCGGGCGCGCGCCCTTGCGGTGGCGGATCTCCAGTGCCTGCACCGCGGCGGCGAGGCAGCCGGCGGCCACTTGCTCGGTGAGCTGCAGCACGCGCACGCAGTCCCGCGCCGAGATGGTGCCCATGCTCACCTTGTCCTGGTTGTGGCATTCGGTGGAGCGCGAGAACACGCTCGCGGGCATGGTGAGCTTCAGGGCCTCCGCGGTCCAGGCGGAAACCGCGATCTGCACCGCCTTGAAGCCGTGGTTCAGGGCCGCGCGCCCGTCCACGGCGCCCGAGAGGTTGCTGGGCAGGCCGTTGTTGAAGCGCGTGTCTACCAGCAGTGCCAGCTGCCGATCCAGGAGATCCGCGACGTTGGCCACCGCGTTCTTGAGGCTGTCGGCCACGAAAGCCATGTGGCCGCCGTAGAAGTGGCCGCCGTGGTAGATCTCGCCCGTATCCGGGTCCACGATGGGGTTGTCGTTGGCGCTGTTGAGTTCGTTCTCGATGTCGCGGCGCATCCAGAGCAGGGCATCCGCCAGCACGCCGATGACGTGGGGCGCGCAGCGGATGGAGTAGCGGTCCTGGATGCGGATGGGGCTCTCGCGCTCGGAGGCGCCCATGTCGGCGAAGATCCGCGCCGCGACCTGCTGCTGGCCGGAATGGGGTTTCACCGCGAACAGGCCCGGGGCGAAGTGCTTCGGGTTGCTGCCGAGAGCGATGCTCACCATGGCGGTGATGCGCGCGGCGAGGCGCGTGAGGTATTCCGAGCGTTCCCAGGCGAGACAGCAGAGCGCCGTCATCACCGAGGTTCCGTTCATGAGCGCCAGGCCCTCCTTGGGCGCGAGCGTCAGGGGCTTGAGGCCGTGGGCGGCGAGCGCCTCCGCGGCGGTGCATTCACGCCCCCGGTGGGTCACCCGGCGTTCGCCCATGAGCGCCGCCGCCACGTAGGAGAGCGGCGTCAGGTCGCCGGAGGCGCCCACCGAGCCTTCCTCCGGGATGAGCGGCGTGATGCGGTGGCGGATCAGGCCCTCCAGCTGGGTGAGCACCGCGAGGCGCACGCCCGAATAGCCCGCGGCGAGCGAGTTCAGCCGCGTCACCAGGATGGCGAGCGTGGTGGGTTCGTCGAAGTAGGCGCCGAGCCCGCAGCCGTGGTAACGCACCAGGTGGGCGGGCAGTTGCTCCACCACCTCTGCGGGGATTTCCACCGTGCAGGAGTCGCCGAAGCCCGTGTTCACGCCGTAGACCATGCGCCCGGAGGCGATGGCGTCTGCGAGCACCTTGGCGCCCTTCTCGATGCGGCCGCGGAAGGAGGCGCCGGACTCGAGGGTGAAGTCGGCGCCGCGGGCCGCGCGGCAGACCTCTTCGATGCTCAACTGCCGCCCTCCGACCACCACCGGCGCGGGTTTGTTTGAATCGGGATTGCGCATCAGCCTCGGGTTCCTTTGGGCGGAGCGGGCACCGGGGGCGGCGGCGCGGCCTCCCCCTCGGCCCAGAAGTCATAGAAGTTGTACCACTGTAACGGAAAACGGGCGGCATATTCCCCCAGCCGGGCCGCATAACGCTCCGCCCAGGCGGCCGCCGCCTCCATCCGGCCTTGTCGCGGCAAGTGGATGCGCTCGGCGAAGGGCTCGAGATACAGCCGGTAGCCCCAGACCCCGTCCAGACTCTCGCGCAGGCAGAAGAACAGGAGCACCGGGCATTCCAGCACGTGGGCCAGCACGTAGGGTCCCACCGCGAACGGAGCCGGGGCGCCGAGGAAGGCTGCCTGCACCGTGGGGCTCTCTGCCTCCACCGGTACCCGGTCCCCCACGATCACCACCACCTCGCCGGCGTCGATCTTCTCCTTGAGCATCACCGCCGTGTCGGCGCCGATCTCCTGCACATAGATGAGCCGGAGCGCGTACTGCTCGCTGGTTTCCTCCAGCACGGCGTTGAGCTTCTGCGCGTTTTGGGTGTAGACCAGCGCGTTTATCTTCACTCCCGGCATGAGCGTGGCCATGGCCCGTGCGAGCTCCAGGTTGCCGAGGTGGGAGCTCAGGAGCAGCAGTCCGCGGCCCTGTGCCAGGGTGCCGAGGAAGAGCACGCGGGCCTCCGGCGGCAGGCGCACCGTGGCCTGCATGCGTTCCGGGTCGTGCCAGGCAGCCACCTTGTCCAGGAGGTTGAGGGAGAAGGACAGGAAGTGGCGGAAGCTTTGCCGGAGCGTCGCCGGCTGTCCCGCAGCGGCGAGGAACCGGCGTGAAGCGCGCCGCGCGCGGGGATGGGTCAGGAAGAAATAAGCGGTGACCGGGTAGAGCACCGCGAGACTTACCCAGCGCGGCATCAGACGGTCGAGTGCGCCCAGGAAGCGCAGGCCGCCGAGGCTGCCGCGCTCGCCGATCCGGGCCCAGTGCTCGCCGCGCCGGCGCGCGCGGTTGCGCGCGATGAGGGACGGGACGCGCGGCAGCATGCCGAGCATGAGCCGCAGGTGCAGCCAGGCCATGCGCGCGTTGTCCTTCACCATGCGGAAGTGGGAGAGGCCGTCTTCCGGATAGCGTACTCGGGTCGGCAGGAACAGGCTGCCGGTACCGGCCCAATAGAGGCGCACCATGATCTCCGTATCGAAGTCCATGCGCGGGCCGATGCGCGCGCGTTCCATGAGCGCGAGCGAGGGCGCGAGCGGATAGACGCGGAATCCGCACATGCTGTCCGTGAGCGAGAACGAGAGCGTCTCCGCCCACACCAGGCCGTGGGTGAGGTAACGGCCGTAGAAGCGCACCCTGGGCACGGACTCGTCGTAGCGCGGCGTGCCGGAGACGAGCTGCGAGGGGTGTTCCTCCGCCAGCGCCAAGAGCGCGGGGATGTCCCCGGTGTCGTGCTGGCCGTCGGCGTCGATCTGCAGGGCGTGGGTGAACCCGCGCTCGCTGGCGCGCCGGAAGCCCGCCATGACCGCAGCGCCCTTGCCGCGATTCTGGGGTAAGGTCAGCACTTCCGCCTCCACGGAGGCGAGTGCCATCAGGGCCTGCTTGGTACCGGCATCGCTGCCGTCGTCCACCAGGATTACCGGCAGGCGGTTGGCGGTAAGCGCCGCCACGATGCGCGGCAGGGCGGCATGGTGGTTGTAGACCGGCACCACGGCGCAGGGAACGAATTTCACGCTGGGTTTCCGAAGTTGAGCGTGCCGCTGGAGTAGCTGGCGTCCGCGTCGCGGTACTCGTAGCGCGCCTTGCCCGTCGCGGGGTCGGCCATGATCTGCAAGCTGAGGCGCGCGCCGGGAGAGATGGGACGCCTGAACTTGATTTGCTCGAGAGCGCGGATGTCCGGGCCGAGACGGTAAAACACTCCCGCGTAGTGCGCGGCCCAGCCGATCTGCACCACGCCGGGAAGGATCGCCATCCCGTCGAAATGGCCCTCGAACCAGGGGCTGTCCAAGGGCACTTCGATGTCCAGCTCGACGCTGTTCTCGCCGCGCCGCTCCGCCAATATCCGGGGCAGGCCGTTCACGGTGCCGCCTCGAACAACTTGAGGAGCACCGCGAGCTGGGTCTTACCCATGGTATTGCCGGGGAGTTCGTCGGCGAAGCGCCACTTGCGCGGCACCAGGAGCGCCTCGTAACTCGTCCGCAGCCAGGCGCGGAGTGCGTCTTTGACCGACGTCTTGCCTTGAGCCGCGAGCGCCGCGCGGCCATCTCTGTTCAGCACCACCACCGCGCCGATGTGCTGGCGCCGGCCCGGCAGCAATACGAGCCGTGCGTCCGCGACCCAGGCGTGCTCCACGAGCCGCGCGCGCATCTCCGTGAAGGAGACACGCTTGTCCTCGAACTTCACCACGTCGTCGGCGCGGCCGAGCAACGCGAAGCGCCCGTCCTCCCGGCGCCGCGCGAGGTCGCCGCTGGGCATCCAGTCGCCGTGCCAGGTGCAGCCGGAGCGCACCCACAGCCGCGCACCGGCCGGCTCCTCCCGGAGTTCCGTGCTCACCCCCTGGATGGGACGCCAGAATCCGCGCTCCTCGCCCTTGCCCCAGGCGCGCCAGCCCACGCCGCCCGTTTCGGTGCTGCCGTAGACCTCGATGGCGGCGTGGCCCCACTGGGTCGCCAACCGTTCCGCTGCCTCGTCCGGCAACGGAGCCCCGGAGCTGAACACGGCGGAAACGGAGGAAGCGGTCGGCAATTCGCCAAGATCGTGAAGGCGGCTCAGGAACGCCGGGCTGCTGATGACGAGGCATTTGCCCCGCGCCGCTGCGACGCGGAGATCCGCGGGTTGCTGGCAGACGGCGGTGAGGAAGGGCCGGCCCGCATGCAGCGGCCAGAGGATCCGGAACAGCAAACCGTACAGGTGGTAATGGGGCACCGTTCCCACCACCAATTCCCGACTGAAATCCGTGCCCCACTGCCGCTCCAGTCCCTCCACCTCCAGACGCAGCTGCGCCCAGGCCTTGGGCACGCGCTTCGGTGCGCCGCCGGATCCGGAGGTGTAGAACTCCACGGTAGAAGCATCGTCGGGGCGGTGCGGTGTGGTGTCGCCCGCCTCGCCTGCCTGCGTCGCGTCCAGCCGTTCGAAAGCTTCGAACTCCGCGGGGCTGTCCGTGAGCACCGCGTCTACCGCGGCATCCTTTACGCTCCCGGCCTTGGGTGCCTGGGGCAGTACCACGGTGCGAGCGTGATCGGCGAGCGCCAGGAGGCCTGCCGCGAACCAGCCTGCGTCTTCGCAGACGAGCGCCCAACGTCTGGCCGGGCGGGCGCGCAAGGCCGCGCGCAGCCCGCCAACGCGGCGCCAGAACCGGGCACGGGAGAGCGCGCCGCGTTCGCCCAGGGCCAGCACGCGATCATCCGACTCCGGGTGCGGGGCCGCGGGATCCATGGGCGTTCTCAGGTACGGCGCTGGGACTCGATGAACTTCGCGAGATTCTCGACGGAATGGAAGTGCTGGCGTGTGTCGGCGGAATTGGCGTCCAGCTTCACGTGGTACTTCTTCTGGATGGCGACGCCGAGCTCGAGGGCGTCGATGGAGTCCAGCCCCAGGCCGTCGCCGAACAGCGGCGCCTTGGGATCGATGTCCGCGGGCGCCACGTCCTCAAGATCGAGCGAGGCGATGATGAGCTGCTTCAGTTCTTCGATCAGTGTGTTCATGGTGCGCGAGCTGCTGTTTGAAGAAATCTTCGAGCCGGTGGGTGAGCTGCCGCGCGGCGACTCCGTGGGGCTGGCCTTCCCGCTGACCGAGCGCGGCCAGGGTCTGGGGCGGGTGGAACCTCACGCGCAGCCGCCACGGCCGGTTCGGCACCTGCCACCAAGCGTGATCCTTCGTGAGCGCGGGCGGCGAGCATTCGATCGATACGGGCAGCACCTGGCAGCCGGCGCGCAAGGCTACCTGGGCCGCGCCGCGCCGGAAACGCGGGGACTCGCCCGCAGTGGTGCGCGTGCCTTCCGGGAACAGCACCAGGGTGCGGCCACGCTTCAGGGAACTGACGCAGGCATCCAGCGCCGCGGCGGAATCGCCGTTGCTGATGTAACCAGCGGCACGCACAAAGCGGCGGTAATAGGGGTTCTTGAGCATGGCGCTCTTCACCACGCAGTCGGCGTCGGGCATCAACATCAGCAGTGCGACCACGTCGAGATACATGGGGTGGGTGGCCACCACCAGCGTGCCCTTGGCCTGGGCCAGCCATTCGCGGCCTTCCACCTCCACCCGGCCGAGCCCGAGGAGCTCGATCAGGCCGAGCAGCGCGCGGAACGACCAACTGACGAAGCTGCGGATGCGGCATTCGCGTGCACGGCTGTCCCCCGGCCAGAAGATCAGCACCGGCAGCAGCGTCAGGCTGAAGACGAGACTCATCAGCCCGTACACCAGGAAGCAGAAACCGGTACCGACGGCACGCCAAAGGCAACCGACCCTAGCCAGCATGGACGGGCTCCCGTGAGAGGCGCCAGGGTTGATCCACGCCGAGCACGCACGTCGGCGCGCCTTCCGTGAGAAAGCGCATCAGCGCCGCTTCCGGCAGCTCCGCGGGCCCGACGCCGTCCTGTATCAGGCGGCAGCGCAACGCCGCGTCCTCAGGGGGAGTCAGCAGCAGCGAAATGGAGAAAGGATGACGGCGGCTGTCGGCCTCCACGAAGCTATCGTAAGGCGGCGGCACCCGGTCGTCTGCGTAGCACACGAGCACCACACCGGCGCCTTCCGCGATCATGGCCGCGCCTTCGAGCAACGCCATCCCGAGCGTGTCGCCCCCCGCGGCCAAGGCGGTGGCTGCGGCGCGGTCACCGCGGGCGATGGAATAGAGTCCGGCGATGCTGTTGTGCACCGAAAGGCTGAAATCGGTGGGCGAGAGTGCCTCCTCCCGGGCGAGGGCGGTGAGCAGCTGCAGGGTGCGGTCGAGCGAGCCGTGACGGGAGCCGAACACGAAGCGGACCGACTCACGGCCCTCGGCGCAGGGCCAGGCGGTGGCGAGCGCCATGCGCCCGCAACGGTCGAGCCGGCGCCGGAGCAGCGGCGGCAAATAGCTCACGTCCGGTTTCGCGTCGGGTTCGGGGCAGTCGCCGTCGGCGATCCATTTCTTCCAAGCAGGGCCGTCGCCCACCCCGGGCGCCCAGGCGTGCCAGCGGGCGACGCCGAAATACTCCGTCTGTTGCGGTGTCTCAGACATATCCATTGCGTTTGATCGCCCCTCGGAACCTTGAGACTCCGCCGCCCGACGGGGCGCGGAATCCCGCGACAGATTTTACCCGTCTTGGGGGACAGCGGAGAGATAAGTGGGGCGAAAGCGCAGGAACGGCAGGGCGACCGCGGCTCCCAGGGCAGCGCCGGCGTAGAGGTCCAGGGCCACATGCTGTTTGACGGCCAGGGTCGAGTAGAGGATGCCGAGGCACCACAGCCCGTTTAGCCACCGGATCCAGGCGGGCGCGCCCAGTGTGCCGAGCAGGCGCCGGAGCCACAGGGCGCTCAGCACGGCGAACGCCACGTGCAGGGAGGGGCAGGCGTTGCCCGCGGCGTCCACCGTCTTCAGGAACGCGACGGCGGGATGCGTGCCCCAGTCGATGCCGGGCGGAGGCACCGCCGTCGGCCAGAGGAAGAACGAGACGAAGCCGACGACGCTCAACAAGACCGCCGCCGCCAGGTAACGCGGTAGTTCGCTCCACTCAAGGAGTGCCGGCACGATGGAGATGTAGACCCAGAGACTGACATACAAAACGATGGCCCAGGGCGCGAAGCCGACGAACCGGTCCAGCGGCGTGAGCGGGATGACGTGAACGGGGAATGCCGGGTGGCGGAGCAGGGTGAAATACAACGCCATGAAAACTGCTATGCCCGCAATGATGCCCGTGGTCTTGAGACGCCAGCCGCTGCGGAAACGGACGGCAGCCTCGTGCAGCCATCGGGAATGCCGGGTGGGTGCGAGCATGGGGCGATTGTAAGCGATTTGCCACGGCGGACCGCGCGGATCCTTACGCTAAAATGGAGCCGGCCTCGGGAGAGTGAGCGTGATCGTCAAACCCAGGATCTGGGGTTTCATCTGCACCACGGCGCACCCCTTGGGATGCGAGATGAACGTGCGCGAGCAGATTGCCTACGTCCGTTCCCGGGGCGCGCAGGGTAAGGGAACTTCGATCGACCGGAGTTCCGGTCCGAGACGGGTGCTCATCATCGGCGCCTCCACGGGCTACGGTCTGGCGGCGCGCATCACCGCCGCCTTCGGCTTCGGCGCTGCGACCCTCGGGGTGTTCTACGAGAAACCCGGCCGCGACACCAAGATCGGCACGGCCGGCTGGTACAACTCCGCCGCCTTCCACCGTGCCGCGCACGAGGCCGGGCTCACGGCGCTTTCCATCAACGGCGACGCGTTCTCATCCGAGGCCAAGGAGCGCGCCCTGGAGATGATCGCCAGGGACCTAGGCGGGCCGGTGGACCTCGTGGTCTATTCCCTGGCTTCGCCGGCACGGCGCCTGCCCGGCGGCGACGCAGTGGCCCACACCGCGCTCAAGCCCATCGGCGAGGGCTACAGCGGCAAAACCATCGACACGGACAAGGATCGGATGGCCGACGTGAACCTGTCGCCCGCCACGGAGCAGGAGGTCCGGGAAACGGTGGCGGTGATGGGCGGCGAGGACTGGGCCCTGTGGATGGACGCACTTGCCGGACGCGGATTGCTCGCGAAAGACGCGCGCAGCGTGGCCTTGAGCTACATCGGTCCCGAGGTCACTTGGCCCATCTATTGGCACGGCACTCTCGGCCGGGCCAAGCTCCACCTGGAGGCGACCGCCCGGAGCCTGCGCGAGCGGCATCCGGGTCTCGACGCGCGGGTGGCGGTGATGAAGTCCATCGTCACCCAGGCTTCCGCCGCCATCCCCGTCATTCCTCTGTACGTGTCGCTGGTGTTCAAGGTGATGAAGCAGAAAGGTTTGCACGAAGGCGCCGTCGAGCAGATGAACCGCCTGTTCCGGGAGCAGCTTTACCGCCCTGACGGGAAACCCGCAAGCCTGGACGAGGAAGGGCGCTTGCGACTCGACGACCGGGAACTGCGCGCTGACGTGCAACAGGCCTGCAAGGAGCTCTGGCCGTCCGTCACCGATGCGAACTTGTTGCAGGTCACCGACTACGCCGGTTACAAGCAGGACTTCCTGCGCCATTTCGGCTTCGATCGCGGCGACGTCGACTACGGGGCGGATGTGGCGGTGAACGTGGATTTCGACTGCGTGCGCCTGTGACCGCGTCGTCCGGACGCGCGGCCTTGGCCGCGGCGCTGGCGCTCGCCGCCGGGATCGCGCCGCCGGCCTGGGCGGACGGTGCGCCTACGCCGGTGCGCTCCAGCCTCGACCTTGGCGTGGGCCTCGGCGCGGTGAGCTTCCCGGCGTACCCCGGCTCGGAAGAGGTGCGCAAGCTGCTCATACCGTTCCCCTACATCGTTTACCACAGTACCTATCTCGACGTGAACCGCGACCAGGTGCGAGGCAAGGTGCTGAAGGACGAGCATTGGTCCCTGGATGTGGATTTCGGCGGCCAGGTGCAGGTGAAGTCCGCCGACGTGCAGGAGCGCCAGGGGATGCCGGACCGGGATTGGCTGGGCGAGGTGGGTCCGGCGCTGCGTTATTTCATCTGGAACGGCGAGGAACCCGGTACGCACCTCGACGCGGTGTTGCCGGTGCGGGCGGCGGTGAGCGCCCAGGGCCTCACGATCACGCGCCGCGGCTGGGTCACGGGCCCGCGGCTCGAGGGCCACGAAGAGTTGCAGGGTCCCGGCGACCGGGTGGACCTGGACGCCACCCTCACCGCCGACTACGTGGACCGGCAATTCGCCAATTACTACTACGGCGTGGCGCCCCAGTTCGCTACCACCACGCGGCCCGCCTACGATGCCCCCGGCGGATATGCCGGATGGAACCTGAACCTGGGCTTCAGCTGGCACCACGGCGACTTGGTGTACGGCGGCTTCGTGGCCTACACCAGCCTGCACGGCGCCGCGTTCCAGGCGAGCCCGCTCGTGGCCCGCGCCAACGGCCTTTCCATGGGCTTCGCCGTGTCCTGGGTGATCCAGCGCATCCGCGAGTGAGGCGATCAGGTCTTGCGCCGGTAGCCTGCGTCCTCGAGGCGCTTGAGATAGCGCGCCCAGTTCTCCGCGTGGTTTTTTCCGAGTTCGTGCAACACCGGCCAGGTGTAGAGGCCGGTGTCGTGGCCGTCGTCGAATTTGAGGCGCACGGCGTAGCTGCCCACGGGCTCCACGCCCGTGACTTTCACCTTCTCCTTGCCCACCTGCAGGATTTCCGTGCCGTGGCCGCGCACCTCCGCGGAGGGTGAGAACACCCGCAGGTACTCGAAGGGCAGCTCGTAGCGCTCGCCGGTATCGAAAGTGACCGCGACGACCCCTGCGGATTTGCGCAGGCGAATTTCGGTAGGGCGGGGCGTGGAAGTCATGTTGTCCGGCTCAAGTGGTGGAGGATTTCTTTTTCTTTGCCCGCGGGTGGGCGGCATCGTAGGTCTTGGCGAGGTGCTGGAAATCCAGATGGGTGTAGATCTGGGTGGTGCTGATGTTGGCGTGGCCCAGGAGTTCCTGCACGGCGCGCAAGTCGCCGCTCGATTCCAGCACATGGCTCGCGAAGGAATGGCGGAAGAGGTGCGGATGCACCCCCTGCTGCACGCCCTGCACCCGCCCCCAGTGCTTCACCCGCGCCTGCACGGTGCGTGGCGAGAGAGGTCCGCCGCGCACGCTCACGAAGAGCGTCACGTCCTCCGGCTTCGCCAGTTCGCTGCGCACTTTCAGCCATTCACGGATGGCCTTCAGGGCCTCCCGTCCCACCGGCACGATGCGGGTCTTGCGGCCTTTGCCGGTGACGGTCACGAGTCCCTGGGAAAGGTCGATGTCGGTGAGGCCGACCGAGAGGATTTCCGCGAGACGCAGCCCGGAAGAGTAGAGCAGTTCCATGAGCGCCCGGTCACGCATGGTCTCGGCGTCGTCGCCGGGGATCTGCAGGAGGCGCGCCATCTGGTCCGCGTCCAGGGTGTCCGGCAGGCGCTTCGGCGCCTTGGGGGCGCGCACGCCTTCCGCCGGATTTTTTTTCGCGACTCCTTCTTTCTGCAGGAACTCATAGAAGGAACGGATGGAGGCCAGGAGACGCTGCAGGCTCTTGGGGGCGAGCCCCTGGCGGTGGCGCGTGGAGACGAAGGCGCGCACGTGGTGCACGTCCAGCACGTCCCAGTCAGTGAGCCTCTGCTTCTCGCACCACGCCTTCAGGGTGACGAGATCGCGGGCATAGTTTTCGCGGGTGTGGGGAGAAAGGTTGCGCTGGCTGAGGTGGGCGATGAAACGCTCGATGCCGTCGTCGAGCGCGCCGCTCATTGCGGCATGAGCGGCCGCACCGCGGCCGTCACGAGTTCGCTGATCCGCGTCAGGAACGCGGTGCCCAAGGTCGGGCTGAAGCGCTCGGCGTCGTGGCTGCCCACGGCGAGGAGGCCGAGGTCGCCCTTGTCGCCCAGCGGCACCAGCGCCGAGGAAGCGATACGCTCCGCCTGGTCGCCGAACAGGAACTCGAGCTGCGGCGGGCGCAGGCGGCCCACGTGGGACTTGCCGGACTTGAGGAAATCCCGGAACTGCTCCAGGCCCGGGTCGTCGGGCGTGAGCCAGCGGGCCGGGCCCGCGTCGGCCTGCTGCGGTTTCGCGTGCAGCAGGAACAGGCTTACCTCGTCGGCGCCGAAGCGTTCGCGCAGTTCCTCCTGCAGGGCGTAAAGACGCTCCGGGAGGTTCGCGCCCTCGAGCAGCGCCAGCGCCAGGCGGTGGATGCGCTCGATGAGCGTGTCGTTGGCGCGGGCCACCTCGATCAGGTCCACCAACTTGCGTTCCAGTTGCCGGTGCTGCTGGCGCAGCACCTCCACCTGGCGCTCGATGAGCGAGATGGCGGTGCCCGTGGGATGGGGTACCCTCAGTTTGGCGAGCAGTTCGGCGTGGGCTTCGAAGAATTCGGGGTGGCCGAGCAGGTACTCCACGACGCTGTCGCCGGAGAGGGAGGATTCGTTGCTGAGTCCCGCCTTGTGTTCGATGCTCATAGCTCCACGTGCCCTTCGTACACGGTGACCGCCGGTCCCGTCATCCACACCGGCTCACCCTCGCCGCGCCAGCTTACCACCAGCCGGCCGCCCCGGAGCTCCACTTCGACCTCCTCATCGAGCCAGCCCAGCAGCCGCCCCCAGACCACGGCGGCGCAGGCGCCGGTGCCGCAGGCCAGGGTCTCGCCGGTGCCGCGCTCCCAGACCCTGAGGCGCATGGATTTGCGGCCCTGCCAGGAGGCGAAACCCACGTTGGCGCGCTTCGGGAAGCGCGGATGGTGCTCGATGCGGGGGCCGAGTTCAGCCACCGGCGCCGAGTCCACATCCGGCACGTCCAGGATGGCATGGGGATTGCCAATGGAGACGGCACCGATCTCCACGGTGCGGCCGTCCACGTCCAGTTCGTACTGCATGGCGCGCGCGGCGGCGACGAAGGGGATCTCGGCCGGCTCGAGGCGCGGCACGCCCATGTCGGCGCGTACCAGGCCGTCCTTCCGGAGTTCCGCCTGCACGGGGCCCGCGAGCGTGCCCAAGCACACCTCGCCGTCCTTCACCACGCCGTGGTTCGCGAGGTAGCGCGCCACGCAACGCACGCCGTTGCCGCACTGTTCCACCTCGCCTCCGTCGGCGTTGAAGATGCGGTAGTTGGCGTGGAATTTCCCGCCCTTGGGCGCTTCCAGCAGCAGCAGCTGGTCGAAACCCACGCCGGTGCGCCGGTCCGCGAGCTCGCGCACGCGGCTCTCGGTGAGCGCGACCTTCGCGTCCAGGGCGTCCAGCACCAGGAAGTCGTTGCCGAGCCCGTGCATCTTGGCGAACTTGAGTTTCATGTCTGTCAGTTCATATAAAGGAGATAGTCCTTGAAGATGCAGCGGTCCATGATCACCAGCATGCCCGCCGCACGGGCGCGTTCCGCCGCCGCCTCGTTCACCACGCCCTCTTGGAGCCAGAGGGCGGGGTAACGCCGGGCGATGCAGTGGTCCACCACCTCGTCCACGTGCTCCGGCGAGCGGAATACGTCCACGATGTCCACCGGACCCGGCAGATGCAGGAGGTCCGGGTACACCTTCTCGCCCAGGAGTTCCGTCTGGCCGGGATTTACCGGCACGATCTTGTAGCCGAAGCGTTGCATGCCGCGCGCCACGCCGTGACTGGGCCGGTCCGCCTTGGGCGACAGGCCCACCACCGCGATGGTCTTGGCGGTTTTCAGCAGTCGCTTTATCTCTTCGTCTGGAGGATTCTGGAACGGCATGCTGCCATTATAAAGCGGCGCCCACTCAGGAGCCGCTTTTCGCACGCCGCGGCCTCGGCTTGGCGGGCCTGTAGGCCTTCACTTTACGACCCAGCGCCACCGCCAGGCCGTCGCTGTAGGCGCGCAGCGCGTGTTCGGGATCGTCCAGTTGCCGCAGGAGCCGCCCCAGTTCCTCGTAGGCTTCCGGCCGTCCGCCCAGCACGATACTCGACTCGTAGTAACCGCGCGCCTTGCCCCAGAGCTTCGCCACTTCGCAGAGCCGTCCGGCGGTGAGCAGCAGCGCCGCGCTCTCGCCGTGCTCCGCCAGCCAGCCCTCCACCCGCGCCAGTTGCTTCTTCGGTTCCTTACCCACGGCGAGGCCGTAAAGCGCCACCATCTCCTCGTCCCACCCGGACCTGAGGGCGTCCCGCAGCAATTCCTCCGCCTGATCCGGCGCGCCCAGGCGGATGAGCGCGCGCGCGTAGGCACGGATCAATTCGGGTTCGCCGCGCAGCCGTCGCGGCAGCGTCATCCACAGGCTTTCGGCACCGCTGCTCTTCTGCTTTGAATCCAGCTTATCCAGGAGCGCCGCAGTGGCGCGGGTCTCAAGCCGGTCCACGTCCTTGCGCGGCAAAGTCCCGTCATCGCGCAGCTGTTTCACCAGGGCGCGCAGCGCTTCCCAGTCCTCGAGCTTGCGGTAGAGGTTGGCAAGCAGCTTGAGTCCGAAGGCGTGCTGCGGGTCCACCTCCCGGAGCCGCCGCAGGGTGGCGAGCGCCTCCTCGTGCTGCTTATGGGCGATCTGCAGTTCCGCCTGGGTGAGCAGCACCGCCACTTGGGCGGAAGGCACTTCCTCGAAGGCCTTGCGCAGGTAGCGGTCCCGTCGTTCGTGTTCGCCCTGAAGTTGCGCCGCCCGGGCGGCAGCGATGTAGGTGATGAGCGGCATCTCGCTGTCGGAGGCGTGGCGCATCAGGTTCTTCTCGCTGTCCGCCCAGCGGCCTTCGGCGAAATCGATGAGCCCCTGGGTGGTGGCGCGGCGGGCTCGCAATTCGCGTTTGCGGGCGAGCGCCTCGCGCAGGCGCCGGGGATAGGTCCAGAGCCATACCACTAGCGTGGTGAGGACATACAGACCGAAGAACGTCACCAGCATCAGCACCACGAGCATGCCTAGCGACATTTCGACGCTGGTATGGCCCCAGGCCAGGAGCGCATAGCCGTTGTTCACGTGCAACAAGCCCGCGACGATCACCGCCAGGAGCAGCGCGAGCATGAGATAGAAGACGTATTTCACGGCGCGGCGTTCCGGGGGCTCTCGAGCTCGCGCAGGAGTGTCAGCGAGGATGACAGCTCAGGCAATTTCGGCGCGATGTCCTGCTGCCGCATGGCATCCAACTGCTGCACGCCGGCCTTGACGGCGCCGTTTTGCAGGTCGAAGTACGCCGAGAGCCAGGCGCTGGCGGAACGTACGCTGTCCTGGAACGCCCCGCTTTCCCGGTCAAGCAATGCACTGCGCGCGGTCTCAAGCTTGAGTTCCAGATTGCGGCGCAGCAGGAATTCCTCCTTGGGCGACAAGAGCGGCTCCACCGGCACGCCGTGGCGGCGTACCGTGAACATGTCGTTCGCAAGGCGCTGCACCGCCGCCTTGAAACGGTCCCAGACACCCTGGGGCTGGGCCGGGGCTTGTCCGTTCAGGCTGCCGCCGGGCACGTAGTGCTCCGGTACGGTGCGTTTCAGGGGCAGGGAGTCCACGCTCTCGGCCAGGCTGGCGAGCGTCAGCGCCATGCCTTCCACGTCGGGCTGCGGGACGGCGCGCAGCGCGTTGCTCTCCCGCGCGATCTCCTTGCGCACGGCGATGAGCCGCGGATCCGAGACCAGCTTCAAGCGCTCGTCCGCTTCCTGCAGCGCCTTCAGGGCCAGCGCCGGGTCGCGGCGGATCTGCACTTCCTCGTTGGCGCCCACCAGCAGCGACGCCGCCTCGGCCTTGATCCAGGCGTCGCGGCCCTCCTGGGAATGCTTGCGCAGTTCGGCATAGGCTGCGTCGAGCTCGTCGATGCGCGCGCCTTCTGCCTTGAGCGCCTGCTGCACGGTGGCGTCCTGATCCGCCAACGCGCTCTTCAGGGCCGCGCTCTGCTCCAGTTCCGTGAGCCGCTGCTCGGCGGCGGCTTCCGCGGCACGGGTCTGTAGCAGACGGTACCAGGTGAAACCTGCGAACAGGAGCGACACCAGCGCCAACAGGAAGGCGAGTGCGTTGAGCGGCGAGGAGGATTCCTGGCCGCTGCGGGGTGTTCCGCCCCGTCCTTCAGGCGCGGCGCTCATTCTCCCTCCGGTGCTTGCGCTGTTCGCGTCCCTGGGTGGTCCACCAGGTGCACATGGTATTCACCAGCGCACGGTCGGTGGCGTCGCCGGCGATGAGCGGCCGGCGCCGCACGCCGAGGGCGGCGGCGAGTTTTACCATGCGCGCGCTCGGTACGAGGAGCTGGGCCGCCTTGAAGTAGGGCGTGAGCGCCGGGCTCAGCATGCGCTCCAGGTTAAGCAGGGCGTCGCGACCGGTGACGGCGATGGCGTCCACCTTGCCCTGCCGGAACCACTGGGTGATTTCGGCCTGGTCCAGGCGCGGCACGCTGCGGCGGTACACCTCGGCGTACTCCACGTCGGCGCCGCGTTCCTCGAGCGTCTCCGCGAGCAGCTCCCTGCCGCCGAGACCGCGGACGATCAGGATGCGCTTGCCTGCCACCTTGTTGAGGGACTTGAGCCGCAGCAGGGCCTCGCTGTTGGCGCCGTCCCGGGGCAGCATGTCGGGTTTGCGGCCGTGGGCGGTGAGCGCGCGCGCCGTGCCGGGGCCGATGGCGGCTACCTTGAGCTTGGCGGGGATCGCCGCGATGTCCATGAAGCGCGCGGCGTATTCCACCGCGTTGGGGCTGATGAATATCGCGTAGTGGTAGCCGTCCAGCGAATTGAGGACCCGCTCCAGCTCCGGCGAGGACTCCACCGGCAGGATCTCGATGGTGGGGAAGTGCAGCACATGGGCGCCTTTGGCTTCGAAGCGCGCCTTGAGCGCTTCGCCCTGGCCCACCGGCCGCGTGATGAGGACGCCCGCGTCCCTAAGCGGTCGCGCGGCCATGCTCAAACCTTGTGCTGCACATCCTTCAATACCTCTTCCGCGCCGCGCGCGAGCAGATCATGGGCAAGTTCGATGCCCAGTGTTTCGGGTTCTTGGGGCGAACCGCCGGCCGCTCCTTCGATGAGCCGTCGGCCGTCCGGCGAGGCAACGCAACCCCTCAGGGAAAGCATACCGCCTTCGAGCACGGCATGGCCGGCGAGGGGCAGGTTGCAGCTGCCCGAGAGGCCCCGGGAAAGGGCGCGTTCCGCGAGCATCCGTGTCCAGGTGGGGACGTGATTGAGACGTGCCAGAAGCCCGCGGGTCGGGCCGTCATCGGCCCGGCATTCCATGCCGATGATCCCCTGGGTGATGGCCGGCAGGCAGATTTCCGGCGCCAACACCGCGGTGATCGCGCGTTCGAGTCCCAAGCGCTTCAAACCCGCCACCGCCAGCACCACGGCGTCATAATCACCCCGCTCGAGCTTCTTGAGGCGCGTGTCCACGTTCCCCCGGAGCGGCTCGACCCTGAGGTCGGGCCGGCGATGCAGCAACTGGCCCTGCCGCCGCAGGCTGGAACTTCCCACCCGCGCCCCCGGAGGGAGCGCGTCGAAACCGCGGTGGTTCACCGACAGGAAGGCGTCGCGGGCGTCCTCGCGCTCCAACACCGCGGCGATGGCGAAGCGGGGATCCAGCTCCACCGGCACATCTTTCATGGAGTGCACGGCGAGGTCGGCCCGCCCTTCGGCAAGCGCTACCTCGAGTTCCTTGATGAACAGTCCCTTGCCGCCGGCCGCAGCGAGGGACAGGCCAAGATTACGGTCGCCCTCGGTGGTCAGTGGCAGGAGTTCCACCGGCCGGCCGGGGTCGAGGGCCCGGAGGCGTGCCGCCACGTGCTCCGCCTGCCAAAGGGCGAGCGCGCTCTTGCGGGTGGCGATGCGTAGCGGGGTGGGGGTCATGGGGACGGATGCGTTCGTCGGACGAGCATTTTATCAGGAGCCGCCCCGGAATCAGCGGCCGCCGCGCAACCGTTCCCTGACTTCCGCCACAAGCCGCCGGCTCACCTCGACGGGCCCTGTGCGCCCGCGCAGGTGCACCTGGTAATGGCCCGCGTCGTCCTTTTCCAGGCGTTCCACCTGGGCGATGGCCACGAGCGCGTTGCGGTGCACCCTGAGGAAGCGTCCGGCGAATTCCTGTTCCAGATCCTTGAGGGATTCGTCGATCAGCAGTTCGCCGCCGTTGTAGCAGACCGTGACGTATTTCTGATCGGCGATGAAGCAGGATACCTGATCCACCGGCACGACGTGCAGCCTGTCGCGCACCCGCGCCGCGATGTGGCGGCGCGCCGAGGCCGGCGGCTCCGCCGCGAGCTTGGTGAGCTGCACGCGGTTCAACTGACCCGCGGAAGCGAGCGCGCTGGCGAGCTTCTCGCCGCGCACCGGCTTCATGAGGTAGGCGATGGCGTGGGTATCGAAGGCCTCCACCGCGAACTCGTTGTAGGCGGTGGTGAAGATCACCGCCGGGGGATGTTCCAAGGTGGCGAAGTGGCGCGCGGTTTCGAGCCCCTCCATCACCGGCATGCGGATGTCGAGCAGCACCACGTCCACCGGCGCGCGTTCCCATAGCTCGAGAGCCTCGCGGCCGTTGCCCGCCTCCCCCGACACCTCGACGCCGGGCAAGCCGGCGAGCAGGCTCTTGAGCCGCTCCCGGGCGGGCGCCTCGTCATCCACGATCATCACCTTCATGGAGCGGCCTCGTAGGGGAACAGCAGGCGCACGCAGTACTGCCCGTCGCTGCGGCCGTGCTCCATGCGCGCCCGGGCGGGCCAGGCGAGCTCAAGCCGTTCGCGCACGTTCTCCAGGGCCATCTGCTTGCCACGGCGCGTGGGCGCGGCCTCCGGCGCCACGGGATTGCGTATCTCGATGCTCACCATGCCGTTGCGACACTCGCCCGCCACGCTCACCGTGCCACCGCCCGCGAGCGGTTCGATGCCGTGGTAGATGGCGTTCTCCACCAGCGGCTGCAGGGTGAGGCGCGGCAGTCGCGCGTCCTGGGGAATGCCCTCCAGGCGCCAGTCGAGCTTGAGGCGCTCGCCGAGACGCAGCACCTCGATGCCGGCGTACTGTTTCGCGACAGCCACCTCCTCGGACAGCGGTACGCTGACGGCAGCGTCCGCCAGGCTCGCGCGGAACAGGTCGGACAGGTCCTCCACGGCGCGCTCCGCCAGTTCCGGTTTGCCGCGGATCAGGGCGGCGATGGTGTTCATGCTGTTGAACAGGAAGTGGGGCCGGATGCGGGCCTGCAGCGCCTCGAAGCGCGCGCTGGCTTCGCGGCGCACGTTGCGGCGCCATTGGTGGATCACGTAGAAGTAACGCAACACCAGCGCGCTCACGATGGCGCTGATCATGAGGTTGCGCAGTACGAAGCCGGGATGGCTCGACGGCAGCAGGTCCTGGCCGATGCCGGTGTTGTTGGAGAACTGAAAGGCGATCTCGCTCATCAGCAGCGTGATCCCGAGCAACAGCGCGTACGACACCGCCACCGCGCGGCGCAACGGCATGCGCATGAGTCGCGAGCGTGCCATGCACAGCACCCCGCTGGACGTGAGCGCGATCCACTGCAGGAACAGCGACATGCGCGCGAGGTCGAGCCACAGCGGCACACCCTCGCCGGGCAGGTGCTTGGCGATGGCCAGGACGAAGGCCGTCAGCTCCGCGATCAGCACCACCACCAGCACCACCGGGCCGGAGCAGAGCTGCGGTATGAAGAAATCGTCGGCGCCCTGCGCCGGAACGGGGGAGTCGGCCATGGAAAAAGTGTCGGCGCTTCCGCGCCGGACTGCAATACCGAAAACGGGCCGCTTAGCGGGCGAAGCGCCGGCGCAGGGCTGCGATGCCGAGCAACATGAGGCTCAGCAGGCCGATGTCGCCACCGCCAGCGGAGGCGGGTACGGCCGCGGCGGGCTTGCTCGGCTTCGACGTCCTGCCGCTGCTACCACTACTGCCCTGAGTGGTGGTGACAGGGGTAGCCGTGGCGCAGATCGTCATGGCGCAGTCGCCTCCACTGTTCAGCACGGCTGGCTGGAAGGTGCCATCCCCATTGCCCTGGAAGAAGGCACCTGCGTTGTCGGCCGCATTGGTGGCGGAGATGAATATGGCGCTGCCCGCCAGCATGCCCAGGTAGAGGTGGTCGGGATGCACGCCGCTTGTGCTGTAGTTACTGACGACGAACGTGCCATGGCCATCGTTCAGCAGCACGCTCAGGCTGTCATCGCTGTCGCCCACCACCAGGTCCACGTGGCCATCGCCATCGAGATCGCCGCCGGCGATGGAAAAGGGGTGAGAGCCGGCGGCCACCGGCATCGGGGCGACGGCGAAACCGCCATGGCCATCGTTGGTATAGAGGTCCAGGGTGCCGGCGGCGGCATCCGGGACCAGCAGGTCAGGGTGGCCGTCGCCATCGACGTCCGCCAGCACGAATTGGGTGGGCTTGGAAGCCAGGGGTACCAGCACAGGCGCCGTGAAAGTGCCGTCGCTTTTGCCGAACATCACGCTCAGGGAATAATCCGGGCCATCCACGGCGATGATGTCATCGTTACCATCGCCGTCCAAGTCAGCGGTCACCACACCGGTGGGAGCCGAAGCGGCGCCGGTGGGTAGTGTGACCATGTCGTTGACCATGGGGCTACCCATGGAATCTTCAGGGATGAGCACGATCCCCTGCGATGCGTCGGACACCACCAGATAATTGATGGAACCGGTCTTGCCGAAGGCGATGCCGTTCACGTGGTCGAATGTCGGCCCCCCATCCACGCTGAGGGTGCCGTCCACAGTCTCGGCGGCGAAATCGGTAACACCGGCGAAGGGATCGGCGCTCGGGGTTCCGGGGTCAACCGGCATGGAACTCGAGCCTGAAAACGAGCAGGTAGCGCCACCGATGCTGATGCATCCGCCGGCGCTGATGTTCACACCGCCCGAGTCCGCGGAAGCAGGTTGCGCGAGGCCGACGGTCAGCGATAGACCGGTGATGAAAACGAGTTTCGCGGACATCCCTTATCCCCTGAGACAGAAGAGCCGCGCTGGCGCGGCCCTGTGTACAAGACGATAGCTGGCCTTAAGCCTGGCGGCAAGCTCGGCGCCGGACGAGGCCCGCCGCCAGTACCAGGAGCCCGAGCAGGCCGAAGCCACCGGCGTGGCCGCTGACGTTGGACGCCTTGGCTCCCTTCACGTGGTAGACGCCGGGTTTGGGCGGTTTCTTGGTGTTCTTGCCGGACGAGGCCGGCGTGGCGGTGACGACCACGGAAGCCACCTGCAGGTCGACGCTCACCACCGCCGGTGCGCTGCTGCCGTTCACCGGCATCACCACGGTGTTGTCGGAACCGTACGCCGGGAAAACCTGCTGCTGCGCCGCGAAGCTGCCGTCGCCGTTGTTGGTGAACACGCTCACCGAGCCGTCGCTGTAGTTGTCGGTGACCATATCGGGCAAACCGTCGCCGTTCAGGTCCTGGGCGGTGATCCAGCTGGGCTGCAGCCCGGTCGTGTAGTAGGCCGGTGCCGCGAAGCTGCCATCGCCGTTGCCGAGCAGCACCGCGGCGTTGTTGTCGCTGCGATCGGCCACCACCACGTCGGGGCGGCCGTCATTGTTCACGTCCGCGAGCGCCACAGCCACGGGGTTGGATCCCACCGTCTGCATCGCGGGAGCCGCGAAGCTGCCGTCGCCGTTGTTGAGCAGCACGGCGACGCTGTTGTCACCGAGATTGGTGGTGACCATGTCCTGCCAGCCGTCGCCGTTCAGGTCCGTGGCGGCCACCGCCACGGCGCTCTCGCCGGTGGGGTACTGCATCGCCGCAGGATATGTCCCGTCACCGGCGTTGAGCAGCACGCTGACGCTGTCGGCGGTGCCGTTGGCCGTGAGGATGTCCGGGAAACCATCGCCGTTCACATCCGCCACGGCGACCGCCTGCGGACCGGGTGTCATGGTTGACCCGGAGGCATAGACGACGTCTGCGCCGAAGGTGCCGTCGCCGTTGTTGTACAGGACGTGGATGCCGCTGCCGGCGTCGCTGGCATCGGTGACGATCAGGTCGGGCCAGCCGTCGCCGTTCAGGTCGGCCACCGCCACCGAGGACGGCGACACGAGGTCGCCGGGGGTGTACGTGGTCACGGAGAAGCTGCCGTCCGCATTGCAGACCACGACGTTGATGTTGCCCTGGGCGTCGATGTTGACGATGTCCGCCAGGCCGTCCTGGTTGATATCGCCTACGGCGGTGCTTATGCCGGGACCCGCGGCAGCCGGTGCCGCATACAAAACCGCAGCAACCGCGACCAGCGCGGGCAACGCAAGCTGGAATTTGTACATGGACGGAATTCCCTAAATTCTTAAGCGTGTCCGGGCATCTCCGGCCCGGTACAAACCCCATTAATGGGCGAATGTTAGGGGGCGGTCCGTGAAGTCCGCAAGCGCATGTCGGGACGGCGAGGATTGATAGGGGGGTGGGAGCCGATTGGATTCCGCTGCGGCCGGCCTTGCGCAAGTTTCGCCCGGCAGCTGTGCCAATTGTTTCTTGAACGAAGTTCCGAATCGCAGCGTGCCGGCATGGCCGATGCCGCCAGGAGTGGGAGGCCGGTGATTATTTTTCCCTGAACATCTCGTGCTTGAGTCGAAACAAAGACGATATGTCCTCATCGCCATGCCCGCCCTCCATGAGGCGCTTGTAGTGGATGCGCGTCATCTCCACCACCGGCAGTTGCACGTTCCGGGAACCGGCCATCTGCTGCACGATCCTGAGATCCTTGTCATGCAGCGATACCTTGAAGCCCAGCGGGAAACTCATGCGCATCATGTTCGGACCGCGGTTCGTGAGGAACCAGGACTGGGCCGCGCCGCTGCCCACCACCTCGATCACTTTGTCGAGCGGCAGGCCTTCGGCCGCGGCGAAGGCCAAAGCCTCGCTGACCGCCTGGGCGACACCCGCCACCACGATCTGGTTCACCGCCTTGGTGGCCTGGCCCGCGCCCGTGGGGCCCATGAGTTCGAAGCGCTTGCCGAGCGCCTTCAGGATCGGTTCGGCGCGGGCGAAGGCCGCCTCGCCGCCCCCGCACATGATGGCGAGGGTGCCGTTCTTGGCGCCTTCGGTGCCGCCGGAGACGGGGCAATCGAGGAAATCGACTCCGCGCGGCTTGAGCCGGGCGGCGGCGTCGCGCGCGGTGGCGGCGCTCACGGTGGAGCAATCCATCACCATCGCGCCAGGTTTCAATCCCGGCAGGAGCGCGTCCGTCACCTCCAGCACATCCGCGTCCGCGCTCACGCAGAGCACCACGGCATCGCAAAGTCGGGCGAGTTCGCCCAAGGATGGAGCCGCGGTGCAGCCGGTCTCTTTGGCGAGACGTCGCGCCTTTTCGGGGCTGCGGTTGTAGACAGCGGCGAGCAGGCCCGCCTGGTGGAGGTTCTGCGCCATGGAATAGCCCATGGCGCCAAGACCGACGAAACCGACCTTCATGGATGGGTCACTTCTCCAGGTAGGTGTAACCCTTGAGGCCTTCTTCCAGTTCCTTGAGGAACTGGGCGCGCTTCAGCATGTCGAGGTTCGCGGCGGAATCGATCTTCTGCTTGTAGCGGCCCAGCAAATCGTCCGGCGTGAAGTGCACGTAGCGCAGCACTTCCTCCACCGTGTCACCCTGTTCGGGTTTCACCAGGCGGTAACCGTTCTCGGCGTCGAGCTCCACGTTCACGGAGTCGGTGTCGCCGAACAGGTTGTGCATGTCGCCCAGGATCTCCTGGTAGGCGCCGATCATGAAGAAGCCGAGGAAATAGGCGTCTCCGTTCTTGATGGGGTGCACCGCCATGGTGGTCTCGAGTTCCTCCTCGTCCACGTACTGCTCGATGCGCCCGTCGGAGTCGCAGGTGAGGTCCTGCAGCACGGCGCGGCGCGTGGGCGCCTCGTCGAGGCGGTGGATGGGCATGATGGGGAAGATCTGGTCGATGGCCCAGACGTCCGGCAGCGACTGGAACACCGACATGTTGCAGAAGTACTTGTCGGCGAGCTTCTCGTTGATCTCGTAGATGGCCTCGGTCTGGGCGCGACTCGTGGGTTTCAGGCTGTCGCGTACCTTGCGGCAGGTGGCGTGGTAGATCTGTTCGGCGTGGGCGCGCTGTTCCAGCGTCAGCACGCCGTGGGTGTACATGCCCTGCGCCTCGCTGTTCAGGTGCAGCGCGTCCTGGTAGACCTCGAGCAACGCACGGCCTTCCGCGTTCTCGTAGTCCTCCCAGAGGTCGGTCAGGATCTGCGGGTCGTCCGGCCCGGGCTGCACCGGGATCTTCTCCGGGATGGACTCCAAGTCCACCACCTCGGTAAGCATCACCGCGTGGTGCGCGGTCATCGCGCGGCCCGATTCGGTGATGATGTTGGGGTGCGGCAGCTCGTATTCCTCGCAGATTTCCCACAGGGCGCGGACGATGGAGTTGGCGTACTGCTGCACAGAATAGTTGGTGGAGCAGGAGCTGCGTGAGCGGGTGCCCTCGTAGTCCACGCCGAGTCCCCCGCCCACGTCCATGACGCGTATGCCGACGCCGAGTTCGGCGAGCTCCGCGAAGCAGCGGCCCGCCTCCTGCATGCCGCGCTGCACGTCGCGGATGTTGGCGATCTGCGAGCCCAGGTGGAAGTGCAGGAGCTGCAGCGAGCCCAGCATCTGCATCTGCTTCAGTCGTTCCACCGCTTCGAGGATCTGCCCGGTGGAGAGGCCGAACTTGGATTTCTCGCCGCCGGTGTGCTCCCACTTGCCGCGGCCGGTGCTCGCCAAGCGCACACGTACGCCGATGGTGGGCTTCACGCCGATGTCGGTGGCTTCCTTCAGCAGGTGGTCCAGCTCGGAGAGCTTCTCCACCACGATGTACACGCGGTGGCCCAGTGACTGGCCGATGAGCGCGAGTCGGAGATATTCACGGTCCTTGTAGCCGTTGCACACGATGGTGGAACCGGGCGGGGCGAAGGCCAGCACCGCCATGAGTTCCGGCTTGCTGCCGGCCTCGAGGCCGACGCGGTCAGCGCCGTGCTTGAGGATGTCCTCCACCACCACGTGCTGCTGGTTCACCTTGATGGGGTAGACCGGCGTGTAGTGGCCCTTGTAGTCGTGGTAGGCGCGCGCCTCCTCGAAGGCGGCGTACACGCGCGCCACACGGTCGCGCAGGATGTCGCCGAAGCGGAACAGCACCGGCAGGTTGAGCCCCCACTTGCCCACCTCGGTCGCCAGGCGGTACAGGTCCACGCAGCCGTCCTCGCGCTTGCGCGTCGGATACACCACCACGTGGCCTTCGGCGTTGATGTCGAAATAGCCGTCGCCCCAGCGCAGCACGTTGTACAGCTCGCGGGCGACCTCGACGGGGTTCTGGCTCATGTCTCTCCGGGCTCGTGGGGATGGCGGGAAATCGCGCAAGAGTACGGCAATGGGCCCCGCGTGAAAAGATGCTTCCGCGGCCGCTTTTTCGCGCCTCCGGCATGCTTGGAACCGGGGTTTCCTCCAAGCCGTATAATCGCCGGGATATGCACAAGCTCGACGGCAGCTGGTTCACGGAGGTCGCCGCGGAGGAGGGCGTGGCCCTGTCCCTCCAGGGCCGGCGCCTGCAGGTGGAGCAGACCCCCTACCAGAACATCGAGATCTACGAGACCGACAGCTTCGGGACCATGATGGTCATCGACGGCTGCGTCATGCTCACCGACCGCGACGGCTTCATCTACCACGAAATGCTGGCCCACCCGGCGCTCTTCTCGCACCCCGCGCCGCGGCGGGTGCTCATCGTCGGCGGCGGCGCCTGCGGCACCCTGCGGGAGGTGCTGAGGCACAAGGAGGTGGAGTCGGTGGTGCAGGTGGAGCTCGACGAGCGGGTGACGCGCCTCTCCGAACTCTATTTCCCGGAGCTCTGCGAGGCCAACGGCGATCCCCGGGTGAAACAGAGCTTCGGCGACGGCGCCCCCTGGATCCGCGCGGCCCCGGACCAGAGCTTGGACGTGATCATCATCGACAGCACCGATCCTGTGGGGCCGGCGGAGGAGCTGTTCTCCGAGTCCTTCTACCGGGATGCCCTGCGGGCGCTCCGCACCGACGGCATCCTGGTTCAGCAGAGCGAGTCGCCGTTCTTCTACGAGCGCACCATCGTGGACATGCACCGCTCGCTCAGGGCCGCCGCCTTCGCGGACGTGCGCACCCTGACCTTCCCCCAGCCCACCTATCCTTCCGGCTGGTGGTCGGCGACCATGGCCAAGAAGGACGGCCGGCTCAATAGCTTCCGCCGCCGCGACGCGGAGGAGAAGGGCTTCCCGACCCGGTACTATTCCGCGGGGATCCACGAAACCGCGTTCGTGTTGCCGCCTTTCCTCAGGGACGCCATCGCCGCCGCGCGCTAAGGCAGGTCAGGGGCTGCCGCTGCATTCCTTGGCGATCTGGTCCTGGGCGTCCTTGATCTGCTTGTTGCGCTCGTCGTCGCTCAGGTAGCTGACGTTCCCCTTGGTGTCGACGGTGGCGGTGCGGCCGCCCACCTGCAGCGTCGCCAGACGCTCGCGCAACACATCACAATGCTTTTTCTGCGCCGCCTGCTGCTGGGCATCCTGCTGCTGCTTTTTTGCCGCTTCCTGGTCCTGCTGGTTCTTCTGCTGGATCTGCTGCGCCAGGTTCTGCTGGTTCTGCAGGGTGATGGGGTCGGGCGGCGGCGCACCGATGTTGACGGATTGGGCCTGCACGTCGGTGGTGGGCGGCGGCGTCTGGGAATAATGCACCTGGCCGTTCTTGTCCACCCATTTGTAGATTTGGTCCGCGGTGGCGGCGAGCGCCAGCGTGCCCAGGAGGGCGCCGGCGGAGAGGATTGTCAGCGTACGTAGGTTCATCACGGGGCTCCCGGCACACAGGCCTGCTTCACGAGGTTGCGCGCCGCCTCCAGCGTCCTCTGCTTGTCGGCCGGCGACAAGGGTTGCTTGTTGCCGCTCGCATCCACCCGGTAGAGGCTGTCGGCGATGAGGTAGCTAGACAGCCGGTCGCGCGCCGCCTTGCAGTCGGCCGAATCCTTCGGCGTCGGCGTCGTCAGAATGGCATCGGCCGCCTGGGTGTTCGTCGCGGCGGCGGGTAGCGGCGCGGTGCTGGGTGTGGGCAGGGTGCCCTTGTTCACGATATTGATGGGCTGCACGGTGGAACTGGGGGGTACGGTGCTGTAATGCACATGACCCTGCGGGTCCACCCACTTATATATAGGCGTGTCGCCCCAGGCGATGCCGGCGCATGCCGCGAAGAACAGGCCAGTCACGATCCTCATCGCCGTACCTCCCGTCCCGTGCTTCACAGGGCCTCCGCGCCGGTTTCGCCCGTGCGTATGCGGATCGCCTGTTCCAGCCCGTAAACGAAAATCTTGCCGTCGCCGATCTTGCCGGTCTTGGCTGCGTTCATGATGGCCTCGATCACCCGGTCCAGGAGGTCGTCCGGCACCGCGAGTTCGATTTTCACCTTGGGCAGGAAGTCCACCACGTATTCCGCGCCGCGGTAAAGCTCGGTGTGACCCTTCTGCCGGCCGAAGCCCTTCACCTCGGTGACGGTGATGCCCTGAACGCCGATGTCGGAAAGCGCCTCGCGCACGTCGTCCAATTTAAATGGCTTTATCACCGCCGCAACCATCTTCATGCGTCTGCTTTCCCCGTTTCTTGGACCCGGATGCAGGCTTTCCCGGGCGTCTCCACAGTCTATCACCCGGGGAAATCCGGGGTCCCCGGGCCATATATACTGATATTACAGAACGCACCCGTGGGGACGGCCGATGACACTGGACCCGAAGATCCTCGACGACCTGGCCCGCAAGCTCTCGGACTCCGTGCCGCCGGGCCTGCGCGAACTCAAGGCCGACCTGGAGCGCAACTTCCGCGGCGTGCTGCAAACGGCTCTCGGCAAGCTCGACATCGTGACCCGCGAGGAGTTCGACGTGCAGGCGGGCGTGCTGGCCCGCACCCGCCAGAAGCTCGAGGAGTTGTCGCAGCGTCTCGCGGAACTGGAGGCCTCGCTGGCATCGCAGGGGCAGGACAAAGAAAGTAAGTAACTCTGCCTTAAGGGAGAACCCGGGGCTTCTGCCGTAGTCCAATAGGTTTGTCGTTGAAATCCGGCTTTGTCTGTAGCGAAAATTCATATTTCGGGAGGAGTACCCATGATTCGTTTATCCACGGGCGCCCTGGTGCTCGGCCTGGCCTTGAGCGTTCCCGCCCTGGCGGATGAGGCCAAGCCCGCCGGCGGGACTTCCATCGCCGATCAGCAATCCGCCACCCAGGGCTCGGTCACCGTGGGCGGCAAGAGCATCGCCTACACCGCCACCGCCGGCCTCCTGGTGCTGCGTAACGCCAAGGACGAGCCCACGGCGGAGATGTCCTACGTGGCGTATTTCGCCAACGGCAAGGAGGCCTCCGGCCGGCCCATCATGTTCATCTACAACGGAGGTCCCGGCTCCTCCACCATCTGGCTGCACATGGCTTCCTTCGGGCCGCGGCGCGCGGTGGTGGGCGACGCGGTGCACACCGCCTCGCCCGGCTATCAGTTGGTGGACAACCCGTACTGCCTGCTGGACGCCACCGACCTGGTGTTCGTGGACGCGCCGGGCACGGGTTTCGGCAAGGTGCTGGACAAGGACGCGGGCGGCAAGGGTGACCCGAAGGACTTCTTCGGCGTGGATCAGGACGCCCGTGCTTTCGACCAGTTCATCAAGCGTTTCCTGACGAAGTACAGCCGTTGGAATTCGCCGCGCTATCTTTTCGGCGAGAGCTACGGCACGCCGCGCTCGGCGGTGCTGGCCAACGACCTGGTCAACGATTCGGTGGACCTGAACGGGGTGATCCTGCTCTCGGCCATCCTCAATTTCGACCTCAACGCGGACTTCCCCAACGTGAATCCCGGCGTGGACGTGTCCTACGCGGTGTTGCTGCCGACGTTCGCTGCGGGGGCCTTCTACCACCACAAGGTCCCCAATCAACCCGCCGACATGCAGGCCTTCCTGCACGAGGTGGAGGGCTTCGCCATGGGGGATTACCTCGCGGCGCTGAACAAGGGGGCGGACCTTTCCGGGTTCGACAAGCAGAAGATCGCGGACCGGCTGTACGGCTATACCGGCGTGCCGGCCGATTACTGGAAGAAGGCGGACCTGCGCGTCACCGGCCCGCAGTTCGAACAGCAGTTGCTCAGCGGCTCCAACGAGGTGGCGGGCCGTTTCGACACCCGTTACTCTGGGCCGGTCCTCGACCCCCTGTCCGAGACCGCGAACTATGACCCGCAGTCCGCGAGCATCAGTTCGCCCATCGTGTCCCTGTTCAACGACTACGTGCGCAAGGACCTCAAGTTCGGCCAGGACATGACCTACCAGCCGGTGAACGGCGAACTCGGCAACACCTGGGACTTCAAGCACCAGCAGCCGGGCGTGCCCTTCCCGATTCCCTTCGGCACCAACGTTATGCCGGATCTCGCGGCCGCCATGATCCAGAACCCGAACATGAAGGTGATGCTGAACGCGGGTTACTACGACCTGGCGACGCCGTATTACTCGGCGGTGTACGTGATGAAGCATCTGCCCATGCCGGCGAAGCTGCAAGGCAACATCTCCTACGGCTTCTATCCGGCGGGCCACATGGTGTACGTGAACATCGACGCCCTGAAGTCGCTGCACGACAACGTGGCGAAGTTCATCGACTCCAGCCACAAGTGATCTCGTTTTGAGACAATCGGGACGCGCACCCGCGAGGCTGCGCGGCCCAAGTTTTTCAGGGGACGGCATGCGCTGGTGGGTCTACGTCATCGAGTGTGAGAGCGGCGCCTGGTATACCGGCGTCAGCAACGACGTGGAGCGGCGTTTCCGGCAGCACGCGGACAGCAAGGGTGCGAAGTATTTCCGCCTGGATCATCCAAAGCGCGTCGTGGCCGGCGCCGCCTGCGCCGACCGGGGCGAAGCCCAGAAGCTCGAAGCTTCGCTCAAGAAACTTCCCCGGGAGCTGAAGCGGGAATGGATCAGGAAAAACCCGTACTCGCGTGTCTGAAGCGATATTGTCAACAAAACTTATCGCGTCCGTGTTCTTAAGATTGAGTCCAGAGGCGGAATAAATTCCAAGCGGAGACGGTACACCCCACAGGGCCCCCGCAGGGGGTCCCGGCAATGCGTGCGCCTTTTAAGCACGCGGGAGTGGCGCCATGAAAAACATGAAATTCGCCGTTCAACTCGCAGTTCTCTTGGGGCTTTCTGTCTTATGTCTCGATGCCCGTGCGGTGCCGAGCTTCGCGAGGCAGACGGGCTTGCCCTGCCAGCAGTGCCACACGGTGGCGCCGGAGCTCACCGCCTTCGGCCGGCTCTTCAAGCTCAATGGTTTCACGCTCAGCACGCTTCCCAAGGTTGAAGCGCCTTCGTCGGACCCGGGCAACGTGCCGGTGGAACTGAACCGCATGCCGCCGGTGGCGGCGGAGCTGGACGTGGCGGACAGCATCTCCAGCAAGAGCCAGCCGGGTTCCCTGAACGGCAGCGCCCAGTTCCCCTCCAAGTTCAAGATCTTCTTCGCCGGCGCCGTCTCGGACCACATCGGCATCTTCAACTACTTCGAATACACCCAACCCGACGACCATTTCTCCATGGATCTGACGGACGTACGCATCACCGACAGCGGCCAGTTGTGGGGCAGCGACGCGATCTATGGCATCACGGTCAACAATGCGCCGACCCTCGAGGATCCGTGGAACACGCTGAACGTCTGGTCCTTCCCGCACGTGGGCTCGGAAGTGGCACCGTCCCCCGGCGCTACCACGCTGCTCGGCGGGGCGCTGGCGGATTCCGGACTGGTGGCGGGAGCGGGGGGTTACATCCTGTGGGATAGCCATTGGTACGGGGACCTGAGCCTCTACCGGGCCGCGCCCACGGGCGCGGGCCAACCGCTCACCCCGGCGGGGAACCTGGACGGCACGGTGCCCTACCTGCGTCTCGCCTGGCAGGACAACTTCGGCGCCGATTATCTGGAGGCGGGACTGTCCTTCATGAGCGCCAAGTACGCCCAGGGCGTGTCCGGCGGCGGTGCGGCGGGCCTGGACGACCACTACAGCGACTGGAGCCTGGACGCCCAGTACGAGCATCCCACCGGTGACAACCAGCTCACCCTGCACGGCAAGTACATCCACGAGAACCAGACACTCGACTCCAGCAGCGCCGCGGGTTTGTCGAATGCTTCCGATTCCTTGAAGAGCCTGAAGCTAGACGGAACCTACCTGATCCGCGGCGGGCACGCGGGCTATGCTCTGTCGCTCGGCTACTTCACCACCACCGGCAGCGCCGATCCCCTGCTCTACGCGCCGGGGGCGGTGAGCGGTTTCGCCGCCGGCAAGCCGGACAGCGACGGCTGGATCCTGCAGGGCACCTACCTGCCCTACGCCAACGTGCAGTTCACGGTGCAGTACACGGCCTACAGCAAGTTCAACGGCGCCAGCAGCAACTACGACGGCAGCGGCCGCAATGCCTCGGACAATAACACCCTGTTCCTGCTGATGATGATCGACTGGTAAGCGATGCGTCCCCGGGCACCGCATAAACGGGCCCGGGGGACAAGACTGCCGCGCGCCACGGGAGCTGCCTAAAATGCTCCCATGGCGCGCACTTCTTCCCTCGACCGGCTGAATCCCGCCCAGCGCGCCGCCGTCACCCACCTCGAAGGGCCGCTCTTGGTGCTGGCCGGTGCCGGCAGCGGCAAGACCCGGGTCATCACCCGGAAGATCGCCTACATGGTCGGAGAGCGGGGCATTGCCCCGGCTTCGATCGCCGCCGTCACCTTCACCAACAAGGCGGCGCGGGAGATGAAGGCCCGGGTGGCGGAGCTTCTGTCCGCCGAACGGGCGGAAGGGCTCACGGTCTCTACCTTCCACACCCTGGGGATGCGCCTGCTCCGGGAGGAGCACGCGCGCATCGGCTACCGGCGCGGCTTCACCCTGTTCGATGCGGAGGATAGCCTGACATTGCTCCGGGAACTCCTGAAGGTGGAGCGCGCCGAAAAGGCGGAAGTGCTGGAGCGGGCCCAGTGGCAGATTTCCGCCTGGAAGAGCGCTCTGGTCACGCCGGAAGCCGCGGTCAAGCAGGCCAAGGACGAACACGGCCGCCGCCACGCGCGGCTGTATCTCGATTACCAGCGGCATCTGCAGGCCTACAACGCCATGGACTTCGACGATCTGATCGCGAAGCCGGTGCAGCTACTGGAGGCCGATGCCGAAGCCCGGGAGAAGTGGCAGGCGCGCTTGCGCTATCTGCTGGTGGACGAATACCAGGACACCAATGCGGCCCAGTACCGGCTGCTGAAGCTCCTGGCAGGGGCCCGCGGCGCCTTCACGGCCGTGGGGGACGACGACCAGTCCATCTATTCCTGGCGCGGCGCCGAACCGAAGAACCTCTCGCTGTTGAAACAGGATTTCCCGGCGCTTGAGGTGGTGAAACTGGAACAGAACTACCGCTCCACGCGGCGTATCCTCAGGGTCGCCAACGCCCTCATCGGCCACAACCCCCACGTCTTCGAGAAGAAGCTCTGGAGCGAACTGGGTGAGGGCGAACCGGTGCGCGTCCTCGCCTGCCCCGACGGGCTGCAGGAGGCGGAGCGGGTGGCGACCGAGATCACGGCCCATAAGCTCAAGTACAAGAGCAAGAACGGCGATTTCGCCATCCTCTATCGCAGCAACCACCAGTCGCGGCTGTTCGAGAAGGCGCTGCGCGAACAGAAGCTCAACTACGACATCTCTGGCGGCACTTCCTTCTTCGACCGGGGCGAGGTGCGGGATCTGGTGGCCTATCTGCGCCTGTTGGTGAACCCGGAGGACGACAGCGCGTTCCTGCGCATCGTCAACCTGCCGCGCCGCGAGCTCGGACCCGTGACCCTGGAGAAGCTCGGCGGCTTCGCCGGAGCGCGCCACCTCTCGTTGTTTTCCGCCTGCTTCGAGCCCGGGCTCAAGGTGGAGCTCCCGGAGCGGGGGGCGGAGAAGCTCCACGAGTTCGCCGTGTGGGTCTCCAAGACCGCGGAGCGCGCCGAGCACGAGCCCGCCGCGGGAGTGGTCAGGCAGATGCTCGAGGACATCGGCTACCAGGGCTGGCTCAAGGACAGCGCCCGGGATGCCGCCGCCGCCGACCGCAAGTGGGAGAACGTGCAGGAGTTCGTGACCTGGCTGGAGAAACCCGCCGAGGCCGCGAGCCTCGCGGATACCCTGGCGCAGCTTGCGCTCATGGACATGCTGGACCGCAATGCGGAGGAGCGGGGCGGCGACGCGGTGCAGCTCATGACCTTGCACGCCGTCAAGGGCCTCGAGTTCCCCCACGTGTTCCTGGTGGGCCTGGAGGAGGAAATCCTGCCGCACCGCAACAGCCTGGAAGGCGAGTCTCTCGAGGAGGAGCGGCGGCTCTGTTACGTGGGCATCACGCGGGCGCGGCAGACGCTCACGCTCTGCCGCGCGGAAAAGCGCCGCAAGTACGGCGAAGAACTGCCCTGCGTGCCCAGCCGCTTCCTGAAGGAATTGCCCGCGGACGATCTCCTGCAGGACCAGGGCGGTCAGCCGCCCACGCCGGAAGAACGCGCCGCGCTCAACCGCTCCTACATCGACTCCCTGCGCGGCCTGCTCAACGAATCCTGAAAAAGAAAAACCCCGCTTGAGCGGGGTTTTTCATCTCAGTTCGTGCAGGCGTTTACTTGCTCTGACCGAGCATATACTCGAGGGCCTTCACCACGTCGTCGTCGCTCAAGGACATGTTGCCGCCATGGGCCGGCATCTGATTGAAACCCTTGAGAGCGTGCTGCTTGAGCACATCCATTCCCTTGGCGATGCGCGGCGCCCAGGCGGCCTTGTCGCCGATCTTGGGGGCGCCCAAGGCACCCGTGCCGTGGCAGGCGGAGCAGGTGCCTTCCCAGATTTCCTTGCCGGTCTTGGCGGAGCTTCCGCCGGCGCTCGGGGCCGCCGTGGGTGTCGCTGCCATCTGGCTCTTGGCGTCGCCGGCGATCTGCACTTCGCTCATGGGCGCCAGGCGCTGGTCGATGAGCTGCTCCTCGGTGGGGCTGCCCTTCTCGTAGGCGCCGGGGGAATCCTTGGCGATGCTGTTCGCGAGGTAATACATGCCGATGGCGAACGCCACCAGGATGCCCAGCACCAGGATGAAGGTGTCGTAGAAGTGCTGGTCGTGCTTGTCGGGATGTTCGTGCTTGTCGGCCGCCATGGCTGGTTTCCGCGTGGATGGGCGAGGCCGGGAATTATATAAGGTTTGGCCGGACACCGGGTATCACCGGCCCTTCGTTGGACGACCCCGGGAGCTTCGGGTATTCTTCGCCCCCCGCGCTGACCGGCATCGCCGCCGCCGAAGGCGGCCGAGGAAGGCCGACAGCGGAAAACACCAAAAGGAGGACCTTAAGAATGCGTATCCGACGCCTGCTCGCCGTATGGCTGCTCTCCTTAGCCGGGCTGTTGTCCACCGCCTGCGCCCCCGTTCCGGTGACCGACATCGATCACCAGACCGTATACCGTGAAGACGAGAAGCCCCTCACCCTGGAAGACATGACGCGCGCCATTCGCCTGGCCGCCCTGCGCCAGGACTGGAAACAGGTGGAGGTGATCGAGCCCGGCCACATCGTCGCCACCCAGCGCGATGAGGACAACACGAAGTTCGTGAGCGTCGACATCCTCTATACCACCACCGAATACAGCATTCATTACAAGGACAGCAAGGGGATGAAGTACAACGCCGCAAACCGGACGATCGGCCACCATTACAAGAGCATGCTGAACGACTTGCACGAAGAAATCGCAGAGATGATTCAGGTCGTTACCCCGGGGAGCTGAAAGCCGGGATCCGCCCAAGACCGGCCGGGTAGGGCTGGATTGGTAAGGGCGGGACGCACGACCCTGCTACTTGGTAGACTTTGATACAGGCGCCCGTAGCTCAGCTGGATAGAGCGTGTGCCTCCGGCGCACAAGGTCAGGGGTTCGAATCCCTTCGGGCGCGCCAAATAAAAATGCCCCCACTTTTCAGTGGGGGCATTTTTATTTGATGAACAGAAAAGGGATTCGAACCCTTCGGGTT
>JBLNDO010000091.1:0-13792 GCA_050261675.1 Bacillota bacterium
TCCGTGACGCGGCCCTGGACGATATCGGTGCCGTCGGCGTGGGCGGCCACGTGCTTGGCCACGAAGTCCGGTTCGAAGGACGTATCGTCGTCGATGAAGACCACGATGTCGCCCCTGGCGCGGCGCAAGCCCTCGTTGCGGGCCTTGGTCACGGACGCGAAATCGGGGCGCACGTGGATCAGGCGTCCGTGGTTTTCCTTGAGGAAGGCGATGGTTTCGGGCTTGTGCTCGCGGGTCTGGTCGATGACCAGGATCTCGAGATCCGGCTGGGTCTGGGCGAGGGCGCAGCGCAGAGTCTGCACCAGCAGTTCCTCGCGGTTGTAGGTGGGGATGATGAGGCTCGCCTGCATGCGCGTGATTATAACCGTGACTCCTGCATGGACGGGGCGAGATTGGGATGGCAGACTGACATTGGTTAGACAAGGGAAGCAGTGGGGATGTCCTGGAGAGATTGGAGCGGAAGGCTGAATTCGCCGCGCGCGCAGCTATGGTTTTCCGTGGGGGTGCCGTTCGCCTGCGGTTTGCTTTCCCTGGCGTACGGTGCAGACGCCAATTGGGACCTGTTTCATACCCATCTCTACAATCCCTATGCTTGGTTGAACGGGCGCCTCGATACCGATCTTGCGCCCGCGGGCATGCAGAGTTATTTCAATCCCCTGCTCGATGTGCCCTATTACTGGATGAGCCTGCATTGGTTCGCGCCTCTCGTGGGTTTCATCATGGGTTTGATGCACGGCCTCAATTTCGTGCTGGTGCTCGGCATAGCACGGCTAGTGATCCCGGCGCTGCCCGACGAAGATCGCCACCGGCTGCCATTATTGCTGGCGCTGGCGGGGTGTCTAACCGCAAATTTTCTGTCCGTGCTGGGCAACAGCATGGGCGATGCGACGACGGCGGTACTCGTCCTCGCGGCGCTATGGTTGGTATTCCGCTCCTGGCCGGCGATACAGTCGCTGGAACGGGGCGCGTGGTCGCCGCTATTCGTGGCCGGCACGCTGGCGGGATTGGCAGCGGGCCTCAAGCTCACCAATGCCGTGTATGCTCTCGCCTTCTGTCTGGCCTTTTTCACGCTGCCACTGGCGCGAGTAAAACGTCTGCGCGTCGCGTTTCTTTTCGGTGTAGGCGTGGTGGCGGGACTCGCCCTGACCGGTGGGTATTGGTTCTGGCTTATGTGGGAACGTTTCCACAACCCGCTCTTCCCTATGTTCAGCGTGCTGTTTCCCAACCCTCTCACCCGGCCGCTTGGTATAGGTGACCCTTCTTGGTTGCCTAAAGGGGTGCTGGAAACCCTTTTCTGGCCTTTCATCTTCAGCTGGAATTCCCACCGCGTAGGTCAGGCGCATCTCAGGCAATTTATCTGGGCGCTGGTGTATACGCTCTTCTGGTGGTGGGCGATTCGAACGGCTCGACGCAGGTTCCAGGAACGGCATCCCGGACACACTGAGCCGCGTATTCTCTATCTCATCGCCGCTGTGATGCTGAGCTATTTTATTTGGATGAAGCTCTTCAGCATTGCCCGCTACCTTGTGCCCATCGAACTTTTGACGCCTTTACTGGTGTTTGTTCTGCTTCGCGAGCTTGTTCCGTATGTGAAGGCTCGGCGCGCAGCGGCCTGGGCTCTCACGACTGCATCCGGGGTGGTGCTCTTGGGAGGCGTCAGCACCTGGGGACACGAGCCATGGGCAAAAAACATGTTCCGGGTCGAATCGCCTGCGATTGCCGACGCGGACAAGACCACCGTATTCATGGTGGGAAACGAAGCATCTCCCACGTGGCTCTCAGTATTCCTGCCGAAGCAATTGAGTTTTATTGGGCTGGCGGAGTCTTTTCCCGAATCCAAATATTACGCGCAGAGAGTCCGGGAGATGGTTGCCGAACGCGGTGGACCGATTTATGCGGTAGTTCCTGGGCACCGGAACTTGCGTGCGGATAACGTGACCAGAGCGCAAACTTGGATAGAGCGCGCAGAACTCAACCATGGTGAAACGCGTTGCGCCATGCTTGACTGGGTCGTCGGCCATCTGCATCTGCACGCGGGAGTGCAGCACGGCGTATCTGCTGATGGAGGCATGAGTTGCCGGCTGGAAGTGCTGCCGGAGGACATGGAAGACTTGGGAGCGGAAAACCGCGCCTCCGCGGCGGCGTATGCCCGCCTGCTGGTCCGGTACAAATACGCCCTTGATCCGGCCTCATGCACCCAATATCAGGCTTACGTCGGGGCTACGGTTTATCCATACCAGTGGTGCCAGGTCGAAGACACGGGCAAGCGGGCCCAAGAAAAGACTGGCGGGTGAAGGGGTTTGGCTCCCCGGGCCGGACTCGAACCAGCGACCAACGGATTAACAGTCCGTCGCTCTACCACTGAGCTACCGGGGAACGCGTACGCTATCGAAGGGCGCATAGTGTAAAGAAAGCCCCCCACGGGGGTCAATCAAAACGGCGTCTCAGGCCTTCTCCAGCCAGCGGTGGATGCGCCCGAGCGCTCCCTTCAGGTTGTCCAGGCTGGTGGCGAAGGACAGGCGCAGGTGTCCCGGCGCTCCGAAGGAGGAGCCGGCCACCACCGCCACGCCGGCATCCGTGAGCAAGCGCTCCGCCAGCTCGTTGTCGTCCTTGAGCTTGCGCTTGGCGATGGCCGCCGAGAAATCCGGAAAGGCGTAGAAGGTGCCGTCGGCCGGCAGCACGCCCACGTCCGGCATCGCCTTCAGGGTCTGGTACACGTACTCATGGCGCTCCCGGTAGGCGCGGCACATGACGCGCACGCATTCCTGGTCCCCGTTCAGGGCCGCTTCCGCCGCTGCCTGGGCGATGCTGCAGGCGTTGGACGTGCTCTGGGATTGCACGTTGCCCATGGCCTTGATGATGGGGGCCGGGCCGCCGGCGTAACCGATGCGCCAGCCGGTCATGGCATAGGCCTTGGAGGCGCCGTTCAGCACCAGGGTGCGGTCGTACAGGTCCGGGCAGCACATGAGGATGTTGCAGAAGGGCTCGCCGTGCCAGATGAAGGGCTCGTACATGTCGTCGGTGGCGACGAGCACCGTGGGATGCCGGCGCAGCACCTCGCCAAAGGCCAGGAGTTCCGCGCGGCGGTAGGCCATGCCCGTGGGGTTTGACGGGCTATTGATGACCACGAGCCGCGTCTTCTTGGTGATCGCCTTGTCGAGCTGCTCCGGCGTGAGCTTGTAATGCTGCTTCGGCCCGGCGTAGGGCATCACCGGCGTCCCACCGGCGATCTGCACGATGTCCGGATAGGAGACCCAATACGGGGCCGGGATCACCACTTCGTCGCCCGGGTTCACCACCGCCTGGCAGAGGTTGAAGAAGCTCTGCTTGCCGCCGGAGGACACCAGGATCTGCTTGGGTTCGTAGCTGAGGCCGTTGTCGCGCTTGAATTTCTCGACGATGGCGCGGCGCAGCGACAGGGTGCCTTCGACGGCGGTGTACTTGGTCTGTCCCGCCCTCAGGGCGCGGATGGCGGCTTCCTTGATGTGCTCCGGCGTATCGAAATCCGGCTCGCCGGCGCCGAGGCCGATGATGTCCTTGCCCTGGGATTTGAGTTCCGCCGCGCGCGCGGTCACCGCGAGCGTGGGCGAGGGCTGAAGTCGCGCGACGCGTTCGGAGAGTGCCATGTTCAAAGGATGCTCCATCGGGACGGGCGGGGCGGTATCATCATAAGTTTAACCCAGCCCCTGCCCATGAGCGACGCATTCAACCTCAAGGCCGATTACAAACCCGCCGGCGACCAGCCGGAGGCCATCGCCACCCTCACGCGGGGTCTGCGCGACGGACTCGCGCGCCAGACGCTGCTCGGCGTCACCGGCTCCGGCAAGACCTTCAGCATCGCCAACGTCGTCCAGGCCCTGCAGCGGCCCACGCTGGTGCTGGCGCCCAACAAGACCCTGGCGGCGCAGCTCTACGGCGAGTTCAAGGCGTTCTTCCCGGAAAACGCGGTGGAGTACTTCGTCTCCTATTACGACTACTACCAGCCGGAGGCCTACGTCCCCTCGTCGGACACCTATATAGAGAAGGACGCCTCCATCAACGAGCACATCGAGCAGATGCGGCTCTCGGCCACCAAGGCCATCCTGGAGCGCCCGGATACCATCATCGTGGCGACGGTGTCCGCCATCTACGGCCTGGGCGACCCGAATTCCTACCTCAGCATGGTGCTGCACATCAGCCGCGGCGAGAAGATCGACCAGCGCAGGATCCTGCGCCGCCTGGCGGAAATGCAATACATCCGCAACGACCTGGATTTCTCCTCCGGCACCTACCGGGTGAGGGGGGAGGTCATCGACATCTTTCCGGCAGAATCCGACCGGGAAGCGCTTCGCATCGAGCTCTTCGACGAGGAAGTGGAGTCCCTGAACCTCTTCGACCCGCTCACCGGCGCCGTCGTCCGTCCGGTGCCGCGCTATACGGTCTATCCCACCAGCCACTACGTGACCCCCCGGTCCACGCTCCTGGAAGCCATCGACAAGATCAAGGCGGAGCTGAAGCTGCGCCTGGACGAGCTGCGCAAGGCCAACAAACTGGTGGAAGCCCAACGGCTCGAGCAGCGCACCCTGTTCGACCTCGAGATGATGGCGGAGATCGGCTATTGCAGCGGCATCGAGAACTACTCGCGCCACCTCTCCAACCGCAAGGCCGGCGAGCCGCCGCCGACCTTGTTCGATTACCTGCCGCCCAACGCCATGCTGGTGGTGGACGAGAGCCATGTGACCATCCCGCAGCTCGGCGGCATGTACAAGGGGGACCGTTCCCGCAAGGAAACCCTGGTGGAATACGGTTTCCGCCTGCCCTCGGCCCTGGACAACCGGCCGCTGCGCTTCGAGGAATGGGAGGCGCGAGCGCCCCAGATGATCTTCGTCTCCGCCACGCCCGGGCCCTACGAGAAGCGCCACGCCGACCAGACGGCGGAGCAGGTGGTCCGGCCAACCGGGCTGGTGGACCCCAAGGTGGAGGTGCGCCCGGCCCGCACCCAGGTGGACGACCTGCTTTCGGAAGCGCGGTTGAGGGCCCAGCGCAACGAACGGGTGCTGGTGACGACCCTCACCAAGCGCATGGCCGAAGACCTGACTGAGTATTTCGCGGAGCACGGTGTGAAAGTGCGCTACCTGCATTCCGACATTGAGACCGTGGAGCGCACAGAGATCATCCGCGACCTGCGCCTCGGTGCCTTCGACGTGCTGGTGGGCATCAACCTGCTGCGCGAAGGCCTGGACCTGCCGGAGGTCTCTCTGGTGGCCATTCTGGACGCGGACAAGGAGGGCTTCCTGCGTTCCGAGGGCTCCCTCATCCAGACCATCGGCCGCGCCGCGCGCAATGTGAACGGCATGGCCATCCTCTACGCGGAGCAGCGCACCGGCTCCATGGATCGGGCCCTGGCGGAGACGGATCGGCGCCGCGCCAAGCAGGTGGCTTACAACCAGAAGCACGGTATCACCCCCGCCGGCATCCGGAAGGCCGTGGCGGACGTCATGGAAGGCGCGCGTGCCTATCCCGCCGGCGGCAAGGCACCCATGCTGAAGGCGGCGGACGAGCGCGGTCGTTACGAGGCCATGGGGCCGGAGAAGCGCCTGAAGCTTATCAAGCAGCTGGAGCAGGAGATGCACAAGCATGCCCGCGACCTGGAGTTCGAGGAGGCGGCGCGCCTGCGCGACGAGATCCGCCGCCTGCAGGAGATCGACATGGGTCTGCCGACGGCCAAGACAGGCTGATATATCGCAAAAAGCCTTCCTGGCTTTTTGCATGCGCGGTGAAAATCGAAAAGCGTGGTTTTCGATTTTCACCCTCTCCAGACGTTATGCAGTGCTGCACCGAGGGCCATCCATGGCCCGATTTCTGCTGAAATCTTGAAGAAAAAGCCCCTTTCCGGTATCGTGTGCGACCTGAATTTATAGGCGCGTAGCTCAGCTGGTTAGAGCACCACCTTGACATGGTGGGGGTCGTTGGTTCGAGTCCAATCGCGCCTACCAACAATACGAGACAGTCCATACAACCCGAAACACGCGGCCTTTCGTATGGGTCGCCACTGTAAGGAATAGCGCCATGCCCGCCATCACCCTGCCCGACGGTTCCAAACGCGAATTCCCCAACCCGGTGACGGTCGCCGAGGTGGCCGCCAGCATCGGCCCCGGCCTCGCCAAGGCGGCGCTCGCCGGCAAGGTGGACGGGAAAGTCGTCGATACCTCCTTCACGATCGACCACGACGCGCCCTTGAGCATCATCACCGACCGGGACGCGGAAGGCCTGGAGGTGATCCGCCATTCCACGGCGCACCTGCTGGCCCAGGCGGTGAAACAGTTGTTCCCGGAAGCCCAGGTCACCATCGGCCCGGTCATCGAGGACGGCTTCTATTACGACTTCTCCTTCAAGCGCCCCTTCACCACCGAGGACCTGACGGCCATCGAGAAGCGCATGGAAGAGCTGGCCGGCCAGGACCAGAAGGTGACGCGCTCGGTGATGCCGCGGGACGAGGCGGTGAAGTTCTTCCGCGACATGGGCGAGAAATACAAGGCGGAGATCATCGCCAGCATCCCGACCAACGAGGCCATCTCCCTGTACCGGCAGGGGGACTTCATCGATCTCTGCCGCGGCCCCCACGTGCCCAGCACCGGCAAGCTCAAGGCCTTCAAGCTGATGAAGGTGGCCGGCGCCTACTGGCGCGGCGACTCCAAGAACGAGATGCTGCAGCGCATCTACGGCACCGCCTGGACCGACAAGAAGGCCCTGCAGGCCTACCTGACACGTTTGGAGGAAGCGGAGAAGCGCGACCATCGCCGTATCGGACGCGAGCTGGATCTTTTCCACACCCAGGAAGAGGCACCGGGCATGGTGTTCTGGCATCCCAGAGGCTGGGCCCTCTGGCAGCAGGTGGAGCAGTACATGCGCCGGGTGTATGCGGAAAGCGGCTACCACGAGGTGCGCGGGCCCCAGATCATGGACAAGAGCATCTGGGAGAAGACCGGCCACTGGCAGAACTTCCGCGAGAACATGTTCATCACCCACTCGGAAGAGCGGGACTTCGCCATCAAACCCATGAATTGCCCGGGCCACATCCTCATCTACAAGCACGGGCTCAAGAGCTACCGGGACCTGCCGCTGCGCTTCGGCGAATTCGGCGCCTGCCACCGCAACGAGCCCTCGGGCGCGCTGCACGGCCTCATGCGGGTGCGCGGTTTCGTGCAGGACGACGGCCACATCTTCTGCACCGAGGACCAGATCCAGCCGGAATGCGCCGCGTTCACCCGGGTTCTGCAGAAGGTCTACAAGGATTTCGGCTTCACCGACATCATCTACAAGGTGGCGACAAGGCCCGCCAAGCGGGTGGGCGAGGACGCCCTCTGGGACAAGGCCGAGAAGGCCCTGATGGACACCCTCAACGCCGACCGCTGCGAATTCGCCGTCTCGCCGGGGGAGGGGGCCTTCTACGGCCCCAAGATCGAGTACTCCCTCAAGGACGCCATCGGCCGGGTCTGGCAATGCGGCACCATGCAGGTGGACTTCAACATGCCGGGCCGCCTCGGGGCTGAATACGTAGGGGAGGACGGCGCCAAGCACGTGCCGGTGATGCTGCACCGGGCCATTGTGGGTTCCCTGGAGCGCTTCGTGGGCATCCTGGTGGAGCACCACACGGGCCGCTTCCCGGCCTGGCTCGCTCCAGTGCAGGCGGTGGTGCTGACCATCACGGACCGCCAGGCGGACTACGCCCGGAAAGTGCTCGAAACCCTGAAATCCCATGGAAATCATGGATTTCGGGTCGAATCCGACTTGAGGAACGAGAAGATAGGCTTTAAAATACGCGAACATACGCTCCAGCGCGTCCCCTACCTCCTGGTGGTGGGCGACAAGGAGATGGAAACCGGTTCCGTGGCGGTGCGTACCCGCGAAGGCCAGGACCTGGGCAGCCTCATAGTCGAGGACTTCGCCCGGCGTCTTGAAGCCGAGGTGGCGAGCCGCGGAGTGTCAGCCTGAACCCAAGTCCCCTACGGTATGTATTGAAGGGGCGGGTTCAGGTTTATTTTTGGAGGATCACGCATCAGCTCTGAGAAGCGCGCCCGGCGAAACGGGGAGATCACGTCGTCCAAGGTCCGGGTCATCGGCCCGGACAACCAGCAGATCGGAATCATGTTCACCCGCGAGGCCATCCAGTACGCCCAGGACAACGGGCTGGATCTCGTGGAGGTGTCGCCCACGGCGGACCCGCCGGTGTGCCGCGTGATGGACTTCGGCAAGTATCTCTTCGAGGTCAACAAGAAGCAGCAGAGCGCGCGCAAGAAGCAGAAGCAGATCCAGGTCAAGGAAGTGAAGTTCCGTCCGACCACGGACGAGGGCGACTACCAGATCAAGCTGCGCAATCTGGTGCGCTTCCTGACCGAGGGCGACAAGGCCAAGGTGACCCTGAGGTTCCGCGGCCGCGAGTTGCTGCACCAGGAAATCGGCGCCGAAATCCTGGAGCGCATCAAGAAGGATTTGGACGAGGTGGGCGCGGTGGAGCAGTTCCCCCGCCTCGAGGGCAAGCAGATGGTGATGATCATCGGCCCGAAGCGGAAGTCCTGACGAGTTTCAGCGCCAAGACGGTTCAGTTCATGCAACAAAAGTGAGGCGTATGCCTCACCCCTGGCGAACACCTCAACGCCGCTTTTGAGCGGGGCCAGGCCGAGATAAACGCAACAGGAGTACAGTCATGCCCAAGTTGAAGACCAATCGCGCCGCCGCGAAGCGCTTCCGCGCCACCGCCAGCGGCAAGTACAAGCGTGGCCAATCGTTCAAGCGCCACATCCTTACCAAGAAAAGCAGCAAGCGCAAGCGCCAGCTCCGCGGCGCCACGCTCGTGGTCCCGCAGGATCACGGTCGCGTGAAGCAGATGCTGCCCTGGTCGTAAGGAGGGAATGAACCATGGCACGCGTCAAACGTTCCGTCACCAGCCGCGCGAAGCACAAGAAAGTCCTCAAGCGCACCAAGGGCCACTACAACGCCCGCCGCAAGAACATCAAGACCGCCAAGCAGTCGATGATGAAGGCGGGGCAGTATGCCTATCGCGACCGCCGCGACAAGAAGCGCGACATGCGCGGTCTGTGGATCGCCCGCATCAACGCCGCGGCGCGTCTCTCGGGCCTGTCCTACAGCCGCTTCATGAGCGGGCTGAAGCGCGCGAACATCGAGCTGGACCGCAAGGTGCTGGCCGACATCGCCGTGTTCGACAAGCCCGGCTTCGCCGTGCTGGTCGAGCAGGCGAAGGCGAGCCTGGCCTGAACCTGAAGTAACCCGCGCGGTTACCGATGCAAACGAGGGGAAGGCTTAACGGCCTTCCCTTTTTTTTTGGGTGCCTCTAAAAATGAATCCTTTAGCCCCTGGCGGCGTTGCGGCCGGTCTCGCAATCCTCACGTACTATCGTGTACGCTCCGGTTGCTCGGCCGTCCGCGCCTTGCCAGTGTCTAAAATCTTGCATTTTTAGAGGCACCCAAACAAAAGACGAATTATGGGTGAAGATCTTAAAAAGCTCCTGGCCGAGGCCGAACAGCGCATCGCCGCCTGTGCCACGCTCGTGGCCCTGGACGAGGCGCGGGTGCACTACCTGGGCAAGAAGGGCGTGCTCACCGAGGAACTGAAGGCCCTAGGCAAGCTCCCGGCCGCCGACAGGCCGGCCGCGGGGCAGCGAATCAACGAAGCCAAGCAGATCCTGTCCGCGGCTCTGGACGCGCGCCGCGCGGAACTGGAGCAGGCGGACCTTTCGGCGAGACTCGCCCAGGAAGCCGTGGATGTGAGCCTGCCGGGCCGCGGACAGGAGGCGGGCGGGCTGCACCCCTCGACGCGCATCCTGGAGCGCATTCAGACCCTGTTTGAGCGCCAGGGCTTCCGCATCGAGACCGGCCCCGAGATCGAGGACGAGTTCCACAACTTCGACGCGCTCAACTTCAAGCCCGACCATCCGGCTCGCGCGGAGATGGACACTTTTTACCTCAAGGACCGTCCCTTCCTGCTGCGCACCCATACCTCGCCCGTGCAAGTGCGCGCCATGCTGGCCCACGGTGCGCCCATCCGTGCGATCGCCATGGGCCGCACGTTCCGCCACGACTACGACATGACCCACACCCCCATGTTCCACCAAGTGGAGGGGCTCCTGGTGGACCGGGGCGTGAGCATGGCGCACTTGAGGGGCACGCTCACGGACTTCATGCAGCGCTTCTTCGAGCAGGACGATCTCAAGCTGCGCTTCCGCCCCTCGTATTTCCCGTTCGTGGAGCCGGGCGCGGAGGTGGACATCAGCTGCGTGTTCTGCCACGGCGCGGGCTGCCGGGTCTGCAAGCAGACCGGTTGGCTCGAAGTGCTGGGCTGCGGGATGGTCCATCCCAACGTGCTCAAGGCCTGCAAGATCGACCCCGAGCGCTACAGCGGCTGGGCCTTCGGCATCGGCGTGGAGCGCCTGGGCATGCTGCGCTACGGCATCGACGACATCCGCATGAACTACGACAACGACCTGCGCTTCCTGAGCCAGTTCCGCTGAGGCCGGCATGAAGATCAGCGTCAATTGGCTCAAGGAATTCATCAGGCTGCCTGCGGACGGCGCCGCCATCGCCCTGCGCCTCGGTTCGGCGGGCATCGAAGTGGCGGGCGTGGAGCCGGCCATCCCGCCTTTCCAGAAAGTGGTGGTGGCGAAGGTGGAGAGCCTCGCGCCCCATCCCTCCGCCGACAAGCTCAAGGTCTGCCAGGTGGACGCCGGCGGCCGGAAGCTGCAGGTGGTTTGCGGCGCGCCGAACGTGAAAGCGGGCATGAAGGCACCCCTGATGCTTGCCGGCGGCAGGTTGCCGGACGGCGAGGAGATCAAGGCCGCCAAGCTGCGCGGCGTCGACTCCAACGGCATGCTGTGTTCGGCCCGGGAACTGGGTCTTTCCGACGAGGCATCGGGATTATTCGTATTGCCGGACGATGCGCCCGTGGGAACCGACCTCCGGGAATACCTCGGCGGTGACGATGAGCTGATCGAAATCGAAATCACCCCCAATCGCGGGGACTGCCTGAGCGTATTGGGCGTGGCGCGCGAGTTGTCGGCCTTGTTCACCAAGCCCCTGGAAAAGGCCGCCGCGGTCCATGCGAAGTCGAGCCTCCCGGACGTCTTTCCGGTGGAAGTGAAAGAAGCGGAAGCCTGCCCGGTCTACGGCGGGCGCGTGGTGAAAGGCATCCGCACCGACGCCGTCACGCCCCTGTGGATGCGCGAACGGCTGCGCCGTGCGGGCCTGCGCCCGGTCCATCCCGTGGTGGACGTGACCCAGTACGTGATGCTGGAACTCGGCCAGCCGATGCATGCGTACGACCTCAAACGGCTCCACAAGGGCATCGTGGTGCACCAGGCCAAGGCCGGCGAGCACGTGAAGCTCCTGAACGGCGAGGACCGCAAGCTGGAGGCCGGCGTGCTGGTGATTGCCGATCATGGCCGTCTGCAGGGCCTGGCCGGCATCATGGGGGGCGGCGAGTCCAACGTGCAGGCCGGCACCACCGACGTGTTTCTGGAAGCGGCCCATTTCACGCCCGCGGCGATCAGCGGCTGGCCGCGGCGTTTGGGATTGCTCACCGACGCCGCCTACCGCTTCGAGCGAGGGGTGGACCCCGCCGGCCCGGTGCGGGCCCTGGAGCGGGCCACTCAGCTGATCCTGCAGATTTGCGGGGGCGAGGCGGGTCCCGTGAACGTCACGGAATCCTCGCCGGAAACCCTCAAGCCCATACGCCTGCGCCGCGAGCGTCTTTCGATGCTCTTGGGCATGCCCGTGCCGGACGCGGAGGCGGGCGCCATCCTGACCCGGCTGGGTTTCACGGTGACGTCCGCGAAGGACGGCTGGAGCGCCGTGGCGCCCACCCATCGGTTCGATATCGAGATCGAGGAAGACCTCATCGAAGAGGTGGGGCGCGTCTACGGTTACGACCACATCCCGCCGGTCCATTACCCCTCGGCCCACGGCATGGACCGGCTTCCGGAGGCCCGGGTGGACCTGCGCCGGCTGAGGCATGTCCTGGTGGAGCGGGGCTACCAGGAAGTCATCACCTACAGCTTCGTGGAAGCCGGCCTGCAGAACCGTCTGTACGGCACCCCCGGGTCGGCGCTCACCCTCGCCAATCCCATCACGGCCGAGATGACCGAAATGCGCCAGGGGCTCTGGCCTGGGCTCCTCGGTGTGCTGCGGCACAACCTGAATCGCCAGCAGGCGCGGGTACGGATATTTGAGACTGGATTGAGGTTTAATGTCCAACATAATGAAATAAAACAAGAAAATGTGATTGCCGGCTTGGTCTCCGGCTCCCAGTTCCCGCTCCAGTGGGGCGAGCCGGACCGCCCGGCGGACTTTGCCGATCTCAAGGGGGATATCGAGGCCCTGGCCGCTCCCACAGGCGCTTTTGGACGCCTCCAGGTGCAGGCTGGGGTCCATCCCGCGCTGCACCCGGGCCAATCGGCCCGATTGAGCCTGGATGGCAAGGAATTGGGCTGGCTGGGGGCCCTCCACCCCGGGGTCGCTAAGGCGCTGGATCTGGCCCAGGGGGCCCTGTTGTTTGAAATACGCCTGGATCCCCTGATGGCAGGCAAAATCCCGGCATTTCAGCCCATCTCCCGTTTTCCGGCCGTGCGCCGGGATTTGGCGGTGGTGGTGGCGGAGAACGTGTCCGCCGCCGAGCTTCTGGACCGGGCGCGGCAGGCGGCCGGGGGGCTGCTCCAGGAGGCCCGGATATTCGATATTTACCGCGGTCCGGGGATAGATTCTGGTCGAAAAAGTGTCGCTTTAGGCTTGATTTTACAAGACTCTTCGCGCACTCTTACTGACGAAGACGCCGATGCGGCCATGGCCAGGGTTTCCGACCGCCTCCGGCAGGAACTGGGTGCAACAATAAGAGATTAGCCTATGGCGCTGACCAAAGCCGAGATGGCCGAGGCCCTGTTCGCGGAACTGGGGCTCAATAAACGGGAGGCCAAAGAGCTGGTGGACCTGTTTTTCGAGGAGGTCCGGCTGGCCCTGGCGGAAGGCCGGCAGGTGAAGCTTTCGGGGTTTGGGAATTTCGATCTCCGCAAAAAGAACCAGAGACCGGGGCGCAACCCCAAGACGGGGGAGGAAATCCCCATCACCGCCCGCCGGGTGGTGACTTTCCGTCCGGGACAGAAGCTCAAGGCGAGAGTGGAGACCTATGCTGGAAGCCGGGAACAATAGCGAACTGCCCCCGATCCCGGGCAAACGCTACTTCACCATCGGTGAGGTGAGCGACCTGTGCGGCGTGAAGCCGCACGTGCTGCGCTATTGGGAGCAGGAATTTCCCCAGCTGAAGCCCGTGAAACGCCGCGGCAACCGCCGCTACTACCAGCGCCATGACGTGCTGGTGATCCGCCAGATCCGCAGTCTCCTCTACGAACAGGGTTTCACCATCGGCGGCGCCCGCCAGCAGCTGTCCAGCGATTCCGCCAAGCAGGACATCACCCAGAGCCACCAGATCGTGCGCCAGATGCGCGTGGAGCTGGAAGAGCTGCTGCAGCTGTTGAAGCGCTAAACCTACGCAGGTTCAGTGGAGCGGGGCGTACGCGCCTGGCAGTTCGATTGGCAGGGGGTCGTCGGTTCATTTTTCGCTCCGCTTTCCCTGCTACGCGAAAAATCCGGGGTTTACGTCCATGTAAACCCGTCGGCTGCTGTGCAGCCGACCCTCTCGCCCCGACAAAGCGTTTAAGAATCATGGGTTTCCCGCGGCGCGGGCTTCGCGTATGATGACGCGCCTCGTCCGGCCGTCCGGACGGGCTAGAGTCAACACAGTCGGGGCG
>JBLNDO010000092.1:0-17252 GCA_050261675.1 Bacillota bacterium
GCTCATAGGTGCCGAAGCGCTCATCATCAATATCTGGTGCATTACAGATTATTTCCAGGCTAATTTCGAAATGAAATTCGTGGGTTATAACTTTTAGGACGTTTTGGGGTTGATTTCCGAAAGCAACACCCAAGGCTGTGTTCAATTCCTCGCCTCCGTGACCATCGCCCGCTGTGTTGAGCAAGGCATCAATTCTGACCCATTCCGGGTCTCCTGTTTCAATGCAGGTTATAAGCGCATCCCAGCGCCCATCTCTTGTAAGATCGTGATAGGACTTATTCGCGCCGTCTCGTTTGATTTCCTCTTTCAGGGTTTCAGAAGAAAGAGAGCATTTAGCCGCTGGAGAATCTGCCCAGGCATGCACGTGGTAACAGTAGAAAATCGTGAACAGTATCGGAAGAACGGCTCGTTTCACGTTGTCCTCCTTAGATACTCAAGTCCCTGAGAGAGCCATCTTCAACGGCTCCAATTCCTTTTCGTAGTGCTTCCACCGCCCCACCGAGCCCGAATAGATGGGCCGGCGCACCTGGGCGAGCGAGGCGGTGCGCACCGAGCGTTTGGATTCATGGAATCGCAGACAGGCCTCGTCCCAGGGCAGCCCGCAGAAGGCCACGAGCTTTTTCACTTCGTTGTCGAAATCCGCCACCAGGGACTCGTAACTGAGTTCCAGCATGTAGCCCGGCAGCGCCGCGCGCCAGCCCTGCATGAGCCGATCGTACATCCTGTAAAAACGCCCCAGCTCCCCGAGCTCGTAACTGAACGGGTGGCCGGTGGTGAAGAGCTTGGTGAAGCAGGAGAGGCAGGTATCCAGGGGCTCGCGCGTGCAGTGGATGACCCGTGCTTGCGGATAGAGCAGATGGATCAGGCCCACGAACACCATGTTGCCCGGGAGCTTGTTGGTGAGCTTGCGCGCGCCTTTCGCCTGCCCGTCCATCCAGCGGCCGTAACGCGCCGCGACGCGCGTCAGCGCCGCCGCGTCGAGCCCGGGAATCTGTTCCGGCAGGCCGTAATCCGCATTGTCCGGCGGCAATTCCTCGCGCAAGCAGTTCCTGAGTGCGTGCACCTCGCCCGCGCCATGCACCTCCGGGTGGCTGGAGAGGATCTGCTCCACCAAGGTGGTGCCGGAGCGGGGCATGCCGACGATGAACACCGGCCGGTCGTCCGCATTGTCGAGGCGCCGTGCCGCCATGAACTCCGGGGTGAACTCGCGGGTGAAATCCTCGAAGAATTTCCGCTGGCGTGCCTCGTCGTAATTGATCACGGCGCGCTTCAGGCGGTTGCCTTCCAGAAAATGGCCGAAGGCACGCGGATACTGCCCCTGCCCCTCCCAGACGCGCCCCAGGGTGAAATGCAGCGCGACGGCGTCGTCCGTCTCCAGCTCGTCCACACGCCCGGCGAGTGCCATGAGCCCCGGCCAGAGGGGATCGCCCTCCTTGAGCTTCGCCACATCAGCGAGGTTGTGGAAGGCGCCGGCATAGTCGGGTTTCAGGGCGATGGCCCGCCGATAATGGGTTTCGGCTTCGGCCAAGTCCCCCTCCATGGCCAGCATGTTGCCCATGCTGTTCTCCGCCGGCGGATAGTCCGGTGCGAGCGCGAGCGCCCGCGCGTGGCAGCGGCGGGCTTCCGCGAGCGCGCCCGCTTCCCTGAGCGCCCCGGCCACCGTGAGCAACAAATCCACGTTGTCGCCCGCCGCCTCGGCGGCGCGGCCGTAAGCCTCCACCGCCTCCGTGGTGCGCGCCAGTTCCTGCAAGGCCTCGGCGCGGCTGTACCAGGCGGTATAGTTGCCGGGATCCGCCCCGAGGGCACGCTCGAATTCCGCGAGCGCCCGCGGGTAATCGCCGCGGGCGGCGTAGAGCATCCCTAAGTTCACGTAGGCCTGGACGTAGTCGGGCTTGAGCGCGAGGGCTTCGCGATATTCGCGCTCCGCCTCGGCGCCGCGTCCGGTCTGCTCGTACACGCCGGCCAAGTTATTGTGGAACAACGGGCTCCCGGGGGCGAACTGCAGGGCGCGCTGCATGAGCGACAGGGCCTCGGTGCTCCTGCCGCGTTGGTGGAGCAACAGCCCCAGGAAATGGGTAGCGTCCGCGTGCCGCGGCTCCGCCGTCAGCACGGCCCGGTAATTGCGCTCGGCCAGGTCCAGATCGCCCTGCTGGTGGGCCGCGATGGCCTGCTGCATCCGGGCTTGCAGGTCGGTGGGCTCAGGGCTCATAGCCGAAAGCTTCTATATAAGGTGCGAGCCGCGCACGGTAGGGCTCGAGATAAGTGCTGTAATTCCGCCAGCGGCCGCTGGCGTGCCGGTAGAGCGGCCGGCTCACCTGGCTGTAGCTCGGCGTGGGGATGCGCCCCCGCTTCAGGGCGTGCTCCGCGTATTCCAGCACCGCCGGCGACCAGGGCTGCTTCAGGAATTCCAGGAGGCGCCGCAATTCCGCCTCCGGTGCGGCCACGAGGTCCTCGTAGCGCACCACCAGGTGATTGAGCGGCAGCTTCTCTCGATAGAGCCGCCAGAGATCCATGATCCCGCAGTAGAGATCCACCGTGCTCTCCAGGCGGGTGAAGTGCACGGTGCCGCTGTTGAGTTCGAAGGCGTTCATGTAGCAGCTCAACACCACATCGCAGGGGTGCCGCGCCAGGAACACGATGGGCGCGCCCGGGAACACCGCGTAGATGGCTCCCAGGTGGGCGGTAGCGAAGGGCGATTTGTCCAAGAGGGCGCGCTTCCCGTCCCAGCCGGCGCGGCGGCAGGCTTCGAAATAGGCCTCGCGCATCCTGGCCCGCGTGCCCGCATCCGGCTCGAGGCGCGTTCCAGGATAGGCATGGCCCGCGGCCCGATAGGCATCCAGCATGTCGCGGATGGCGGGTTGTTCCTCGAGCACGGTGAAGCCGCCGTGGGCGCCCAGCATGGTGTCGAGCAGGGTGGTGCCGGAACGGGGAAAGCCGAGGAGGAATGCCGGCGTTCCCGCGGGCGCTTCGGCTGTACCCACAGCGGCCGGCCGTGATGCCAGGATCGCAGTCAGCTCCGCCAAGAGTTGCGGGTAGGCCTTGCGCAATTCCGGCGAGGGTGAAGCGAATTTCAGAGTTAGTTCCTTGGCGGTCCCAAAATGCTCCATGGCCTTGTCGAAATCTCCGAGTCCGTCCGCGCACCAGCCCAATTCGAACTCGCTGTCGCGCTGCAGCATCGGCAGGAGTTCGCGCCTCTGCTGCAAGGCGAGAAGGCGCTCGCGGCCTGCGGCGTAATCGCCCCGGCGGCGCAGGAGCCGCGCCTCGATGAGCTGCAAGCTCGCGTGCTTCGGCCAGCGCTCAAGCCCCTGCTCCACTATCTTCGCCGCCTCGTCGAGGAGATTGCTCTGCTCATAGACGAGCGCCAGGTTCCCCGCCGCGTCGGGCTGCTCCGGGTCGAGTTCAAGCGCGCGCTCCAGGAGGGGACGCGCCTCGGCGTAGCGCCCCTGGGCCATGGCGCTCATAGCCAAGGCATCCAAGAGCCCCGGATCCTCCGGCAGCCTGGCGAGCGCTCCCCGCAACAGCGCTTCCGCGTCCGCCGCCCGGCCGGTCTGGATGAGCGCCACGCCCAAAAGGCGCAGCACCGGCGGCTGCCGCGGATCGAGCCTCAGGCTTTGCTCCAAACTCGGCACCGCCCCGGCCGGCCGGCCGAGTCGCAACAGCAACCTCCCGTGCGCGGCTTGGATGGCCGGGTGCACCACCCCCGTGGCGAGCGCCTGCTCTACGAGGGCGAGCCCCTCCTCCACCGCCCCCGCCTCCGCCCGGATGAGCCCCAGCATGTGCAGGGCATGGGGCTGGCGAGGCTCCGCCTTGAGGGCCGCGTGACAGGCCGCTTCGGCTTCCCGTAGACGGCCCTCGCCGTACAGCGCGATGGCCTGCTCGAATCCGTCCGGTTCTTGGGATTGCTGTTGCAAGAGTCCGACTCTTTAGGGGGTGTGAGCCTGTGGATATTTCACACTATTACTTATGAAAATCATAAAGTTACAGATTTTTCGATTCCCGCGCGATGCTTCGGACGAGCATATTTGTTATTTCACAACATCAACCGACGACGGGCTTGGACTAGTATATGCGCCAGGTCCAACCCTGGCGGGCTGCGCCAGTTCTAGGAGAGCACAGCCCGACGCACCGGTGACAAACCGGACTCATCAAACCTTCGTGCTTGTGAGGAGAACCATAATGTCGAAGCAGAATCTCGTCAGCAAAGCCGTACGTCTTGCCCTGGTCTGCGGCGTGGCATCAGGTATCACCGCCAAGTCGGCCTTCGCGGCCGACCAGGACCAGAACGCCACCAACCAGCAATCCAACACCGCCCAACTCGGCAAGATCGAGGTCACGGGCAGCCGCATCAAGCGCACCCAGGTCGAGCAGGCACAGCCTGTGACGATCATCTCGGCGCAGCAGATCAAGGCCACCGGCCTTGCGACCATCGGCCAGATCATCCAGAAACTGACCTCCACGGGCGCGGCCCTCAACACCCTGGACAATTTCGGCGGCAATTTCACCTTCACGGGCGGCGGCGAAAGCAACGTGGACCTGCGCAACCTGGGCGCCTCCCGCGTCCTGGTGCTCGTCAACGGCAAGCGCTGGGTGACGGCGCTGGACGGCACCGTGGACCTGAACACCATCCCGACGTCCATCATCGACCACATCGAAGTGCTGCAAGACGGCGCCTCGGCGGTGTACGGCTCCGATGCCATCGCCGGCGTGGTCAATATCATCACCGTCAAGGATTACAACGCCCGTTCCGCCGATGCCTACATCGGCATGTACCAAGGCGACGGCCACTGGGACGGTAAGACCCAGCAGTACGACTTCACCATGGGCAGCAGCAACGATAAGAGCGGCCTGGTGTTCAACGTTAACTACAGCAACCAGGACGCCATCCCCTCCGCGCACCGCAACGTATCCAAAGAGCCGGTCATCGGCCAGGGCAACTCCGGCGGCAGTTCCGCGACCCCCAACGGACGCTTCGTCATCATCGCCCCCGGCACCACAAACGGCAGCGACCCCGGCAACGTGGTAAATCCGGCCACGGGCCTCACCCAAACCCAGTGCCCCACCACCAACCTGGGCAGCTCCACTAGCCCGAACTTCCAGCCTCTCTGCGACCTGACGTTGACTGCTCCGGTAAAGGGTAAGCCCTCGCTCAGCGACTTCCGGCCGTTCGTGAGCCACGGCGCCAACAGCGACCGGTTCAACTACGCACCCTTTAACTACGTGCTCACGCCGGAAGAGCGCTATAGCACCTATTTCCAGGGCTATACCGACCTCGCCGACAACCTCACGTTCAAGGCGGACATGATGTACAGCCACCGCGACTCGCATCAGCAAGCCGCGCCGGAACCGCTGTTCTTCGCCTCCAGCAGCATCAACATCGACATCCCGGCGAACCAGAAGTACAACCCCTTCGGTTTCGACCTGAACACCGCCTCCAACCTCGGCCTCCTTGGCCGCCGCATGATCGAGAACGGCGTGCGCGCTTACCATGAGAAGGAAGATGTCTTCCGCATCAACGGCGGATTCGAGGGTTACTTCACCATGGGCGGCGAGGAATGGGACTGGGACGGTGGTTATATCTTCTCCAAGGACTCGGAACTCGACACCAACGCCGGCCACTTCGACGTGAGCCACCTGCGCCTCGCCCTGGGTGACCCGACCATCTGCGCCGCGGTGGCGGGCTGCGTGCCCCTCAACCTGTTCGGCGGCCTCAACGCCATCACGCCGGCGATGCTGAACTACGTGGCCTACACCGCCCAGAACTCTTTCGAGAACAACCAGCGCGTCTACTACGCCGACTTGAGCAATGGCGCGCTGTTCAACATGCCGGGTGGCCCCGCGGGACTGGCGCTGGGCGTGGAGAGCCTGGAGCACGACGGCTTCTTCCAGCCGGATTCCGTGGCCCAAAACGGCTACGACAGTTTCAACCCCGGCCGACCCGTGGTCCCGACCTCGGGCCGCACCTCGGAGAAGTCGTTCTACGCGGAGTTGGACCTGCCCCTGGTCAGCAACGCCCCCGCCATGAAGCTCCTGGACCTGGACCTGGCGGGCCGTCACACCAACTACAACACCTTCGGCGGCAACAATACCTACCGGGCAGGCCTCAAGTGGCAGCCGGATGCGGATTGGCTGGTGCGCGCCACCTGGGCCCAGGGCTTCCGCGCCCCGAGCATCAATGACCTCTTCTCGGGCAACACCAACCTGTCGGCGAACGTGAACGATCCCTGCAGCGGCTATGACCCGACCACGCCGGTGGGCAAGATCTGCGCCGCCCAGGGCGTGCCGCTCAGCTATACGCAACCGAACGCCCAGATCAACACCCTGGAGGGCGGCAACCCGAACCTGAAGCCGGAAACCTCCGTATCGAAGACGGTGGGATTCGTGTTCAGCCCGGACTTCCTCCCGGGTTTCAACTTCAACGCCGACTATTACCGGATAGAGGTGGACAACACCATTGAGCCGATCAGCGGCCAGGTGCTCATGGACGAGTGCTACACGCCGACTGCGGTTGCGGGTCAATCCGCGGACCCCGCGGCCTGCGCCCACATCATCCGCAGTGCGACCTTCGGTACCGTCACGACCCTGGCGGACCAGATCACCAACGTGGGCACCACCAAGACCATGGGCATCGATTGGGGCTTCAGCTACCAGTTCCCAAGCACCGCGTCCGGTGACTACAAGCTGAGCTTCGACGACACCCACATCAAGTCCTTCAACCTGGACGGCACCGAACTCTCGGGCTCCGAGCGCGGCGGCACGGTGTTCCCGTTCGGTGTGCCGAAGGACAAGGCACGCTTGATGCTGGACTGGAACTCGGGCAACTGGACGGCGGAATACACCCTGCGCTACATCAGTGCCGTGTGGGAACCCTGCACCAGCACGGCCCCGGCTCCGGAGGGCAATGGCACCTGCTCGAATCCGGGTCCGATCAACCCGGCGGGCACCACCTACAAGTACGCCATGAACCATGACGGTGCGACCACGTACCACGACGTGCAGGCGGGCTACAACGTGGATGCCCTGAACACCACCTTCACCTTCGGCATCCACAACCTGTGGGACAAGAACCCGCCGCTCTCCGCGGTGCAGGAACTCAACAACTTCGATCCGACTCTGTACGACGTGCCCGGGCGCTTCTACTACTTCCGCGCCTCGGCGAAGTTCTAAGACTTAACAACAAGAACGTGGGGTAGCTTGAACCCCGCGGTCCGAAAGGGCCGCGGGGTTTTCTTTCCCTCTCCCCTTCCCCTCTCCCGTAGCAAGAGGGTCAATCCCTTCTCCCTATGGGAGATGGGTTGGGATGAGGGCAGCATATTATTTAGGCGTCGTTTGTAAATATCCGAAGCGCTTCACAAACGGCTCCAACACCGGCAACACCGGCCCGAGCTGCGCCTCGTAGCGCTTCCAGCGCTGCTTTGCCGACGAGTAGATGGGCTGTGCCACCTGGTGATAGCTCGGGGTGTTGATACGCCGTTTCTTCGCGGTCTCCTGGAAATCCAGCACCTTGGGTTCCCAGGAAAGTCCCAGGAACTCCAGCAGCCGCCGCGCCTCCGCTTCCGCATCCTGGACTACGTCCTCGTAGCGGATGCGGTGCACGGCTTCCGGCAACTTCTCCAGTGCGTCCGCGCCCACGCGCATCACCGCGGCGTAGTACTCCCCGGTCTCCCGCAGCGTGAGGAAATGGCGCATGGCCTCGTTGAGGGCGAAGCTCTGCATGAAACAGGAAAGCACCACGTCCCGGGGGTCACGCAGCGCGAAGATGAACCGCGCCCCGGGAAACAGGCGCCGGATCAGCGGCATGAAAACACTGTTCAAGGGCAGCTTGTCCACGAATACGGCGTCCCGGGGTCGGTCCGGCATGAACTCCGTCACCCGTTGCCAATAGCGCCGCCGCCAGCCTTCCAGTCCGGCGGCGTCCAGCCGCAGGAACGCGTCCATCCCGGCATCGCTCAATGTGTGTTCACGCAACACGTCCTGCAACGTATCCTGCTCCTCCAGCACCGCGATGCCGGTATGGCCCGAGAGCATCTGGTCCAGGAGCGTGGTGCCGGAACGGGGGAATCCCACCAGGAACGCCGGCATGGGTCCCTCCGCCGCCGGCCCCGGTTCGAGCAGGCGCCCGAGATAGCGCGCCATGCGCGCGGCGGTGGGAAAACTGTAAATCCCCACCGCGGGTGTGGCGCCGGCCTCTCCCAGCGCCGCCTTCGCCTCCTCGAAGCGGCGCCATGCCTCTGCCGGCCGGTCGAGGCGATCGTAGACCGCCCCCAGCCGCCCGGCTGCGAGCGCCCGGTTACGCGGTGTCAGACCCGCCTGCAGCAACCGTTCCAGCCGCGCCGCCGCGGCTTCATGTTCGCCGCCGCGGAAATCCAATTGCGCGCGGGTGAGGTTCGCCACCGGATCTTGGGGGTCGAGCCTCAAGGCCGTGTCGCTCCACTCGCCGGCTTCTTGCAGTTCACTGCGCTGCTCCAGGAGCGCCGCCAGACCCGCCGTCGCGGCCGCGCGTTCCGGCGCGTGCTTCAGGCTCTCCCGGTAACCCTGCTCGGCGGTGAGGGCGTCGCCCTGTTCCTCGCTCACCACCGCGAGGTTGAACCAGGCTTCCGGATTGTGAGGGTCGAGCTCGGTTGCGCGCTTGAACGCGACGCGGGCGCCGGCGGCGTCGCCGGTTTCAACGGAGGCTACCCCCAGGTTGTGCATGAGCTGCGCGTCGCCGGGTTTCCGCTCGGCGGCCTCGCGCAGCAGTGCCAGCGCGCGCGGCGCATCGCCACGCTTCAGGTGGCAGAGCCCCAGGAGATGCAGCGCCTCCGGCATGTCCGGAGCGAGCCTGAGCGCCTGCTCCGCCCCCGATGCCGCAAGGGCGAGATTCCCCCGGCCGAAGGCCTGGGCCGCCTCGCCCATGAGGCGGTGTAACTCCGCCATCGGCCCGGTCAAGGGCGGGCGCGGGGTCATGCGCGGCTCCATTCGAAAAATGGCGAGACCCATCTTACCGCGCGAGGGCCTGCATGTTTAAATTCCCCATGGCGGAAATCTGGGTGCTGCAGTGCCGTCCCGGCTTCGAGGCGGAATGCGCCGCGGAGTCGGGCGGCGAGATCGCGGGGGAAGGCGTGGTGCTGGCGCCGGAACCGCAAGCCGGCGCGCCGCCTCTCCTGGAGCGCGTGTTCGCCCGCCAGGCCTTCCGGCAAATCGCGGCACTCGAGAAGCTGCCGGCCGGCGATCGCATCAACCCCATCCTCGCCGCCCTCGAGCCCCACGCCGGCCCCGTCAACGTCGTGCTCCTGGAGCATCCCGATACCGAGCAGGGCAAGCAACTCGCCGGGTTCCTGAAGAAGTTCGCCCTGCCCCTGAAGTCCGCGCTGGCGAAGCGGGGCCTGCCGGTGCAAAAAGGCGCCGAGCGCCGGCTGCATCTTCTGTTCCCCGATTCGAAGCACCTGCGCCTCGGCTTCTCCTCGGGCGCGGAGGGAAGCCCGCTCGAGAACGGCATCCTGCGCCTCAAGTTTCCCCGCGAGGCGCCGAGCCGTTCGACCCTCAAGCTTGAGGAGGCCCTGCTCACCTTCCTGAGCGAGCGGGAGCGGGAAACGCTGCTGCGTTCCGGGCTCACGGCGGTGGACCTCGGCGCCGCGCCGGGCGGCTGGACCTGGCAGCTCGTGCGCCGCGGTCTCAAGGTCACGGCGGTGGACAACGGTCCCATGCAGACGGCGCTCATGGCGAGCGGGTTGGTGGAGCATCGCCGGGAAGACGGCTTCCGTTACCGGCCCCGCCGGCCCGTGGATTGGCTCCTCTGCGACATGGTGGAGCAGCCCCAGCGCATCGCTGCCCTCATGGGCGATTGGCTCACGGCCGGCCTCTGCCGCCGCGCCCTCTTCAACCTCAAGCTGCCCATGAAAAAGCGTTACGAGTCCCTCAAGGCCTGCCTGGATGGCCTCAGCGCGCGTTTGGATGCCGAAGGCCTGGAATACCGTCTGTCATGCAAGCAGCTCTACCATGACCGGGAGGAAGTGACCGTTTATATCAGTCTGCATTGAGGGTCCGCCCGGATTACAATCGAAGCCCCTCCCCATCCCCGGTTTCCCATGAGCGACGCCCTGGCGCGACATTATCCGGCCCATCTCGCGACGGTCCGGCGGCACTTCGACGCGGCCATGCACGCCGCCGGCTGCGACCAGGTGGCGGTCTACGCCGGCCGCCTGCACATCCAGTTCCTGGACGACGCGCCCTATCCCTTCAAGGTGAACCCGCAGTTCAAGTGGTGGCTGCCGCTCACCGAGGCTCACGACTCGCTCTTGGTCTACACCGCCGGCAAGAAACCGGTGCTGCTCTACTACCAGCCGGACGACTACTGGCACGTGCCGCCGGCGCCGCCCTCCGGCTACTGGGTGGAACACTTCGACCTGCGCATCCTGAAGACCCCGGAACAGGCGCGGGAGGAGATCCCGCCCGCCAAGCGTCGCGCCTTCATCGGCGAATGGCAGGAGGACTTCAAGGACGGGGGCTTCGATCTCGTGAACCCGGAGCGGCTCCTGAATCCGCTGCACTACGCCCGCGCCGCCAAGACCGAATACGAGCTCGAGTGCCTGCGCCGCGCCAACCACTCGGCGATCCGCGGCCACCGGGCGGCGGAAAAGGCCTTCCGTGCCGGCGCCTCCGAATACGAGATCCACAACGCCTTCCTCTCAGGCAGCGGCCAGTCGGACGACGAACTCGCCTACCACGCCATCGTGGCGCTCAACGAGCACGCCGCCACCCTGCACTACCAGCATTGGCAGCCGCAGAAGCCCAGCCGGCACCATTCCTTCCTCATCGACGCCGGCACCCAGTTCCACGGCTACGCCTCCGACGTGACCCGTACCTATTCCGGGGCACGGGACGAGTTCCAGGCGCTCATCGACGGCCTGGACAAGGAACAGCAGGCGCTCGGTGCCAAGGTGAAACCCGGCCAGGACTTCAAGGCCCTGCACATCGAATCCCACCACGCCGTGGCGCGGCTGCTCGCCGAGTTCGGCCTGGTGAAGCTCTCGGCGGAAGCCATCGTGGCGGAGGGCATCAGCAAGGCCTTCCTGCCCCACGGCCTCGGGCACCTCCTGGGACTCCAGACCCACGACGTGGCCGGCCACCAGGCCTCGCCCGAGGGCGGAACTCTGCCGCGCCCCGAGGGTCATCCCTATCTGCGCACCACGCGCACCCTCGGCGAGAACTTCGTGGTCACCATCGAGCCCGGCCTCTACTTCATCGACGCCCTGCTGGAAGGCCTGAAGACGGGGCCCCAGAGCCGGCACGTGGACTGGAAGAAGGTGGAGGCCTTCCGCAAGTTCGGCGGCATCCGCATCGAGGACAATGTGGTGGCGAAAGCCGCCGGGCCCGAAAATCTCACCCGCGACGCGTTCCGCACCGCCGCCTGAAGAGACACAAGAAACCAGACCGGCCGCAAGGCCGGTCTCGCTTTTCAAAGGAGGAAAGTCATGAAGCCTACCTATCCCCTCGTCCTGCTGCTGGCGACGATGCTCGCTCCCGTCGCCTACGCTGCCGACGCCCCCAGTGCCGCCACCAAGGCCGCGGCGCCGGAAGCGAAGCCGATTCCGAAAGAGGACAAATACGTCACCCGGCACACGGTGGACATCGGGGGCCGCTCCATCGGCTACACCGCCACCTTCGGCAATCTGGTGATCAAGAACGACAAGGACGAGTCCGTAGCCTCCATGTCCTATGTCGCCTACGTGCAGGACGGCGTCAAGGACACGGACCACCGTCCGCTCACCTTCCTCTACAACGGCGGCCCCGGCTCCTCCTCCATCTGGCTGCACATGGGCGCCTTCGGCCCGATGCGCGTCGTCACCAGCAATGGCGAGGCCACGCCGCCGCCGCCCTACGACCTCGTGCCCAACGACGCGAGCCTGCTCGACAAGAGCGACTTGGTGTTCATCGACGCCGTCTCCACCGGCATGAGCGGGCCCGTGGGCAAGACCGAGGGCAAGGACTTCTGGGGCGTGGACCAGGACGTGGACGCCTTCGGGCGTTTCATCCAGCGTTACTTGAGCGTCAACGGCCGCTGGAACTCACCCAAGTTCCTGCTGGGTGAGAGCTACGGCACCACCCGCTCCGCCAATCTGGCGGACTGGCTGCAGCACAAGGGCATCGCCCTCAACGGCGTGATCCTGGTGTCCTCGGTGTTGAACTACGGCGACACCATGGCCGGCACGGACTTGGAGTACGTCACCTACCTCCCCTCCTACGCCGCCATCGCGTATTTCCACAACAAGCTGCCGCAGAAGCCGGCGGACCTGAAGGCGTTCCTGGACGAGGTGCGCGCCTTCGCGCGCGGCGAGTACTCGGAAGCGCTGTTCCAGGGCGCCGCCCTGCCCCAGGCCCAGTACGACGACGTGCTGCACAAATTGCATGCTTACACGGGCCTCGGCGAGCAGTACCTCAAGGACGCGAACCTCCGGGTGAGCGCCACGCGCTTCCGCGCCGAATTGTTGCGCGGCGAGGATCGCACCGTGGGCCGCTACGACGCCCGCTTCGAGGGCATCAACATGGACAACGCGGAGGAAGACCCGGATTACGACGCCTCCGACACCGCCATCACCGGCGCGTTCACAGCGGCCTTCAACCGCTATCTGCGCAGCGACCTCGGTTACACCGGCGACGGCAGCTACCGCGTGACGGGCTACGACGTGATCCAGAACTGGGACTTCAAGCACCCGCTGCCGGGCCGGCCCGGGTTCCGCATCCCGCCGCTGCCGGACGTGGCCGCCAACCTGGCGGAAGCCATGCGCCAGAACCCGCGCCTCAAGGTGTTCTCGGCCAACGGGTATTTCGACCTGGCCACGCCGTTCTACAAGACCGAGTTCGACCTGCAGCAGATGGGCCTGCCGGCGGAGCTCTACAAGAACGTGCAGTTCGGCTACTACCCCTCGGGCCACATGATCTATCTGGAACCGGACTCGCGTAAGGCCCTGAAGACCGACCTGGCGCGCTTCTACGACCAGGCCGCCGGCAAGCCCTGATTCGGCCAAAAATCCCCGCCCCGGCCGGAACACTGGCCGGGATGCGGGGTCTTAAGCTTGCGGCCGATGCGTCCCACGCATCGGCCGCATCCATAAAACGGGAGAGATCCATGAAGAAGCTGACGCTGTTCCTGATGCTCGCGGCGCTCGCCGCGCCGGCCCTGGCCGACGACGACGCCAATGCGCCGAAGGATGGGGGCGACAAGAGTGCGCCGCCCAAGGAAGAGAAATCCGTGACCCACCACAGCGTCAGCGTGGGGGGCAAGAACGTGGCCTACGACGCCACCGCCGGCACGCTGCTCATCAAGAACGAGAAGGACGAGCCGGTGGCGAGCATGTTCTACGTGGCCTATGCCGCCTCGGGCGCCGATCCGGCCCACCGCCCGGTGACCTTCGTGTTCAACGGCGGCCCCGGCTCCTCCAGCATGTGGCTGCACATGGGCTCCTTCGCCCCCCTGCGCGTGCTCACGCCGGACGCGGCGCCCACCCCGCCCGCTCCGTACGACCTCGCGCCCAATGCCTATTCGCTCATCGACAAGACCGACCTGGTATTCGTGGACGCCATCGGCACGGGCTTCAGCAAGACCGTGGGCAAGGGCGAGGGCAAGGATTTCTACGGCGTGGACCAGGACGTTTCCGCCTTCGGCCGCTTCATCCAGCGCTACGTGAGCCTGAACGGCCGCTGGAACTCGCCCAAGTTCCTGCTGGGCGAGAGTTACGGCACCACCCGCGCCGCCGGCCTGTCCCTGTGGCTGGAGGACAAGGGCGTCGCCCTCAACGGCGTGATCCTGGTGTCCTCCTGGCTCGACCCCTACGTGGATTTCTTCGGGCCCAACTACGCCATCGACGAGCCCTACGAGCTCTACCTGCCCACCATGGCGGCCACGGCCTGGTACCACAAGAAGATCGCCAACCCGCCGGCAAACCTGGCGGATTTCGTGCAGCAGGCCCGGGAGTTCGCCATGGGCGACTACGCCGCGGCGCTCGCCAAGGGCGACACCCTCTCCCCCGCCGACACCCAGGCCATCGCGAAGAAGATCTCCGCCTTCACCGGCCTCTCGGTGGACTACATCCTCAAGGCCAAGCTGCGCGTCACGCCGGACCGCTTCCAGAAGGAGCTCCTGCGCGACGAGGCCCGCGTCACCGGCCGCCTGGATGCGCGCTACCTCGGCATCGACCACGATTCGGCCGGCGAGTCGCCGGAGTCGGATCCGGCGGGCACCGCCTTCGCCCCGGCCTTCGTGGCGTCCTTCAACAACTACGTGCGCACCCAGCTCAATTTCAACACCGACATGAGCTACCAGCCCACCAACTACGCCGTGGGCAACGATTGGGACTGGAGCCACCGGGTGGACGGCCAGAAGGCGCCGCTGTTCGACGTGGCCGAGGACCTGCGCGCGGCCATGAGCCAGGACCCGCATATGCTGGTGTTCTCGGCAAACGGCTACTACGACTTCGCCACGCCGTTCTTCGAGACCGAGTACACCCTGCACCACATGGGACTGGACCCGTCGCTCACCAAGAACATCCGCTACGGCTTCTACGAGTCCGGCCACATGATCTACATGCACGAACCAGCGCTCAAACAATTGAAGGCGGATTTGGCGAAATTCTACGATGACGCCGCGCATTAACCGCAACGGCTAATGCCAATCACGCCCGCCGCAAGGCGGGCGTTCTTTTTTCATATGTGCTGTTCCAGCTTCCTGCTTCGATCCGGATGGTGGAACAAAAGTACTACCAGCACCGAAGACATGGCCAAGACGAACATGAGCCAGAAGGGCGTGGCGAAGCTGCCGCTACGCGCTACCAGCCAGCCGGTGACATATGGCGCGATGGCGCCCGCCACGGCGAACAGCGTATCCATCACGCCCAAAGCGGTGCCGGAGCGCTCCCGGGCCACATCGACGTTGATGGCATAGTAGGCGGCGTTGGTGCTCATCCCCAATGCCACCGCCAGGGTGATGAACACGAAGGCCACGCTGAACTCGTGGGTGTAGATGAGCGGCAGGATGCAAAGGGCCGACAGCAACTGGGAAATCCAAATGGGATGGGAGCGCGCCATCCTGAGCTTACCTGTCCGCTTCAGTAGCCAGTCCGAGAGGTAGCCAAAACCCCACAAAAGCAGCGCCGCCGCGAGCCAGGGCAGCACGTTGAACAGACCCACCTGCTTCAGGTTCAGACCATAGATCTGCTGGAAATAGCTCGGCAACCAGGTCATGAAGAAGAACAGGTAATAACCGAACACAAAGAAAGCCCAGTCGTTAGCGAGCAAGGTGGGATTAGAGAAAAGGAACTTCCAGAGTCCCAGGCCGTGACGGCGGCGCTCGACCCCGCCGGACTTCGTCCCGCCCTCGCGGATGTGAGCCAGTTCCTCCCTATTCACCCGGGGGCTGTCCTCCGGGAAATCACGGAACCAGCGCCACCATAATGGCAGCCACAGGGCGCCGATCAGCATGAGTGCGATGAACATGCCACGCCAGCCGAGATGGATGATGAGCTGGGTGACGATGGGCGCGCCCACCGCCAGGGCCAGAGGAACCGCCACCAGGGAATTGGAGAGCGCCACCGCCCGCTCCCGGCTGGAAAGCCAGTCCGCCACGGTGCGGTTGAGCGCCGGGAAGTTCGGCCCTTCGGCGACTCCTAACACCACGCGGGCCACGATGAGCATGGCCACGCTACCAGCGAGGCCAGTCATGCCGATGGACAGGGACCAGAGCAGCGAGGCAAAGAACAGGGTCTTGCGGGCGCCAAAATGGTCCGACCAGATGCCGCCGAAGAAAGTGGTGACGATATAGCCGATGCCGAAGGCCGCGAGAATGCGTCCCACCATTACGGCGTCGAAGTGGAATTCGGTGGCGATGTCCTGGATCGCGTAGGCGAGCGCCGAGCGATCCACATAGTTAACCATGGTGATGAAGAAGATCAGGGCGATGACCACCCAGCGGAAGCGCGTCGCGGCCACGGTTTGGCTCCAGTGACGGGTGGGCAGATGGTACCCGTCGCGGCCGACGGCTCCAACTCAGGACTTGCGGCGGCCGTTGCCCCTCTCGTCCACGTGCAGCTGGCGTTCGAGGTGTGCCACTATGCCGTCGAGGCCGTCGCCCGCCTTTTGCAGGTTCTCGGTGGAACCGCGGGAATAGAGCTTGCGGGACTTCAGGCGCACGCCCCGGCCGTTCACCTTCTCGGCCACGCCGGAGGCGATGAGTTCGTCGAGGATGGCGCGGTAGGGCACGTCGCCGCCGCATTGCCGTACCAAGTGCACGAAGGAGTCGCTGCTGTTCTTGAGCGGCAGCACCCGGGGCACGCCGCGGGGGTCGGCGTACGGCGGCTGGAGCCAACCCGCCACCACCCGCGCGGCACGGTTGCGGGCGGGGATGTCGCCGTCCTCGCCCGGCTCCGGCCGGCGCGAGAGGCGCATCACTTCCTTGCGGGACAGGCCGGTGAGGATGGCGGCGCGGGATTTGAACTGCTTGCCGCGACCGCTCAGGGACAGCACCGGGTCATGCAGGGCCACGTCCACGAACGCCCAGCGGGCGATGTCCTCGAACTCCAGACACGACATGCCGTGCCTGAGGGCGACGCGCGCTATGGGGCGCAGCATCTTCACCATCAGCGTGACCAGTGCCCGATGTAACACGGGCCCCTTCGCCGCCATGCCGGACTCTCCCTTGCCCTACCGCGGGGACCAACCGCGGCCTCCAGTCGAGGAGTCTGTTTATTGTTGGTACGCGGAAGGGATATACACCACTGCGGGAAATTGTGGAAGTGCCTGTTTGGAAAGGAATTTTCGGGTGTCTTTATCCCAAAAATTACTTGGGAAACTAATCCCAATTACCCCTGCAGTGGCACGTGCCCGGGACGCTCCGCCACCCGCCCAAGCCACGCTCGCAGCGAAGGAAAACGACTTAAATCGAATCCGCCTTCCTCTGCGACATGGGTATAAGCATAGAGGGCTATGTCGGCTATGGAGTACTTTTCGCACACGAAGAACTTCCGCGCCGCGAGATGCTTTTCCATGAGTTCGAGCGCCTGGTAACCGCGCTCACGCTTTTGGGGCAGGCTCGGCTCGTCGGGAGCCCGGCGATAGATCAGGATGGCACGCGCGGTGGCGATGTAAGGCTCATGGCTGTACTGCTCCCAGAACAGCCACTGCAGTACTTCCGCCCGCGCCCAGCGCTCCGTGGGGAGGTACTCCGTGCCTTCCGCGAGGTAACACAGGATCGCGTTGGATTCCGGCAGGTACTTGCCGTCCGC
>JBLNDO010000093.1:0-12113 GCA_050261675.1 Bacillota bacterium
CCCGCTCGTAGAGTTCCTCCGGCCGCTCGTTCACCCGCGGCTGCGCGCCGAAGCCCGAGAGCAGCGGCATCTGGCGGGTGAGTTCCGCGTTCAGGGAATCGATGGTCTGCAGGCGCATGCGTGCCGGGTGGTCCCGCAACTCCCAGCCGCGCTCCGCGTCCCGTGCCCGTGCCCGCCGCGCCAGTTCCCAGGTGATGCGCTTGTGGGATTTGTCCGGCGCCGCTCGCTCCACCGACTCCATCGCTTCCACGATGCGCGCGCGCATCTCGCCCGCGGCCTTGCGCGTGAAGGTGATGGCCACGATCTCCTCCGGCTCGTCCACTGTGGCGAGCAGCGCCAGGTACCGCTGCGTGAGCAGTTCCGTCTTTCCCGATCCCGCCGGCGCCCGCACGATGCAGGAGGCCAGCACATCCAACGCCGCCTGGCGCGCCGCCGCATCGTCCCTGTACCGGGCCTCAGCCGTCATCGCCGTTCTCCGCGTCATGGATGTCCGCACCCCTGAGTTCGTGGATGCGGCACAAGATGGACAGATGGCAGCGTTCGCAGGTCTCGTCGCGCTTCGGCCTGACCCGCGCGTCACCCGCGGCGTACTCCTCCGCCAAGTCGGTCAGGTTGCGCTGCCAATACGCGAGCAATGCGGGCCAGTCTTCCACACCCTCGGGAGGATTCCTCCGGCTGGCATAGGCGGTCATTCCCCAGCCCAGGCCTTCCCGTTCCGACAGGCCCGAGAAACCCATCTCCCCGGGCTTCAGGCAGGCGTAGCCCACGCCGGCGAGCCGCTCGCGGTTGCCCACGGCGTAAAGGGGCAGCTGCGGATCGTCGGGCCGCTCGTCCAGCCAATCCTGCACGTTCACGCGGCCGGTCTTGTAATCGAGGATCAGGCGCCCGCCGTCGCCCAATTCGTCGATGCGATCCACCCGCGTGCGCAGGCTCAAGGGGCCGAGCTTCAGGAGGTGCTCCGCTTCCGACTCCACCACCCGGAACGGCGGCCGCGCCGCCTCCAGTTCCAGCCAGGCGGCGACGCGGGCGGCGAGCCGCTGGCGTTCCAATTCCGTCACCCGCGGCGTGTAGACGTCGGGAAGTTCCCGCGCCCGCGCCGCCGTCGCGCGGGCGGCCGCACGATCCGCCAACGCACCCCGCGCTTCAACGTCCATTGCCGTGAGTGACGCGTGATCTTTCAATTCGCCCCACACCGCATGCAGCACCTCGTGCACCAGGCGGCCGCGCTCCAGCGCGTCCGGACCGAGCGCCGGCTCCTCCAGCGGCCCGGCCCGGAGGCGATGCGCGCCGAAGGCCTGGAATGGGCAGGCGGCCTGGGAAGCCAGGAGCCCCGTTCCGCCGCGGGTCTGCTCACCTGGCCGCAAGGCCGGGCCGCGCATGTCGCCGTGGCGTTCCGCCGCCAAGCCATAGTCCCGCTGCAACAAAGCGCGATAAGGCTCCACCGCCACCAGATCCAGGGACTCGGCCGGAGGAAGATGCTCGATCAGCGGACTGGGGCGCAGGATCTCGTCCGCCTCGCTTGCGGGGCTGCTCGCTACCGTACGGTCCGCGCTCGCCAGCAGGCGCCCGGTCAACTGTCGCGCGAACTTGAGTTCCCGCGCGGCGCTCGCATGGGGCAGGCCGAATTCCCGCTGCAATCGCGGCGGGATGAACGCCGCCGGGCGCGGGCTCGCGGGCCAGACCTGGTCCGACAGCCCCATGATCCAGAGATGATCGAACGCGAGCCCCGCGGTCTCCAGCAGGCCCAGCACCTGCACCGGCGCGTCGGCTCCCGCCGGCTGGAAGATGTACTCCCCCAGCGCGCGTCTCAGCCTCGCCAGGGCTTCGCCCAGGGAAACGGCACCCAGGACGGCATCCAGGTGCACCAACGTGCCCATCTCGTCCCGCAATGCCGACACCGCCTGGAATTCCGCACTGTCCAGCACCCGCTCTCCCGGCCATCCGAGGCATCTGAGCGCATCGGCGAAGGCGGCACCCCAGGCGGACGGCACCTGCCTCGCCGGAAGGCCGGCAATCTTCATCTCGAGTTCCTGCAATGCCGCCGTGAGCCGCGGCACACTGCCCAACCCACTCGCGTGGTTGACGAGCGCCTGGAGACTCACTTCCTCGCTCACCCGCTCCCGCAGGCGCAGCTCCAGCCTCGCCCGGCTTTCGCGTTCCGACTCTGCCGCGGCGAGAAAAGGCGAACGCAACAACAGGCTCATGGTGGTGAACGGCGCGCGGCGACGCAGCAGTTCCAGCGCCGCGAGCGCGGCATGCACGACGGGGAATGAACTCAGCGGCAGACCGAGGGAGAGGTCGTAGGGTCTGGCCGCGTCTCGTCCGGATGCCGCGCCGGGACACAGCGCATCGTCCAACGCCCGCGAGAGCGCCGCGCGGCACTCGCCGAGATCCCGCACCACGATGCCGATGGAGGCCGCGGGTTCCCTGTCCAGTATCCCCCGTGCCCAGGCGGCGGCCGCGCGCTGCTCCGCCGCCCCATCGGCTTCCACCCGGCGCACCGCCGAATCGGCCGCGCCCACTTCGAGGCTCTGCAGCATGACATGGCTGCCGCCGGCCCTGAGGCTTTCGATCAATTCCTGTTGCTGGGGCGTGAACTCGTCGAACCCGGCGAACAACACTTGCCGCGGTGCGGTCAGGGTCTTGTTGCGCAGCTGTGTCGCCAGCCAGTCGGTGAGCCGTGCGTCCTCGAGCCAGCCTTCCTTCCGGCTCAGGGCGCGGAACCGTTCAGCCCACCCCATGAAAGCTTGCGCGTCTTCGTCGCCCTCGGCGAAGCGGTCCAAGGGCACACGGTAGGCAACGGCGAGTTCCCACGCCCTCGCCGCCTCCCGCGCCGTCGCAGCCGGCTGCAGGAGTTCCGCACCCATCACAGAGCCGCGAATGGCCTCCTCCCAACGCGCCTCCACGGCGGCGGCGGTGATGCGCCGGGGCGGAGGCGTGGCACCGCCCAGGGAGGCGACGGCGGCTTGATCGTATAGACGGTTCCCAAAGGCGCCGTAGGACAGTACCGGCGGGCGCTCCCAGGCTCGCACGCCTGATATATTTCGCGCCTCGCCGTGCGCCAGCAGCACCGCCCGCGCCAGGCGTTCGCCCGAGGTGACCACCGTGGCACCGGCGTCCAGCGCAGCCAGGGTCTCCGCTTGGTGCCAGATGCGCTTGAAAGCCATTCCGCCGGCCTTATCTATATGTTTATGGCGACAGTGTAACCCGCCGCCCGGCCCCGGCCGGGGCGGTACAATAGTCGCGTTCGGATTTTCAACTCAAGGTAGTCGACCATGAATGACTTGAACAAGACCGGCAACCCGGTGCTGCGCACCAAGGCTTTCGCCCAGACGGGCGTCATCACCGGCGACCGCATGACCGTATACGGCACCATCGGCAAGAGCGTGATCCTGCTGGTGCTGCTCACCCTGTCCGCGGGCTGGGTGTGGAACCAGTTCTATGCCACTGCGTCCGTTGCCGCGGTCACACCCTACATGATCGGCGGCGTCATCGGCGGGCTGATCTTCGCCCTCGCGGCGTCCTTCAAACCCAACTGGTCGCCGGTGGCCGGACCGCTCTACGCCATCTGCGAGGGACTGGCCCTCGGCGGATTCTCGGCGCTGTTCGAACTGCGTTACCCCGGCATCGTGATCCAGGCCGTGGGCCTCACCCTGGCGGTGGCCTTCGGCATGCTCACGCTTTACCGTACCGGCATCATCAAGGTCACCGACCGCTTCAAGCGCATGCTGTTCGCGGCCACCTTCGGCATCATGCTGTTCTACCTGGTGACCTGGGTCGTCTCCCTGTTCGGCGTCGACATGAGCCTGATCTACGGCCATAGCAGCCTGTCCATCGGCATCAGCCTCGTGATCGCCGCCGTCGCGGCGTTCAACCTGGTGCTGGATTTCGACGTCATCGCCCAGCAATCCGCCATGGGCGCCCCGCGCTTCATGGAGTGGTACGGGGCCTTCGCCCTCATGGTCACCCTGGTGTGGCTGTACCTGGAGATCCTGCGTCTCCTGGGTAACACCCGGCGTTGAGGATGTAGCCGGGAGATCTTAGAACCACCTGGCCTTTAAAAGCGTCGCGAGCGAAGGCAGAACAAGGCGCGCGAGGCGAGCAAACGGAGTGGACACGAAGTCCATGTGCATTGCAAGGCCGAAGCGCAACGAAGTTATGCCGAGCGCAGCAGCTTTTAATGCTGGTAAAACGAAAACCCCGGCTTAAGGCCGGGGTTTTCGTTTTACCGGGCCGTTTGATCGGGCTATTGGGGCGGGGGCCCCTTGACCACTTCCACCATGTTTGCCGGCTTGAGCCACTGCTTGAAAGCGGCTTGCACCGCCTCGGGAGTCATCTGGACGTAGTGCTGCGCCGCGATCACATCCTCGTCCAGAGGTAGTCCGTCCACGGAATGCTTCAACAGGACGCCCGCCACGTCCACGACGCTGGCGGCTCGCAGGGGGATGCGCCTGAGCAGAGTGGCCTTCGCGCGTGTCAGTTCCGCCGCGCTGATCGGCGCTGCCTGCATCGAAGCCAGGTCGTTCATCACCAGATTGCGCGCTTCGCTCACCTTGTCCGGGTCGCAGCCGTAATTCACCTGGTAATACGCGCGGGTACGCCCCCATTGGAATTGGGAGTTCACCGTGTAGACGAGCCCGGACTTCTCCCGGAGGTCACGACTCAGGCGTGAGGCGTAGAAACTGCCGCCCAACACCTGGTTGCCCACCTCCAGGGCGTAACGCTCCGGGTTGAACAGGTTGCTGCCGAGGCTCTGCACCAACACCACTTCATCCTGCACGTTGCTCTGGTCCGGAACCGCCGCCTGGGACGGCTTGTTGACCGGAATCGCCGGCAGGTCCGTCTCCGGCCGCGATCCCTTCGCGGTCCAGCCGCCGAAATACTTCTCAACCACCCGCCGCGCCTCGTCCGGCGTAACCTTGCCGATCACCACGATGGTGGTGAGATCCGGGCGGAACGCGGCGTCATAGTACTTGCGCACATCGTCGAGTTTGAGGCCCATGACCGTGTCCGGCGTGGCCTCCCGCAGCGAGGGATCGCCTTCCGGCGCTAGCCCCTTGACGTAAGCGCGCTGGAATAGATAGGCCGGACTCATGAGATTGCCGGCGAGGTAACGGGCGGTCTGGGACTGAACCACCGGGAATGCGGACGCGGGTAGCGCGGGATGCAGTTCGTTGTCCGCCAAGAGTTGCACGGCGCGATCGAAACTCTGGGAGGGCGACTGCACGCCGAATTCGATGCCCGCCTGTTCCTGCGCGGCGATGTCGTCCAGGGCCTTCTGGAAGCTCAGCCTGTCCAGCGAGGTGCTGCCGTATTCGAACAGGCCATCCAGCACCTTGGAGACACCGTCCTTGTCTTTGGGTTCTTGCACCACGTCGTGGTTTGCGATGCGACCGTAGACGCTCACCGTGTCGCTCACATCCTCCGGCTGCACGATCAGCTTGATGCCGTTCGCGAGCGTACTGACCACGGGGTTGACGCTGGATTTGGGCACGTTGAGTTGAGCCAGGGCGCGCTCCGCCCAATCCGGCAGCGGTACCGGCTTCTCGGGTGCGGCGACCAGGGACTCGGCGCCGCCGAAGCCCTTGCCCGACACCGGCTTGCCGGACGACTGCGGCGTGAGCACCGCCGTCACCATGTGTTGCTCGTCCAGGTACGCCCGCGCTACGCGATTCACGTCCCCAACCGTGACGGTGCGGAACGCCTGGACCATGTCGTCGGGTGAGTTGAGCCCCTGGAACGCCAGGGCCTCGGACCAGACGTTGGCCAGGCCCGACACGGAATTCTTCTGGAACTCGAGTTGCGCAATCTCCTGGCGCTTCGCCGCCTCCACGAGTTCCGTGGAGAATCCGTTGTTGAGCGCGCCGGCCAGCACGCCGCGCATCTCCTTCGTCAAAGCCGCCGAATCGCCGCCCTTGGGGAAGATGCCGACGGCAAAGCCCAGCCCCGCTTCCGGCATGGCATTGGACTCGAAACCGGCGTATAGCGCCTTGCCCGCGGGCACCAGCGCATACAGGTCACCGCGGCGGCTCGCGAGCACGTCGGCGAGCACCTGGCTCGCGGCATAATCCTTGTCCGTCAGGCTAGGCATGCGATAGGAGAGCAGCACCAGGCCATAGGGAAGATCCGTGGGCAGATCGAGCGTCTTGGCCTGCACCGGCTGCAATTGCACCTCCGGTTTCGCAGGCAGCGGCTTGGCGGGGATGTCGCCGTAAAGTTCCTGCACCTTTGCCAGCGCCGCCTGGGGATCCACGTCGCCCACGATCACCAGGATGGCGTTGTTGGGCGCGTACCAGCGGGTGTAGAAATCCTTGAGCGCCGCTGCGGTGGTCTTGTCGAACGACGGGCGCGTGCCCAGCGCATCGTATGCATAGGGCGTACCCTCGAAAACCGACGCCAACAATTGCGAATAGAACACGTATTGCGGGCTCGACAGGTCGCGGGACACCTCCTGCTCGATGGCCCCACGCTCGTTGGCCCATTCCGCCTCGCTGGCGTCGAGGCCCTTCATCCGCAGCGCATCGATGTGCAGCGCCAGCTCCATGTCTTCGGCCGGCACGGTGAAGAAATACTGGGTGACGGTCTGGGTGGTATCCGCGTTGAAATCCCCACCCATGGACGCCGAGATCTCCGCCAACTGCTCCTTCGAGAGCCCCGGGCTGCCCCGGAACATCATGTGTTCCAGCGCGTGGGCCGTTCCGGGGAACCCGGCGGGGGCCTCGTTGGAACCCACCAGGTAGTTCAACTCGGTCGTCACCACCGGTGCCAGGGTATTGCGCACGATCACCACTTTGAGGCCGTTCTTGAGGGTGGCGCGCAGCACGCCCTGCGTACCGCCGGCGGGGCTGGCCTGGTCGGCGGCAGCGGGAGCCGCTGGCTTCACGGCCTGGCAGGCGGCAACGGCGAGCACGGCTCCGACGCATAGGGAGCCTAAAGCGAGGCGTTTCAGCATGATTTTCCCCTGGAGGATTGCATTCCCCGCGGCGGGAGCCGCAGGCGTGCCAGTCTAGCAACGGGTCGATGGGTTGGACAGCGGCTTTACTACGAGGGTTCCAGAAACTGGGCCACGACATAGGGACGTATCGTGCGCGTGGCGGAGGCGAGTCCGAGGTGAACGCGGACTGGCCGAATCTGGAAATTCCAGGGATGGAATTTCCAGATTCGAAATGGAAGGGAGGTCAGCGGCGCTGACCGACCGGCGGTGCCAAACCCTTCATCATGAGCATGACGGCATGCTCTATATAAGCGTCGACGGCTTGTTTATTGGGCAGCGGTTCGATGCCGAGCTGCGCCTTGACCTGGCAGCCGTTCAGCATGCCGTAGAACTGCTCGGCGGCGAGCTTCGGGTTCTCCACCCGCAAGGTTCCACGACTGTCCTGTTCGGCCAGGTAGTCCGCCAGGTACTTGCGCACCACGGCCGGACCCGCCCGGTAGAAGATGTCTCCCAGTTCCGGGAAACGCGGCGCCTCGCCCATGAGGATGCGGTACATGGAGACCCGCTGTTCGGCCGCTTCCGGATCCAGGAACTGGTGGGCGATGGTGCGCAGGGTGTCCTCGGGTTTGCCGCTGCGGGCCGCCTCCGAGAACGCGATGAGCTTCTGGTCCACGAAATTCTTGATCATGGCCGCGAACAGCTCTTCCTTGGAGCCGAAGTGGTTGTAGACGGTCTGCTTCGAGACCTTGGCGGCGTTGGCGATGCTGTCCATGCTGGCGGCGCCGAAACCCACCTCCAGGAACACCTTGCGGGCGGCTTCGAGGATCGCCTCGCGCTTGCCCTCGCGGCCGGTCGGGGGGATCGTGTTCACTTCTATGGCGGCCATCATCGCACCTCAACCGCCTGCGGGCGCATCCGCCGCGGACTTCTGCAACGATTGCACCGGCAGCTTCAGGTCCTGGGCGGTGAGCGCCCCGGTGGCTGCCTTCAGGGAATATTCTGCCACGGTCTCGTCGCGCTGCGCCCGCACCTCGTTGACCTTGGCGTTCAGCAATTCCTGTTCGGCGTTGAGCACGTCAAGCGTGGTACGGTCGCCCACCTTGTGCTCCGCCTGCACGCCGTCATAGGCGGACTGCGCCGCGGTGATCTGCACCTCGATGGCCGCGAGCCCCGCCACGGCGGTCTGGTACGCCTGCCAGGCGCTGACCACCTGGTCGCGGGCCTGGCGGCGCGCATCCAGCGCCTGCTGGGTGCTGCTGTCCGCCTGGTGTTGCGCGGCATGCAGCTCCGAGCTTGCGGTGCCGCCGGTGTACAGCGGCATCGAGAGGTTCAGCATGATGGAACGGGTGTCGAGCTTCTCGAACAGGAACTGGGGTTCGGTGGCCCGCGTGACCTGGCCGCTCAGTTCCAGCGAGGGCTTGAGGGCGCTTTCGGCCACGTCCACGTTGCTGGCCGCGGCCGCGGCCGTGTATTGCGCGGCCTGCACGTTGTAGTTGCGCTCCGCGAGGGCGAGCGCGTCCTGCTGGGTCGCGGGCAGGCCGCCCAAAGGCTGGGGCTGCTCCAGGGCGTCCGGCGCCGCGCCAACAACCCGCTCGTAAGCGGCCGTGGCGGCGGTCAACGCGCCATCCGCCTGGATACGCGCCGCCTGGGCGCCCGCGAGACGTGCCTTCGCCTGGTCCACGTCCGTATGGGTCGTCTCGCCGTTGTCGAAACTCGCCTGGGCCTGCTCCAGCGCCTCCTGCAGCACCCGCTCGTTGCTCTGTTCCAGGGTCAACACCGCCCGCGCCTGGAGCACATCCATGTAGGCCTGCGCCGCCTGCAGGAGCACGCCTCCCTCCACCGCATGCAACTTGGCGTCCTCGGCGGCGCGCAGCTTCTCGGCCGCGTCGACGCCGGCGCTGATCCGGCCGCCGGCATACAGCGCCTGGTCCACTTCCACGCCCACCTGCCGGGTGTTGAGCGGCACGCCGATGGTGTTGGCCGGGAACGGGAAACCCGGAAGCTGCATGAAACCCACGTCCAGGTGCGAAGTGCCGACGCCGCCGAAGAGCTTCACCTGGGGGTAATAGCCGCCCTGGGCTTCATCCACGCGATTGCTCGCCGCCGCCAGGGTGTCCCGCTCCGCCTCCAGGGTGGGGTTGTTCGCCCACGCCTGGGCCAAGGCCTGTTCGAGGGTCGTGGCGGAGACGGTCGCGCTCAAGACAAGACCCGTCGCCAGGGCCAGACTCTGCTTCACGGCCTCGGAAAGAATGCGGTTTGACATCAGGGTCCTTTGAAATTAGACTAGACCGTCCAGTCCATTCTCCCATGACTCCCGAGGGATGTCAAAACTCATGAACCCGCGTCTGCGCCGCCTGCTGCTGATGATCGCCCTGCCCCTGGTCCTCGTGGTCCTGGGGCTCTGGTACTGGGTGCACAGCGCGCGTTACCAGGATACGGATAATGCCTACGTGGTGGCGGACCAGGTCAGCATCGCGCCCCAGGTGACGGGCCGGGTCGTGAGTGTGCCGGTCACGCAGAACCAGACCGTGACCGCGGGCCAACTGCTGCTGCAGATCGATCCGCAGCCCTTCCAGATCGCCCTCGACCAGGCCAACGCCAACCTCGAAAGCGTGCGCAACCAGATCAAGGCCCAGCAGGCGTCGCTCACCGGCGCCGAAGCCCACGCCGCCTACCTGCAGCGCGAGGTGGAACGCAAGACCAATCTCGTCAAACAGGACGTGGTGGCCGCCTCCAAGCTCGACGACCTGCGCACCCAGCTGACCGAGGCCGAACAGCAGATCGCCCAGATCCGCGCCAGCCTGAACGGCAACCCCGACCTACCCTACGACCAGCAGGCGAGCTACAAGCAGGCGCTCGCGGCCCGCGACAACGCCGCGCTGCAGCTCTCCTACGCCACCGTGAAGGCTTCCGCCGACGGCGTGGTCACCGAGGTGGACATCAAGCCCGGCGACGTGGTGGCAGCTGGCCATCCGGTGTTCGCACTGGTCATGAGCGGCAAGCGCTGGATCGAGGCGAACTTCAAGGAAACCCAGCTGGCCCGCGTGCACGTGGGCCAGAAGGTGGCCATCACCGTGGACACCTACCCCGGCCATGACTGGCAGGGCACGGTGGAGAGCATCGCACCCGGCACGGGCTCGGTGTTCTCGGTGCTGCCCGCCCAGAACGCCACCGGCAACTGGGTGAAGGTGGTGCAACGCATCCCGGTGCGCATCGCCATCGACACGCCTCCCGGCGGTCCGGACCTGCGCGCCGGCATGAGCGCCGAGGTGGACATCGACACCCACTACAACCCGCTCCTGGGCGAGGCCAGCGCGGACCCGGGCACGCCCCAGGGCCCATGAATTTCTCCAAGCCGGTGGGCGGTGAACAGCACACCGCGATGATCACCATCGCGGTCATGCTGGGCACCCTCATGCAGGTGCTCGACACCACCATCGCCAACGTGGCGCTGCCCAACATGCAGGGCACGCTCAATGCCACCCAGGACCAGGTGGCCTGGGTGCTCACCTCCTACATCGTGGGCGCCGCCATCATGACGCCGCCCACGGGCTGGCTCGCCGGCCGTTTCGGCCGGAAGAAGATGTACCTGTTCAGCATCATCGGCTTCACGATCGCGTCATTCCTGTGCGGGATCTCCACTTCGCTCACCGAGATCGTGCTGTTCCGCGTGGCCCAGGGCCTGTTCGGCGCCTCCATGGTGCCCATCTCCCAGGCCATCCTGCTCGACAGTTACCCGCGCGAGAAGCACGGCATGGCCATGGCCATCTTCGGCGTCGGCATCATGCTGGGTCCCATCCTGGGCCCGACGCTCGGCGGCTGGCTCACGGACGGCTATTCCTGGCGCTGGGTGTTCTTCATCAACATCCCGGTAGGCGTGCTCACCGTGCTCATGGTGACGGGCTACGTGCACGAGACCGAGATCAATAAGACCCGCACCTTCGACGCCTTGGGATTCATATTCCTGAGCCTCGCCATCGGCGCGCTGCAGATGCTGCTGGATCGCGGCGAGCGCCAGGATTGGTTCAATTCCGCGGAGATCCTCATCGAGACCGGCCTCGCGGTCTGCGGCCTGTGGATGTTCCTGATCCACGCCACCGGCACCGAGCATCCCTACATCGACCTGCACCTGTTCAAGGACCGCAACTACGTGCTCAGCACACTGGTGGGCCTGGTGGTGTTCACCACCCTGTTCGCCGCCATGGCGCTGATCCCGCCCTTCGCCCAGAACCTCATGGGCTATCCCGTGGTCACCACCGGGCTCGTGCTCATGCCCCGCGGCATCGGCACCATGATCACCATGATGGTCGCGGGTCGCATCGCCAACAAGGTGGACCCGCGCATCAACATCAGCCTGGGGCTCATCATCATGGCCTGGTCGCTGCACGAGATGAGCAAGTTCGACCTGCAGGTGGACGCCTGGGCGCTCACCTGGACCGGCTTCGTGCAGGGTCTCGGCATGGGCCTCTCCATGATCACCCTCATGACCATGGCCTTCTCCACCCTGCCGTCGAAGCTGCGCACCGAGGCCACCGGCGTCTACAATCTGATCCGCAACATCGGCGGCAGCGTCGGCATCTCGGTCGCGTTCACGCTGCTGGACCGCTACGGCCAGGTGAACCATCAGGTACTCGGCCAGCACATCAATCCCTATAACCAGGCCCTCACCGCCGGGCCCATGGATCTCTCCAGCACCCACGACCTCGTGATGCTGAACGGCATGATCAGCCGCCAGGCGGCGATGATCTCCTTCAACAACGACTTCAAGCTCATGATGATCCTGAGCCTGATCGCCATCCCGTTCGTGCTGCTCCTCAGGCGTCCCAAGTTCGACCAGGCGAAACCCAAGGAACCCGCTGCGGTGATGGAATGAGCGGCGCCCTGCCGGTGCTGTTCGTCTCCCACGGCGCGCCCACGTTGCCGCTGGAAAACGGCCATCCCACCCACGCCTTCCTGAAGAGCCTGGGGGCGAGCCTCGGCCGTCCGCGGGCCATCCTCATGGTCTCGGCCCACTGGGACACCCGTATCCCCGCCCTCACCGCCGCGCCGCGTCCCGGTACCATCCACGATTTCTACGGTTTCCCCGAGGAGCTGTACGCCATGCGCTACCCGGCGCCCGGCTCCGCGGAACTGGTGGAGCACACCACGAAGCTACTGCAGGCTGCCGGTTTTCCCGTGG
>JBLNDO010000094.1:0-16807 GCA_050261675.1 Bacillota bacterium
GGCCACGTGGAGGCGGCCGCGGGCCACGTGGCGACGGGCCACGTGCCGCACGGCATCAGCAACCTGCGGGTGGGAAAATAACGGTGCTGGGTGCACTCCGCGACCTGACGGGGGTAGTGAAGCTCATCCGCCATCATCCCTTGCTCGCCACCGCGGCGGAGCGTCGCAGCGCCTATGGACGCTTCCTGGCCTGGCAATTGGCGGGTCGCGCCCATGCAGGCGCCCTCAGCATGGATTTCGTGAACGGCACGCAGCTCCTGGTGAAACGGCGGCTCGGCGGCCGGCTGCATTACGTATTGGGCCTCGCCGAGTTCGACGACATGGCCTTCGTGGCGCACATTCTCCGGCCTGGCGAAGTGTTCGCTGACGTGGGCGCCAATATCGGAGCATATACCCTGATGGCGGCGGCTTGCGCCGGGGCGAACGTCGTGGCTTTCGAGCCGGCGGAAAGGGCCCGCCGCTACCTCGGCGACAACGTCGCCCTGAACGGCCTGCAGTCAAAGGTGGAAATCCGCGCCGAAGCGGTGGGAGCCTCCAGCGGCAGGCTGGAACTCACCGCCGGCATGGGGGAGGTCAACCACGTGCGTCTCGAAGGTGAACATACCGAGACCGTGCAGGCGGATATGGTGAGCCTGGACGGGTTCTTTGCCGGACGCCGGCTGGCGGTGATCAAGGTGGACGTGGAAGGCTTCGAGACCGAGGTGATGCGCGGTGCGACGCGGCTTCTGGCGGCGCGGGCACCGCTTGCCCTGCTGATCGAACTCGCAGGGCTGGGCGCGCGTTACGGCTACGACGAGGAAAAGGTACGGGCCGAGTTGGACAAGCACGGCTACGTGGCTTGCATGTACCAAGGCATGACGCGCAAGCTTTCTCCCGTCACTACGCGCGATGACCCGGGCTCCAACGCCCTCTACGTCCGCGATTTGCACGAGGCCCAGGAGCGCCTGAGAAGCGCCCCCCCCTTTCTCCTCAATGGCCGACGCATCTGACGGGTCCGGGAGCATTCATGGAAACCGAATTGGAGAGCTGGCACGAGGAGAAGCAGTCCGCCTACCTGTACCGGGTGCTGGCGGGTTGCGAGCCGGCGGCGGAGATCAAAACGCTGTTCCTGAAGCTTGCCGACGCGGCCGATTCCCAGGCCCTGCACTGGGAGAAAATCGCGGCGCAGAAAGGGGTGGCCCTGCCGCGGCAATTCCAGCCGGAGATGCGCGCGCGCATCGTGGCGCACATGCTGCGCCGCCTCGGACCACACCGCATGCTGCCGGTGTTGGCCGCTATGAAGGTGCGCGGGCTGTCGGTCTACACCCAGGGCGCACCGGGCGGACACGGCACGCCCGTGGCCGGCGGCCAGGAATCCCGCCACCGCCGCATGGCGGGGAGCGGCAGCTTCCGCGCCGCGGTGTTCGGCATCAACGACGGCCTGGTGTCCAACGCCAGCCTGATCTTAGGGATGGCGGGTGCATCGCTGCAGAGCCCCGTGATCCTGCTCACCGGCATCGCCGGCCTGCTGGCGGGCGCCGCGTCCATGGCGGCGGGGGAATACGTCTCCATGCGCTCGCAGCGGGAGATGTTCGAATACCAGATTGGGCTGGAGCAGCAGGAACTCGACGCCTATCCGGAGGAGGAAGCGGAGGAGCTGGCGCTGATCTACGAGGCGCGGGGCATACCGGCGGCGGACGCGAAACGGCTCGCGGACACGCTCATCGGCGATCCAAACCGGGCGCTGGACACCTTGGCGCGCGAGGAACTCGGGTTGAACCCGCGGGAACTGGGCTCCGCCTGGGGCGCGGCGGCCGCATCGTTCCTGGCGTTCGCCGTCGGCGCGGCCTTGCCGCTCGTCCCGTTCCTGTGGCGCGGTGCGAGCCATAGTCTCGAGGTCGCCATCGGGCTAACCCTCGCCGGCCTGTTCGCTACCGGCGTCACGGTGAGCCTGTTCACGGGGCGCTCGCCCTGGTGGAGCGGTTTGCGCATGATGCTTATCGGCGCGCTGGCGGGCGCAGTCACATTCCTGGTGGGACGCCTGTTCGGCGTGGCCCTTGGCTGAGAGACGCGAATCCATGAGCGATTACGGCAGTTACTACCACGACACCACGCGTCGCCACTACCCGTTCAAGGTCTGGCTGCGGGAGCTGTTTTCCACCTGGAAACAGCCGGCGGCACTGGCCGCGCTGCTGGATGGCTTGCCACAGGGTGCGCGCGTCGTGGACATCGGCTCGGGCCAAGGTAGTCTGCTGGCGCGGTTGAAGCGTGAGCGGCCCGATCTCGAATTGGTGGCGCTGGACCTGGCGCCGGCGGGAGCAGCCGAGGGTTACGCGTGGGTGGCCGGGGATGCCTGCAAGCTGCCTTTCCCGGACGCGCGATTCGACTTGGTGCTCTGCCGGCACGTCATCGAACACATTCCCCGAGCGATGGACATGGCGCACGAGCTCGCGCGGGTGTTAAAGGCAGGCGGCCGGCTGTACCTGGAGTGCCCGGATGTGCGCAACGCGATGGCCTGGGCGCCGCTGAATTTCTGGGAGGACCCGACTCATCTGCGGCCCTACACGCGCGCCGGCCTCGCACGCGTGTTCCAGCTTTGCAATCTCGAGACGCTCGCCACGGGGCGCGCCCGGGACTGGAGGCTGGTGTTCCTGGGGATGTTTTACCTGCCGGTCGCCTGGGCCATGCGCGATCCGTTCTTCCGCAAGCACTGGCTCGCGAACGTCTTCGGCCTCTTCATCTACGGCGTGGCGGGGAAATAGCCCCCAGGCTTACGGCGGGTTGCCGGGCGTCATCCGCGAAGCCCGGATCGCATCCCAATTGGGTATTTCGTTGTGCATGAGGCGCATGAGGTTCTCGTGCACCTTGTGCCGGAACGCGTCGCCCGGCTGGAGGTTGCCGCCCGGCAGCGCGATGTTCGAGACCTTGCGCGTCAGCACCAGGGGATTGGGCGCGGCGGGCCTGAAGTAGGAGTCGGTGCGGTCGGCGGTGCCGTCGTCGTTGGTCTGCACGAAGAACGGCACGAAGGCCGAGCCGATCACGCCGATGGACTCGTAGTCGCCGACGAAAAGGCCTTCCGCCCTGGGCGCGAGATCCATGTCGAAGGGTCCGGTAACGTGCTGTTCGCGCCAGTGCACGCCGTCGGTGGAGGAGGTGAACCAATACTCCGCGGGCAGGGTATTGGGGTCCGGGGTGTTGTCACGGAAATCAAAATAACTCACGCCGATGGTGCCATCCGCCAGCACCGCCACGCTGGGCGTAAAGGCGTCGACCCCGGTGTGGGAATTGATCTGCACCGGCGACGACCAGTGCAGGCCGCCGTCGCTGGAGCGGGAGAGCGCGATGCCGTCCACGGCGCCGCCGGTGAAGCGGCCGTCCTGCCACGCCACCACCAGGGTCTGGCCGGGCCCGGCCGCCATCTGCGGCAGGCCGGCGCCGGAGCGCACCACTTCGCCGGTGTCGGGGTCCACGGTGCCCACCGCGAAATTATCGGCCACGGTGATGGGCGCGGACCAGGTGGCGCCGTGGTCGGTGGAGCGGATGACGCGGATGCGGCCGCTGGCGGCGCTGCTGGCGGTGTTGTCGATTTCCTCGAACAAGTCGAGGATGGTGCCATCGGATTCGCCCACGATTTCGTTGCCGATGGTCTGGTTGTCCACGCCTGGATCGTAGATGACCTTTTCCGCCTCCCAGGTCTTGCCGCCGTCGATGGTGCGGGCGAAGTGCGTGGCGCCGAGCCCGGTGTCGGTCAGCTGGTCCCAGACCGCGTACACATAGTTGGAGTTGTTCGGGTCGGCGGTGACGCTTTCCTTGTCGTTGAACTCGCCGGAGCCGCTGAAAATGAGGGTCACGGGATCGCTCCAGGTGGCGCCTCCGTCGGTGGAGCGCGCCACCAGCACACTGCCGTCGGAACCAGGCTCGAGGCTCACGCCGTCGAAGGAGATGGAGATCGTATAGGCGACGCCGTCAGGGGAGAAACTCACCCAGGGGTCCGAGGCGCGCGCATAGTTGCCGCCGTTGCCGCTGTTTCCGCCGGCGCAGCGCGAGAAGAGCAGCGGCGTTTCCTTCCAGGTCTTTCCTCCGTCCATCGAGTAGCCGGCCACCAGCCCGTGCGCCCCGCCATCGGACCAGCGGTCCTGCTGCCACACCCCGATGATGTTGGAAGGGTTCGTCGGGTTGATCGCGAGGTAGGGTTCCACTTCCGCGTCCTCGTAGGAGACGCTGCCGCCGAGGGCGCCGCCGCAACCGGCGCTGTAGGGTGAGGCTTCCGAGACCCGGACCAGGGTGCTGCTCGGCGGGACCAGGACCGTGGGGGCGCTGCTCGAAGAGGACCCACCGCCGCAGGCGGTAAGCGCCAGGGGCAGAAGGCCGAGGACAGCCAATTGAAAACGGAAGTTCGACGATTTCATGCAAAAACCCTTTGTAAAGACGGCTCATGCGGCGCGGCGATTCATATTCTATATAGCACGCCGTGGGCGGACACCGGGGCGGCTTCAAATTTAAATCAAACCTTAAAAGGCCGGGAACAAAACGGCGGGCCCTCGCGGGCCCGCCGTGCATCGAACGCAGATGATTCGATTTACCAGATCACGCAACGGTCCGGCTTCACCATGGGGCTCCCGTCCTTCACGCCGAAAGCCTGCTGGAACTCAGGCATGTTGGCCATGGTGTAGTTGACGCGTGCCACGCCCGGCGGGTGCGGGTCGAGGGTCACGAGCCGGCGCGACTCCTCCGGGCGGATGTTCATGGCCCAGACGTGGGCTGCGCCCAGGAAGAACTGCTGGTCGGGCGTGAGCCCGTCGATGGTCTTGGCGGTCTTGTAGTACTTGGAGGCGTGGAACGCGCGCCAGGCGAGGGTGAGGCCGCCGAGGTCGGCGGTGGCCTCGCCGGTCACGAGATGCCCCTGCACGTGCATGCCGCCGTCCACGGTGTACGTGGACATGTAGTCGGAGATGCAGTCGGTGGCCTTCTTGAATTTCACCAAGTCATCCGGCGTCCACCAGTTCTTCAGGTTGCCGTGGCCGTCGAACTCCGCGCCGCGGTCGTCGAAGCCGTGGGTCATCTCGTGGCCCATGACGAAGCCCAGCGCGCCGAAGTTCACCGCCATCGGAGCCTTGGGGTCGAAGAACGGCGGTTGCAGGATGCCGGCCGGGAAATTGATGTTGTTCTGGGGCGCGAAGTAGTAGGCGTTCACCGTGGGCGGCGTCTGCAGCCACTCGGAGAGGTCCACCGGCTTGCCGATCTTGGCGAGCTGACGGTTGTACTCGAAGGCGTTGGCGCGCATCACGTTCTGGGCGTAACTGTCGCGCCGGATGTCGAGGGCGGAATAATCGCGCCATTTGTCCGGATAGCCGATGCGTTCGCCCATGAGGTCGAGCTTGGCGACGGCCGCCCGGCGGGTCTCGGGCGACATCCAGGCGAGGGTCTGCAAGTCATCGTGCAGCGACTTGCGGATGGCGTGCAGGATGTCCGCCACCGCTTTCTTGGAAGAAGGCGGGAACACCTTGTTCACATAGGCCTTGCCGAGCGCGAAGCCCAGGCCCTGGTCTTCCGCTTCCACGACGCGCTGCCAGCGGGGCTGGAGCTGCTTCGCGCCGGTGAGGGCGGCATTCATCTTGAAGTCCTCGTCCACGAAGGCCTGCGGCAGGAACGCAGCGTAGCCGTCCACGAGGTGCCAACGCAGGTAGGTCTTCCAATCGTCCAGCGGGACCTTGTTGAGGTCGCCGTTCAAGGCCTTGAAGAAATCCGGCGTCGCCATGTTGATGCCGGTCAGTTCAGGGTGGCCGACGGCGGCGAAGTAGTTGGGCCAGGAGAAGTCCGGCGTGAGCGTGGCGAGCTCCGCCAGCGTCATGGGATGGTAGACCTTCTCCGGGTCGCGCCGCTCGATGCGGGTGAGCGAAGCCCCGGCGAGGCCGGATTCGATGCCCATGACGGTCTTCGCTTCGGCATCGGCCTTGTCCGCCGGGTCGCCCAGAAGCTGCAACATCTTGGAGACGTGGGCGAGATAGGCGTCGCGGATCTGCTGGAACTTGTCCGCTTCCGCCTTGCAGCCGGCATAGGTTGCCTGCGCAGCCTTGGCCGCGGCGGCAGCGCTTGCGCTGGCCGGCGCCGTGGAAGCGGCGGGAGCTGGGGCCGTGCACTTATCGGCCGTCTTGGTGTAGTAGTCGCGGTCGGGGAGCCCGAGCCCGCCCTGGCCGGCGATGCCGATCACCTTGCTGCTGTCCTTGAAGTCCTGTCCCGAGCCGAAGCCGAACATGACATTGACGCCGATCGTGTGCAGGTGCGCGACTTCCTTTTGCAAGCCGGCTTGGTCCTGGATGGCGGCGATGGCGTCGAACTCCGACTGCAAGGGTTTGAGGCCGTCTTTCTCGATGCCCGTCTCGTCCATGCCGGTGGCGTAGAAGTCGCCGAGCTTCTGGTCGAGGCTGCCGTGCTTGTGCTTGCCTTTGGCGTCCTGCTCGAGGATGTCTTTCAGCACTTCCTGGTTTTTCTTCTGCAGGATGTTGAAGGTGCCCCAGCGGCTGTACTCGGGCGGGATGGGGTTGGCCTTCTGCCAGCCGCCGTTAGCGTAGCCGTAGAAGTCCTGGGTCGGGTCGACGCTCTTGTCGAGCCAGTCCATATGCAGTCCCTCGTCGCTCGCGGCGTAGGCGGCGAACGAGGCGGCGCAGAACGCGCCGATGAAAAGGAATCTGCGAAGCATGGGGCCTCCTGGGCGGTGCGGTTATATGTGTCGTCGACGAGACAAAATCCGGCGCAGATCTACGGAACGGGCAGGGGATGATACTATCCCGGCGCCCCGATGGTTCGACGCCGGGATGCGATCTGGGTTCCCGGTTGTGCAAATCACACCGCAGGAGTTGGATATGGCCCGTTTCGCTGCGTTTTGGCTCTCTCTGCTGGCCGTCCCGACCTTCGCCGCCCACGCGGCGGACCCGATCAAGCTGGACGTGGATTTGACGGAATCTGCCCGTCAGCTCTTCCACGCCCACGAGGTCATCCCCGTGAAGCCGGGTGCCCTGACCCTCTATTACCCCAAGTGGATACCGGGCGAGCATTCCCCCAGCGGCCCGCTGGAGAACCTGGCGGGCCTGAAGCTCAACGCCGGCGGCAAGCCGCTCGCCTGGCGCCGCGATCCGGCGGACATGTACGCCATTCACCTGGACGTGCCCGCCGGGACTTCCAGCCTGGATCTCAGCTTCGATTTCCTCTCGCCGGGAGCGGGGGGGGAATTCGGCCAGAGCGTGTCGGCCACGCCGGACATCGTGGATCTGGAATGGAACCAGGTGTTGCTGTACCCCGCCGGCAGTCCGTCGAAGGACTTGAGCTTCGAGGCCGACGTGAAGCTGCCGGCCGGCTGGCAGTACGCCACGGCGCTAGACACCGCCTCCAGCGCCGGACAGGTGACGCACTTCAAGCCCGTGACCCTCAACAACCTGGTGGATTCGCCGCTCATCGCCGGGCTGCATTTCAGGAGGGTGGATCTCGCCCCCGGCGACAAGGTGCCGGTGCACCTCAATATCGTGGCGGACACGGAAGAAGATCTCGCCATCACGCCGCAACAGACCCAGGCCATGCGCAACCTTGTGAAGCAGGCCTATATATTGTTCGGCAGCCACCATTACGACCATTACGATTTCCTCCTGACGCTGTCGGCCAATACCGGGCATTTCGGCCTGGAACACCACCAGTCGAGCGACGACCGCAGTTGGGCCGACCTCTACACCGATCCGGCGACCGGGCTCGTGGGGGCGCACCTCCTGCCCCACGAGTACGTGCATTCCTGGAACGGCAAGTTCCGTCGGCCGGCGAACCTCTGGACCCCGGACTTCAACACCGTGCCCATGCAGGGCGACATGCTGTGGGTGTACGAAGGGTTGACGGAGTATTTCGGCAACGTGCTCATGGCGCGCAGCGGCGGCGTGACGCAGGCCCAGTATCGCGACGTGCTGGCGCTGGACGCCGCCAGCATGGATCACCGCCCGGGACGCAGCTGGCGGCCGCTGCAGGACACCACCGACGAGGCGCAGGTGCTGTATTACGCGCCGCGCGAGTGGCAGAACTGGCGTCGCGTGCAGGACTTCTACACCGAGGGCGAGCTCCTGTGGCTGGACGTGGACACGAAGATCCGCGAACTCAGCAAGGGGCAGAAGTCCCTGGACGATTTCGCCCACGAGTTCTACGGCATGGACGACGGCAGCTTTGTAACCAAACCGTATTCGTTCGATGAGCTGGTGGCGACGCTCCAGCAGGTGCAACCCTTCGATTGGGGTGCCTTCCTGAAACAGCGACTCGACAGCACCAGGGAGGGCGCGCCGCTGGACGGCATCGCCCGCGGCGGTTACACGCTGGCGTATACCGACACCCCCAGCGAGTACTTCAAGGATGTGGAGAAGCTGCGCAAGAACCAGAACTTCATGTTCTCCATCGGCCTGATGATCGGCGGCGGCGAGCACGACGGCGGCCGCGTCCAGGACGTGCTGTGGAACGGCCCGGCGTTCAAGGCGGGCGCGGGCCCGGGCATGACACTGGTGGCGGTGAACGGCCGCGCCTATGACGCGGAGAAGGACGGCGCCGTGCTCAAGAACGCAATCGCCGCGGCCAAGGCGTCCAAGGCGCCGATCCGGCTCCTGCTGCGGGACCAGGACCAATATCTCAGCCTGGACGTGGATTACCACGACGGCCTGAAGTATCCGGCGCTCGTGCCGGTGGCGGGCTCAGCGCCGGTGCTGGACGCCATCACCGCGGCCCACTGAAACGGCTTCAGCCGATCCGGCGGCGCAGCGCCTCCTCGAGGGGCAGGTCCAGGAGCTTCTCGGCCACCGCGTCGCTCTGGTAGTGGTCGAGCATGGCCTTGACCACGTCGTAGCGGGTAAGCATGCCGAGCAGGCGCCGCTCGCCGTCCTCGGACACCACCGGCAGCCGGTCCAGCCCCTGGAGGGCCATGCGCGCAGCGGCGTCGCGGCAGGTCTCGCCGGGCTGGGCGACTTCGAGGACGCTCCAGGGCAGGTCCGCCAGGCGTCGCTGCGCGCCGCCGTCTTCGAGTCGCTGCAGCTCCATGCGCGTCACGATGCCCAACAGGGTTCCGGCGCCATCCGTGACGGGATAGGCGCGGAAGTGCTGGTTCGCCGGGTCGAAGTACCGTGCCTGCGCCTCCGCGACGCTCAGGGAGGCCGGGATGCTTTCGACCTTCTGGGTCATGACGTCCGCCACGAACAGGGTGCCCAGGGGGTCCACGCCATATTCGCGGAACACGTGCAGGCCGCGGCGCGCGACCTTTTCGGTGAGGATGGAGCGCTTCATGACCATCACGCTGAAGGCGTGGGCCACGATGCAGGCCACGAGCAGGGGCATCAGGCAGTCGATGTCGTGGGTCAGTTCCAGCATGAAGACGATGGCGGTCAGCGGCGAACGCATGGTGCCGGCGACGATGGCGCCCATGCTGACCAAGGGCCATACCAGCGGGCTCGCGCCGGGAAGCACGTGGCTTTCCATCACACCTAGGCCCGCGCCCATGATGAGCAAAGGTGCGAGCACGCCGCCGGAGGTGCCCGAGCCGAGCGACACCGCCCAGATCACAAGCTTCACCGAGAGCAGCATGAGCGCGGTGATGACCAGGAAACGGCCGTTGAGGAGATCGCTGATGACGTCGTAGCCGACGCCGAGCGCATGGGGCTGGAAATGGCCGCCGATGCCGACCACGAGGCCCCCCATGGCGGGCCACCACATCCAGTGGATGGGGAGCTTGCGGAACAGGTCCTCGCAGGCGTACACCGAGACCGTGAGCAGCGCCGAGAACATGGCCGCGAGCAGGCCGCAGGCGGCGGCGGAGACCAGCCCCAGGTCGTGCACCTCGAGCCCGGTGGGCACCGGGAAGAGCGCACCCCCACCAAGCAGATAGGGCCGCAGGCCGGCCGCCACCGCAGCGGCGAGCGCCACGGGGATGAGGCTGCGGGGCTTCAGTTCGAACAGCAGCAGTTCCACCGCCAGCAGGGTCGCGGCCACCGGTGTGTTGAAGGTGGCGGCCATGCCAGCCGCCGCGCCCGCCACCAGCAGGGTGCGGCGCTCGTTCGCGGTGAGCGTGAAGACCATGGCGACGATGGAGCCGAAGGCGCCGCCGGTCATGATGATCGGTCCCTCAGCGCCGAAGGGCCCGCCGGAGCCGATCACCACGGCGGAGGAGAGCGGCTTCAGCACCGCGATCTTCGGCTGCATGATGCTCTTGCCGTAGAGGATCGCCTCCAACGCCTCGGGGATGCCGTGGCCGCGGATGCGTTCGGAACCGAAGCGCGCCAGGAAGCCGACGATGAGTCCGCCCAACGCGGGCGCGAACAGCGCCCAGGTGCCGAGGTGGGCGTCCGCCGGGGAGACGAAGTCCCAGGCGAGGCGGTGGTAGTAGAAGAGGTTGGTGAACAGGCCGATGAGGTGGAACAGGGTCCAGGCGAGCACCGCGCCGGCGGCGCCGATGCAGACCGCGATGCAGGAGATCGCGAACAGCCGGGGTTGGTGGGCGAAGTCCCTCTTGGTGTTTTCGGCCATGGTCGTGAAATGTGCTTGAGCGGGAAATTAAGGCCGCGTAGGATATATCGCACTGCGATATAAATCAAACGGACCGTAATGAACGCAAAGCGCGGGGTCGAATTCCGGGTCAGTGACGAGGATTACCTGACGCTCGCGGCGTTCCGCGCCGCGCTGCGGCGCTTCCTCAGGACCAGCGAGGCCATCGCCCACGACCTCGGCCTGACGCCGCAGCAACATCAGGCGATGCTCGCGGTGCGCGGCTTCCCGGGCAAGATGGAACCGACCGTGGGTGAATTGGCCGTGCGCCTGCAGGTGAACCACAACAGCGCCGTCGGCCTCGTCACCCGCCTGGAGGCCCAGGGCTACGTGCGGCGTGAGCGTGGCGACAGTGACCGGCGGCGGGTGAGGGTGACGCTCACGGCGAAGGGTCACGCCGTCCTCGACCGGCTGACCGAGGCCCATCGCATCGAACTCCGACAGATCGGCCCCGAGATCAGCCGCCTGCTGACCGCGCTGACGGGCTGAGCCGGCCCGACATGCCCCCCGCGGGGCTTTGGGGTATGCTTGATGAGGCATGTCCCCGACGGATATCGCGACAGGTTCCCTTCCCGGCGGCCTCACCGGCGCGCCCAGGGGCACCACTATAGGTGCGGCAGCGTGAAGCCCACCGACGTCTCCCATCCCGAATACTTCCACCGCGTGGTCGACTGCCAGTGGGGCTGCCCGGCCCACACCGACGTGCCGCAATACATCCGGCTCATCGCGCAAGGGCGCTACACCGACGCCTATCTCCTCAACCGGGAATCCAATGTGTTCCCGGGGATCCTGGGGCGCGTCTGCGACCGGCCCTGCGAGCCCGCCTGCCGCCGCGGCCGGGTGGACGAGAAGCCGGTGGCCATCTGCCGCCTGAAACGCGTGGCGGCGGACCTCGCGGACGACGTGCGCGGGAGACTGCCGAAGACGCCGAAGCAGAAGAACGGCAAGCGCATCGCCTGCGTGGGCGCTGGCTCCGCTTCCCTCACGGTGGCCAATGATTTGCTGCCGCTCGGTTACGAGATCGTGATGTTCGAGAAGCAGCACGAGCCGGGCGGGTTGATGCGCACCAATATCCCGGCGTTCCGCCTGCCGCCGGAAGTGCTCTCGGACGAGATCGGCATGATCGTGGAGCGGGGCGTAGACCTGCGCCTCAATTCCCCGATCAACAGCATGAAGGAACTCCTGAAGCAGGGATTCGACGCGGTGTTCGTCGGCAGCGGCGCGCCGCGGGGCAAGAACCTGGACGTGCCGGGCCGTTACGACGACGAGGCCCACGTGCACATCGGCATCGATTGGCTGGAATCCGTGGCCTTCGACCACATCGACAAGATCGGCGACAAGGTGATCATCGTGGGCGCGGGCAATACCGCCATGGACTGTTGCCGCACGGCGCTGCGTCTCGGGGCCAAGGACGTGAAGGTGATGGCGAGGAAGCCCCTCTCCATGCTCAAGGCCTCCGACTGGGAGTTGGAGGAAGCCATGGAGGAGGACGTGGACATCATCGAGTGCTATTCACCCAAGGATTTCGTGATCGAGGGCGGGCACCTCAAGGGCATGCACTTCGAGGTGCTGGAATATTACGAGGAAGGCGGCAAGCTGAAGTCCCGCGTGAATGAGGAGAAACTCCTACCCGCGGACGACGTGATCCTCGCCATCGGCCAGGAGAACGCCTTCCCCTGGATCGAGGACGATGCGGGCATCGAGCTCGACACGTGGCATGTGCCGGTAGTGGACAAGAAGACCTTCCAGTCCACCCGCGCCGGGGTGTTCTTCGGCGGCGATGCGGCCTTCGGGCCCGCCAACATCATCTGGGCGGTGGAGCACGGCCACCAGGCGGCCATCTCCATCCACAAGTACTGTCAGGGGCGGGACATGGGCGAGCGTCCCGCGGACGGCATGACGCTCACGAGCACCAAGATGGGCATCCACGAGTGGAGCTACAGCAACGATTTCGATTCCGCTCCGCGGCGGCTGGTGCCCCACGTGAGCCTCAAGGAGCGCTTCAAGAAGATCAACATCGAGGTGGAACTGGGCTTCGGGCCGGAGGAGACGCAGGTGGAGGTGGAACGCTGCCTCAACTGCGACATCCAGACGGTGTTTTTCGCGCCGAAGTGCATCGAGTGCGACGCCTGCATCGACGTGTGCCCGACGAACTGCCTCACCATCACCCAGAACGGCGAGGAGGGGGACTTGCGCAAGCGCCTCAAGGCGCCGGCGGAGAACCTGAAGCAGCCGCTCTACGTCTCCGAGCCCCTGAAGCAGACGGGCCGGGTGATGGTGAAGGACGAGGACCACTGCGTGCACTGCGGTCTCTGCGCCGAGCGTTGCCCCACGGCCGCCTGGGACATGCAGAAATCCACCCTCAAGGTGGCCTATGCCGGCGACGACGACGCGCTGGCGGCTCCCTTGAAGAAGACGGGAACCCCATGACCGCCCGCGTCAATGACTTCGTGGTGAAGATCGCCAACGTGAACGGCACGGGCTCGGCGAGCGCCAACGGCCTCCTGATGAAGGCCATCTTCCGCATGGGCATCCCGGTGGTGGGCAAGAACTTCTTCCCCTCCAACATCCAGGGCTTGCCCACCTGGTTCGAGATCCGGGTGAGCAAGGAAGGCTATCTCTCCCGCTCGGGGAAGGTGGACCTGATGGTGGCCATGAACGCCCAGACCTACGCCAAGGATCTGGCGGAGGTGGCCCCGGGGGGCTACCTCTTATATGACTCCACCTGGCCGCGGGACAAGCAGCTCGCCCGGGAGGACGTGACCCTGCTCGGGGTGCCGCTCGCGGAACTGGTGAACAAGGAATTCGAGAACATCCGCGCCCGCATCCTCATGAAGAACGTCTGTTACCTCGGTGCGCTGGCGGCGCTGCTGGACATCGACATGACGGTGATCGAGGAACTCCTGAAGGAGACCTTCGCGGACAAGCAGAAGCTGGTGGCCGGAAACCTCAAAGCCATCGAGCTTGGCTACGACTACGCCAAGAAGAACTTCAAGTGCCCGTTGCCGCTCAGGCTCGAGAAGATGGACGCGACCAAGGGCCACATCATGGTGGATGGCAACACCATGGCGGGCCTGGGCTGCGTCTACGCCGGGGCGACGGTCGGCGCCTGGTATCCCATCACGCCCTCCACGTCGCTCATGGACGCCTTCAAGGAGTTCTGCGAGGAACTGCGGGTGGACCCGGAAACGGGCAAGAACAAGTACTGCATCGTGCAGGCGGAGGACGAACTCGCCGCCATCGGCATCGTGCTCGGCGCCGCCTGGAACGGGGCGCGGGCCTTCACGCCCACGAGCGGTCCCGGCATCTCCCTCATGAACGAGTTCATCGGCTTCGGCTACTACGCGGAGATCCCGGCGGTGATCTTCGACGTGCAGCGGGTCGGACCTTCCACGGGCATGCCGACGCGCACCCAACAGGCGGACCTGATGCTCGCGGCCTACGCCTCCCACGGCGACACCCGCCACGTGCTCCTGTTCCCGGCGGACCCGGCCGAGTGCTTCGATTTCGCCGTCAGGGCCTTCGACCTGGCCGAGCGCCTGCAGACCCCGGTGATGGTGCTCTCGGACCTGGACATCGGCATGAACGACTGGATGGTGCCCAAGGTGAAATGGGACGAGCGCTACCAGCCGGACCGGGGCAAGGTCTACACGAAGGAGCAGCTCCAGGACATGCGGGTGTTCCACCGCTACACGGACACGGACGGGGACGGCATCGCCTACCGCACCCTCCCGGGCGTGCACTCCAAGGGCGCCTACTTCGTGCGCGGCTCGGGCCACAACCGCCGCGGCGCGTACACCGAGGACGCGGCGGAGTACCAGGACGTGCTGGACCGCCTCGTCAAGAAGTTCGAAACCGCCAAGACCCTGGTGCCCCAGCCTGTGGTCAGGCAGAAGAAAGGCGTGAAGACCGGCATCGTCTCCCTCGGGAGCTGCGACGGCGCGGTGCGCGAGGCCCTGGACATTCTCAACCGCCAGGGCACGGAGGTGAATTACCTGCGGGTGCGGGGCTTCCCCTTCGGCAAGGAGGTGGAGGACTTCCTCGACAAGCACGAGCGCATTTTCGTGGTGGAGCAGAACCGGGACGCGCAACTGAAATCGTTGCTGCTCATCGAGACCCAAGTAGAACGGGACAAGCTCCATTCCATCCTGCACTACAGCGGCATGCCCATCGACTGCCGCTGCATCGTGGACGGCGTGACCCAGGCGCTTTCGAAGGGAGCCGCGGCATGAGCTTCATCAGCAAGCCTCTGCGGTGCATGGATGCACCGCACGCGGACGAAGTCCGGCGGAGTCGCGTACGGGCCTGTACCGGACTCGCCGAGCCTGAAAAATCCTGGGACGGATTTTTCAGACATCTGTTGTGGGGCGTGGCGGCATGAAACGAGGATCCCTATGACCTTTATTAGCAAGCCACGCGTCCCGGTCACCAAGCTGCCCAAGAACGAGCTGGGGCTCACCACCCGCGAGTACGAAGGGGCCATGTCCACGCTGTGCGCCGGCTGCGGCCACGACTCCATCACCGCCGCCCTGATCCAGGCCTTCTGGGAACTCAACGTGGAGCCCTACCGGGTGGTGAAGATGAGCGGCATCGGCTGCTCCTCCAAGACTACGGCGTATTTCCTGGCGGACGCCCACGGCATCAATGCGGTGCACGGGCGCATGCCCTCGGTCGCCACCGGGGCCAACTCCGCCGAACGCGATCTCCATTACGTGGGCGTGTCCGGGGACGGGGATTCGCTCTCCATCGGGCTCGGCCAGTTCGCCCACGCGCTCCGGCGCAACCTCAACATGCTCTACGTCATCGAGAACAACGGGGTCTACGGCCTGACGAAGGGCCAGTTTTCGGCTTCGGCGGACGTGGGCAGCAAGGCCAAGCGCGGCGAGGTAAACCAGCAGCCGCCCATCGACCCCGTGATCACCGCGCTCTCCCTGGGCGGCAGTTTCGTGGCGCGCAGCTTCTCCGGAGACAAGGAGCAGCTGGTGCCGCTGCTCAAGGCCGGTATCATGCACCGGGGCTTCGCGCTGGTGGACGTGCTCTCGCCCTGCGTGACCTTCAACGACCACGAGGACTCGACCAAGAGCTACGCCCACACCCGCCAGTTCTACCACCCGGCGGTGCACGCCGATTTCGTGCCGGCCAAGAAGCCCATCCGTGCCGCCTACGACCAGGGGGAGGCCATGCCGGTGGAGCTGCACGACGGCAGCACGGTACTGCTGCGCAAGGTCTCCGACGACTACGACCCGCGCAGCCGCGCCCGGGCCTACAGCTACCTGCACGAGCACCAGAAGAAGGGCGAGATCGTGACCGGCCTCTTATATATAGATGAGCACCAGCGGGACATGCACGAGGTGAGCAACACCGTGGCGGCGCCGCTCCGGGACCTGCCGTATAGCTCCCTGTGCCCGGGCGCCAAGGCGCTGGACGCGATCCAGGACCGCTACCGCTGACCTTCCTCCATCGCCGCCCGCGTGCCCGTGGTGACTGCGCGGCCGGCGAGTTCCTCGGCCCGGGCCATGCGGATCAAGAGGCGGTGGCCGATGGTGAAGTCCCAGTTGAAGCTGTTCTCGAACACCACCACGGCGGTGTGGTGGGCGCGGTCCATCCCGACATACGCGCTGAACCCGCCGATGAGCCCTTCCTGGTAGTTGATGCGCTCTCCATCCACCTGGTCCTGGAACCAGGCGATGCCGGTGGCGCCGAGGGCCTGGGGCACGCGCACCTGGAGGGTGTCGTCCAGCAGCGATGACAAGGGGCTGCCGTCGTCGCGCATGCAGGCGGCGGCGAAGCTGAGGATGTCTCGCGCGCTCGAATACAAGCCGCCGGTGCTCTTCATCATGTGCGTGAGCTGGAAATCCGGCACCGGTTGGCCGCGGCGCACGAATAGCGGTTCATCGCCCGAATAGCCGCGAGCCCGCGCGGCGTGACCCGGCAATTGCCCGAGATCGAAGCCCGTCTCCTTCAACTGTAACGGGCCGGCGATCTTTTCCTGCAGCAATTCCTGCAACGTCTTGCCCGTGCGCTGCTCGATGATGTAGCCGAGCAGGGCATAACCGGTGTTCGAGTACAGGGGGTGATCCGTCGGGGACCAGTCGAACTCGTCCAGGTAGTCGAGGATGTAAGACGTATCGTACTGCCGGTAGAAGTCATCGCCGGTGAACTCGTAGCGGGCGACGCGGAACAGCAGGGAGGGCACCATGGGTTGGCGCGGCATGCCGGAGGTATGGGTGGCGAGCTCGAGCAGGGTGATCTTCTTCGACTCCTCGGTCATGGG
>JBLNDO010000095.1:0-10289 GCA_050261675.1 Bacillota bacterium
CACCTCCCGTCCATCGACGCGGCCCGAGGCCCCCTTGCCGGTGAACGCTTCAAAACTATCTGGCTTGCCGAGGATCAGGCCACGGTCTTTGGCGCCCATCACGATGGCGGCAGCCAGCGGATGCTCGCTTGCCGCCTCCAACCCGGCCGCGAGGCGCAGTAATTCTTCCTCGGAAAAACTCCCTACGGTCTTCACCGTCTGCAACTTCGGCTTGCCCTCCGTCAGGGTGCCGGTTTTGTCCACTACCAAAGTATCCACTTTCTCCATGAGTTCCAGCGCTTCCGCATCCTTGATCAGCACGCCGGTTTGAGCGCCACGCCCCACGCCGACCATGATGGAAATGGGTGTCGCGAGTCCCAGGGCACATGGACAAGCGACGATGAGCACGGACACCGCCGCCACCAAGGCATGCTCATACGCAGGAGCGGGGCCCCATAGACCCCAGGCCAAGGCGGATAGGAGCGCCACCATTACCACGGCGGGCACGAACCAACCGGAAACCTTGTCCGCCAGGGCTTGGATGGGGGCCCGGCTGCGCTGTGCCTCAGCGACCATGTCCACGATGCGCGAAAGCAAGGTATTCGCCCCTACGCGCTGGGTCTGCATCACCAGACTGCCGTTCTGGTTGAGCGTACCACCGGTCACGGTATCACCTGCCTGCTTCGCGACCGGTATCGACTCGCCGGTGATCATGGATTCGTCCACGTTGGAGCGGCCCTCGATCACCTTGCCGTCCACCGGTACCTTGTCTCCCGGACGAATACGCAACCGGTCACCCACCATGATCCGATCCAGGGGAACTTCTTCTTCGTTGCCATCCGGCAGGATACGGCGAGCTATCGAAGGTGCGAGCTTGAGCAGTGCGCGAATGGCATCGGAGGTGCGCCGGCGAGCACGAAGTTCCAACACTTGTCCCAAGAGCACCAGGGTCACGATGACGGCCGCCGCTTCGAAGTAGAGCGGCAGCCCATGTCCCTCGACTCTGAAAGTCTGCGGCAGGACCTGGGGGAACAACAGGGCGAAGAGGCTGAAGGAATAGGCAGCACCCGTGCCGAGTGCGATGAGGGTAAACATGTTGAGGTTGTGCGTACGCAGGGAAACCCAACCGCGCTCGAAAAACGGCCAGCCGCCCCAGAGCACCACCGGTGTGGCCAGGGTAGCCTGGGTCCAGTCGAACAACCCCTCCCCCAGCCAGGAATGGAAATCGAACCAAGGCAGCACCATGTGCCCCATGGCGAGGACCAGCAATGGCACACTCAATGCCACCCCCACCCAAAAACGGCGCGTCATGGCGGCAAGTTCCGGATCGGGCGACGTCTCGGCGCTCACCATGAGGGGTTCGAGTGCCATGCCGCAGATGGGGCAGGTACCCGGGGCGACGCTCCGTACCTGCGGATGCATCGGGCAGGTATAGACCACGCCAGTCGCAGGGCCATGGACCGGTGCGGGAGCGCGTGTATGGGTGTGGCAGCAGTCAGACACGGCGGCGCGGCCTTGCTGGGTAGTTCAGGGAGCGAAGCGTTTCAAGATCTCGAACAGCTCGCCCAACTTGGCATCGCGTTCCTCGCGACCTCCGCCTTCCAGCGCCCCGCTCACGCAGTGTTCGATGTGCCGTTGCAGCACATCCTGTTGCACGCGCTTCAACGCCGCTTGAATGGCCCGCAGTTGGGTAAGGATGTCAGCGCAATAGCGCTCCTCTTCCACCATGCGGGTGAGGCCGCCCACCTGCCCGTGGATGCGGCGCAGGCTGTCCAACTGCGTCTTGTGGCTGGCGTGCTTCATGTTTATACCATACCCCTGTAGGGTATAAACATCAAGTGCGAAACCGGCTTAGCGGTACCTCGCGCCCTAAACCAGGCAGCTCAGGAAATACAGCTCAGAGCGAAAGGCGTCGTCCGCTTTTCAACAGGGCCTCGCAATCCTCGGCGGGGAGCGGCTTGCTGAAGTGATAGCCCTGGAACCCGTCGCAGCCGTGGCTCTGCAGGAACTCACATTGCGCCTGGGTCTCCACGCCTTCGGCGATGACCGCCACCTTGAGGTTGCGCGCCATGCCGATGATGGCGGTGGTGATGGCGGCGTCATCCGCATCCACGCTGATGTCGCGCACGAAGGACTGGTCGATCTTGATCTTGTCCAGGTGGAAACGCTTGAGATAGCTCAAGCTCGAATAACCGGTGCCGAAATCGTCCAGCGCAAGCTGTACGCCGAGTTCGTCGAGACGCCGGATGATGTTGCCCATCTCGCGGGTGTCCTGCATCACCGCGCTCTCAGTGAACTCCAGCTCCAGGTACTTGGGTTCCAGGCCGGTCTCAGTGAGTATGGACGAAATGGTATCCGCCATGTTGCGCCGGTTGAATTGAATGGCGGAGAGATTTACCGCCACGGGCAACATTGGGAGCCCTGTATCCTGCCAAGCCTTGTTCTGGCGGCAAGCCTCGCGCAACACCCAATCGCCCACCTGACCGATGAGGCCGCTGCTCTCCAGAATCGGCACGAACACGGAGGGTGAAATATTCTCCTGCCCCGGGCGGTTCCAACGCAACAACGCTTCCACACCAATGATGGCGCCGCTCCTCAGGTCGACCTGCGGTTGATAGTGCAGCGAGAACTCCTGTCGTTCTATGGCTTGCCGCAAACGGCTCTCCAGAGAGAGGCGTTCGTAGGCGCGGGTGTTCATCTCCGGGGTAAAGAATTGGAAGTTGAAACGGCCGTGTTCTTTGGCGTGATACATGGCGGCATCGGCGTTACGGATCAACTCATCGATGTCATCGGCATCGTCCGGGAATAGGCTGATACCAATGCTGGGCGTGATATGAAGCTCGTATTCGCCTACCACGTAGGTACGCGCGACCGTCTCAAGGAGCTTTTCGGCGGCCCGTGCTGCGGCGGCGGGATCGGCCACGTCGCGTAGTACCAACAGGAATTCATCTCCGCCCTGGCGGCTGATGGTGTCGCTATCGCGCATATTCTCCCGTAAGCGCATGGAGACGGCTTTCAGTAACCGATCGCCGGTCTCATGGCCCAGGGAGTCATTGACGGTCTTGAAGCGATCAAGATCGAGGAACAGTACAGCCACCCGGACTTGTCGGCGACGGGCATCGTTCATGGCCTGGCCGAGGCGATCACGCAGGAGCGTGCGGTTCGGCAGACCGGTGAGGCTGTCGTAATGCGCGAGCTGATAGACCTGCTGTTCGGCCCGCTTGCGCTCGGTGATGTCGGAAATTACTCCATCGAAGTACAAGGGGTTTCCGGCGGCATCCTTGACGGTATTGGCGCTATTGATGCCGTAGAAACGGCCGCCGTCCTTGCGCTGATATTCCACTTCCTCGTTCCGGTAATAGCCCCGTTCTTCGAGTAGTCTAGTGAGTTCCTCGCGACGTCGCGGATTTGCGTATAGGCTCGGACCGGCATGGGCGATGAGGTCGGCCGCTCCGGTGTAACCGAACATGCGTGCCAAGGCCTCATTGGCGTAAACCATGCCCTTATCCGGAGTACTACGGTAGATACCGTCGGAAATATTCCCGGCGATGGACGTCAGCAATTGCTCCTGCTCATGCAAGGATTCCGTGATGCTCGCCGCGAGCCTGAGCGCGCGGTTGCGCGTGAGCCCGAGGTTAAGCACCAGCAGTGAGAAAGGCACGCTCACCAGCACACCTGCCAAGAGCACCAACAGCGAAATCCGGGATGTCTCAGGTGGCTCGGTAAACTTCAGCTGCCAAGTGCGCCCGCCCACGTCGAGTGTCGTGGCGTAGGTGGATTGATATTGCGCGAAGCCGCGCGAAAGCCTGTTCGGCTCCTCCATGGAATCCTGGCCATTGTCGTAGAGCATTGCATCCTTGCCCTGGATGGCCGCGTCCGTGAGACGCATGCCCATCTCGAAGCTGCTAGGAAGCTGGTGGACATCCACGAATCGGTCCATGGGCAGGGTCTCCGCCACCCAGCCTTGGATCGCCGCCCGGCGAGCCTCGATGCCGGAGATGTCCGCATCCTTGCGGTACACCGGCCTGACCACCACCACTCCCCGGTGCACGTTATTGTTCTCATCCGTGAGCGGCAGCGGAGCGCTCAGGGTGTCTCGCCCCTTGTCGCGGGCATCCATCAGAATCGCGCTACCGACCTTCGAGCGGTGGCATGGATCGTTTCCCTGGGCGAAACCCTTGGTCGCGAAGGGCGCCACATAAGTGCTGGGGCAGTAGTACGCGGCATCCGCAACGAAGGGATCGATCTTGAAATTCGGCGCGCCGTCCGCCCGCGTGGCGGCGAGAAACGCCGCGAGCTCGTTCTGCCGCACATAAGACAGGTATTGCAGGGTCGAGATACCGGGGTAGTTCACCTTGAGGGAGAGGCTGTCGGCGAACTCCTGCCAGCCCTGGCGCGTGACCTTGCCGCCGCTCGTGAACAATCCGGCGCTGGCGTCCAGCACCGCCATATACTGGGCGAAGCGCGCGCCGATGGTGTTGGTGACCTGGACGGCGTATTGGGTGAAACGCGCCTCGTGGGCGGCGATCTCGTTCGAGAGTGTGACGCGATAAATGACGTAGGTGAGCGCCAGGCCGGCGGCCAGCACCCCCAGTGCCACGAGATAACTGCTGCGCACGCTCCCCAGCGATCGACTGGAGCGGGATCTGGCTATCGCCACCACAAGCCCTTTTTCAAACCCAATGCGGGTTGATTATTAGCATACCGTCAGGGGGTGGGACTACTATCCCATTTTTTTGCCGGCCGAGGTCCGGCGCATTCAGCATTCGGTGACGTTGACTGCCAGACCCCCGAGGGAAGTCTCCTTATATATGCTGCGCATGTCGTGGCCCGTCTGGCGCATGGTGTTGATCACCTGGTCCAGAGACACGCGATGCTCGCCGTCGCCGTGCATGGCCAGGCGCGCCGCATTGATGGCCTTGACCGCGCCCATGGCGTTGCGCTCGATGCAGGGAATCTGTACGAGCCCACCGACGGGATCGCAAGTGAGCCCCAGATTGTGCTCCATGCCGATCTCGGCGGCGTTCTCCACCTGTGCGTCGCTGCCTTGCATGGCGGAGACGAGGCCACCCGCGGCCATGGAACAGGCCACACCCACCTCCCCCTGGCAGCCCATCTCCGCGCCGGAGATGGAGGCATTCTGCTTGTAGAGGATGCCGATGGCCGCGGCGGTAAGCAGGAAGCGCAGGATACCCTCCTCGTCCGCCCCCTCCACAAAGCGCATGTAGTAATGCATCACCGCCGGGATGATGCCGGCGGCGCCGTTGGTGGGTGCCGTCACAACCCGCCCTCCTGCGGCGTTCTCCTCGTTCACGGCGAGTGCCCAGAGATTCACCCAGTCCATGGCGTCCAAGACTGTATGCTTCGTCTGGGCGGCGAGGCGCGCGTGGATCTTGGGGGCGCGGCGCTGCACCTTGAGGCCGCCGGGGAGCTCCCCCTCCTCGCGCACACCGCGGGCCACACAGGCCTGCATGACGCCCCAGATCTTGAGCAGGCCCTTGCGGGTCTCGGCTTCGGGACGCCATGTCTTCTCGTTGGCGAGCATGAGCTGCGGAATCGTGAGCTTGTTCTTCGCGCAGAAGCCCAGCAGAGATTCGCTGGAGATGAAGGGATAGGGGAGCTTCACCTCGGTGGCGGCGGCATCGCCCTCGTCCTCGCTGCCGCGCACGATGAAGCCGCCGCCGATGGAATAGAACTCGTCGGTGAGCAGGGTCTTCTTGTCCTTGTCGAGGGCGGTGAAACGCAGGCCGTTGGAGTGCTTGGGCAGTACCTGATCCCGGTGCATGAGCAGGTCCAGGGCTTCGTCGAAGGGAACCTCGCGCTTGCCGAGCAGATTGATGCGGCCGCTGGAACGGATTTTCTTGAGGCGCGTGGCGATGCTGTCCGGGTCCACGCCGTCCGGCGTCTCGCCCTCCAGCCCCAGCAGCACTGCCGTGTCGGTGCCGTGACCCTTGCCGGTCAGGGCGAGGGAACCATAGAGCTGCACCGCCACCTGGGCGGTCTTATCAAAAAGTTTCTTATCTTCCAGATCCAGGAGGAACTGGCGGGCGGCGCGCATGGGACCAACGGTGTGGGAGCTGGAAGGCCCCACGCCGATCTTGAACATGTCGAAGACGCTGACGGCCATCGGACCCTTAATCGTCCTTGAGCGAAAGCAGCGAGGCGTTTCCGCCCACGGCCGCGGTGTTGATACTCACGGTGCGCTCGGTGGCGAAGCGCAGCATGTAATGGGGTCCGCCAGCCTTGGGGCCGGTGCCGGAGAGTCCCTGGCCGCCGAAGGGCTGCACGCCTACCACCGCACCGATCATGTTGCGGTTGATATAGACGTTGCCCACGCGGATACGGCGCTGGATGTATTGGGCCTGGCTGTCGATGCGGGAATGGATGCCGAGGGTGAGGCCGTAGCCGGTGCGGTTGATGCTGTCGATGACCTTGTCGAGTTCCGAGCCCTTGAAACGGATCACATGCAGTACGGGCCCGAAGACCTCGCGCTTCAGGATGTCCAGGCTCGGGAGCTCCACGGCCATGGGCGCCACGTAGGTGCCGTTGGAGAATTCAGCGGGGACCTTGAGCTCCTTGATGAGCTTGCCCTGGGACTTGATCCAGGCCTGGTGTTCTTCCAGCCCCTGTTTCGCCGCCTTGTCGATGACCGGGCCCACGTCGGTGGAGAGCCAGGCCGGGTCGCCGATCACGAGCTCGTCCATGTAGCCCGAGAGCACCTCAATGACCCGGTCGGCGATGTCGTCCTGTACGAACAGTACCCGCAGGGCCGAGCAGCGCTGGCCGGCGCTGTTGAAGGCGCTCGCCACCACGTCCAGCACCACCTGCTCGGGCAGCGCCGAGGAATCCACCAGCATGGCGTTCTGGCCGCCGGTCTCGGCAATCAAGGCCGGGATGATGCCCTCGCGGTTGGCGAGGGTCTGGTGAATCACTTTGGCGGTCTCGGTGGAACCGGTAAAGGCCACGCCGGCGATGCGCGGGTCCGCCACGGCGTGCTGACCCACCACGGAGCCGCGGCCCGGAATGAAGTTGAGCACGCCGCCGGGGATGCCCGCCTGGTGCATGAGACGCACGGCCTGGGCGCCGATGAGGGAGGTCTGCTCGGCCGGCTTCGTCAGCACTGCATTGCCGGCGGCGAGCGCGGCCGCCACCTGGCCGGTGAAAATCGCCAGCGGGAAGTTCCAGGGGGAAATGCACACGAACACACCGCGACCCTGGAGCCAGAGTTCGTTGGACTCGCCGGTGGGGCCCGGCATGCGCTTCGGCTTGCCGAAATCCTCCTCGGCGCGCTCGGCGTAGTAGCGCAGGTAGTCCACCGCCTCGCGCACTTCCGAGACGGCGTCCGGGATGGATTTACCCGCCTCACGCACGCAGAGGGCCATGAGTTCGGCGGTGTGCTCCTCGAAGAGCTCCGCCGCCTTCCTAAGGATGCGGGCACGCTCCATGGCCGGCGTCATGTCCCAGGCGGGCTGGGCCGCCACGGCCGTGTCCACCGCCTCGCGGATCACCTTGTCGTCCGCCTCGCGGATGATGCCCACGGCCTCACGGTTATCGATGGGATTGAGGGAGGGCTTCTCTTTGCCGGAAAGCATCTTGCCGCCCACGATGGGCGCGGCGATCCACTCACGCTTGAAGGCCTTTTCCATCTCCACGGCGAGCGATGCGAGCTTCGCCTGGTCCGCGAGGTTGATGCCGCGGGAATTGGGACGCCAGGGGCCGTAGATATCCTTCGGCAGGGGGATGCGCGGATGGGGCTTGCTGGTGAGCGCTTCGACCTCGGCTACCGGATCCGAGGCGATGGCCTCCACCGGCACCTTCTCATCGATGATGCGGTTCACAAAGGAGGTGTTGGCGCCGTTCTCCAGCAGGCGGCGCACCAGATAGGGCAGCAGGTCCTCATGGCTGCCCACGGGCGCATACACCCGGCAGTTGAGCTTGAGCTTTTCCGGTCCCACCACCTCGCCGTAGAGTTCCTCGCCCATGCCGTGCAGGCGCTGGAACTCGAAGTCGAGATCGCCGCCCGCCATCTCCAGGACGCTGGAGAGCGTCTGGGCGTTGTGGGTGGCGAACATGGGATAGAGCACGCCGCGGTTTGCGAACATCTTGCGAGCGCAGGCGAGATAGGAGACGTCGGTGTTCCCCTTGCGGGTGAACACGGGGTAAGCCTCGAGGCCGCGCTCCTGGGCGCGCTTTACTTCGCTGTCCCAATAGGCTCCTTTCACAAGGCGCACGGGGATGCGGCGCTTGCCACTCTTCGCGAGCGCGATGAGCCAATCGAGCACCCGGACGGCGCGCTTCTGGTAGGCCTGGACCGCGAGACCGAAACCTTCCCAGCCTTCGAGTTTCGGCGAGCGATATACGGCCTCGATGACGTCCAGGGACAGATCTAGCCGCTCGCTCTCCTCCGCATCGATAGTGAGTCCCATGCCATGTCGCTTGGCGCGCTCCGCGAGGGCGACGACCTTGGGCACCAGCTCGTTCATGACGCGCTCGCGTTGGGCAAGCTCGTAGCGCGGATGCAGAGCCGAGAGTTTCACGGAGATGCTGGGCGCCCCGAACACGTTCGCGCCCTTCTCCACTGTAGCGCCGATGGCGTCGATGGCGTCGGCGTAGGACTTGAGGTAGCGCTCCGCGTCCCTGGCGGTGAGGGCCGCTTCTCCCAGCATGTCGTAGGAGTGGCGGTACTTGCGGTTGGCGGGCTCGGCGGCGCGTTTCAGGGCCTCACCGATGGTACGGCCCATCACGAATTGATGCCCCATGATGCGCATGGCTTGGCGGAAGGCGGTGCGGATCACCGGTTCGCCCACGCGCGCCACCAGCGCCGCCATGTAGGCGGCCACGTTCTTCTCCACCGATTGGTCCAGCTCGATGAGCTTGCCGGTGAGCATCAGGCCCCATGTGGAGGCGTTCACGAACAGCGAGGGGCTCGCGCCCAGGTGCTCGGACCAGTTGCCGTTGACGATCTTGTCGCGGATCAACTTATCGGCGGTATCCGCGTCCGGGATGCGCAAGAGCGCCTCGGCGAGGCACATGAGCACCATGCCCTCCTGGGAAGACAGGTCGTATTGGCGCAGGAACTCCTCGATGCCGCCCTTGGCAGTGCGGTTTTTGCGCACTGTCTCCACCAGGGACTTGGCACGGGCCTGAATGCGTTCGCGGGCTTCGGCCGGCAGCTTTGCCTGGGCCAACAAGGCGTCCACGCACCGGGTCTCATCCGCCAGATAAAACTCGTTGATGGCCGAGCGCAGCGGGTCTAGAACGGGCGGCTTGCCTTGGAAGATGAATCGCGGATCGGTGGACGGGGCGGACTCGGGCTGATACATGGAAGCTCCGGACGGCGCTCGCAAACGGCACAAGAACCGCCTATTTTACCGGAGCGACCGGGAAAAAGCCCTTATGGGCCGGGCGCAGGACAGTCCGAGGGTATGCTGCCGTCGAGACAGGCGGAGTACCGGGATAATTCCGGCTGCACCAGCGGGCCGAATGCGGTATCCGCATCCCTCAGGAGTTCCCAGGCCTTTGCCTTGTCGCTCCCACCCATGGCCTGGCGAATGGCACCCAGGGCGGTGGCGCGTCGCGCCTCCAGGGATTTCGCACAGTCCGCCTGTTCCTCCGCCCCCGGCGTTTTCGGTTCATCCAGGAACGTCAAGGCGCGGGAAAATATGCGCGGCTCGAGGTTGGCATGGACGGCGTTAGGGATGTGGATGTACTCGGTGCGCAGCACGCACAGGGCATGGAAGGCATCCACGGCGCGGGTTGTCGCTATCTGGTACTCGGCTTCCTCCGTGCCGGCGGTGAACACATAGCGCCCCCGGCTCTTCATGTCCGCATAGAGAGGCAGCGCCGGGACCGGCATGCTGGGAGTGCCGATGCCGTGGCTGACGGACACGAACAGGCCGCCTGTGAATAGGTCCGCATAACCCGCTGCCATATGGCTCGCGGTCACGCCCCCACCCGAGAACCCGCCCACGTAGACACGATTGGGATCGATCTTGTATCCGGCTTCGATGCTCGCGAGGGCGGTAAGGGCCAGGGGCACACGCCTGGTGACCACATCCTGGTCGTTGCCGGACTTGTATGCCGCCACGTAGATGAGCTTGTGGTCCCTAAGCGCGTACTCCCAGCCATAAGGAATCGCGCCGCTATCGGAAGGCGAGATCCATACCAGCACACCGTACCCGCTGTCGGGATCGTAATCCGGGGGCACGTAGACCTGCCAAATTTCCTGGGAAGGCGTGATGGACTGGCCGGCGGGACGATCGCCCTTGCCCAGGCGCGCCGCGACCTCGTGCACGTCCGCCCAAGGCGTC
>JBLNDO010000096.1:0-25844 GCA_050261675.1 Bacillota bacterium
GCCGCTGGATGGAAAGGCTGCGCAGCCGCTTCGACACGGAGGCCAAGCAGGCCCGCGACGCGCTCAGGCGCAGCGAGGCGAACTTCCGCAATTTCTTCGAGAACAGCCCGGTGCCCATGTACCTCGCCGACCGCGAGACGGGCGAGTTCGTGGACGTGAACCGCGCGATGCTCGACACCTACGGCTACAGCCGCACCGAGTTCCTGGAAATGACCATCTACGACATCCGCCCGCCGGAGGATGTCCCGAAGCTCAAGACGCACATCAAGAGGATGGGCCCCACTCCGGAAATCTACAGTGCCGGCGAGTGGCGGCACCGCGCCAAGAACGGCCGGATCATGGCCGTTGAGATCAGCGTGAGCGGGCTGGTGATGGACAACCGCGCGCTATATCTCACGGCGGTGCACGACATCTCGCCGCGGAAGCTCGCGGAGGCGGCCACTGAGCGCCGCGCGCGGGAGCTGCAGCAGCTCGCCGCCTCGTCGCTGCTGATCGCCGGGACACAGACGATCGAGGCATTGATCGACGTGGCGGCGGAACGGGCCCGTCAGCTGGTGGGCGCCCACCTGGCGATCGCCCGCTGCAGCCCGGATCTGGTGAAAGCCTCGGTTTCGGAAAAGTACACCGGCCGGAGCCGGATCGGGGATCTCGCCGACACCGAGGCGGTCTGGCAGGTGCTGGTGCGCAAGCGCTATCCCCAGCGGCTCACGGCCGCCGAAGTGAGGGCGCATCCGGATTACCCGAAGTTCGCGGCGCGCCACAGCCCGGCGCTGGATATCGGCGCGGTATTGGCCGTGCCCTTGATGCGCAGCGATTCGGAGCTCCTGGGGGCATTGCTGGTGGCCGACAAGGGCGGCTCGGACTTCGACTCCGAGGACGAGTCCATCCTGGTGCAGCTCGGGCAGCTTACCTCCGCCGCCATCGAGAGCCTGCAGCTCAAGCTTGCCCTGGAGGCGCACATGCAGGAACTGGAAGTGCGCGTCGCGGAGCGCACCGCCGAACTCGACACCAGCAACAAGGAGTTGGATGCGTTCGCCTATTCGGTGGCCCACGACCTCCGGGCGCCGCTCAGGGCGATGCACGGATTCGCCGACGCGGTGCTGGAGGATTATTCGAAGAAGCTCGACGAGGCGGGCATTGATTATCTGAGGCGCATCGTGAAGGGCGCCAAGAACATGGACGCGCTGATCGCCGATCTCCTGGCCTACAGCCGCATCAGCCGCGAAAAAGTGGAGCTCGAGCGCGTTTCCCTCTCGGACACGGTGCAGGAGACGCTCGCGGACTTGCACGCGGAGATCGAAGCTTCGAAGGCGAAATTAGAGGTGGCGGTACCGCCGTTGACGGTGCTGGCCCACAGGGCCACACTAAGGACGGTGTTGCTGAACCTGGTGAGCAACGCGCTCAAGTTCGTGGCGCCCGGGACGGCGCCGCGGGTCAGGATCTGGGCGGTTTCGCGCAATGGGGCCGTAGACCTCTGCGTACGCGACAACGGCATCGGCATCGCGCCGGAGCACCAGGAGCGCATCTTCAACGTGTTCGAGCGTCTGCACGGAGCGGAGGCTTATCCGGGTACGGGAATCGGCCTGTCCATCGTCAAGAAAGGGTTGGCGCGGATGCAGGGCGAGGTGAGCATCGAGTCGGGGAAAGAGGGAAGTACATTCCAAATCAGGCTCAAGGAGTTCCGTAATGGCTGAGATGGCCGACATCAGCAAGACGACGATCCTGCTCGCGGAGGACGACGAGAACGACGTGATGCTCATCAAACGCGCCTTCACCAAGTCACACGTGGTGAATCCCATCGCCTGCGTGCCCAATGGCGAGGAGGTGCTGGCCTACCTGGCCGGTGAGGGTGACTACGGGGACCGCAGCAAGCACCCGTTGCCGTTCATGATGCTCCTGGACCTCAAGCTGCCGCGCCGTTCGGGCCACGAGGTGCTGCAATGGCTGCGCAGCCAAAGCAACGGGCTGAAGCGCCTGCCGGTGGTGGTGCTGACGAGCTCGCGGGAGCCGGCGGACATCAACCGTGCCTATGAATTGGGAGCGAATTCCTACCTGGTGAAGCCGGTAGTGTTCGAGGAGTTCACCGCCCTGCTGAAACAGCTGCAAGTCTATTGGCTGATGTTGAGCGAGCATCCGGAGCTGCATTAGGGGCACATCGGGGTGAGCGTGCAGATAGACGAGAAGAAGAGACCCGGCGGGGAGACGCGGCTTTCGGCGCCGAAGGTCCTGCTCGTGGACGACAATCCCGACGACCGGGCCCTGGTGCTGCGCGAGCTGATCAAGGACTTCCCCGGGGCCAAGACCTTCCACGTGAGCACGGCGGCGCAGCTGGAGGCGGCCATCGCCGAGCCGGGCATTGACCTCGTGATCACCGATTACCACCTGCGCTGGACCACCGGGATCGAGGTGCTGAAACGCGTGCGCCAGCGCGATGCGGAGTTGCCGGTGATCATGTTCACCGGCACCGGAACCGAGGAGGTGGCGGTCGAGGCCATGCGGCTCGGGCTCGCGGACTACGTGACCAAGTCGGCGAAGCACATGCCGCGGCTCAGGAGCGCAGTGAGGTCGGCGCTCTCGGCCGCTGGCCACGCGCGCGCGCGCGAGCAGGCGGAGAACCTGCTGGCGGACGCGCTCGGCTACATCGAGGACGGGTTCATCATCTTCGATGCGGAGGACCGCATGCTGGTCTGCAACGAGCAGCTGAAGCGCATGTATCCGCACCTGGCGGAGATGCTGGTGCCGGGGGCGCGCTTCGAGGACATGCTGCGCGAGCGCATCCATCTGGGCGAGGGGGCCCCCGACGGTACGGACCCGGAGGCCTGGATCGCGGAGCGCCTGAAGGCGCACCAGGAGTCGAGCGGCAGCCTGGAGCAGCAGCTGGCGGACGGCCGCTGGGTGCTCATCAAGGAGCGCCGCAGCAGCGACGGCGGCTACATCGCGCTCTATTCCGACATCACCAAGCTCAAGCAGCGCGAACTGGAACTAGAGAAGCTCCTGTCGGAGCACACCATGCTGGCGGCGGCGGTGAACCAGTCCACCTCCGGCGTGCTGGTCTCTGGGGCGGAGCCGGAGGGAGACGTCTACCCCATCATCTACGTGAACCCGGCCTTCGAACGCATCACCGGCTACAGCTTCGAGGACGTGCGCGGCAAGGACTGCCGCATCCTGGAGGAGACCGACGAATCGGGGGAGACCCGCGAGAAAATCCACCAGGCCATGGAGCAGCGCGAGCCGGTGCAGGTGGAGATCCACAATTTCCGCAAGGACGGCGCGCCCTTCTGGTGCGAGCTTTCCATGAGCCCGGTGTTCGAGGAAGGCGGGAAACTGCGTTTCTTCGTGAGCCTCATCACGGACATCGGCGAACGCGTGAAGATCCGCAACCTCATCGAAGAACGCACCGAGATGCTCGGCGACGCGGAGCGGCTCGCGCACCTCGGGCACTGGCGTTGGGACATCGCCAGCAACAAGCTTTGGTGGTCCGAGGAGGTCTACCGCATCCGCGGCCTGGATCCGAAGAGGGTCGATCCGGACTTCAACCGCACGCTCAGCACCTACCATCCGGACGACCAGCCCTACGTGGAGAAGTTCGTGCGCCATGCCGCGAGCACCCACGAGAGCGTGGAGTTCGAAGCGCGCATCGTGAGACCCGACGGCCAATTGCGGCATGTGCGCGTGAAAGGCCAGTACAGCCCGCCGACGTCCGACGCGGGGGAATCGGTGTTCGGCATTTTCCAGGACATCACCGCCCAGAAGGAGAGCGAGGCGGCGCTGCGGCGCAGCGAGCGCCAGTACCGCCGCCTGATGGAGGCGGTGCCCCACGGTATCAAGGAGATCGCGCTCGACGGGGTCATCACCTACGCCAACCAGGCCCACCACGAAATGCTGCGTTACTCCCCCGGCGGACTGGTGGGCAAACGGGTCTTCGACATCATCGCCGACGCCCCGCAGCGGGTGGAGGCGGAGCACCGGTTCAAGCAGCTGGTGGCGGGCGAACGCCCCAGCATTTCCTTCACCACCCGCTACCTGACCGCTGACGGCCGCACCATCGACGTGCAGGTGGACGCGGTCATCAGCCGCAACGAGAGCGGCACCATCAACGGCGTGATCTCGGTGACCACGGACATCACCGAGCGGGTGCAGAGCGAGAAGCGCCTACGCTACCTGGCCTTCTACGACCCGCTCACGGGCTTGGGCAACCGCGTGCTGCTCACGGAGCAGCTTGCCGACCAGTTCCGTTATGCCAAGCAGGGCCGGCGCGTGGCGCTGGCGCTGTTCAACATCGACGGCTTCAAGATCATCAATGACGTGCTGGGCCACGACGCCGGCGACAGCGTGCTGCGCGAAGTCGGCGCCCGGCTTTCCGCCGCTTTCGGCGGTGCAGAGGGCGTGGCGCGGCTCGCTGCGGACGAGTTCGCCGCCGTGATCGTGGGCGAGGAGGACCGCAAGGCCCTGCAGGAGCGCCTGGAGGCGGTGAAGGAGGCCCTGGAGGCGCCGCTGCAGCTGCCGGCGAGCCGCCTGGATCTGCGGGTGAGCGTGGGCGTGGCCATGGCTCCCCAGGACGGGGAGACCGCCGAGGTGCTGCTGCGCAACGCCGACAACGCGCTCCTGGAGGTGAAGCGCCAGGACCCGGGCGACCTGCGCTTCTACAACGCCGAGATGAAGGCGCTGGCGGAGGAGTTCCTGATGCTGCGCGGCAGCCTGCGCCGCGCCACCATGCAGGGCGAGATCTACCTCGAGTACCAGCCGCAGGTGGAGCTGATGGGCGGCAAGGTGGCGGGCCTGGAGGCGCTGGCGCGCTGGCGCACCGCGGAGGGCGTGCTGATCCCGCCCGCCAAGTTCATCCCCATCGCCGAGAACAGCGGCGACATCCTGATGCTCGGCAACTGGCTCCTGGAGGCGGCCTGCCGGCAAGTGGTTTCGTGGCGCAACCTGGGCGTGCCGCTGGCGCCGCTCACGGTGAACGTCTCGCCGCGCCAGTTCCTGCAGGACGACATGGTGCCGACCATCAAGGGCATCCTCGACCGGACCGGCGTCGATCCACGGATCCTGCAGCTGGAACTCACCGAGACGGCGCTCATGACCGACAGCTCCGGCGTGCTGGCGCGCATGGACGACCTCGCCAGCATCGGTGTGGGATTCTCCCTGGACGACTTCGGCACGGGCTATTCCTCCCTGAGCTACCTGAGCCGGTTCCCGATCCGCACCATCAAGGTGGACAAGAGCTTCGTGGCGGGCGTGCCGGACGACGCGCGCCAGGCGGCGATCGTAAACGCGGTGATCGCCATGAGCCACGAGCTCGGCATCAAGGTGGTGGCGGAAGGCGTGGAGTCGGCACGCCAGGCTGAGTTCCTGCGGGAGGCGGGCTGCGACCAGGCCCAGGGCTTCCATTACAGCCACCCGCTGCCGGCGGATGCCTGCGCCGACATCCTGCGGGTCGGCAACGTCATGCCCCACGGCCGGCAGCATTGATGCCGGCATTGCCGGCGGGAGCCAAGCGCATTTCGTACTGCGTGGGCTCCTGGGGTTCCGATACCTGAATGACCGTCCCTGGGCGGACAAGCTCATCCGGCGGGTGGATGCCGCCCGGCAAAAACCCTGACTCAGGAACGGCGGGCGACAGCGAACTCGGCCAGGTCCGCGAGGGCCTCGCGGTAAGGGGAGGCAGGCAGGGATTTGAGGCACTCCCGTGCCTGGAGGCTCTCGGCGAGGGCCCGTTCCCGGGTGTACTGCAGGGCGCCGCTTGCGGTCACGATACGGATGATCTCCCCCACCTGTTCCCGGCCGCCGTGTTCCACCGCGTCCTGCAGGCGCTTACGTTCCCCGCCCCCGGTCTTCTGCAAGGCATGGATCAAAGGCAGGGTGGGTTTGCCCTCCGCGAGGTCGTCGCCCACGTTCTTGCCCGTCTCCTCGGCGCTGGCGTCGTAATCCAGAACATCGTCGATGAGCTGGAAGGCCGTGCCGAGGTGGCGCCCATAGGCGGCTAGCGCCTGCTCCTCGGCGGCGGGGCGTCCGGTGACGACGGCGCCGAGGCGCGCGCCCGCCTCGAAGAGCGTGGCGGTCTTGCGGTGGATCACTTCCAGGTAGCGGGCTTCCGTGGTCTCCGGGTCATGGGTATAGAGGAGCTGCATGACCTCGCCTTCGGCGATGCGGTTGGTGGCGTCGGCCATGATCTGCATGACCCGCATGTCGTTCACCTTGACCATCATCTGGAAGGCACGGGAATAGAGGAAGTCGCCGGTGAGCACGCTCGCCGGGTTGCCCCACACGGCGTTGGCGGTGTGGCGGCCGCGGCGCAGTTCGGAGCCGTCCACCACGTCATCGTGGAGCAGGGTGGCGGTGTGGATGAATTCGATGATGGCGGCCAGGTCCACGTGGGCCAGGCCCTGTACGCCGCAGGCGCGGGCGGAAAGCAGCACCACCAGGGGGCGCAGGCGCTTGCCGCCGGCCGCCACCAGGTACTCCCCCAGCTGGTTGATGAGGTCCACATCGGAGCTCAATTCGGCCCTGACGCGGGCGTCGGCGGCGGCCAAATCCTCCCTCACCAGGGCGCGGATGGCGTCCAGGCCGGGTGCGGTCGGGGGGGTGGGGACGGGTCTTGCCATGGGGACCAGTGGGAGGGGCGGGGCCCGGGGGAAGGGCGATGCTACGGGGGGGCGAAAAGGGGTGTCAAGCCAAGGGCTTGGCGTTTGACCGGGGGGCGCTAACCCCTTAAAATGCGCGCCCTTTGACGCTATTTCGACGGTTTTTGGAGACTCCCATGTACGCGGTAATCGAGACCGGTGGCAAGCAGTACCGGGTCGCCCAGGGCGACGTGATCAAGGTGGAACTGCTCGAGGCCGAGGCCGGCAGCGACGTCGAGTTCGACCGCGTGCTGATGCTGGGCAAGGACGGCGAGAAGCCCGTGCTGGGCGCCCCGTTCATCTCCGGCGGCAAGGTCACCGGCAAGGTCAAGGGCAACGGCCGCCACGAGCGCCTGTTCACCTTCAAGCTGCGCCGCCGCAAGAACTACCGTCGCCGCGCCGGCCACCGGCAGCATTTCACCGAAGTGGAGATCACCGGGATCTCCGGCTGATTTTGAGGAACCAGGACCATGGCACATAAAAAAGCAGGCGGCAGCACCCGCAACGGCCGCGACTCCGAATCCAAACGCCTGGGCGTCAAGCTCTACGGCGGCGAGGCGGTGGTGGCGGGCAACATCATTATCCGCCAGCGCGGCACCGAGTACCGGGCCGGCGAGAACGTGGGCATGGGCCGGGACCATACCCTGTTCGCAAAGGCCGACGGCCATGTGAAGTTCCAGGAGAAGGGCAATCCGAAGCGCCGCTACGTGAGCGTGATCGCGGCGCCCGAGGCCAAGTAAGCCTTCACGGGAAATCGATCGGAGAAAGCCCCGGCCATCCGGGGCTTTTTCGTTTATTCCGGGCGTAAGCTAGAACCATGAAATTCGTCGACGAAGCCAACATCAAGGTGATCGCCGGGAACGGCGGCAACGGGGCCGTGAGCTTCCGTCGCGAGAAGTTCATCCCCTTCGGCGGCCCGGACGGCGGCGACGGTGGGGATGGGGGAAGCATCTTCCTGACGGCCTCCCCGGGGCTGAACACGCTGGCGGACTTCCGCAACACCCGCACCTACGAGGCGAAGCACGGGGAGAAAGGCCAGAGCCGCGACATGACCGGACGCGGCGGCGAGGACCTGTCGGTGCCGGTGCCGGTGGGCACCCTGGTCTACGACGCGGACACCCAGGAACTGCTGGGCGACCTGGTGAAGGCGGGCGAGCAGCTCAAGGTGGCCCAGGGCGGGTTCCACGGCCTCGGCAATGCACGCTTCAAGAGCAGCGTGAACCGGGCGCCACGGCAGTCCACCCCGGGTTCGGCGGGCGAGCGGCGCAACCTCAAGCTGGAGCTCAAGGTGCTGGCGGACGTCGGGCTCCTGGGGCTGCCCAATGCGGGCAAATCCACGCTGATCCGCGCGGTTTCGGGCGCGCGGCCCAAGGTCGCCGATTATCCCTTCACCACCCTGCACCCGAATCTCGGCGTGGTGTCCGTGGGCCAGCATCGCAGCTTCGTGATGGCCGATGTGCCGGGGCTCATCGAAGGGGCGGCAGAAGGCGCGGGCCTCGGCATCCGTTTCCTCAAGCACCTGCAGCGCACGCGGCTCTTGCTGCATCTCGTGGACGTGGCGCCCTACGAGGGCAGCGGCGACCCGGTGAACGACGCCAAGGCCATCATCCAGGAGCTTGAAAAGTTCAGTCCTGAGCTGGCGGAGCGGGAGCGCTGGCTGGTGCTGAACAAGCTGGACCTGCTGCCGCCGGAGGAACGGGAGGCACGCTGCGCGGCGATCATCAAGGGCCTGAAGTGGAAGGGGCCGGTGTTCCGGATCTCGGGCATTTCGGGGGAAGGGACGCAGGAGCTCTGCCAGAAGATCATGGAAAGGCTCGAAGAGACCGGCATCGCGGCGCCTGCTTTCAGCACACCTGCCCCCGAAGGTACCGAGGAATAAATCTGTCGGGGCACGAAAAGTCGGTACCGCCGGGCCATCTGTGACCTGGTTCACACTGGGCCATGCCGGCTCGGAAGCCAGGCCAGGTGCCCCTCAAAACCGTCAACCCGAAGCCGCGCCGGCAACCCTTTAAATATCGCCATCTATCCCGGGTTTATAGCCGCTTATCGCCGCTCGGCCCCTGCCGTCCTTTCCATCGTCTAGTATGAGCTACCGAATAGAGGGAATGAGGGGTAGAACGAGCATGAAACCCAGCTACAACAAGATCCGCGGGTTCACCCTGATCGAACTGATGATCGCCATGCTGATCGTAGGCGTGCTGATGGCCATCGCCATACCGTCCTACAAGAAGTCGGTGCAGAAGGGCCACCGCTCCCAGGCGGAGCAGCTGATGCAGTCGATCGCCAGCAAGGAGACGGAGTACATGCTCGACGCACGCGCGTATTCCGCCGTCGTCGGCACCGGCAGCACCGGCAACACCGATACTGGCCTGAGACTCACCAGCAGCACGACCAACCAGACGGGCGGCTCGAACCCATTCACCTGCGCGGTGGGGTCGGGCACCTGCACCAACTCTTTCTATTCGCTGGTGCTCACTGCCAACAACACAGCGACGCCGCCTTCCTTCAGCATCACCGCGACCGCCATCGGGCAGCAGGTGGGCGACGGGAACCTGACCCTGGATTCCCTCGGCAACAAGACGCGGATTATCCCTCCCGGCACCACGGATCAGGGCTGGTAGGCAGAGGGTGGGGGAAGCAGCCATGCGGCACCCAGCGACAACGGCCCACGCCGGCTTCACGATGATCGAGTTACTGGTGGTGGTGGCGATCGCCGGCATCCTGGCGGCGGTCGGCATTCCGGCGATGTTGGACACCATCCGGTCCGCCCAACTACGCAACGCCACGTCGCAACTTTATGGCGCGATCATCCTGGCGCGCAGCGAAGCGGTGAAACGCAACGTGGAAGTGGATGTGCAGCCTGGGACCGCCTGCGTGTATCCGGCGTCGAACAATTCCGCCCAGTGGACCGCGGGCTGGGGAGTGTGGACAACGGTTACCACTGGGGGGGTGACAGCCTGCGACAAGCAGTTGGAGCAGTCCGACGCTACAGCGAATATGACCATCACCGCTGACAACCCGGGCGGCATCGGCTATCTGCCCACCGGGCGCCTGTCGAATGCCAGCGCCCGCACGTTTACCCTGCAGTCCACCAAGTCCGCCACCATCCCCGCGCGCTGCATCGCCATGAACACCTCCGGGCAGCCGAGCGTCCGCACCGGGACCGCCGCCAATGGCTGCAGCTAATCCGGCCTCACCGTCCCGCCCGGCGTGCATGCGGCCGCGTGCACAGCGCGGGTTCACCATGATCGAGATCCTGGTCTCGATGACGATCGTCGCCATCGGCCTCCTGGGCCTCGTGGCCCTGCAGACCACCGCGCAGCAGGCGGAACTCGAATCCTATTCACGGGCGCAGGCGCTCGCCCTGATGCAGGACATGGTGGAGAGGATCAACGCCAACCGCTATTCGGCCAGCTGCTTCGCGTTTACCACGGACACCACCAACGGGGTTCCCTATCTCGGCACGGTGGACCCGTCGAATCCCTCGAACAACTTCACCCCCACCTGCACGGTGGGCAACAACACGGCAAGCGCCGTGGATGCCATGACCAACTGGGACAGCGAACTGAATGGCACCGCGGAACGGAACAGCGCCAACACCAAGATTGGCGCCGCCGTCGGGGCCCGCGGTTGCGTGAGCTCCGCCGCCGACCCGACCACGGGGATCACCACCTACACCATCATGGTGGCTTGGCAGGGAACCAACGATGGCTTCGCCCCCAGCAAGGCCTGCGGCAACAACCTGTACGGCGCCGAGACCAAGCGGCGCCTGGTCTGGACCACCCTGCAAATCGCCAACCTGAACTGACCATGCGCACACACCGCCAACACGGCTTGTCCCTCGTGGAAATGATGATTGCGCTGACCATCGGTCTCGTGATCCTCGCGGCCATGACCAGCGTGTTCGTCAATTCGAGCCACAGCCAGATGGCCTCCCAGAACAGCGCCCAGCAGATTGAGAACGGGCGTTATGCGCTGGACCAGCTCACCCAGGACCTGCATCTCGCCGGCTACTTCGGTCAATATTCCACCTACTCGGACGGCACCACGCTTCCCGATCCCTGCGACACCAGCGCCGCCGGACTCCAGAGCGCCGTCACCACCAATGCTTACCCGGTGCAGGGAATCACGGCGCTACAGACTTCCAGCGGCATCCCGACGGTGCGACCCGACCTCAGCGGCACGACCTGCACAACCTATCTGCCGGCCGCCAATCTCTATCCGGGCAGCGACATCCTGGTGGTGCGCCGCGTCGACACCTCGACTACCTGGAGCACCACGTCTGGCGGCGTCCTGACCCAGGGCACGGACAAGGCCTTGAACAACGAGGTCTACATGCAGTCGAACCAGGTGACGGCGGCCATCCAGATCGGCAATGGCAACGTCATCACCACCAGCAGTACAGCCGACGGCGGCACGGCGACCATCCTCACCAAGGGTGGGGCCAGTGCGGCGCCGATCTACAAATACCTGGTGCACATCTATTTCGTGGCGCCCTGCAGCCGTCCCAAGGGAGGCGGATCGGTGTGCACCGGCGCCAATGACGACGGGGGGTCCCCGATCCCAACCCTGAAGATGCTCGAGCTGTCGCTCAATTCGGCGAATACGCTCACCTTCAATGTCATCCCCATCGCTGAGGGCGTGGAGGCCTTCAAGGTGGAATACGGCATCGACAATTCGCCCACCTCGTCGAATGCCACCACCGGACGCATCGGAGACGGGGTGCCGGACCTGTATATCCCCAATTCCACCACCAACCAGCCGGGCGCCGCGGATTATCCGGACGCGGTCAGCATAAGGCTGTTCCTCGTCACGCGGGACAGCCAGCCGACCCAGGGCTATACGGACAACAAGGTCTATCCCGTCGCCACCAGCGCCAGCCTCAATGGTACCGGGCTCAAGTACGGGCCCTACGGCGATGCCTACAAGCGGCACGGCTACGACACCTTTATCCGGCTCGAGAACATGAGTTCCAGGAGAGAGATACCATGATGCGCGGCGCCAGAAAACAGCGCGGCGTGACGCTCTTGATCTCGCTGATCATGCTACTGGTGTTGACGCTGTTCGCGGTGGCCATGATCCGCCTGTCCAACACCAACGTAGTGGTGGTCGGGAACATGCAATCGCAGCGGGCCCTCGAAGCGGTGGCACAGCAGGCCATCGAGACGGACCTGAATTCGGCAAATTTCTACAACGACCAGATCAACGGCACCGGGCCCTGGGCGGGCGGGGCGACCACCAGCAACAGCACCATCAATGGCTACACCGTTACGCTGAACAAGCCCCAGTGCCTATACACGCAAAAGTCTGCGGGGTACAGCGCCATATCGAACGTGGCACCCGACGACGATTTTTTCGAAGTGGAAGCGACCGCCACCGACCCGGTGACCGGCGCCACCACGGATGTCGTGCAAGGGGTGAAGGTCACCCTGCCGACGGGCAACTGTGTCTGGCCGTGACAGGGAACGCGCCAGGGGCATCTACCGAGGGATCAATGTGAGGAGCAAGGTCATGAACGCACGTACCCTGATCAAACTGGCGCTCGCGGCCTGCCTGCTGGGCATATTCGGCTCGGCGGGCGCCGGCACGCCGGTGGTGGATGAAGACATCGACCTGTTCCTCGGCGCCACGCCGCCCAACGCCGGCTGCGGTTGCGCCAATGTGCTGATGATCATCGACAACTCCAGCAACTGGGGCAGCAACAGCTTCGTGATCAACGACGGCACCAAGAACACGCCGTTCTATTTCGAGCAACAGGCGCTCGACACGGTGATCACGAACCTGGGTAGCTCGCTGCAGCTCGGGCTGATGATGTCCGAGAACGGCGGTAGCGATTCCAACTACGGCCTGTCCAACAGCTCGATCCTGGGCGGCGTGGTCCGCTTCGCCATCCGGCCCATGAACAGCACCAACAAGACCGCCTTCCTGAACATGGTCAACGGCATGGACAGCAGCGCCGATGCGGCGAACCCGTCCACGGCCTTCGCCATGGACATGCATACGGCCTATCAGTATTTCACCGGCGCGACACTTTTCAATTCCGGCGGCAACAAGTGGTACAACGCGAGTACGGGTGTGTCCTCGGTGCCGACCAGCGTCTGCACCAAGAAGTGCTCCATCTACTACACCCCCAATCCGGGACCGTATTACCCGCCGTATTCCTCCGGCGGCTCGTCCGCCTCGCCGAATGCGGATCCCTCCCCGGGCGGGCAGTCGCGGGCCGACAATGGCACGCTGCGCTTCGGCAAGTCCAGCGGCACCATTTCCATGGGTGATAGCGGGGCCTACGTGTCCGGGGTCACGCCCCACCAGTTCCTGAGCCCGGTGACCACCACCTGCACCCGCAACTACATCATCTGGATCACCAACAGCACGGCGAGCGATCTCGAGAACGGCGGTACCTCGTCCTCGGGCGGCCAGACGCAATTCAGCGCCAACGACATGCTCACCTATGACGGGGGCAACACCACGGCCATCGCCCGGGGCAACGATGCCATCGACGGCACGCCGTTCGTCGCCTCCGGCAACTTCGGTGCCGCCGACTCCCTGATGCCCAATTACGCGGCCTTCATGTATGGGACGAACATGCAGCCGTCGATCACCACGCCGACCAACGTGACTACCTACACGGTCAACATCTGGCCAAAAAGCCCCCAAACTTCCGACTATGACATGGAGATCGTGGACCAGATCACGGCGGCCAAGGGCCACGGCAAGTATTTCCGGGCCACCAGTCTCAATTCCCTGATCCAGGATCTGAACCAGATTTTCGCCGAGGTGGACGCGGTCAACAGCGTGTTCGCCGCCGCGACCCTGCCGGTGAGCGCCAACGTTCGCGGCACGGACCTAAATCAGGTGTACCTCGGCATGTTCCGCCCGGATGCGACCCTGCTGCCGCGCTGGTACGGCAACGTGAAGATGTACAAGCTCGCGCTCGATACGTCCAGCGGCAACGTGTTCCTGGCGGATGCCAACAACACCGCGGCGGAAAACTCCAGCACCTCGTTCATCACCCCATCGGCCCAGAGCTTTTGGACCACCTCGTCGACGTTCTGGGGATTCAGGGCTTCGTCGTTGAACGGTCTCGGCGGAAGCTCAGATGCGCCCGACGGCGACATCGTGGAAAAAGGCGCGGCGGCCCAACAATTGCGCATCGCCTATGCCAGCAGCCAGTCGACGCGCAACCTTTATACCTGCACCGGATCATGTAGCGGTGGCAGTGCGTTGTCGGGGACGCCGTTCGCGACATCCAACACCGCCATCACCTACACCGCCCTCGGCGTGCCGGATGCCACGACCGCCGCGAACGTGATCAACTGGACCCGCGGCCAGGACCTGCAGGATGAGAACCAGAACAGTTCGACGACCGACGTGCGAGCCTCGATACACGGGGACGTGCTGCATTCACGCCCGGCGGTGGTGGATTACAACCGCGACGGCACGAACAGCGGCAATGACGTGTTCGCGTTCTACGGCGCGAACGACGGCGTCTTCCATGCGATACAAGGGGCGTTCGGCACGGGTGCAGGACAGGAGGCCTGGGGCTTCATCCCCTCCGAGTTCTTCTCCAAGCTCAGCACCATTTACAACAACAACACACAGCTTACGCTCGCGTCCAAGAAGCCGTATTTCTTCGACGGCTCGGTGGGTGTTTATACGCTGGACGCGAATAACGATACCAAGATCGTGGCGGCCGATGGCGACAAGGTCTATCTCTATCTTGCGACACACCGCGGCGGGAATTTCGTCTATGCGCTCGACGCGAGCGACCCGGCAAACCCGAAGTTTCTATGGAAGGCGACACCCACGCAGCTATGCAACGCGTCCGGCTGTACGGCGACCACCGCCTATGCGGAGATGGGGGAAAGCTGGTCCACGGTGCAGGTCGCGAAGATCAATGCGAACAGCAATCCGGTTGTCATCTGGGCTGCCGGCTATGACAACGTGACGGAAGACGTGGATCCGGTGGTCGGGACGGATACCGTGGGGCGCGGCATCTTCGTGGCCGACGCCGTCACCGGTCAACTGCTGTGGCAGGCGGGCCCGAACCCCTCGGGCGCCACGACCAACGACACGGTCGCCGCCATGACCCACAGCATCCCGTCGGACATCACGGTGTACGACAGCAACCGCGACGGCTTCGCCGACCGGCTGTACGTGGGGGACACGGGCGGCAATATCTGGCGGGTTGACATCAACGACGCCAATCCCGTGAATTGGGTCGTGACCAAGCTGGCCTCGCTGGACGACACAACCACGTCCGGCCATCGCAAGTTCCTGTTCCAGCCGGACGTGGTGTTCAACAACGACTCGAACGGGACCTTCGACGCAGTGTTGATCGGCAGCGGCGACCGGGAGCACCCGTTCAACACGACCACGACGAACCGATTCTACATGATCAAGGATGCCCATTCCCTGAGCGAGACGGCGGGGTTCACGACCATCACGGAGTCTAATCTCTACGATGCGACACAGAATCTGGTCCAGGTGGGTACCACGACGCAGAAGTCCGCCGCGGCATCGGCATTGCTGGCGGCGAGCGGCTGGTTCGTGACCCTCAACACCGGCGAGGAGGTGACCGGATCGTCGATTTCCGCAGCCGGCACCACGGTGTTCAACACCAACCAGCCTTCGCCGCCTTCGTCGAACGTATGCACAGCCAACCTTGGTATCGCCACACAGTACGCGCTCAGTTTCGTGAACGCCTCGGCCACGCAGAGCAACACGAACTCGACCACGCTCACGACGGCGGACCGTTCGGAAGTCATGCAGGGCGGCGGCCTGCCGCCTTCGCCGGTGCTGGTGGTGGTGAACATCAACGGCCAGTACGTGCAGGGCGTGGTCACCGGCACGACGGTGCGGACGTTCACCGGGACCATCGGAGCCCGTGCACGCATCTATTGGAAGAAGAAATCACCCTGACAATGCATTAGGGATGGATGAGCTCCGACAGGAGCGAACGCCCAGCCAACATGCCGGGGCTGGGGATTGAAAAGAGTCTGTTCTTGCGCCAGGGAAGGCCGCGATGAAGGAATAAAAAAGCCGGCTTCAAGCCGGCTTTTTTATTAGTAAGGCGGGTAAGAAGTCTTAAGCCTTCATCGCCTTGATGTGGGCGTTTAGCCTGCTCTTGTGGCGAGCGGCCTTGTTGCGGTGCAACAGGCCCTTGTCGGCCATGCGGTCGATGACCGGCACCGCTTCCTTGTAGGCGGTCTCGGCCTCGGCCTTCTTGCCCTCGCCGACGAGCTTCACGACCTTCTTGATGTAGCTGCGCACCATGGAACGCAGGGTGGCGTTGTGGTCGCGGTGCACCAGCGCCTGACGGGCGCGCTTCTTCGCTTGCTTGGTATTGGCCAAAGGACGACTCCTGGAATCCTGAGCTGTTGGGCGGCCCGTGAGGGCCCCGAAAGGGTGCGTACTATACGGATTCCAGGCAATTTTCGCAACGGAAAAACGCTCTTAAGCCACTGCCTAGCTTGCGATTTCAGGCCCTTAACGTGGCCCAGCGGCTGGAAGGCCGGTATCATGGCGGGCCTTAAGACGCCCCGATTTCCAGGACCCCCGAAGCCCATGTCCCGCGCGCTGTTCAAGGCCACCTCCCTCGTGGGGGGGATGACCTTAATCTCCCGCATCCTGGGGTTCGCCCGGGACATGGTGCTGGCCCGCTATTTCGGCGCCGGGATGGTCATGGACGCCTTCACCCAGGCATTCAAGATCCCCAATTTCGGGCGCCGCACCTTCGGCGAGGGAGCCTTCTCGCTCGCCTTCGTGCCGGTGATCTCCGAATACAAGGCCACCCGCAGCCACGAGGAGGTGAGGCAGCTCACGGACCGGGTGGCCGGGAGCCTCGGGCTCGTGCTGTTCATCATCACGGTCATCGGTGTGGTGGGGGCGCCGGTACTGATGTGGGTGTTCTCGCCGGGCTTCACCCACGATGCCAATAAGTTCGACCTGGCCGTGCGCATGCTGCGGCTGACCTTCCCCTACCTCATGTTCATCTCGCTGACCGCCATGGCGGGCGGCATTCTCAATACCTATGGCAAGTTCGGCGTGCAGGCGTTCACGCCGGTGTTGCTCAACATCTGCATGATTCTGGCGACCGTCTACCTGGCGCCGCACCTGGCGGAACCGGGCATGGCGCTGGCTTGGGGCGTGTTCATCGCGGGCCTGGTGCAACTGGCTTTCCAGGTGCCGTTCCTGATGCAGCTGAAGCTCCTGCCGCGGCCGCGCCTGGGGGAAACCCACGAGGCGGTAAGCCGCATCATGAAGCTCATGCTGCCGGCGGTGTTCGGTTCCTCGGTACAGCAGGTAAACCTGGTGGTGGATTCCATCATCGCCTCGTTCCTTGCCACGGGCAGCGTGAGCTGGCTCTACTACGCCGACCGGCTCATGGAATTCCCCCTGGGGGTGTTCTCCATCGCCTTGGGAACCGTGATTCTGCCGCACCTCGCGCAGCACTACGCCCAGAAGAACAGCCTGGGCTTTTCGGCGACCCTGGATTGGGCCTTGAGGCTCACGGCGGTGGTGGTGCTGCCGGCGGCCATGGGGCTCCTCGTGTTCTCGGGGCCGCTCATTACGACGCTGTTCAATTACGGGGTGTTCGGTCCCAACGACGTGCTGATGGTGACCTGGGCGCTGACCACGTATTCCATGGGCCTGTTGAGCTTCACCCTGGTGAAGGTGCTGGTGCCGGGCTTCTATTCGCGCCACGACAGCCGCACGCCGGTCCGTACCGGGGTGATCTCGGTGATCGCGAACTTCGTGCTCAACATGCTGATCACCGTGCCCTGGGCCCGGGCCGGGTGGGTCGCGCCCCACGCGGGGCTCGCGCTTTCCACGTCGCTGGCGTCTTTCCTGAATGCCTGGCTCCTGTACCGGGAACTGCGTCGCTCCGGAGTGTATTCGCCAACCGCTGGGTGGGGCAGGCTCCTGATACGGGTGTTCACCGCCAATGTGGTCATGGGCGGCATGCTGCTCCTGTTCTCGGGCAGCCTGCAGCTATGGGCTGACAGGACCGCGCTGCATCGCGGCGCCTGGCTCGCCCTGTGGCTCGCCATGGCGATGTTTGCCTATTTCGGCACCCTGTTCGCGGTGGGTTTCCGTCTCGGTGACCTCAGGGTTAAGGGCACCCATCTCTCGGCCGGCGCGACCCCGGTGTGAACATGGAATTGATCCGTGGATTCGTAGGGCTGAAGTCCCGGTACCGTGGCTCGGTGGCCACCATCGGCAATTTCGACGGGGTGCACCGGGGCCACCAGGCGGTGCTTCGCGACCTGAAGGCCCAGGCCGCTTCCTCCGGTGCGCCTTCGGTGGTGATCCTGTTCGAGCCCATGCCCCAGGAATATTTCGCGGTGAGCCAGCCGCCCGCGCGGCTGACGCGGTTCTTCGAGAAGTGGCCGCTGCTCGAGGTGGCGGGCGTGGAGCGGGTGCTGTGCCTGCGCTTCGGGCCGAAGCTCGCGGAGATGGCGCCGGAGGAATTCATCGAGCAGGTGCTGGTGAAGGGCCTGGGTGTGCAGCATCTGGCGGTGGGCGACGATTTCCGCTTCGGCCGGGAACGGCGCGGTGATTTCGCACTGTTGCAGCAGAATGGCCGGAGGCACGGCTTCGAGGTGAGCCATGCCCCGACGCTGATGGTCGACGGCGAGCGGGTGAGCAGCACGCGCATCCGGGAGCTCCTGGCGGAAGGGGATATGGCCAGCGCTGCGGAACTCCTGGGCCGGGCTTATGCCCTCAGCGGACGGGTCATGTACGGCGAGCGGCTGGGGCGGAAACTCGGTTTCCCGACCGTGAATCTGGCGCTCCGGCGCCGTGTTTCGCCGCTGAGCGGCATTTTCGCGGCGCGGGTCCACGGCGCCGGGGAGAAGCCGCTCCGCGCCGCCGCTTATATAGGTATGCGACCGGCCGCGGGCGGCACGGAGCTGGTCCTCGAAGCCCATCTGCCGGGTTTCGAAGGCGACCTCTATGGCCGGCGGCTGAGGGTGGAATTCCTGCATCGCCTGCGGGAAGACCGCCACTTTGATAGTCTGGACGCCTTGAGCGCGCAGATGCGGATCGATACGGAAGCCGCGATGGCGTGGCTGGGCCAATACGAGAAAAGCACGAGCTGATGGATAAGAAATCCGACGACGCCCCCGATTACAAGAACACCCTGAACCTGCCGCGCACGGACTTCCCCATGAAGGCGAACCTGCCGGGGCGGGAGCCGGAGCGGCTGAAGCGCTGGGCCGAGGAGGGGCTGTACGCCCGCATCCGCCAGGCCCGGGCCGGCAAGCCGCGTTTCATCCTGCAGGACGGACCGCCCTACGCCAATGGCGACATCCACATCGGCCATGCGGTGAACAAGGTCCTGAAGGACATCGTGGTGAAGTCGCGCTCCCTGGAGGGCTTCGATGCACCCTACCTTCCCGGTTGGGACTGCCATGGCCTGCCCATCGAGCTCATGGTGGAGAAGAAGGTGGGCAAGGCGGGGCAGAAGGTGGACGTGCGGACCTTCCGTACCGCCTGCCGCGAATACGCCAAGGAACAGATTTCCCGCCAGCGGGAGGATTTCAAGCGCCTCGGGGTGCTGGGGGAGTGGGACGACCCTTATCTCACCATGGCGTTCCAGTACGAGGCGGACCAGATCCGCGCGCTCGCGGAAGTCATCAAGCGGGGACACCTCTATAAGGGCCTGAAACCGGTCTACTGGTGCCTGGACTGCGGCTCGGCGCTGGCGGAAGCGGAAGTGGAGTACGAGGACAAGACCTCGCCGGCGGTGGACGTGCGTTTCGAGGCGGCGGACGAGGGTGAGTTCCTGAAGCGCCTGCCGAAGGTGTCGGGCCGGGGGCGCGTCTCCGTTCCCATCTGGACCACGACCCCCTGGACCCTGCCCGCCAACCAGGCGGTGGCGCTCAACGGCGAGATCGATTACGCGCTGGTGGAGATCAGGACGGACCGCGGCGAGGAGCGGGTACTGCTGGCGGAGCCGCTGGTGGAGCAGGTGTTGAAACGCTGGAGCGTGGCGGAACACAAGATCGTGGGACGCGCCCCGGGCAAGGCCCTGGAGGGTGCGAAGCTCAAGCATCCCTTCTACGACCGAACGGTTCCGGTGGTGCTGGGCGAGCACGTGACGCTGGATGCCGGCACCGGTGCGGTGCACACGGCCCCGGGCCACGGCCAGGAGGATTTCGCGCTCGGCATGCAATACAAGCTGCCCATCGAGAATCCTGTGGACGGCCACGGCGTGTACCTGCCCAGCACCAAGCTGTTCGCCGGCCAGCACGTGTTCAAGGCCAACGACCACATCGTCAAGGTGCTGATGGAACAGGGCATGCTGCTGTTCCACGAGCCCTACCGGCACAGCTATCCGCACTGCTGGCGACACAAGACGCCGGTGATCTTCCGCGCCACACCCCAGTGGTTCATCGGCATGGACCAGAAGGGTCTGCGGCAAAAAAGCCTGTCAGAGATCGGACACGTGCAATGGCTGCCGGACTGGGGGCAGCAACGGATCGAGGCGATGATCGCCAACCGCCCGGACTGGTGCATCTCGAGGCAGCGCACCTGGGGCGTGCCCATCGCGCTATTCGTGCACAAGGAAACGGGGGAGCTGCATCCGCGCACCGGGGAATTGCTGGAGGCCGTGGCCCAAGGGGTGGAGAAGGAAGGCATCGACTTCTGGTTCGACCGGGAGGCGAAGGATTTCATCGGCGACGACGCGGTCTACTATGACAAGGTGAAGGACATCCTGGACGTGTGGTTCGATTCGGGCATGGTCCACTACTGCGTGGGCGAGAAGCGGCTGGGGCTTTCCGACAAGCCCAGTGCCGATCTCTACCTTGAAGGTTCTGACCAGCATCGGGGCTGGTTCCAGTCATCCTTGCTCACTGCCGTCGCCATCCACGACCGGGCTCCCTATAAGGCGGTGTTGACCCACGGTTTCACGGTTGACGAGCAGGGAAGGAAGATGTCGAAGTCCCTGGGCAACACGGTGGTGCCCCAGAAGGTCATCGGTACGCTCGGCGCCGACGTGCTGCGCCTGTGGGTGGCGGCCACCGATTACTCGGGCGAACTCGCGATCTCCGACAACATCTTGAAGCACATGGCGGAAGCCTACCGGAAGATGCGCAACACCACGCGCTATCTCCTGGCGAATCTCTACGACTTCGATCCCGCGAAGGATTCCCTGCCCGCGGAGAAGATGCTGGACCTGGACCGCTGGCTCCTGGCGCGTGCCGCGCAATTGCAGAACGAGGTGCTGAAGGCTTACCGCGACTACCAGTTCCATCTCATCTATCAGAAGGTTTATGGCTTTTGCGTGGTGGATCTGTCCAGTTTCTACCTGGATGTGATCAAGGACCGGGAATACACCACCCGCGCTGACAGCGTTGCCCGCCGTTCGTGCCAGACGGCCATGTACCATGTGGCGGAAGCGATGGTCCGCTGGATCGCGCCGATCTTAAGTTTCACCGCCGAGGAAATCTGGGAACACATGCCTGCCAAGGGCCAGCGTGAGCCCTCGGTGTTCCTGGCCACGTGGCATCAGTTTCCGCAGCCCGCGAAGGTCGATATGCGGCTTTGGCAACAGGTGCTGGCGGTTCGCGAGGTGGTTCGCCGCGAACTGGAGAAGCTCCGCGTGGAAGGCAAGATCGGCTCTTCCCTGGACGCGGAAGTCGATCTTTATTGCGACCCGGAACTGGCCCAGGCCCTGGGGAGCCTAGGCGAGGAACTGCGTTTTGCGCTGATCACCTCGTATGCGCGGGTGCACGGTGACGAGAAGCGCCCCAAGGATGCCGTATCGGGCGAAGGAGTGACGGGACTGTGGGTGAGGACGAAGGCTTCGGAGCATGCGAAGTGCGTGCGCTGTTGGCATCACCGCGCTGACGTAGGGCAGGACAAGAATCATCCGGAGCTTTGTGGGCGCTGCGCGACCAATATTTCCGGTCCCGGCGAGATCCGCCGCTTCGCCTAAATATAGGGTTATCGATGAAACTCCCCGGCAAATCCGCTTGGCTGGCGCTCTCGTTCCTGGTGATCCTGGCCGACCAGCTGGTGAAGGCCTATGTTTCGGCCCACATGCAACCCTTCGAACACATCACGCTCCTGCCGGTGTTCAACATCGCGCTTTATCACAACACGGGCGCTGCTTTCAGCATGCTGGCGGACGCTTCCGGATGGCAACGCTGGTTCTTCGTGGTCCTGGCGGTGGCGGTGACGGTGCTGATTGCGGGCTGGCTGTGGCGCATGCCCGCCGCGGGCAACCGCTGGGTGGCGGCGGGCCTCGCGCTGGTGGCCGGGGGCGCCATGGGGAACGTCTGGGACCGGCTCGCGCACGGCTACGTGGTGGATTTTCTGCAGTTCCACTGGCACAGCTGGTATTTCCCGGCGTTCAACGTGGCGGATTCCTGCATCACCGTAGGGGCGGCGCTGCTGATCCTTGACGGGCTGTTCCTGGAGCGAAAGAAGTAGAATAGTCCCGATGGATACCCTTCTCGCTAACCCGCGAGGGTGAGGCCGATGATTTAGCGCGAGCACAGCTCGCGCCCGAGCGGCCAGACAGGGACGTCTTGGCTGGTCACGTTCCAGGGATGGCTATTGGACTACGGACTGAACGATGGACATTCTTCTCGCCAATCCACGCGGTTTCTGTGCGGGAGTCGACCGCGCCATTGAAATCGTGGAGCGGGCTCTCGAACTCTACGGCGCGCCCATCTACGTGCGCCACGAGGTGGTGCATAACCGGTACGTGGTGGACCGTCTCAAGAACATGGGTGCGGTGTTCGTGGACGAGCTCGACCAGGTACCGGACGGAGCCATCGTGATTTTCAGCGCCCACGGCGTTTCGAAAGCGGTGCGGGCCGAGGCGGAACGCCGCAAATTGCGGGTGTTCGACGCGACCTGCCCCCTGGTAACCAAGGTGCACATGGAGGTGAGCCGTTATGCACGCGACGGTCTCGATGTGGTGCTCATCGGGCATGCCGGCCACCCGGAAGTGGAGGGGACCATGGGCCAGTTCGATACGCGCTCCGGCGGCGCGATCCATCTGGTGGAGACGCCCGTGGACGTGCAGAAACTTTCGCCGCGGGACCCACGGCGCATGGCTTTCGTGACACAGACCACGCTTTCGATGGACGACACGGCGCGGGTGATCGACGCGCTGCGGGCGCGTTTTCCGGAGATCCACGGGCCGCGCAAGGACGACATCTGCTACGCCACCCAGAACCGACAGGACGCGGTGAAGAAACTGGCGCGCCAATGCCAGGTGATGCTGGTGGTGGGCTCACGCAACAGCTCCAACTCGAACCGCCTACGGGAGATCGCCGAGGCAGAGGGAGCGGCCGCCCATCTCATCGACGGCCCGGAGGACCTGCGCCGGGACTGGTTTGAGGGCAAGGCCGTAGTGGGCGTCACCGCTGGGGCGTCGGCACCGGAGGTGCTGGTGCGACGGGTGGTGGAACGGCTCAAGGAATGGGGTGGGCGGGCCGTGAACGAGACCCCTGGAATCCCAGAACACGTGGAATTCCCCCTGCCGAAGCTGCTGCGGCCCGCAAACCGCGCGTGAAGGCGCCTAAATGGGCTCCGGAACGGGAGGCTCCGGAACCTTCGCCATTAGACTGACTCCAAGCCTGGGCTGTTTTTTCTATATACTTTGTGCCCATACCAAGGCATGCCCAACGGGGAATCGGCGGGGTGGTGACGCGCAAGCAGAACGCCATCGTGGTGGGGGCGGGCGTGGTGGGCCTGTTGACGGCCCATGAACTGGCGCGCGCCGGCTTCTCCGTCACGGTGGTGGAGCGCGGGCTGACGGGCCGCGAGGCTTCGCGTGCCGCCGCCGGTATCCTGTCGACGCTTTTTCCCTGGCGTTCGCCGCACCCCCTGGCGCTGCTCTCGCGCTGGAGCCAGTCGTCCTACGCCATGCTGGCGGACGACGTGCGCCGCGCGAGCGGCATAGACCCGGAATGGACAGCCAGCGGCCTCTTATGTTTCGATCTGGGCGAGCGCGAAGCGGCCCAGGCCTGGGCCCAGACCACGGGCCGCGCCATCGATTTCCTGGACGCGCACGAAGTGCGCAAGCAGGAGCCGGCGCTCGCCGAACACGCGCGTCCCGCCATTTTCCTGCCGGGCATCGCCCACATCCACATCTCCCGCTTCCTGCGTGCGCTGCGTGAAGCGCTGTTGAACGAAGGCATCCCCATCAAGGAGGAGACCGCCGTCACCGGCTTCATCGAAAGCGGCGGGCAGGTGCAAGGTGTGCGAACCGAATCGGGCGAATTGCGCGCTGATCATGTGGTGATCACGGCGGGTGCCTGGAGCGGCGGGCTCGCCGAGACCCTGGGCATCAAGCTTCCCGTCGAGCCGGTGCGGGGGCAGATCATCCAGTTCAAGGGACCGCCGGGGCTGCTTGGGCGCGTGCTCTGCCAGGGCGAGCACTATCTGCTGGCGCGGCGCAGCGGCGAAATCATTGTGGGCAGCACCCGCGAGTCGGTGGGTTTCGATAAGGACATCACCGCTGCCGCCCGCGAAGAACTGACCAAGGTGGCCTGCGACCTGTTGCCGGTGCTGAAGGGTGCGCCACCCATGCGGCAATGGAGCGGATTGCGTCCCGGTTCTCCGGAAGGTGTCCCTTTCATCGGGCCGCACGGGCGGATCAAGGGCCTGTGGTTCAATACCGGACATTTCGCCTACGGCGTCACCCTCGCACCGGGTTCGGCCCGGCTTCTGGCGGACCTGATGATAGGCCGACCGCCCATCCTGGACCCCTTGCCTTACAAGCCCGATCGTTGATGCGTGGACCTGAACGTTTTTTGAGCATATACTTTTAACTTAACGTAATCCTTGGAAGACTGATTCGTGCATGATTCCCATCGCCTCCCCATGAACGGCCCGGCTTTGGCCGCCCATCTCGAAAAGCACGGGGTGATCCCGACTCCGCAACGCCTGCAGATCGCGGAAGTCTTGTTCCGCCGCCCGCAGCACGTGTCCGCCGACCAGATCATGGCTGCGGTCAACCGGGGTGAGACGCCGCGGGTCTCCAAGGCCACGGTGTACAACACCCTGAAGCTGTTCTCGGACAAGGGGCTGGTGAAGGAAGTGATCGTGGATCCAGCGCGGGTGTTCTACGATTCCAGCACCGGCTCGCATCACCACATCTACAATGTGGACAGCGGCGAGCTGCAGGATATCCCCGCCGACCAGGTGGCCTTCTCGAAGCTGCCGGCCTTGCCGGAGGGCATGCAGCCGGACGGCATCGAGGTCATCATGCGGGTGCGCAAGCGCCCGAGTTGAGTGGCGGGTCTGGGGTTACGTCCTCTATAATCTACCGTCTTATCGCCGCTGTTCTAAGCGGCAAAAATGTCAAAAGTGTGCCGGCGTAGCTCAGTTGGTAGAGCAACGCATTCGTAATGCGTGGGTCGGGGGTTCGATTCCCTCTGCCGGCACCATATCCATCAAGCACTTACGTTCAAGACTTCACTAAGCGGATATGTCGCTGTGCCAGTTTTGTGCCAATTTTATGTTCACTCGGCACGTTTCCGGCGATCCGCTCCGCATGCTCACGCAGGTGAGTGACGGAAAGGTGCGCGTACCGCTGCACCATCTCCGGACTCGCCCATCCGCCCATCTCCTGTAGCACGTTCAACGGCGTCCCCGCCTGCGCGTGCCAGGAGGCCCAGGTGTGGCGGAGGTCGTGCCAGCGCAAGGGGGCTAACCCCGCACGCTCGACCGCCGTCCGCCAAGCCTTGGTATTCACCTGGACCATGGGGTTCCCCTTCCAGGTGAACACGTAGCGGGCATGCTGTCCCAACTGGCCCCGTAGCACGCCTAAGGCCTCGCCATTGAGCGGAACCCCGATGGCCTTGCGGGCCTTGGCCTGCTCCGGATGGATCCAGGCCAGGTGCTGCCGCAAGTCCACCTGCGACCACTCCAAGTGCGAGACGTTGCGCTGCCTCAACCCCGTCGCCAGGGCGAACCTCGCCATGGCGGCCTGGTGGGGCGGAAGGTAGGAGAGGAGCCTTTCCGCTTCCTCCCGAGTGATCCAGCGGATCCGGTGACTATTCACGCGGAATTCGCGGATTTTCGGGATGCGCTCGACCCACTCCCACTCGTCCCGCGCCCGCCGGAGGATGGCCCGGATGAGCGCGAGGAAGCGGTTCGCGGTCGCGGGACTCGCTTCCCGAGCCTTCTCCTCAGCAATCTCAGCGATCAGCTCTCGCGTGATGTCCTTGAGGGCCTTCCCGCCGAGATAAGTGT
>JBLNDO010000097.1:0-19054 GCA_050261675.1 Bacillota bacterium
ATAACGCGGCACCGCCCCCGGGGTTGGCGCCGGCCGGCGGGGGCTAGAGGATCGCTGAATAGTCGTCCTGGATGCGGCCCAGGTCCAGCCGGTTCAGGAAGTTGGAATAGCACATCCAGGCGGTGATGGCGTTGAGGTCGGCGATCTGGGGCGGCAGGAAGCGGGGCGGGGAAATGATTCCCTCGTCCACGAACTGGGAAAGGGTGCGCACGTCCTCGAGGGTGGTCTTGCCGCAGAACAGGAGCGGGATGCGGTTCAGCATGCCCTTGCGCACCGCCAGGCGGATGTAGTTGTAGATCATGATGAAGCCCTTATTGTAGGACAGGTCCTTGGTGAAGGGCCGGCCCTCGGGCGTGCTGCCGCGGAAGATGCGCGCGGCGTTGGCGAAACTCTCCTGCTCCCCGAGGTCCTGGTCCAGGAACCAGCGGTACACCTCCAGGAAGTTGCCGCCCTTTTCCGCCATGTCCACCGCGCGGATGCGGTTTGCCAGGCGGTGCAGGCGCCTCGGATAGGAGGCGAAGGTGATGATCTCCATCAGGATAGCGAGGCCCTCCTGGGTGACCGTGGAGGAAGGGGGGCCCTTGGAGAGGAAGGTGCACACCGGCTGCAGCGTGCCGTTGAGCGTCGTTCCCAGGTGCACCCAGCCCTCGTGCACCTCCAGCACCCGGAGGTCGCGCTCGTTGAACTTCGCTTCCTTGCGCAGCTTGATGTAATCGGCGCCGGCGGCGGCGTCGGCGAGGATGCCGTCCGAGAGCCGCACCCGCACCATGCCCTCGGTCTCGCGGAACGCGTGGTTGAGGCGCTCCTGCAGGAGCGTGACCGCCTGCTCGCCGCCGATGGTCTTTTCCTCGGGCTTCAGGAGTTCGCTCTTGTCGATGCTGGCGATGGCATCGCCGAGCAGTTTGCCCAGGTCGGCGAGTGTTGGGCCGCCTTCGTGGAACGCGTCGCTGGCGGAACCGTAGAGCTCCTCGGAGATGGCGCCAAACTCGTCGGTACCGCGGCCCTCCAGCATGCGCACCACTTGGATGTACTCGCGGCACATGCGCCGCATGATGCCGCCCAGGGAATTGAATTGGCCGAGCTGGCGGGTGATGTCCCGCTCGATGTCGTGGAATTCCTGGCGCTTCTTCGCGGGATCGAAACCCAGGGGACGGTTGGCGTAATACCCGATGTCGACCTTGGGCAGCTCACGGCCGCCGGACTTGAAGAACTCCTCCTGGATGGAGGCGTCCCACTTGATGTGATCGAGGATGCGGATGGGTTTCTGCGCCACGACAATGCGATCGGAGAGATCGCGCAAAGTCTGCTTGTAATTGACCTGGGTGTCGGCGGCGGCGCTCATGGACCCGTACCGGGATGAGAGGTCTATCACTTTACTCGCCGCCGCGACAGGGCGCCAACCACGGCCCCACAAAGCCGAAGCCCCCGATGGCGGGGGCTTCAAGTTCAGCCGGCGCGTGCCAGTTTACGGATTTCCTGCAGGGCGACGGAAAGGCTCGCGAAGTCGGCGATTTCCGCCGCCTTCATGTCCGCCAGCACCCGGTTCGCGTGCTGCACCCGGCTGGCGTGGCCCGTGAGCCACTGTTCCAGCTGCTTCATGGCCGAACGGCCGTCCTGGGCGCCGTTGAGTGCCTGGGCGGTGAGTTCGCGCTGCTGGGCGTAGAGGTCCTCCCGCAGGGTGCCGCGGGCCACCGCCTGCCAGTGGCCTTCCACCGACAGGTCCTCGATGCGGGCCCGGAGCCAGTCGAGCTCCAGTTCCCGGCCGATGTGGAAATAGACTTTGGCCACCACTTCCACCGGCAGCTTGCCGCCGTTGGCCACGTCCACCATGTCGAGGGCGGAATAGAGCAGGGGGATGGCGGCGATGCGGCGCGCCAGGGGTTCCGGCACGTCCAGGTCGGAGTACTGGTGCACGCCCTTGTCGAAGGTCTGCAGCAGGTCTTCGCTCAACACGCCGGGCAGGTGCGTGACCAGCGCCGCGACGGCGGGCTCGTAAATCGGCACGGTGGCGGCGATGTCGAGGCGCTCGCGCTGGTGGTCCAGCAGCCAGCGGGTCACGTGCTTCAGGAGCCGCGAGCTCTGCACGGCCAGGGAAACCTGCACGCTCGAAGGCACTTTGGCGTCCAGGGCCTCCACCGCCGACCACAGCTTCGGCATCCCCAGGCTCTCGCGGGCGATGGTGTAGGCCCGTGCCACGCTGGAGGCGTCCGCGCCGGTCTCTTCCTGCATGCGGTGGGCGAAGGTCGAGCCCATGCGGTTCACCAGGCTGTTGGTAACCGCGGTGCAGATGATCTCGCGGCGCAGCCGGTGCTTGGGCATGAGTTCGCGATAGCGCTTCTGCAGCGGTGCCGGGAAATAGTTCTCCAGCTCGTTGGCGAGGTAGGGGTCCTCGGCCACGTCGCCGGCGAGCAGCGCGTTGTAGATGTCGATCTTGCTGTAGGCGAGGAGCACAGCGAGTTCCGGGCGGGTCAGGCCCTTGGTGGCCTTGCGGCGCTCCTTGAGGCCGTCGTCGGTGGGCAGGAATTCGATGGTGCGGTTGAGCGAGCCGCTCTTCTCCAGGGCCCGGATCAGGTGGCCGTATTCGCTGATGCGCGCCGGAGCCTGGGCTTCGGCCACGGAGAGGGCCTGGGCCTGCATGTAGTTGTCGCGCAGCACCAGCGCGCCTACTTCGTCGGTCATCTCGGCCAATAGCTTGTTGCGCGCCGGTTCCGCCAGTTCCTTCTCGGACGCCACCAGGTTCAGCAGGATCTTGATGTTGACCTCGTGGTCGGAGCAGTCCACGCCCGCCGAGTTGTCGATGAAATCGGTGTTGAGGCGCCCGCCGGCGAGCGCGTATTCGATGCGCCCCAGCTGCGTGCAGCCCAGGTTGCCGCCCTCGCCGATGACCTTGCAGCGCAGCTCGGAGCCGTTCAGTCGGATGGCGTCGTTGGTGCGGTCCCCCACCTCGGCGTGGGTCTCGCGGGAGGACTTCACGTAGGTGCCGATGCCGCCGTTCCAGAGCAGGTCCACCGGCGCCCGGAGGATCGCCCGCATGACCTCCACGGGAGCGTAATTGCCGGCTTGCACGCCGAGCACCGCCGCGGCCTCCTTGCTGAGCGGGATGCTCTTGGCGCCGCGCGGGTACACGCCGCCGCCCGCGGAGATGAGCTTGGCGTCGTAGTCCGCCCAGGAGGAGCGCGGCAGGGCGAACATGCGCTCGCGCTCCACGAAGCTCTTCTCGGCGTCGGGATTGGGGTCGATGAAGATGTGGCGGTGATCGAAGGCGGCCAGCAGGCGCGTGTGGCGCGAGAGCAGCATGCCATTGCCGAATACGTCGCCCGACATGTCGCCGATGCCGACCGCGGTGAAGTCCGTGGTCTGGATGTCCACGGCCATTTCGCGGAAGTGGCGCTTCACGGATTCCCAGCCGCCCTTGGCGGTGATGCCCATCTTCTTGTGGTCGTAGCCCGCGGAACCGCCGGAAGCGAAGGCGTCGCCCAACCAGAAGCCGTATTCCGCCGAGATGCCGTTGGCGATGTCGGAGAAGGTGGCCGTGCCCTTGTCGGCGGCCACCACGAGGTAAGGGTCGTCCGGGTCGTGGCGCACCACATCCTTGGGCGGCACCAGCTTGGTGCCGGAGAGATTGTCGGTGATGTCCAGGAGGCCCCGGAGGAAGGTCTGGTAGCAGGCGACGCCCTCCCGCATGACCGCCTCGCGGTCGCCGCCGTGGGGCGGGCGCTTCACGTAGAAGCCGCCCTTGGCGCCCACCGGTACGATCACGGTGTTCTTGACGTTCTGCGCCTTCACCAGGCCCAGGATCTCGGTGCGGAAATCCTCGCGCCGGTCCGACCAGCGCAGGCCGCCGCGCGCCACCTTGCCCATGCGCAGGTGCACGCCCTCGACCCGGGGCGAATACACCCAGATCTCGAACATGGGCTTGGGCAGCGGGAGTTCGAGCTGCGAGGGATCGAACTTGAAGGACACGTGGCTCTTGCGGTTCCCGGTCGCGTCCGTCTGGAAGTAGTTGGTGCGCAGGGTGGCCATCACCGCGCCCAGGAACAGGCGCAGGATGCGGTCGTCGTCGAGGCTGGAGACCTGCTCCAGGGCCTTGGCGATCTCCTCGGCGTACTTGGCGGTCAGGGCGTCGCGCTTGCCGCCGCCCGCGGGGTCGTGGCGCGCCTCGAACAAGGCCACGATGGCCTTGGCGATGACCGGATGGGTATGGAGGGCGCGCTCCATGTAGGCCTGGCTGAAGCTGATGCCGGTCTGCAGCAGGTATTTGCAGTAGGCCCGCAGCAGCATGGTCTGGCGCCAGGCGAGGCCCGCGCCCAGCACCAGCCGGTTGAAGCCGTCGCTTTCCGCCTCGCCGAGCCACACGCGGGCGAACTGTTCCTGGAAGGCCTCCTTCACCGCCTCCACGTCCAGGTCGCCCTGGTGGATGATCTCGAAGTCCTGGATCCAGACGATGCTGCCGTCGGCCAGGTCCAGCTCGTAGGGGCGCTCGCTAATCACGCGCACGCCCATGTTCTCGAGCATGGGCAGGGCGTCGGAGATGGGGATGGTCTGCTCGCGGTGGAAGGTCTTGAAACGCAGGTACCCTGGCGGCGCGTTCAGCGGCCGGTACAGGCTCATGCGCAGTCCCTCGCGGGCATTCAGCGCGTCCAGCTGCTCCAGGTCGGTCACCGCGGCGGCGGGGCGGATGTCCTCCTGGTAAGCGGCGGGGAAATGGTTGCCGTAGCGGGCGAAGAGCTTCAAGCCGTGCTCCTCGCCGCATTTCTCCACCAGCGCGTCCTTGAGCTCGTCCTGCCAGGAGCGCACCGCCAGCACGATGTCCTTCTCGAGCAGCGCGCGGTCGTACTTCGGCAGCTGCCAGGGGGTGGTGCGCACGATCACGTGCACCCGCGCGAGCGCGGACTCGGATACGGCGATGGTGTGCTCCACGCTCTTGCCGTTCAAGGCCTGGAACAGCACCGTCTCGATTTTCTGCCGCACCTGGGTGTTGTAGCGGTCGCGCGGCACGTAGATGAGGCAGGAGAAGAAGCGGCCGAAGCTGTCGCGGCGCATGAAGAGCTTGACGCGCTGGCGTTCCTGCAGATGCACCACGCCCATGGCGGTCTCGAACAGCTCGTCGGTGGTGCTCTGGAAGAGCTCGTCACGCGGCAGGGTCTCGAGTATGTGCATCAGCGCCTTGCCGTCGTGGCTGGAAGGCCCGAACTCGGAGCGGCGCATCACCTCGGCGACCTTTTCGCGCAGCACCGGGATGTCGCGCGGGCTCGCGTTGTAGGCGGAGGAGGTGAACAGTCCCAGGAAGCGCCATTCGCCCGCGACCTTGCCGTCCGGGGTGTAGCGTTTGATGCCGATGTAGTCGAGGTAGCCCGGGCGGTGCACCGTGGCCTGCGAGTTCGCCTTGGTGACGATCATGAACTCCTTGGCGCGGGCGCGCTTGCGCACGTCCTTGGGCAGCACCAGAAAGGCCTGGGAGACCTTGGCATGGGTGTCGCGCAGGATGCCGAGGCCGGAGTTTGCCACCACCTTCAGCACTTCCTCGCCGTTCTCCTCGGCGAGGTCGTACTCGCGGCAGCCGAAGAAGGTGAAATGGTTGTCCCCGAGCCAGTCCAGGAAGTTCTTGCCCTCGTCCACCTCGGCGTCCCCGAGCACGCTGCGATAGGCGTGCACGTCCTTGCACACCTGCTTAAGTTTGTCGCGCATCGCCTGCCAGTCGCCGATGGTGGCGCGCACGTCGCGCATTGCGCCCTGCAGGGCGGCCTCAAGCTTCACCAGGGTCTCGGCGCCCGCCTGGCTGTCGACTTCGATGTGCATCCAGGACTCGGAGAGCAGCCCCTCTTGCTTGCCGCCGTCGAGCTTCACGAGCGTGCCGCGGGCGTCGCGCTGCACCCGGTAGACCGGGTGCACCGTGAGGTGGATGCCGACGCCCAGGCGGCTCAGGGTCATGGTGGTGGTGTCCACCAGGAAGGACATGTCGTCGTTCACCATCTCGATGATGGTGTGGGGGCTCTTCCAGCCGTCCTTCTTGGGATTCGGGTTGTACACCCGCACCTTGGTCTCGCCCGGCAGGCGTTTGGCGCCGAATTCCCAATGGCTGAGCGCGGCGCCGTACAGATCCTCGGGGGACTTGGCGAGGATGTCCTCTTCGGCGATGTCGGTGTAGTACTGGAAGATGAAGGATTCGAGTTCGGCGGCAGCGGCATGCTTCTTGGCGAGGGCGACGACCTTCTCCAGGTGCTTGTCCTTGGGAGGCGATTTCCGTTGCGGCATGCTGTTCATGGGGCAGATTCGATGTTGGTTTGGCGTTTAGTTTACTGCGATATAAGTGGAAACGGCGACCGGGGGCCGCCGTTTACCGTTCTGTGTCAGCTGCGCGTCAGTGCGCTTTCTCCAGGTCCTTGATCACCGCGGCCAGCCAGCGGCAGGCGGTGCCGCCGGTGATGCAGCGGTGGTCGAAGGTGATGGACAGCGGGATGCGCTTGTGCACCTCGATGCCGCCCATCACCGGCACCACGTCGTAGCGCAGGCCGCCGGTGCCGAGGATCGCCACCTGCGGCGGCACCACCACCGGCGTGGCGTAACGGCCGGCCATCATGCCGAAATTGGAGAGCGTGATGGTCGGGTCCTTCATGTCCGCCGGCGACACGGTGCGGTTGCGGGTGGCTTCCTTGATGCGGTTCAGGTCGTCGCGCAGCTGTTGCGCGTTCTTGCTTTCCACCCTTCTCAGGATCGGGACGATCAGCCCGTCCGGCGTGTCCACGGCCATGGCGAGGTCCACGCGTTCGTGCAGGGTGCGCTCTAGCTTCTCGCCGTCGTACCAGGCGTTGAGTTCGGGTTCGGCGCGGCAGCCGGCCACGATGGCGCGGATGATGCGCACGGTGATGTCCTGGCCCGGCTGCCAGTTGTGGATGTCGGCGTCGTCGAAGAGCGTGCACTCCGCCACTTCCGAGCGGGACTTGGTCATGCTGGCGTGCATGGCGCGGCGCGGGCCGCGCATGGGTTCCGCTACGCCGTACTTCACGTCGGTGCGGGCCTTCGGCAGGTCCCATTTGGCGGTGTGTGTCGCGGAAGTCGGAGCAGGCGCTGAAGAGCGGCCTCCGGCCGCACTACTGCGCACGTCGTCGGCGCTGACGGTGTCGTTCTTGCCGGTGGGCTGCACCTCGGTCAGGTCCACGCCCATCTGCTTCGCCAGGATGCGCACCGAGGGCAGGGCCTTCACCCGCGCCGGGTCCTTCTTCTGCTTCTTGCGGATGATGGCGGTCTCGGCCACCACGTCGTTGCTGGTGGGCACGGCACCGACGACGGTGCCGCTGTCCTCTTCGATGGGTTGGGCTTTCTTGGCGGCAGATGCCGGAGCAGCAGGTTTGGCTGCCGGAGCGGCGCCGCCTTCGATGTCGAAGTCCACGAGAGCGGAATGGGTCGGGATGATGTCGCCGGCCTTGCCGTAGAGCTTGGCGATCTTGCCGGCCCAAGGGGAGGGCACGTCCACCACGGCCTTGGCGGTCTCCACGGAGACCAGGGGCTGGTCCACCTTGACCACGTCGCCTTCCTTGACGTGCCAGCTCACGATCTCCGCTTCCTGCAGGCCCTCGCCCAAGTCCGGAAGATTGAAGGTCTTCATCGTTATGCCTCCAGGACCTTGCGGATGCCCTTGATCACGCGCTCCACGCTCGGCATGTAGTCGTGCTCCAGCTTGAAGAGCGGCATGGGGATGTCGTAGCCGGTGACGCGCTCGATGGGCGCCTTGAGAGAGTAGATGGCCTTCTCGGCCACGGTGGCGGCGATCTCGGCGCCCACGCCGCAGTTCTTCGGCGCCTCGTGCACGATGACCAGGCGCCCGGTCTTCTCCACGGACTCCAGGATGGTGCCGAAGTCGATGGGGGAGACGGTGGCGAGGTCGATGACGTCGCAGCTCACCCCTTCCTCGGCGAGTTTCGCGGCGGCCTGCAGGGTCTCGTGGACCATGGCGCCCCAGGAGACCAGCGTCACGTCCTCACCCTCGCGCAGCACGAAGCAGGTGTCGAGGGGCAGCGCCTCGCCGTTGTCCTCCACCTCCTGCTTGTTGAGGCGGTAGAGGCGGGTCGGCTCCAGGAACACCACCGGATCCGGATCGCGGATGGCGGCGAGCAGGAGGCCGTAGGCGCGCGCGGGGGAGGAGGGCATGATGGTGCGGATGCCCGGCATGTGGGCGAACATGGCCTCGTTGCTCTCGGAATGGTGTTCCGGCGCGTGGATGCCGCCGCCCGAGGGGGCGCGCAGCACCATGGGCACGTGCAACCGGCCGCGGGTGCGGGTGCGCAGGCGGCCGGCGTGGTTGATCATCTGGTCCACGGTCGGGTAGATGAAACCGGAGAACTGGATCTCCGCCACGGGCTTCATGCCCTGGGCCGCCATGCCGATGGAGATGCCGGCGATCAAGGCCTCGGCGAGCGGCGTATCCATGACCCGCTCCTTGCCGAAGCGCTGCTGCAGGCCCACGGTGGCGCGGAACACGCCGCCGTTCACGCCCACATCCTCGCCCAGCACCACCACCGCAGGGTCGTGCTCGAGTTCGTGGGCCATGGCCATGGTGATGGCCTCCACCATCGTGACCTTAGCCATGGTGGGAGCCCTCCTCCACGGCCTCGTCCCGCTGGGCGACGAGGGACTCCGGCAGGTTGGCGAACATGTGGTTGAACATGCTCTCCACCGGGGGCTTGCCGGCCTCCTTATATAGCTTCACCTCGGCGTCCACCTGCTCGGCGCATTCGGCGAGCAGCTTCTCCTCTTCTTTCTGGTCCCAGGCGCCGATGTCCATCAGGTATTTGCGGATGCGGAGCAACGGCTCCTTCTTCTTCGCGTCCTCCACCTCGTCCTTCGGACGGTAGCGGCTGGCGTCGTCGGCAGTGGTGTGGTCGCTGATGCGGTAGGTGAGGGCTTCCACGAGTGTCGGGCCCTTGCCGGCCCGGGCTTTCTCCAGGGCGTGGTCCATGACGTCGCGCACGGCGATGATGTCGTTGCCGTCCACCTGGATGCCCTCGATGCCGCCGGCCACGGCCTTCTGGGCCAGGGTCTCGCAGGCGGTCTGGGCGGAGAGCGGCACGGAGATGGCCCACTTGTTGTTGCACACCACGAACACCACCGGCAGCTGCCAGGCGCCGGCGCAGTTGATGGCCTCGTAGTAGTCGCCCTGGGAGGTGCCGCCGTCGCCGATGACCGTCACCGCCGCGCGCTTCTCCTTGCGGAGCTTGAACGCCGTGGCGGCGCCGGCCGCGTGGTGGTATTGCGTCGCGATGGGCACGCACCAGGCGAAGTCGTGCTGGGGGCCCGAGAAATGGTTGCCGCGCTCGTCACCGCCCCAGAACAGCAGCACCTCGTGGGGCTTCACGCCGCGCCAGAACTGGGTGCCGTACTCGCGGTACATGGGGAAGAAGGCGTCCTCCGGCTTCATGGCCGCGCCGATGCCCACATGGGTCGCCTCGTGGCCGAGGCAGGAGGCGTAGGTGCCGAGCTGGCCGGTGCGCTGCAGGGCGATGGCCTTGGTGTCGAACACCCGCACGAAGCTCATCATGCGGTACATCTTGAGGAGCTCGTCCTTGTCCTGGGCGAACTTGGGCAGGTTCTTCTGGACGAGCTTGGCTTCGTGGTCGAGATACTGCTGGTACTTGATCTCGAAGGTCGCGACGGTCTTCAAGGCTTCCTCCTGGAAAGCCGCCCGAGGCGCTTTCTTGGGACCCTCGCGGGTCCGGCCTGCGGCGGGGAGTGCTTTATATATATATGGAAGGCCGCCCGGCCTCATGAGGCGGGCGGCGGGGGCGCAATTATACATGAGCCTACCCCGCAACCCCCTGATACGCCGGGGGTCCGGCGGGGGTGCTCGGGTAGAATGGCCAGATTCACACGGCCCTTGGGGCCTTAGGGCGACCATGAGCGGCAACAAGCGCGAGCTGGAAAAGGGTATCCACACCGACCTGAAGGGCCACGAGACCTATTCCGGGTACCTGAAGCTCGACCTCCTGCTCTCGGCCCAGCAGCCGGTGAGCCGCCCGGCCCACCACGACGAGATGCTGTTCATCATCCAGCACCAGACGAGCGAGCTCTGGATGAAGCTGGTGCTGCACGAGCTCGAGGCCGCCATCCGTTTCATACAGCACGACCAGTTGGAACCCTGCTTCAAGGGCCTCGCCCGGGTGAAGCAGATCCAGATGCAGCTCTTCAACCAGTGGGCGGTGCTGGAGACCCTGACCCCCACCGAGTACACCGAGTTCCGTTCGGTGCTGGGCACCGCCTCCGGTTTCCAGTCGCCCCAGTACCGGGGCCTGGAGTTCATGCTGGGCAACAAGGCGCCGGAATTGGTCGAAGTCTTTCGCCACGCTCCCAAGACCCACGCCTGGCTTAAGGAACTGCTCACCCGGCCGAGCCTCTACGACGAGTTCCTGCGTTATCTCAAGCGCCGCGGTCTGCCGGTGCCGGCGGAGCGGGTGGAGCGGGACTGGTCGCAACCCTACGAGCGGCACCCGGGCGTGACCGCCGTGTTCAAGAAGATCTACGAGGGTACCCGCGAATGGTGGGACGCCTACGAGATGTGCGAGAAACTCGTGGACGTGGAGGAGTACTTCCAGCTCTGGCGCTTTCGCCACATGAAGACCGTGGAGCGCATCATCGGCCACAAGCGCGGCACCGGCGGCTCCTCCGGCGTGAAGTTCCTGCAGAAAGCCCTGGAGCTGACCTTTTTCCCCGAACTCATCGACGTGCGCACGGAAATCGGCGCAGTTAAGTAGCTGAAATTCCGCGCTTTGGGCCCGGTTACAGCCGGGCGGTATAATTAACTTCTTGATTTTCCAGTTTTCGCGCCAGAGGTAGAGGCCATGAGTGCACAGCCCAACGTCGGCATGAAGCCCACCCAGTTCGAGAACCCCATGGGGGTGGATGGCTTCGAGTTCGTGGAATTCGCCGCGCCGGACGCGAAGCTCTTGCACGCGCTGTTCCCGAAACTGGGCTTCACCGCCGTGGCCAAGCACAAGAAGAAGGCCGTCACCCTCTACCGCCAGGGGGAGTGCAACTTCCTGGTGAACGAGGAGCCCAAGTCCTTCGCCGCCACGTTCGCGAAGCAGCACGGTCCCTCGGCCTGCGGCTTCGCCATCCGCTTCAGCAAGCCTGCCGCCCACGTGCGCGAGCAGGCCATCAAGAAGGGCGGGGAAGCCGTCGGCGAGCTGGAGTCCACCAAGGCGGTGGACGTGCCGGTGATCAAGGGCATCGGCGGCAGCATGCTCTACCTCGTGGACCATTACGGCCCCAAGGGCTCGGTGTACGACGGCGAGTTCGAGTATCTCAAGGGCGTGGACAAACACCCCAAGGGCTTCGGCCTCACCTTCGTGGACCACCTGACCCACAACCTCTACTTCGGCAACATGGAGAAGTTCGCGAGGTTCTACGAGCAGCTGTTCAACTTCCGGGAGATCCGCTACTTCGACATCAAGGGTGTGAAGACCGGCCTCATCTCCAAGGCCATGACGGCGCCGGACGGCATGGTGCGCATCCCCTTGAATGAATCCAGCGACCCCAAGAGCCAGATCAACGAATACCTGGACGAATACAAGGGCGAGGGCATCCAGCACATCGCCTGCTTCACCAACGACATCTATTCCACCGTGGAGTCCATGCGCAAGGCGGGACTCCGGTTCCTGGACACGCCCGACGCCTACTTCGAGATGATCGACGAGCGGGTGCCGAACCACGGCGAGGACGTGCCACGCCTGGCGAAGAACAAGATCCTCATCGACGCGGACCGGGAGACCAAGAAGAAGCTGCTCCTGCAGATCTTCACCCAGAACGTCATCGGCCCGGTGTTCTTCGAGATCATCCAGCGCAAGGGCAATGAGGGCTTTGGCGAAGGCAACTTCCAGGCGCTGTTCGAATCCATCGAACGGGACCAAATGAAGCGTGGCGTGTTATGACGGCATCTTTTCGTCCCTGGCGTCGTTGCGCCTCATTCCTCGATGCTCATTACCTACTTGGTAACTCCGCTCTCGGAACTCAGCGCGCCTAGCCAGGAACGAAAATCTGCGCGTCAAACGGTAATATTTTGATGGCGATCTCAATGTCTCGGAGTCGCGAATGAGCCAGAAGATCAGCGCCATGGAACCCAAGCTCGCCGCCCAGGCGGCGGATGCGGGCCAATACCAGTCCGGCTTCGGCAATGAGTTCGCCACCGAGGCGCTGCCGGGCGCGCTGCCGGAGGGGCGCAACTCTCCCCAGAAGGCGCCCTACGGTCTTTACGCCGAGCAGCTCTCGGGCACCGCCTTCACGGCCCCGCGCCACACCAACCGCCGCAGCTGGCTCTACCGCATCCGTCCCGCGGCCATGCACAAACCTTTCAAGGCGCTTCCGGAAGGGCGATTCCACAACCGTTTCGACGAACAGCCGGCCACGCCGAACCAGCTGCGCTGGGACCCGTTCCCGATTCCCTCGGCGCCCACGGATTTCATCGCCGGCCTCATGACCGTGGCCGGCAACGGCGGCCCCGCGGGCCAGGCGGGTGTCGGCATCCACATCTACGCCGCCAACCGCTCCATGGAGCGTTATTTCTACGACGCGGACGGGGAGCTCCTGATCGTGCCCCAGCAGGGACGCCTGCGCATCCGCACCGAACTCGGCGTGCTGGAGCTGCGCCCCCTGGAGATCGCGGTGATCCCCCGGGGCATCCGCTTCCAGGTGGATCTGCCGGACGGCGAGGCACGCGGCTACGTGGCCGAGAATTTCGGCGCGCCCCTGCGCCTGCCGGAGTTGGGGCCCATCGGCTCCAATGCCCTCGCCAATGCCCGGGATTTCCTTTATCCCGTGGCGGCCTACGAGGACAAGGAAGGCAAATTCGAACTGCTGGCCAAGTTCCAGGGCCGGCTCTGGTCGGCGGAGCTCAACCATTCGCCGCTCGACGTGGTGGGCTGGCACGGCAACCACGCGCCCTACAAATACGACCTGAACCGCTTCAACACCATCGGTTCCATCAGCTACGACCATCCGGATCCGTCCATCTTCACGGTGCTGACCTCGGCGAGCGACACGCCCGGCACCGCTAACATGGACTTCGTGATCTTCCCGCCCCGCTGGCTGGTGGCGGAGGACACCTTCAGGCCCCCCTGGTTCCACCGCAACGTGGCCTCGGAGTTCATGGGCCTCATCACTGGCGTGTATGACGCCAAGGAATCCGGCGGCTTCGTCCCGGGTGGCGCCAGCCTGCACAACTGCATGAGCGGCCACGGCCCCGACGCCGGGAGCTACGAGAAGGCAACGGCGAGCGACACCTCCAAACCTCTGCACATCGTGGACACCATGGCCTTCATGTTCGAAACCCGCGCCGTGATCCGACCCACCAAGCAGGCGCTGGAAGCCAAGGAACTTCAGGGCGATTACTACGAGTGCTGGCAGGGCATCAAGAAGCATTTCGACCCCAAGCGGCGCTGAACGAGCGCCAGAACACCGCGGCCGCAGGCCGCGGTTTTTTATCCGGAGCTTTCCAAGAATGAAACTCGCAAGTCTTAAATCCGGCGGCCGCGACGGCACGCTCATCGTCGTGGACAAGAAGCTCCAGAACGGTGTGCAGGTACCGGAGATCGCCGCGACCCTGCGGGAGGCCCTGGAGAACTGGACCGCGTCCGAGCCCAAGCTCAAGGCCGTCTCGGACGCGCTCAATGCCGGCAAGGCGAAGGATGCCTTCAAGCTGGGTGCCGCCCGGCTCGCCGCGGTTCTGCCGCGGGCGCCCCAGTTCGTGGACGGCAGCGCCTATCTCGCCCACGTGGAAAGGGTGCGCAAGGCCCGGGGCGCGGAGATGCCCCCTAGTTTCCAGCACGACCCTCTCATGTACCAGGCGGTGAGCGACGGTTTCCTGGCGCCCACGGATCCCATCGCCATGTCGGACGAAGCCTGGGGCATCGATTTCGAATCCGAAGTGGGCGTGGTGGTGGACGACGTGCCCATGGGTGTCTCGCCCGCGGATGCGGCGAAGCACATCAAACTGCTGCTGCTCATCAACGATGTGTCCCTGCGCAACCTGATCCCGGACGAGTTGGCCAAGGGCTTCGGCTTCCTGCAGAGCAAGCCCCGCTCGGCCCTTTCCCCTGTAGCGGTGACACCCGACGAGCTGGGGCCTGCCTGGAAGCACGGCATGGTGCACCTGCCGCTGATGACGCACCTGAATGGCATCAAATTCGGGGAGCCCAACGCGGGGGTGGACATGCAGTTCAGCTTCCCGCAGTTGATCGCCCATGCGGCCAAGACCCGGCCGCTCGCGGCGGGGTCGATTGTTGGCTCTGGGACAATAGCGAATCAGGACGAGTCCAAGGGTTCCTCCTGCCTCGCCGAGAAGCGGGTGCTGGAAGTCATCAAGAACGGAAAAGCCTCGACGCCCTTCATGAAGTTCGGCGACCGGGTGCGCATCGAGATGCTGGATGCAGGCGGCGCCTCGCTATTCGGGGCCATCGAACAGACCGTGGAGAAAGCCTGATGGAGCTTTACACCTATTTCCGCAGTTCCGCCGCCTTCCGGGCGCGCATCGCGCTCAATCTCAAGGGCCTGAAGCCGGATTACCGCTTCGTGCATCTCGTGAAGGACGGCGGCCAGCAGCACAAGCCCGAGTTCAAGGCGGTGAACCCCCAAGGTTTCGTGCCGGCCCTGGTGGACCAGGGGCATACCGTCACCCAGTCCATCGCCATCATCGAATACCTGGACGAGACCCATCCCCATCCGCCGCTGCTCCCGAAGGATCCGGTGGGCCGCGCCCGGGTGCGGGCCCTGGCGCTGGCGATCGCCTGCGACATCCATCCCCTGCAGAACACCCGGGTCATGAAATACCTAGAGAAGGAGTTTCACGCGGACGAGGAGACCCGCAAGAAATGGATCGTCCGCTGGATCACGGAAGGGTTCACCGCCCTGGAGAAGCTTCTGGCAGACGGCGGCACCGGCAAGTGCTGCCACGGCGACACGCCCACCATGGCGGACGTGCTCCTCGTGCCGCAGATGTTCAGCGCACGCCGTTTCGGCGCGGACACGGCGCCGTTCAAGACGCTGACGCGCATCGACGAATACTGCCAGACGCTGAAAGCCTTCCAGAATGCGGCACCGGCGAAGCAGCCGGATTTTGAAGCCTAGTCAATCACCGGGGTTTGAGCAGCATGGCGGAGTTCTTCACCCACGCCTGGTTCTGGTGGCCGGCGTTCATCCTGGTGGCCTTGGGGCTCGCGGCCGCGCGGCCGGCGCGTCTCGCCTGGCTAGTAGGCCTCGGCATCCTCCTCATCTTCTTCAGTGCCTTGAGTGCCGCCTCCGACGGCACCAAGGGGCTCCTGTGGACGCTCTACGCCGTCCTCTTCCTGGTGCTGTGCTTGCCGTTCCTGCGGCGCGCTTTCATCAGCCGGCCGCTGCTCAAGTTCTATCGCGCCTCGATGCCGGAGATCTCCCAAACGGAGCGGGATGCCCTGGAGGCGGGCACCGTCTGGTGGGATGCGGAGCTTTTCAGCGGCGCGCCCCGCTGGCAAATGCTTCTGGATTTTCCGCCGGCCAAGCTTTCGCCGGAGGAGCAGGCCTTCCTGGACGGGCCCGTGGAGACGCTCTGTGGCATGCTGGACGACCACCGCATCTGCAACGTGGACAAGGACCTGACGCCGGAGACCTGGCGTTACATCAAGGAACAGGGCTTCTTCGGGATGATGATCCCCAAGGAATACGGCGGCATGGCCTTCTCCAACATGGGCCACGCGGCGGTGATCATGAAGATCGCGAGCCGCAGCATCAGCGCCGCGCTCACGGTGATGATCCCGAACTCCGTGGGCCCCGGGAAGCTGCTGCTCAAGTACGGCACCGAGGAGCAGAAGAACCATTGGTTGCCGCGGCTCGCCCGGGCCGAGGAAATCCCCTGTTTCGCCCTCACGGGCCCGGAGGCGGGGAGCGACGCCGGTGCGATCCCAGACATCGGGGTGGTGTGCAAGGACGGGAACGGCACCCTCGGCATCCGCCTCAACTTCGAGAAGCGCTACATCTCCATGGGGCCGATTGCCACGGTTCTCGGGCTGGCGTTCAAGCTGGAGGACCCGGAGCACCTCCTGGGCGAGAAGACCCATCTCGGGATCACGCTGGCCCTGGTGCCGGCGAAGGCGCCAGGGGTTAGGACTGGCACGCGCCACGACCAGCTGCACATGGCCTTCATGAATGGCCCCCTGTTCGGCAAGGATGTGTTCATCCCCATGGACAACGTCATCGGCGGCACGGCCATGGCGGGGAAGGGCTGGCGCATGCTCATGGAATGCCTCACGGACGGCCGCGCCATTTCGCTGCCGGCCTTGAGCACCGCCACCGCCAAGCTCGCCGTCCGCGTCACCAGCGCCTATGCGCGGGTGCGGCGCCAGTTCAAGCTGCCCATCAGCCAATTCGAGGGTATCCGCGAGGCCATTGCCCGACTCGCCGGAAACGCCTATGCCATGGACGGGGCAAGGCTTACCACCCTCGCGGCCCTGGACCAGGACCACAAGCCGGCGGTGATTTCCGCCATCGTGAAGTACAACCTCACGGAGCGTGCGCGGCAGGTAGTGAACGACGCCATGGACGTGCACGGCGGCGCGGCGCTTTCCCTGGGGCCCAAGAACCCGCTCGGCACCTTCCACAGTTACCCGCAGATGGGCATCACCGTGGAAGGCCACAATATCCTCACCCGCAATCTCATCACCTTCGGCCAGGGGGCCATCCGCTGCCATCCCTATCTATTGAAGGAGCTGCAGGCCGCGGCGAACCCGGACCCGAAGACGGCCCTCAAGGAATTCGATCAGGCCATCATGTCCCACCTGGGTTTCACCGTGAGCACCAAGGCCCGAACCTTCCTCCACGGGCTCACCAACGCCGCCTTCATCGACGTGCCCACGGCGCCCATGGCGCTTAAGAATTACTACCGCCAGCTGACGCGCATGAGCGCGGCCTTTGCCTTCGTGACGGACGTGCTGCTGCTGACCCTGCGCGGCGAACTGAAGCGCCGCGAGCGGCTCTCGGCGCGCATGGCGGACGTCATCAGCCAGCTCTACATCGCCTCCTGCGCCCTGAAGCACTACCACGAGCAGGGCAATCCGGTAGAGGATCTTCCCCTGGTCTCCTGGGTCTGCGAGGACAGCCTCTACCGCATCCAGCAGAGCTTCGACGCCCTGTTCAAGAACCTGCCAAAGAGCTGGCTGGCCTGGGGACTCAGGCTCGCGGTCTTCCCCCTGGGGATGCGTTACCGTGCGCCCTCCGATGCGCTGGAGCATCGCATAGCCGCTCTGGTGCTCAGGCCCTCGCTCGCGCGGGACCGCCTTACGGCGGGGATGTACATGCCATCTGACATGAAGGAGAAGGTGAGGCTCCTGGACGAAGCCTTCACGCAGGCGGTGGAGACCCGGCCGCTGCGCGAGAAACTGCGCAAGGCCGCCCACGAGAAGACGCTGCACGCCAAAGGCGACGCCCAGATCGAGGAAGCGGTGCAGACGGGACTCATCACGCCCGGCGAGGCGGCGGCCCTGCGCTCCGCCGACGATCTCCGGCGCCGCGCCATTCAGGTGGACGACTTCCAGGACCTGCGCCGCCCGGTGTGAGACCCAGGTGAGCGGCGGCGGGAAATGTCGAATAGGTCACATGATTGACCATCAACGGCATGACATAATACGCGCGCTCCCGTTTAGGTTTTATAGGGATTTCAGACCCATTTCCAAGGATGCCGAAGGGGCTCCATGATCCGCGCGGTCCGGTTTATCTCCATCGTCCTGGTCCTGTTCGCGTCGCTCTTCGGCGCGCCTATCGTCCATGCCGCCAACTGCACCGGGACGGGTCAGTTGAGCATCTCGATGGCGCCCTGTCCTGCCTCGACCTTTGTGAAGTTTGGTACCTCGGGCTCAATTTCCTCCGTGGCCACTCTCCAGGGTTCTATCCCCGGGGAGGTGTACATCGAGGCCCTACCCTCGACCGCGATATTTAGCACCAGCGGGTTTTCCGCCAATTTCATCTCCGCAAACAGGCTCCAGGTCACGTTCTACACGCTTTCAACGAATTCGACGGGGGTGCACACCGGCAGCATCGACCTCAAGATCTGCTCCGATCCGCATTGCCGCGACGTGCTGACGGAGACGCAGCTGCTTTACAAAGTCAGCGTCGTGGTGCCTCCGACGGTGCTTCAGCTCTCGCCGGGATCCGTGAAAGTGGGGGCGTCGGCGTTCACACTCAAGCTGCTCGGCGGGGGGTTCGCCTCGGGTTCCGTCATCCATTTCGGCGACAAGGCACTCACGACCAAATTTATCTCGGGGTCCGAACTCACAGCGAGAGTGGATTTGTCATCGGCGACTAGCGGACATTCATACAAGGTCTGGGTGGTGCCGCCGCCGGGAAATTTTGCGTCGAACGTGGTCTTGTTCAGATTGTTGAACCCGGTCCCTTCGGCGGCTCAGGTATCCCCCGCCACAGCCATGTTCGGCGTGATAAGCGTGCCATTTACCGTCACAGGTACCGGATTCGTACCTGGATCCAGGATCCTTTTCAATGGAACGATCTGGCCGACGACGTTTGTATCCAAGACAGAACTGATGGCGACAGTTGATTTTGCAGAAATCTTTCCAACGCTCGTCGGCGGTATTTACAATGTTACTGTGCAGTCCCCCGCGCCTGGCGGCGGCACGTCAGGTAACCTGACTTTCACGCTTAACAACTACACTCCAGCTATTACCAGTCTATCGCCGTCTTCCGAACCGATCGTTGCGTTTGGCGAGATAGTCATGATCAATGGTAGCGGCTTCCAGTTCAATTCCGTGGTGCAGCTTAACGGCGTCACTTTCTCCAGCGCATACATTTCGCCGACACAGTTGGAATTGGAACTGCCAGGAAACGCATTTACCACCGGTGCGGACTTGCCAGTGACCGTCACCAATCCGTCTCCCGGTGGCGGGACCTCGAACAGCGCGATCTTGGAGATCGACAATCCCGCGCCGTCTCTGCACTGGATAAGTCCCGTGCAGGCCTATGCCGGCAGCGGCGACATGGTCCTCACGGTGCGGGCTTCCAACCTCAATTCCGCTACCCAGCTTGAATG
>JBLNDO010000098.1:0-4093 GCA_050261675.1 Bacillota bacterium
TTCGTGGTGAACTGCAACCTGCAGCGCCTGGACGGCCCGGTGCGCGGCAACGGCAAGATCATCCAGGAGCTGGAGGCGAACTTCCGCGGCAGCGGCTGGAACGTCATCAAGGTGCTGTGGGGTTCCCGCTGGGACCCGCTGCTCGCGCGCGACAAGAACGACGCCCTGAAGCGCCTCATGGAGGAGTGCGTGGACGGCGAGTACCAGAACTTCAAGTCCAAGGACGGCAAGTTCGTCCGCGAGAAGTTCTTCGGCCGTTATCCGGAACTCCTGGAGATGGTTGCGAACATGAGTGACGAGGAGATCTGGAACCTCAACCGCGGCGGCCACGACGCGCGCAAGGTCTACGCCGCCTACAAGGCGGCCGTGGAGCATACGGGCCAGCCCACGGTGATCCTCGCCAAGACCGTCAAGGGTTTCGGCATGGGCAAGGCCGGCCAGGGCCAGATGGGCGCCCACCAGCAGAAGAAGCTGGACGAGGACGCGCTCAAGGAGTTCCGCGACCTGTTCAACATCCCGGTTTCCAACGACGAGATCGCCAAGGTGCCGTACCGCCGCCCCGCGGAGGACAGCGAGGAGATCAAGTACCTCAAGTCACGGCGCGAGAAGCTGGGCGGCTATCTGCCGCAGCGCCGGCACAAGGTCGAGCCGCTCGCGGTGCCCGGGCTGGATTTCTTCAAGACCTTCCTGGAAGGCACCGGCGACCGGGAAATCTCCAGCACCATGGCGCTGGTACGCATCCTCACGGCGCTCGTCAAGGACAAGGGCATCGGCAAGCACATCGTGCCCATCGTGCCGGACGAGGCCCGCACCTTCGGCATGGAGGGGCTGTTCCGGCAGATCGGCATCTATTCCAACGTGGGCCAGCTCTACGAGCCGGCGGACGCCGACCAGCTGATGTTCTACAAGGAGGACAAGTCCGGCCAGATCCTGGAGGAGGGCATCACCGAGCCCGGCTCCATGGCGTCCTGGATCGCCGCCTCCACCGCCTACAGCAACCACGGCATCCCCATGGTGCCGTTCTACATCTACTACTCCATGTTCGGCTTCCAGCGCGTGGGCGACCTCGCCTGGGCGGCAGGCGACATCCAGGCGCGGGGCTTCCTCATCGGCGGCACCGCGGGGCGCACCACGCTGGAAGGCGAGGGCCTGCAGCACGAGGACGGCCACAGCCATGTCCTCTTCTCTGTGATCCCGAACTGCGTCTGCTACGACCCCACCTACATGTACGAGGTGGCGGTGATCGTGCAGGACGGCCTGCGCCGCATGTTCAAGGAGCGGGAAAGCGTCTTCTATTACGTCACCGCCATGAACGAGAACTACGTGCAGCCCGCCATGCCCAAGGGCGCGGAGCAGGGCATCCTGAAGGGGCTGTACCTCCTCAAGGAAGGCGGCAAGCAGAAGCTCCGGGTGCAGCTCATGGGCTCAGGCACCATCCTGCGGGAGGTGGAAGCCGCCGCCGAGATGCTGGAGAAGGACTGGGGCGTGTCTGCCGACGTGTGGAGCGCCACGAGCTTCACGGAACTGCGCCGCGAAGGCCTGGATTGCAGCCGCTGGAACCTCTACCACCCGGGAGAGAAGCCGAAGGTGCCCTACGTCACCCAGGCGCTGGAGAAGCATGCGGGGCCGGTCATCGCCGCCACCGACTACATGAAGCTCTTCGCGGACCAGATCCGCGAGTTCGTGCCGCGCCGCTACACCGTGCTCGGTACCGACGGTTTCGGCCGCAGCGACACCCGCGAGGGCCTCAGGCACTTCTTCGAGGTGGATCACCGCTACGTCACGGTGGCCGCCCTCAAGTCCCTGGTGGACGAGGGCCAGCTGGACGGGAAGAAGGTCGCCGAGGCGATCAAGAAATACAAGCTCAACCCCGACAAGCCGAATCCGGTCACGGTCTGAGGAGATAAAGCCGTGGCAGAAAAAGAAGTCAAAGTCCCGGACATCGGCAACTTCAAGGACGTGGAAGTCATCGAGGTGATGGTGAAGCCCGGCGACGCCGTCGCCAAGGAGCAGGGCCTCATCACCCTCGAAACCGACAAGTCCGCCATGGACGTGCCCGCCCCCTGGGCCGGCACCGTCAAGAGCGTCGCCGTGAAGAAGGGCGACAAGGTCTCGGAAGGCACCCTGGTGCTGGTGATGGATGCCAAGGAAGAATCGGCCGCTGCCAAGCCGGCGGCAACGGCTCCGCCGAAGGCCCCGGGACCGGTCCCAGCACCGAAACCTGTTCCCGCGGTTCAGGCGCCCGTGATGGCGGTGGCCGCTCCCCAGAGCCTCCCGCCCATCAATGAAGCCGGGTTCGGCAAGGCCCACGCGGGCCCCTCGGTGCGCAAGTTCGCCCGGGAACTGGGCGTGGACCTTTCCCGCGTCAGGGGTAGCGGTCGCAAGGGGCGCATCACCGCCGAGGACGTGAAAGCCTTCGTGAAGGCCGTCATGCAGGGCGGCTTCGCGGGCGGCGGCGGGTTGCCGAAGGTGCCGGAGGTGGATTTCACGCGCTTCGGCCAGGTGGAGGTGAAGCCGCTCTCCCGCATCAAGCGCATTTCCGGGCCGCGCCTGCAGGCCGCCTGGGTCAACGTGCCCCACGTCACCCAGCACGACGAAGCGGACATCACCGAGCTGGAACAGCTGCGCAAGGAACTGAAGACCGACGCCGAGAAGATCGGCGCCAAGCTCACGCCGCTCGCCTTCCTGGTGAAGGCGAGCCTCCTGGCCCTCAAGGAATACCCGGACTTCAATTCTTCCCTGGACCCCACGGGCCAGAACCTGGTCTACAAGAAATATTTCCACATCGGCTTCGCGGCCGACACGCCCAACGGCTTGGTGGTGCCCGTGATCCGCGACGCGGACAAGAAGAACGTCTTCGAGATCGCCAAGGAACTGGGCGAACTCGCTGCCAAGGCCCGCGACGGCAAGCTCAAGGCGGACGAGATGCAGGGCGGCTGCTTCAGCATCTCGAGCCTGGGCGGCATCGGCGGCACCGCCTTCACCCCCATCGTGAACGCGCCGGAGGTGGCCATCCTCGGCGTCTCCAAGTCCCAGATGAAACCGGTCTGGGACGGCAAGGCCTTCCAGTCGCGCCTCATGCTGCCCCTGTCGCTTTCCTACGACCACCGGGTCATCGACGGCGCCGCTGCGGCGCGCTTCACCACTTTCCTCTCGAAGACCCTGTCGGAAGCGCGCGGGCTGGTGTTATAGGCATCCTCAGCGAACTCAGCGAAGGAGCGGCCATGGCCATAAAAAGGTCTTTCGTAACCGGTCTGGTGTTGACGGTGATGGGTCTGATTACCGCGCCGGCAATGAGCGCGCCCCCCGGCGTCGGCGGCCCGATGAGAACGCGTAGCGTCTACATCTTCCCCGCGCAGGATGGGGCCCAGCTGCTGAAACAGTGCTCGCGCGAGGTGCCGCAGAACGTCTCGGACTACTGGACGCCAACCGACCAGCAAGTGGCGTCACTCCAATCGGCATTGGATGACTATCTGCGGCGCCATTCTGCCGATCGCGGCAATGTCCTCAGCTATCCCCTGGACACCTACCATGGCCAATATGCCGGCATCGTCAGTGGCGGGAAACGGCTGATCTACGGCAATTTTTACATACACCAGGCGGACTGGCTGCACGAGGATACCCAGCCGGTGAATGTCTGCGACGGCGGACGCAGCTTCTTCGGCGTGGTGTTCGATCCGGACGCGAATCAGATCCTTGACGTTGCATTCAACGGCGAGGGATGAGCCCCGTGCACCACTCCCGTCTCTGCGCCGTGCTGATCGACTGCAATACCGAGGATGTGGACGCGGCCGCCCGTTTCTGGGCCGAGGCCTTGGGACGCTCCGTAGACCCCAAGCACCCAGGCAGCCGCGGTAATTACCGCATGCTGGAGACTCCGCCCGACGAGCCCATCGTGGAGATCCAGAGGGTGGACCACGAGAGCCGGGTGCACATCGACATCGAGACCGACTACATCCCCGCAGAAGTTGCACGGATGGAGAAGCTGGGCGCGAAAGTGTTCTAGCGGATGGATCGCTGGGTCGTGATGGAAGCGCCCACGGGCCAGAAATTCTGCGTGGTTAGGGTGCAGCGGCCCGGTTTCCCGAAGAAC
>JBLNDO010000099.1:0-2599 GCA_050261675.1 Bacillota bacterium
GACGGAATAGAGGGCAACAGTGAAGGCGAAGGCGACGAGCAGTAACCAAGTACGCCAATCACGGCGCACCGGTCGACTTCCCCGGCAATCCCCCACCTGTTTCATGTGCGCATTCTACTACCGCGGTGCGATATTCGGTTCTTAGAGCAGCTTTATCACTGGAAGTTCCGCTATTGGCCGGAAGCTGCATCTCAAGCAGCGTCCCCGTGATTCTACCCCGTGTCTGTCTGCTCCCGACCCATAGCAGCCCTTCAGTTTAGGCCCAATCTTAGCCCCAAGCGCTGTCGCAATATTCAGCCGTCGACTCGTGCCGGCTTGCTGACCGTGCCTCCGCGAAAGTAAATAAACGATGCGATCAACGCAATTACGGCCGAAATGGCTCCGCTTAATACGAGCTCCTTAAATCCCGCGTTAGTTATTTGGTGGTCAATCACCAACGCAGAACCGAACTCTTCATAGTAGGTAACATTCCGGAAGAATCCGATATACGAGAACAGGGACGGAGCAAAAACGATTCCAAAAAACAGCGCTCTTTGTAACCAATTAACAGTCCGAGCCAAGCGTGCCGCGATGATGGCTGCCACACAGACGACAACTAGAAAATACACAATCTCCATGACGGCATACATGGCTATGGAAATGGGATAGAAAGAATGTGAACGAATCGCCGCTGCACCCGTTTCTAGTAATGCTGCGGCAACCGCCGTTTTCGCTATACGTGTCGCGACGCGATTCATCAAGCCTTCCATAGGTCATTAAGGTGAATCTTACGACGCATTGCCTTCTAGGGCTGCTATTGGCCGGAAGCAGAATTCCAAACTCTAACTTCGCAATTCTACCCCTGGACAGTCTGCTGCCGACCCATATGTATGGTCCGCCCCCCGTTAGCAAGCCGTCATCTGGAATGGCGATAGAGTGGTTTGCCCAAATGTATCCGGCCTCATGATGAAGGCATGGTATGCCTTCGGGCCCTGATGGGATTACACGCCTGGCTGTCCTCATTAGCGGCGCGGCCTTGAGAGGCCACTATGGGTCTCAGGTTTTCAGCCAGGCGGTTTAACCGTTGTCGCCATCACCTCGTGTCGCTTGCAAACCCGGCGGGATCGAAATCGCTTATATCACGCCGCAGACGGCTGATAGTCGTTGCCGTGCACCAGTACTGCCCAGGCGACGCGCGCCAGCTTGTTGGCGAGCGCTACCGCCGCGACGTTCGCATGTCGGCGTACCTTGAGACCCCTCAGCCAAGGCCCGAGCCGATCGGTGCGCTTGTCCGCAGTTTGTAGGACCGAACGGGCGCCGTGGATGAACAGCATGCGCAGATAGTTGTTGCCGCGCTTGGAGATCCCCAGGAGCGTCGGCTTGCCGCCGGTCGAGTACTGGCGGGGCACCAGCCCCAGGAAGGCCGCCAGTTCCCGGCCGCGCCGGAACTCGCTGCCGTTGCCAATGGCGGCCACGAGCGCGGTCGCGGTGAGCGGGCCGACACCAGGCACCGTCAGCAGCCGGCGGCAGGCCTCATCCCCCTCGGCAAGCCGCGTCAGTTCCCCGGTCAAGGCCTCAGCACGCGCCTTCAGGTCGAGGATCTGCCGCCAAAGCTCGGCCGCCAAGGCTCGCATCCGCGGCGAGAGCCCGTTCTCGGCATCCTCCAGGATCGCCGGCACCCGCAGCTTCAGGGCGCTTATCCCACGGGGGATCGTCAGTCCGTTCTCGAGCAGGAAGGCCCGCAGCTGGTTGATGGTGGCCGTGCGCTGTGTCACGAGCCCGCTGCGCACCCGGTGTATCGCCTGCAGATCCTGTTGCGCCGGCGTCTTGACCGGCACGAAGCGCATCGAGGGTCGGGTGACAGCCTCCACAATCGCCTCCGCATCCAGGAAGTCGGACTTGTTCGACTTCACGTACGGCTTCACGAACTGCGCCGCCATGAGCTTCACCGTGTGTCCGTGCTCCAGAAACCGCCTCGCCAGGTGATGTGACCCCGGACAGGACTCCATGCCCACGAGGCACGGCGGCAGGTTCGCCATGAACCGCATCAGGGCCGCGCGTGTGTACTTATGTCGGTGGATGACCTGCCCCTGGGCGTCCACGCCCACCGCGTGAAAAGTCGATTTGCCGATGTCCAATCCGAGTGTTTGAATAGCCATGATGGTCTGCCTCCTTCGACGTAGGGGCACCAGTGCGTCCCCTCTGGCTCATTGAAGCCGAAATGAGGGGGGCGGACCATCCCATTAGCTGCCCTTGATAAGTAGACCCACATTTGGACGAAAGCGAACGTCTCTGACGTCCTTTAGCGTGGAATCAGTGTTATCGCCCCCTGCAATTCGTCACTCGTAGCTGGATGATCGTCAAGGGGTGATAGCGGATAGCGCTTGCCGTCAAAATTTAGAATCCCATCACTCCCAGAACGAAGTCTTATCGCAAGGGATTTCCAGCCATGTGATGTCGATGTCAGCACTTTAATTGGAAGGAAAACACGCAGAGTGCCAGACACATAAACAAACCCGTCCTTTGTACCCCTCATGATTCTCATTGCGCAACCGCCGGTCCCGCATGATTCTCGATTGGTGAAATACACGACAGCATCTTGAATACCATCGCCGTCAAG
>JBLNDO010000100.1:0-56783 GCA_050261675.1 Bacillota bacterium
TGCGCACAGCGGCTGCCCGGCCGACTCCGATTGCCATTATACGTGTGCCACAGGCATGGGATTTGGATGCAGGCATCCCCGGCCAGGCCTGCCCGTCACGACCCGGATGATCAACATGATCGGCTCCGTTTACTTCTTTCCGGAAAGCTCCAAAGCACGCTGATAAAGCGGGTTCTTGTTGAGACCCGTGATGGCGGCGGCCAAGGAGGCCGCCTGTTTCACCGGCAATTCCTCGAGCAAAAACCTGAGGACCCGATCCGCCTCGACATCGGAGGCCCCGCTCCCCGGCGCTCCCGAAACCACCACCACGACCTCCCCTTTCCCGGCGTTGGGATCGGTGGCCGCCCAACGGGCCAGGGCCGAGAGGCCTGCCTCCCGGACACCCTCGTGGAGCTTGGTGAGTTCCCGGGCAAGCACGGCGGAGCGCTCCGCGCCGAAGATCGCGGCCATGTCCTCCAGGGATTCCTTGAGACGGTGTACCGATTCGTAGAACACGAGCGTGCGCGTTTCCCCCGCGAGAGCCGTCAGGCGCTCGCGGCGGGCGGAGGCCTTCGCCGGAAGGAAGCCCTCGAACACGAAACGGTCCGTGGGTAGGCCGCTCACGGACAAGGCCGCGACCAGGGCCGAAGCGCCGGGGATCGGGGTGACGGTGACGCCGGCGCGCCGCGCCGCGCGCACCAGGTCGAAGCCCGGATCGCTGATGAGCGGCGTACCGGCATCAGAGACGAGTGCGATCGAATCGCCGGCCAGGAGCCGCGGGATCAGTTGTCCGGCCCGTTCTGCCTCGTTGTGGTCGTGCAATGAAAGCAATGGCGTGTGGATGCCGAAATGCTTGAGCAAAGCGCCGCTGTGGCGCGTATCCTCGGCGGCCACCGCGTGCACTTCGCTCAATACTCGGCGCGCCCGGGGCGAAAGATCGTCCAGGTTGCCGATGGGAGTCGCCACCACGTACAGCACGCCCGGTCGTTCCGCCACGCAGGAATCCTCGTTAAATTCCGGCTCCCAGCCGGAACGGGTATTATTAAAGTCCGCGACCATCCTGCTACGGAATCCTCGAGTCATGCAAGGTACGTTGTCCCTGAAGTCCGCGCTACGGCTCTCCTGCGCCACGTTGCTGCTGCTGCTCGCCGCCTGCGGGACCGCGCCGCCAAAACAGCCGACGGCGGTGACGCGCGAAGGGCAAGCCTCACAGCTGGAGCAGGCGGGGCAATATGCGCAGGCGGCGCAACTCTATGAGCGCCTCGCGGCCACGGCCGAGCCTGTACGCCGCGCCGATTTCACGGTCAATGCGGCGGAAGACTGGTTCAGAGCCGGCGACAGCCAGCGCGCCTGGGCCCTGCTAGCCCAAGTGAATGAAAAGGGCCTTTACCCTGCACTCGCCGCCCGGGCGGAAATATTGAAGGCGAGCCTGGATCTCGCGGGCCATCAGCCCCAGTCGGCGCTGCAACACCTCAGGTTTCCCCTGGAGCCCCTGCCGGAGGAAATCAAGGCGAGGACCCTGCTGGTGCTGGGCCAGGCCCACCTCGCGCTCGGCGACCTGCCCTCGGCAGTGCAGGACTGGAGCGATCGCGAAACCCATCTCGCCCCTGGCAGCGCCGACGTCAGGGCGAACCAGCAATTGATCTGGAACACGCTCACCGAGACCCACACGCCCATCGACCTCGCCAAGCTGCCGGCAGGGCTCTCGCCGGTAGCGCGCGGTTGGCTTGAACTCGCGGACATCAGCCATGGGAGCTGGCAACAGCCGGAAAAATTCGTCGACGAGATCAAGGCCTGGCAGGCGCGTTACCCGAACCACCCGGCAAGCCTGGAACTCGTGCCCGGTATGCTGGCGAAACAGGAGGCGCTCACCGCTTTCCCGCCGCGGCTCGCGGTGCTCCTGCCCCTGTCCGGCAATTACCAGTCGCCCGCGGATGCGGTGCGGGACGGCCTGTTCGCTGCCTACTACCAGGTGGCCAGCAGCGGCTCGGCGCCGTCCATCACGCTGTACGATTCCGGCACCACAGCCGCAAGCGCCCAAGCGGCCTACCAAAAGGCGGTGACGGACGGCGCCAGCATGGTCATCGGACCGCTCACGAAGGACGCGGTGGCGGGCCTCGCATCCCTGTCCTCCCTGCCGGTGCCGGTACTGGCGCTCAACTATCTGGACGGCGGCAAGGGCGGCCCCGCGGGCTTCTACCAGTTCGGGCTCCTGCCCGAGGGCGAAGCGGAACAGGCGGCGGAACGGGCCGTGGCCGAGGGCCGCACCCGCGCCATCGCGCTCGTGTCCAACGACGATTTCGGCGCACGCATGTTCAACGCCTTCTCGGCGCGCTTCAAGCAACTCGGTGGCACGCTGCTCGGCATGCAGACCTACATCCCTGGCAGCAAGCCGGAAGCCTACACGCCCATCCTCACCCAGCTCTTCAACCTCGACACCAGCGACGAGCGCGAGCAGCGCCTTGCCTCGACCTTGGGATCGCACCTCGAGTTCGAACCGCGTCGCCGCCAGGACATCCAGGTCATCTTCCTGGCGGCGGGCGCCAGCGATGCCCGCACCATCGAGCCACAGATCAACTACAACCACGGTGAGGGCCTGCCGGTGTATTCCACCTCGCGGATATACACCCTGGACAGCAACGTGGATAACAGCACCCTGAATGGCATCAGCTTCGACGACATGCCCTGGACACTGGAGGAATCCGGCTCCGTCGCCGACATGCGCGGCACCCTTGCCAAGGCCTGGCCGGCGAACTTCGCCGACAATGGCCGGCTTTATGCCTTGGGCTTCGACGCCTACCGGCTGGTGCCGCTGCTCTACAACACCCGCACCATCGGCGAACCCCTGCAGGGCGTCACTGGGCTTCTCAGCCTGGATGCCGGCGGTCGCGTGCACCGGCACCTCGACTGGGCAAGCTTCGAGGACGGGGCGGTGGAGTTGCTGGCGCCCGCGGATCTGCCCGCCACCCCCGTAGCCGTCGTCCAGCCGCAGCCCAAGCCGTGAGCCGGGCTGGACATCTCGAAACCGGCTGGGAAACGGAGCGCCGGGCTCTCGAGATGCTGGAAGCCGCGGGACTCAGGCTGGTGGAACGGAATTACCGCTGCCCCCAGGGGGAATTGGACTTGGTGCTGCTGCACGACGGCGCCGTGGTGGTGGCGGAAGTGCGTTTCCCCAAGGATGCGAGCCGCGGCAGCGCCGCCGAGACCGTGGGACCCGAGAAACGCCGCAAGCTCATCCTCGCCACCCGCCATTTCCTGCAAAGTCATGCCGAATTGCGCCGCAAGCCACTGCGTTTCGACGTGGTGGCGGTGACAGCCGGCGAAGGCCGGGGGACGGTAGAATGGATACAAGACGCCTTCCAGGCCGATTGAAAAACAATTGCTGAGGACGCCATGAAATTAGAAGAACGCGTGAATCAGATGTTCCTGGACAGCATCGCCACCAAGCAGGCGGCCCACAAAGCGCTGGTACCTATCATCCTCAAGGCCGGCGCGCTCATGGCCGAGTCCTTGAAACATGACGGCAAGGTTATGAGCTGCGGCAACGGCGGTTCGGCGGCGGATTCACAGCATTTTTCAGCGGAACTCCTCAACCGTTTCGAGCGCGAGCGCCCCGGCATCGCAGGCATCGCGCTCACCACGGACACCTCCACCCTCACCTCTATCGCCAACGACTACGAGTACAACGACATCTTCGCCAAGCAGGTACGGGCCCTGGGCCGCAAGGGCGACGTGCTGCTCGCGATCTCGACGAGCGGCAACTCCCCCAACGTCATGCGCGCCATCGATGCCGCCCACGAAAAGGGCATCAAGGTGGTGGCGCTCACGGGTCGCGACGGCGGCAAGATGGCAGCCCAGCTCAAGGACGGCGACGTGGAAATCCGCGTGCCGGCAAAAGTGACGGCGCGCATCCAGGAAGTGCACCTGCTCTGCCTGCACTGCCTCTGCGACCTCATCGACGAACAGCTCTTCCCCGCCTGATCCCGTGAGCGCGAACCGGCTGCCCGCGGCGTTCCTGGAGCGACTCGGCGCCATCGTCGGCGCCGAGGACCTCTACACCGACCCCGCGGACCGCTGGCCCTACAGCTACGACAACAGCCGCCGCCAGTCCCAGCCGGACGCGGTAGCCTTCCCTGCCTCACATGCGGAAGTGGTGCAAACCGTGCACCTCTGCAACGAGTTCAAAGTGCCGCTCACCACCCGCGGCCTGGGCAGCAGCACCACAGGGTCCGCCGTGCCCGTGGCCGGCGGGGTAGTACTCGCCATGGAACGCATGAGCCGCATCCTCGCGGTGGATGCTGCCAACCGGGCGCTGGTGACGGAGACCGGAGCCACCAATAGTAGCGTGCAGGAAGCCGCTGGCAAGCAGGGCTTCTTCTGGCCGCCGGACCCGACCTCGGCGGGCTATTCCACCGTGGGCGGCAACCTCGCCTGCGGCGCGGGCGGCCCCCACGCCGTCAAGTACGGCACGGTGCGGGACAACGTGTTGGGCTTGAAGGCCGTGCTGGGCTCGGGTCAGGAACTCAGCGCCGGCGTCTACACCACCAAGGGTGCCATGGGCTACGACTTCACGCGCCTGCTCATCGGTTCCGAAGGCACGCTGGCGGTCATCACCGAAGCGACCTTGAAGCTCACCCCCAAACCCGAGGCGGTGCGCACGCTGCGCGCCGTCTACGCCGACATGACCGCGGCGGCGGCGGCCGTGTCGCGCATCATGGGACAGCCCGTGACGCCCTGCGTGCTGGAGTTCATCGACGGCGCTTCCATCGGCATGATCCGTGGTTACGCCGACACCGACCTGCCGGAGGAAGCCGGTGCGCTCCTGCTCATCGAAGTGGACGGCGCAGGCTCCGAACTCGAAGCTTACGCCGAAGCCGTCGGGAAGGCTGCGAACGGCGAGGGCTGCGTGGAATTCCGCGCAGCCCGCGACGAGCGGGAAGCCGCGGCGCTTTGGACCTCCCGCAAGGCGCTCTCCCCGGCACTGCGCAAGATCGCCCCCAAGAAGATCAACGAGGACGTGGTAGTGCCCGTTTCCCGCATGGCGGATTTCATCGCTCGCCTGGGGACACTCTCGAAGCAATACGGCGTGCCCATCGTGAATTTCGGCCACGCCGGCAATGGCAACATCCACGTGAACCTGCTGGTGGATCCGAACGATGCGGCCCAGATGAAGAACGCCGAGCCGTGCTTGAAGGAGGTGTTCAGGACCGTGCTGGACATGAAAGGCACGCTGTCCGGCGAGCATGGCGTCGGCATCGAGAAACGGCCGTTCATGGCCCTGGAATTCGACCCGGCGACGCTGGACCTGATGCGGCGCATCAAGAAGGAATTCGACCCGAACGGCATCCTGAATCCGGGAAAACTACTGCCGGGTTAGTCTCCGGTAGAGCTCCGCATCCTCACGGCCGAAGCAGCACGCAATGATCCTTTCCAGATCCCGTCCCTGCTCCCGCATCACCTCGATAGCGATGTGCGCCGCGAGTTCCTTCGGATAACCGTATACCCCGGTGCTGATGCAGGGGAAGGCGATACTCGCGGCGGCATTATCGAGGGCCAGGCGGAATGAGTTGCGGTAGCAGTTCTCGAGCAGCAGCGGCTCGCCCAACCCTCCGCCGCGCCAGACGGGCCCCGGCGTGTGCACGACCCACCTCGCCTTGAGGCGGAAGCCCGGCGTGATCCTGGCTTCGCCGGTGGGGCAACCCCCTAACTTGCGGCAGGCTTCCAGGAGTTCCGGTCCCGCGGCCCGATGGATGGCACCGTCCACCCCTCCGCCGCCCAGGAGACTCTCATTGGCCGCGTTGACGATCGCGTCGACGTTCAGCCCGGTGATGTCGCCCTGGATGACTTCGATCATTTCTTCTTGGGGCGCCAAGCCCAGACATATTCACACTCGACGGTAGGCCCGCCGCTCTCGTCGGTGATTTTCACCGGCACGGCGATCTCTCCCTTTTCCTCAGGCGCGAACCGCGCGCACTGCTCGGCCGTGAGCGACGCCTCGGCCCGCAGCGCCCCCTGGGAGCGCTTCACGTAGTTGAGCCGCATGCTCTTGAGGATAGGGAACTTGTCGTCAGGGACGTTCATGCCGAACACCGCGCCGGTGGCGGTCTCCCCGAGGAGTGCCACCGCGGCCGCATGCACGGTGCCAATGTGGTTCTGCACCCGGCGGCGGTTCTTGAGCACGAGCACGGCCCGCTCCTCCGTGAGTTCTTGGAACCGGAGTCCCGCGGTGCGCACGAAATGCACCGTGCTGCCGAAGGCCCAAGTGACAAGCAGGCACCGCAGGCCCGCGGGCAACGCGTCGAAGTTGTGGACCATGCGAGCGAGGCGGTTATGGCCAGACATGGGGTCTCCCGAGCGCGGAGCAGCAGCGGGGCAGCCTCGCGAGCTTACTTGATGACCTTGAGGGTGGGTTTCTTGCCGCCCCCGGGCCCCGGCTTATCGTCGTCGCCCTCCCGGGCGCCCTCGCCGGAGGGATTGATCTCCGGGTCCCCCTCGGCGTCGAACAGCATCCCTTGGCCGCTCTCGTGGGCGTAGACCGCGAGGATCGCCGCCATGGGCACGCGCACGTGGCGCGAGACGCCGCCGAAGCGCGCATCGAACTCCACATGCTGGGCGCCGAGCTCCAGATGGTGGGTGGCCTCGTAGCTCATATTGAGCACCAGCTTGCCGTCCTGGGCGTAGCCCGCGGGTATCTCCACGCCCTCCACGCTCACGTCCACCACGATATAGGGAGTGGAGCCGCTGTCCACGATCCACTGGTGCATGGCTCTCAGGAAGTAGGGCTTGCGGGGTAGCATCTGCACAGGATAACGCAGCCGCGAGCCCTATGGCTCCGGTGGCGTCTTCAGGCAGGACGCATCTCGCGTTCGACCTCGGTAAGACTTAGCTTGAACGCGGGCCGGTTGAACAGGCGCTCGGCGTACTTGTTTAGGGCCTTGGCCTGGGCCGGCAGGTCGATCTCGTAGCGCGGCAGGCGCCACAGGATGGGAGCGATGCTGCAATCCACGAGTGAGAACTCGTCGCTCAGGAAATAAGGCTTCGCGGCAAAGGCATCCGAGGAGGCCAGCAGGCTCTCGCGCAGCACCTTCTTGGCGCGGGCATGGGGCTTGCTGGGGGACTGCTCGATCTCGTCCACCAGTGTGTACCAGTCGCGCTCCACCCGGTAGAGCGCCAGACGGAAGCGCGCACGGGTCACCGGATCCACCGGCATCAGCGGCGGGTGCGGAAAGCGCTCTTCCAAGTATTCCATGATGATGCGCGGATCGTAGAGCACGAGTTCCCGATCCACCAGCGTCGGCACGCTGTTGTAGGGGTTGAGGTCCAGCAGGTCCTCGGGGAGCTTGCTGCCCTCGACGTTGACGACGTCCATGGCGATGCCCTTTTCCGCGAGCACCAGGCGCACGCGATGGGAATGGGGGCAGGCCGGTCGTGAGTAAAGCGTCATGGCAAAGCCTTCGCGGGTGAAGGGCGCCGGGCGTCAGCGCCCGGCGCACCACTCAATGGACGTCCTTCCAGATTTCGCGCTTCAGCATGAACGCGAACAGGAAGAACAGGATCAGGAAACCGATGACCTTGAGCCCCACATCGCGGCGTTCGAGCTGCACCGGCTCGGCGATGTAGCACAGGAAGTTGGTGAGGTCCATGGCCATGCGGTCGTATTCTTCGGGCGTCATCTTCCCCGGCGTCACCTGCTGGAAGTGATCGAAAGCTGGGTATCCCGATCCGTCTTCGGCCTTCACGGTCTTATAGACCGGCTGCTCCATGCCCTGCAGTTCCCACAGCACATCCGGCATGGCGGCGTTGGGCAACACCAGGTTGTTGGCACCGGTCGCCGACTTCGGGTCGATATAGAAGGACTTGAGATAGCTGTAGATCCAATCGGCGCCTCGGCTGCGGGCCTCCAACGACAGGTCGGGCGGCGCCCGCCCGAACCACTTCTCGCCGTCGGCCGGCGCGAGCGCACTCACCATGGTGTCGGAGGTCTTGGCGCCCGCCGGCATCAGGTAGTTCTCGAGCTGGGCGTCGTTGAGACCGAGATCCTCGCCCACGCGGTTGTAGCGCACGTACTGGGCCGAATGGCAGCCCATGCAGTAGTTCACGAAGTACTTGGCGCCGCGCTGCAGGGAAGCGGTGTTGTTGAGGTTGACGGGAGCCTTGATGAGCTCCACTTCGCCTTCCGCGAAAGCGACCGCAGGCAGCAGCGCCAGGATGAAGAGACAGGCGAACTTCTTCATTAGTGTGTCACCCTCTCCGGGACCGTCTCCGGTTCAATGAGCTTGGGCGCAAACGCCGGAACCAGCAGGAACACGGTGGCATAGATGGCCGGCACCAGCCAGGAGTAGATCTGCAGGGTGTTCTCGCTTGCCTTCCAGTTCGCGAGTTCACTGAACGCGGGCGGCCACCCGACGATGTCGAGGATATCCATCAACGTCACCAGCACGATGACGGTCACGAACGCACGGATCAGGAACTGACGTGAGCGCGGCTTCGAGTAGATCCAGGAAACCACGAAGAACAGGAAATACAGTTCCGCGCAGCGCTGTCCGATCTGCGCCCAGAACGGCGAGGCGATCTGCATTCCAATGTAGCCGAGCACCACGAAAGTGAGCCCGAACACCAGCAGCAGGCGGCGGTACAGGACCCCGCGGTAGCGCAGGGACTTCACCGGGTGCTGGTCGATCCAGGGCAACAGGAACAGGAGCAGGATGGCGCCGCCCATGGCGCACACGCCCGTCAGCTTGTTCGGGATGGAACGCAGGATGGCGTAATACGGGCCGAAGTACCACAGCGGGTGGATGTCATCCGGAGTCTTGAGCGCGTTAGCAGGCTCAAAGTTGGCCGGTTCCAGGAACAAGCCGTGCATGCCAGGCGCGAAGAAGATCACACCGGCGAACACCGCGGCGAACGCCACCACGCCCACCGTGTCCTTCACGGTGTAGTAAGGATGGAACGGGATTCCGTCCAGCGGGATGCCGTTCTTGTCCTTGTTCTTCTTGATCTCGATGCCGTCCGGGTTGTTGGAGCCCACCTCGTGCAGCGCCACCAGGTGGAACACCACCAGACCGATGAGCACCAGCGGCACCGCCACCACGTGGAGCGCGAAGAAGCGGTTGAGCGTGATGTCGGAGATGGTGAAGTCGCCGCGGATCCACTGCGCCAGACCCTCGCCAACATAAGGTATTGCGCCGAACAGCGAGATGATCACCTGCGCGCCCCAGTAGGACATCTGGCCCCAGGGCAAAAGGTAACCCATGAAGGCCTCGGCCATGAGCGTCACATAGATGAGCACGCCGAAGAGCCACAGGAGCTCGCGTGGCTTCTTGTAGGAGCCGTACATCACGCCGCGGAACATGTGCAGGTACACCACGATGAAGAACATCGAGGCACCCACGGAGTGCATGTAGCGGATCAGCCAGCCCCAATTCACATCACGCATGATGTACTCGACGGAGGCGAAGGCTTGGTTCGCGTCCGGCTTGTAGTTCATGGCGAGGAAGATACCGGTGAGGATCTGGTTCACCAGCACCAGGAACGCCAGGGAGCCAAAGAAGTACCAGAAATTGAAGTTCTTCGGAGCGTAATACTGGGAGACATGCTTCTCCCAGAACTCAGTCATGGGAAAGCGCTCGTCGATCCAGTCGCGCAGGCCGCCGAGCCAGCCGCCCAGCACGTCAATCAGGTCGCGGTTGCCATTAGCCATCACGCAGCCCCCTGGTCTTCGCCCACGCGGATTACGCCGTCGGCGAGATATTTATACGGCGGCACGCGCAGATTGAGCGGCGCCGGCACGCCCTTGAACACGCGTCCCGCCAGGTCGTACTTGGAGCCGTGGCAGGGGCAGAAAAATCCGCCCGGCCAATCCATGCTCACCTCCGGGTCCGACGGTTGCGGCTTGTAGAGCGGCGAGCAACCGAGGTGGGTGCAGATGCCCACCACCACGAAAAGCTCCGGCTTGATGGACCGGTATTCGTTGTGGCAGTACACCGGCTGCTGGTCTTCCTTCGAGGAAGGATCGCGCAACAGCCCGTCGAGCTTGCCAAGGCCGTCGGTGACCGCCTTGGAGCGCTGCACCACCCACACCGGCTGGCCGCGCCACTTGGCCTTGATCTGGCCGCCCGGCTCGATCTTGCTCGCGTCGATGTCCGCAGGGCCGCCCAGGGCTTTGGCCCGGGCGCTCGGCTCCATGGAGGACACGAAGGGGACGGCGGTCATCACGGTCCCGACGGCGCCCGCCACCACCGTGGCGAGGGTCAGGAAGTGGCGCCGGCTCTCATTGATCTCTTCGCTGCTCATTAACCCAAACTCCTGAAGGTCCGGACTGGATTCACCCCCGGCGGCTTTCGGCAGGCCGGTTTCTCAAGGGGTGCGGGCGGAGGTCGGCTGAAAATAACGGCGCATTATACACAGCGGCTTTGCGGGGTCGCCAGCCGCGGAACTGACGGGGCATAGGCCGCATGCTAGCGTATGCGCATGAAAGCCCTTGCCCGGCTGTTGTTTTTCCTGTTCCAGGCCGCGGTCGTCGGCTTGGCGGGCGCCTTCGTGGTGGTCTGGCTAAAGCCGGGCCTTTTGACCGCCCGCGGCCTCGCCACGGATTCGGCCCCGGGTTCCTATTCGTCCGCCGTGGCGTTGAGTTCGCCGGCGGTGGTGAACGTGCATAGTGCCCGGCGCGTGCGCCCGACCAGCGCCTCCACCCGGGCACCGGCGACCCGCGGCATCCCCGGGCAATACGGCCTCCCGCCCATCGCCCAACTGGAGAGCAGCCTGGGGTCGGGCGTGATCGTGACTACCGACGGATACATCCTCACCAATTACCACGTCATCAAGGGTGCCGAAGCCATCCAGGCGGGCCTCGCGGACGGCCGTGTGGCCGCAGCGCGCATCGTGGGCGTGGATCCGGACACAGACCTGGCGCTGCTCAAGGTGGATGTGCCGGGCCTAAGGGCCATCCAGCTCGGTCGTTCCGACGACCTGAAAGTCGGCGACGTGGTGCTCGCGATCGGCGACCCCTACGGCGTCGGCCAGACCGTAACCCAGGGCATCGTCAGCGCCACCGGCCGCAACCAACTCGGGCTCTCCACCTTCGAGAACTTCATCCAGACCGACGCCGCCATCAATCCCGGCAACTCCGGTGGCGCCCTGGTGAACGCCCGTGGCGAGCTCGTGGGCATCAGCACTGCGCTGTTCTCGACCTCCGGCGGGTCCAACGGCATCGGCTTCGCCATCCCCGTGAACCTGGCGCGGGGTGTGATGCAGCAGCTCATCGACTACGGCCGCGTGCTGCGCGGCTGGCTCGGAGTCGAGCCCCAGGACATCACTCCGGAACTCGCCCAGGCGTTTCGGCTGCAGGATACCCGCGGCTTCCTCATCACCCGCGTGACGCCCGCGAGCCCGGCCTCGGCAGTGGGCCTCTCGCCCGGAGACGTCATCAAGTCCATCGACGGGGACGAGGTGGAAAACAGCCGTGATGCCCTGAACCGCATCGCCGCCAAGCCGCCCGGTACCTCCATCGAACTTGCGGGTGTGCGCAACGGCAGGAACTTCAACGTGAAAGTCACCGTGGCGGAGCGCCCGGTGCAGCAGAGCAACAGCTAGTCGGAACTTAATCGGGGATCCGACGGATCTTCGCACCCAGCTGGCCCAGCTTCTCCTCGATGGTCTCGTAGCCGCGATCGATGTGATAGATCCTATCCACCACCGTCTCGCCCTGGGCCACGAGGCCCGCCAACACCAGGCTCGCCGAAGCGCGCAGATCCGTGGCCATCACGGGCGCACCGGTAAGCTTCTCCACACCCTCGCTGATGGTGGTGTTGCCCTCGAGTCGCAGGTTCGCGCCCATGCGCTGCATCTCCTGCACATGCATGAAACGGTTCTCGAACACCGTCTCGGTGATGGTTCCGGTGCCTTCGGCGGTGAGGTTGAGCGCGGTGAATTGGGCTTGCATGTCCGTGGGGAAAGCCGGATACGGCGCGGTCTTCACCGACACGGCCTTCAGGCGCTTGCCGCGCATGTCCACCTCGATCCAGTCCTTGCCCTTGCCGAGCGTCGCGCCGCTCTCTTCGAGCTTCGCGAGCACGGCGTCGAGCAGATCGGCCTGGGTATTGCGCAGGCGCACATGTCCGCCGCTCATGGCAGCGGCGCAGAGATAGGTGCCGGTCTCGATACGGTCCGGCAGAACCTCGTACTCGGCGCCGTGGAGGGTCTTTACGCCCTCGATCACTAGGGTGTCGCTGCCCACGCCCTTGATCTTCGCGCCCATCTGGTTGAGGCACAGCGCGAGATCGACCACCTCGGGTTCGCGCGCGGCGTTCTCGATCACCGTCTCACCGTCCGCCAAAGCCGCAGCCATGATCAGATTCTCGGTGCCGGTTACGGATACCGTATCCATGAAGATGCGCGCGCCCTTGAGCCGCCCGGCCTTGGCTCGGATGTAGCCATTCTCCACCTTGATCTCGGCGCCCATCGCCTCGAGGCCAGCGATGTGCAGGTTCACCGGGCGCGTGCCGATGGCGCAGCCACCGGGCAGCGAAACCTCGGCTTCGCCGAAGCGAGCCACCAGGGGGCCGAGCACCAGGATGGAGGCGCGCATGGTCTTCACCAGCTCGTAGGGCGCGCTGTAGTGCTTGATGCGCGAGGCATCCACCTCGATGCGCATGCGGTCGTCGATGGTAACGCCCACCCCCATGCGCCCGAGCAACTCGATCATGGTGGTCACGTCGTGCAGGTGCGGCACGTTACCCACGGTCATGGGCGTGTCCGCCAGCAGCGTGGCCGCCAGGATCGGCAGGGTGGCGTTCTTGGCGCCGGAGATGCGGATTTCGCCTTCGAGCCGGCGGCCGCCACTGATGAGCAACTTGTCCAAGCGTGTTCCTTATATAGAGGGGTCGCGGCGGCTCTCGTCCGGAGTGAGGGTGCGCAGGCGGAGCGCGTGGATCTCGCGCCCCATCCGCTCCCCGAGCGCGGCATACACCATACGGTGCCGCGCAAGCGGACGTTTGCCTTCGAAATCCGCAGAGACCACCCGCGCCTCGAAATGGGTGCCGTCGTCGCTCGTCACCTCCACTTCGGCCGAGGGCAGCCCTTGCTCGATGAGGCGTCTGACTTCGGCGGGGCTCAAGGGCGTCTTTTAAGGAGAGCGTCGACGGCGTGTCGGGAGCGGAAATGATACTCGAAACGGCGACGAAGCCGGTAATCACGCGGCGAAATCACGAGTCCGGCGCGTCCTGCGTGTATCATTAAAGGCAGTCCGAAATCTTGGACCCGCGAACAACATGTCCACCAAACCCGATCCGGCCGCCCTCACCCGGCTCGCCCGCGAAGTGCTGGAGACCGAGGCCAGCGCGGTCACCGCGCTCATCGCTCGCCTGGACGGCGCCTTCACCGCCGCCTGCCGGCTCATGCTGGAGTGCCGCGGCCGCGTGGTGGTCACCGGCATGGGCAAGAGCGGTCACATCGCCAACAAGATCGCCGCCACGTTAGCCTCCACCGGCACACCGGCATTCTTCGTGCACCCCGGCGAGGCGAGCCACGGCGACCTCGGCATGATCACCGGTGAGGACCTGGTATTGGCCTTGTCCAATTCCGGCGAGACCAGCGAACTTGTCACCATTCTGCCGCTCATCAAGCGCCTGGGCGTGAAGCTCATCGCATTCACTGGTAAGCCCGATTCGACGCTCGCCAAGATCGCCGACGTGCACATCGACGTAAGCGTGGCCCGTGAGGCCTGCCCGCTCAACCTGGCGCCGACCGCCAGCACCACCGCGGCGCTTGCCATGGGTGACGCGCTGGCCGTGGTGCTGCTCGAGGCCCGCGGCTTCACCGAAGAGGACTTCGCCCGCTCCCACCCGGGCGGGAGCCTCGGCCGGCGATTGTTGCTGCGCGTGGAGGACGTGATGCACAAGGGCGAGGCCGTCCCTGCCGTAAAGGAGGGTACCCCGCTCAGTCAGGCGCTGATGGAGATGACCCGCAAGGGCCTCGGCATGACCGCCATCGTGGACACGAAGGGGCACGTGGCCGGTATCTTCACCGACGGTGACCTGCGCCGTACCCTCGACAAGCAGGTGGATGTGCACAAGGTGAAAATCGACGATGTCATGACCCATGACTGCACCACCGTCGCCGCCGAAACGCTCGCGGGCGAGGCCCTGCACCTCATGGAGAGCCGCAAGTTCAACGGCCTGCTGGTAGTGGACCAGGACAAGAAGCTTTTGGGTGCGCTGAACATGCACGATCTTTTGAAAGCGGGGATCGTGTAGATGGATGTGAAGCAACGGGCGGCCCGGGTGCGCCTCGTGGTGTTCGACGTGGACGGTGTGTTCACCGACGGACGCCTCTGGTACGGCGCCCAGGGCGAGGAACTCAAGGTCTTCCATGTGCACGACGGCCAGGGGGTGAAACGCCTCCTGAAGCACGGCGTCGCCGTGGGGGTGATCTCCGGACGCGAGTCCGCCGCGGTGGCGCGCCGCATGCAGGATCTCGGTATCGCCCACCTGTTCCAGGGTGACGAACAGAAGCTGCCCATCTTCGAGCGCCTGCTGAAGAAACTCGGGCTCACGACGGAACAGGCGGCCTGCGTGGGCGACGACCTGCCGGACCTGCCCTTGCTCGAGCGCGCCGGCCTCGCCATCGCCGTGCCCAACGCCCTCGATCCCATCAAGGCCCGTGCACACTACGTGACACGGATGGACGGCGGGCGCGGCGCAGTGCGCGAGATTTGCGACCTCATCATGGCCGCCCAGGGTGCTTCGACGTGAACCTGAAGTTGCTCATGCTGATGGGATTGTTGGTGCTGCTGGCGGCCGGCAGTTGGTGGCTCCTGAACGAGACGTCCCTCGCCAGCCTCCAGACCCAGGCGCCCAAGACCCACGTGCCGGATTATTATTTCACCGATGCCACGGTGACGAGCCTCGACGTGAAGGGCAAGCCCGCGTCGGAGCTCAAGGCGCCGCGCATGATCCACCATCCCGACGACGACAGCGTCGAGGTGTTCCAGCCGCGCATGCGCTATTTCACCAAGCAGGGCCCGCCCTGGTACGCCAAGGCGGACCACGGTCTGGAACCGAGCGGCGGCAACTTGGTCTACCTGGACGGCCACGTGGAACTGACCCACCCGGACGAAAACGGCGGCCCGCCGCTCGTGGTGGATACCGACCGCATGACCGTCAATCTGGACAGTAACCTCGCCACCACCGACGATAGGGTGATCATGACCAAGGGCGTGAGCCATATGACCGGCGTAGGAATGGACGGCTACATGCAAGACAACCGCATGGTGCTGAGGACCGATGTGCAGGGCTACTATGTCCCCAAAAAGAAACAATAACGGCCTGGTTTTGCTGCTCTGCAGCCTCCTCGCCGCGGACGGCGCCTGGGCGCTCAAGACAGACAAGAACCAGCCCATCAACGTGCGCGCGGACCATGGCGACTTCAAGAGCGACCCGGACAACAACAGCAACGGCACCGGCATTTACCTCGGGCATGTGGTCATTACCCAGGGCAGCATCATGTTGACCGCGGACAAGGCCGTGCTGCACGTCGTCAATAACGAACTGGACACCGCCGACGTCACCGGCAACCCCGCCACCTTCCAGCAACGGCCAGACCACGGCGAGATGATGCACGGCACCGCCCAGGAAATCACTTACAACGCCTCGAACAACGAGGTGGTGCTGATCACCAACGCCCGGCTCACCCAGGTGGTCACCCAACAGCTCACCGACACCAGCACGCCCGGCGCCCCGGCGCGCACCGCGCCCGGTGAGCGCCTCATGACCGCGGACCGCATACGCTACGACACCGACACCCAGCATGTGATTGCAAAGGCGGGCAACGACGAGGACCGGGTGCACATCAGCTTCCCGCCCAAGACCCAGCCCCCCACTCCGCTGCACAAGCGCCCGCCGCACCGAGCGCCCTCCTCCACGACCGCGCCCGCCGAGGCCACCGCGTCGGCCCCCGCCGCCTCCACCCAGGACGGGAACGGGCCATGAGCATGCTTTCCGCCGAAAACCTGGTGAAGCGTTACCGCCGCCGGGAAGTGGTCCGCGGCGTATCCCTGGGGCTTACCCGCGGCGAAGTGGTGGGCCTCTTGGGCCCCAACGGCGCCGGCAAGACCACGTCCTTCTACATGATGGTGGGATTGGTGCCCGCCGACGGCGGCGTCATCACCCTGAACGGACAGGACGTGACCCGGCTGCCGGTGCACGCCCGGGCGCGGTTGGGCCTGGGTTATCTGCCCCAGGAAGCCTCGATCTTCCGCAAGCTCACGGTGGAGGACAATATCCTGGCGGTGTTGGAGACGCGGCCGGATCTGGACGTAAAGGCCCGCAAGGCGCGCTTGGAGGAACTCCTCGAGGAACTGCACATCAGCCACATCCGCGACGGCCTCGGCATCTCTCTCTCCGGCGGCGAACGGCGCCGCGTGGAGATCGCCCGCGCGCTCGCGGCGGATCCGGCGTTCATGCTGCTGGACGAACCCTTCGCCGGCGTGGACCCGATCTCGGTGATCGACATCCAGCGCATCATCGAGCACCTGAAGTCACGCAACATCGGCGTGCTGGTGACGGACCACAACGTGCGGGAGACTTTGGGGATATGCAGCCGGGCCTACATCATCAATGCGGGCCAGGTAATCGCGGAGGGCACTCCCGACAGCATCCTCGCCAACCAGGAGGTACGTCAAGTCTACCTCGGTGAGAATTTTCGGCTATAACTTAAGCATGGTCTGTGTAGGTCTTTACGTCCCCCCCGCTGTGGGGCGGGCGCGGTCTTCTCCCCCCTGCAAATCCGGGGGGTGCCTTCTGGACGAATTCCAAGCCCCTGAAATCTTGGGGGGCCGCGCCGCGTGAAGCCGACCCTGGCCCTGCGCCAAAGCCAGCGCCTGAGCCTCACCCCCGAGCTCAGGCAGGCGTTGGGACTCCTGCAACTCTCCGCCGTGGAACTCGCCGCCAAGGTACAGGAAGCCTTGGAAGGCAACCTCCTGCTGGAACGGGGTGACGAGGACGAAGCCCCCACGACCCTTCCGGAACAAGGCCTGGAAGCCCCGCCGGAAGCGCCCGCCACAGAAGTGGATTGGGACGGCGCCGCCGAGACCCCCGCGGACGGCGGCTGGGAAGACGACCAGCCCTTCCCGGAAGCCGCGGAGCGTTCAGGCCAGAGCCTCAAGGAATACCTCCTGTGGCAGCTCGAACTGGCGCGGCTCTCGGCCACGGACGCGGCCATCGGCGCAGCCATCATCGACGCTCTCAATGACGACGGCTATCTCACGGAATCCCTGGAGGACATCCGCTTGGCCCTGGCGGACAGCGATGCCGCGCCTGAACCGGACGAGATGTACGCGGTGCTGCACCGGATCCAGGCCTTCGACCCCCCGGGGATCGCGGCCCGGGATCTCAAGGAATGCCTGCTTCTGCAACTTCGCCAGAGCGACGGCGCGGAGGACCCGGCCCACGCACTCGCCACAGTGCTGGTGGCGAGCCATCTGGAAAGCCTGGCGGCCCACGAACACGAGCGCCTCTGCCGCCTCCTGGACGTCGGCCGCGAGCAGCTGGACCGTGCCCTGGCCCTGATCCTGGGCCTCAACCCCCGGCCCGGGACCCACGTCTCGACGGGCGGGGTGGACTATGTCGTCCCGGACGTGCTGGTGAGCCGCCGCGGCGGCAACTGGCGGGTGGAGTTGAATCCCGCGGCGGTGCCGCGGGTCCGCGTGAATGCCGGTTACGCGGCAGCGCTGCGCCGTGGCGGGGCGGGCGGCGATCTCGCCCGTCAACTCCAGGAAGCCCGCTGGCTGGTGCGTAGCATCCGCATGCGCAACGAGACCCTGCTCCGGGTGGCCCAGAGCCTGGTGCGGCGCCAAAGCGCTTTCCTTGAGGACGGCGAGGAGGCCATGCGCCCCCTGCTCATGAAGGACGTGGCCGCGGAACTCGACCTCCACGAGTCCACGGTGTCCCGGGTGGTCGCCAACAAGCATATGGCGACCCCGCGGGGCACCATCGCCTTCCGGCGGTTGTTCTCCAGCGAACTCGCGGCGGACGACGGCGGTGCATTCTCGGCCACCGCCATCCGCGCCATGATCCGCAAGCTCGTGGCACAGGAGGATCCCCGCAGCCCGCTCAGCGACAACCACATCACCCGGGAACTCACGAACCGCGGCATCCGCGTGGCGCGGCGCACGGTCGCGAAATACCGCGAATCCATGACCATCCCGCCGGCGCACGAGCGCCGACGCGTCGAATAGAGATAAACCGAAAGACGAAGACCATGAGGAGCAACGACATGAATATAGACATCACCGGCCATCACGTGGATATCACCGCTCCGCTGCGCAGCTACGTGCGCAACAAGTTTGAGCGATTAGAGCGACATTTCGACCACGTCACCGGGGTCCACGTGGTGCTCACCGTGTCCAAGCTGGAGCACAAGGCCGAGGCCACCCTCAACGTAAGCCGGGCCAAGCTGTTCGCCGACGCGGTGGAACCCGACATGTACGCCGCCATCGATTGCCTGGTGGACCGGCTCGACCGGCAGGTGAAGAAGCACAAGGAGAAGCTCGCCAACCACAGCGACCGTGCTTCTGTGCGTACCGCCCCCAACTGAAAGTTTCTTGGCGTTGATGCCTGACGGCGTGGTAATCCCACGCCGTTTTCTTTCAAATCATCTTAAAAGCTGTTGCGCTTGGCAGGGCGTTGTTGCGCTGCGGCCCACAATCCTCACGTACTGAAGAGTACGCTCCGGTTGCTCGCCTTGCGCGCCTAGCCCTGCCTTCGCTCACGACGCTTTTAAGATGATTTAAGGGGAAATATGCTAATTTAGAAGACACCAAGATCAATCAAAATCCACCATGCGGCTCGTCATCCTCAGCGGCCTCTCCGGCTCCGGCAAGTCCGTGGCGCTGCACATGCTCGAGGACCTGGGCTATTACTGCGTGGACAACATCCCTGCCGGGCATCTCCAGGGCTTCGTGCGAGAGACCCTGCTGACCAACGACCCGGCCTACCAGCGCATGGCCGTGGGCGTGGACGCCCGCAACCGCACCGAGGACATCCGCTCCGTCCCCCAGACGGTGAAGAAGCTGCGCGCCGAGGGCATCGAGTGCGAGATCGTGTTCCTGCATGCCGAGGACGCAGTGCTCCTGAAGCGCTACAGCGAGACCCACCGCCCCCATCCGCTGGCGGGCGAAGGCCGCTCCCTCAAAGACGCCATCCAGGCGGAGCGCGATCTCCTGGGGCCGCTGGCCGACGAGGCGGACATGGTGCTGGACAGTTCGCGCACCTCGGTACACGAACTCCGGGAACTGGTGCGGGCGCGCATCCACCGACTCGAACGCCAGGCGCTGTCGCTCATGTTCCAGTCCTTCGGCTACCGTCACGGCATCCCGGGCGATTCGGACTTCGTGTTCGACGCCCGCGGCCTGCCGAACCCTTATTGGGAGCCCTCCCTCAAGACGCTGACCGGCCGGGACCTGGCCGTGGCGAAATATCTGGAGCAGCACGAGGCGGTGAAGAAATTCGTCGCCGACATCCAAGGTTTCCTGGATTACTGGATTCCCAAGTTCGAATCGTCCAACCGCCGTTACCTCACGGTGTCCATCGGTTGCACCGGCGGATACCACCGTTCCGTCTACGTGGTGGAAAGATTGTCAGAACATTTCAGGAAACAGGGCCGGGACGTCTTGGCCCGCCACAACGAACTGAAATAGCATACCTCCTCAGCCCGTTCGGGTTTCCGGCTCCGCATCCTTCGAATCCGGACCGATGAACGCCATGAGCTTGTCCGCCTGGGCCTGCGCGTCCCGCTGACCGAGCTCGATCAGATCCTTGCAAAAACCCCCTTCAAACAGCAGGTAACTCAGGAGCTGGCTGCCGCTCTTGTGCAGGCCCCCGACGCCACGCAGCAGGAAGCGCACGCTGCGCGGGAACTCGTCCTTGTGGTGCTGGGCGATGTCGCGCATGTCCTCGCTCGGCGTGACAACAAAAGTGTCGATCACCTTCAAGGGCTGTTCCTCGCCGGACCGGTCGGGAATGCGGCTCACGGTGTTGTTGATGCGTTGCAGGCGCTCCAGGTCGCCGTAGATGCTGTCCATGAACAGCGTGTCCAGCAGGTAGCCCGCGATCTGACCGAGGGAGGGATAGGGCACTCTCTCCCCCTCCAGCGGCAGGCGGTTCGGCTGTTCGTTGCGTACCGCCACCACCAGCACCTTTTCGGCCCCCAGGTGCACCACCGGGCTCAAGGGCGCCGACTGGCGCATGGAACCGTCGCCAAAGAACTCGCGGCCGATCTGTACCGCCGGGAAGATCACCGGCAGCGCCACTGAGGCCATGATGTGATCCAGGGCGATCTCCACCGGCTGGCCGATGCGGCGGGTACGGTGCCAGGGCTTGGAGCCGCGGCGCCCCTGGAAGAACGTGATGGAGCGTGCCGACGTGTAGCCGGAGGCGGTGATGGCAAGCGCATCCAGCACGCCGGCGTCGATGGCCTCCTCCACCCGGTCGAAATCGATGTGCTCCCGGAGTAGCTCCCGCAAGGGCTGGTTGTCCAGGAGCGAGATGGGGTTGTGCCGGTCCATGCCGCCCGAGAGCAGAGTGAACAGCCAGTGCATGCTGGTCTTCACCGCCGTCCCGATGCCGGTCTTGAAGACCCTTTCGCTGCGCAGGCTGCTCCACAGGTGATCCAGGTAGGCGACGCCGTGGCGGAAGTTCTGGGCGTGGCTTGCAAGCATGGCGGCATTGATGGCGCCGGCGGAGGTGCCGGAGATCACCGAGAACGGCGAGGGTGCGTCCTGCGGGAGCATCTCCGCCAAGGCCTTCATCACGCCCACCTGATAGGCCGCCCGTGCACCGCCGCCCGGCAACACCAACCCGACCTTCGGTCTCGAGGAGTTTATGGTCATGGGTTCTCCAATACCATGCGGAAGCGGGCCTGATTCGCTGCCACCCGCTGCAAGGCTGTGTTTACCTCACCCATGGGCATGGCCTCGATGCGCGGCCGTACCTGATGCTCCGCGGCAAATGACAGCATCTCGGTCATGCTGCGGCGCCCGCCGATGGTGCTGCCGGTGAGGGTCCTCTGGCCGCTCAGGAGTTCGCCGGGACGGATACCCAGGTTCCCGGGCGTCGCGCCCACGAAGCACAGGGTGCCGTTGGGACGCAGCAGTTTCAGATACTCGCCCCAGGGCAGGTCCACGTTCACGGTGCTCAAGATGTAGTCCAGGCTGCGCCGGGCTTTCTGCAGGGCGCCCGAATCGGATGTGTCCAGGAATTCGGCGGCGCCAAGGCGATGCGCATCCTCGGCCTTGGCAGCCGTGGATGAGAGCGCCATGACCGCGGCGCCGAGCTTGGCCGCGAACTGCACGGCGATATGCCCCAGGCCACCGATACCCACGATCCCCACGCGCATGCCCGGACCCACGCCGTGGCGCGCGAGTGGGGAGAACACTGTTACGCCGGCACAAAGCAGCGGTGCCGCCAGGGCGGATTCCAGGGCATCCGGGATGGGAAAGGCAAAGCGTCCGTCCGTGACGATGGCTGCCGCGAAGCCGCCGTGGTGGCCGACACAGGTGGCTTCGGTCTTGGCGCAAAGATTGTCGTCGCCCCGTCGGCAGTATTCACACTCGCCGCAGGCGCTACGCTGCCAGCCTACCCCCACCCGTTGGCCCACCTTGAGATGGCTGACCCCTGACCCTAAGCCTGTCACCGTGCCGACGATCTCGTGGCCCGGCACCAGGGGGTAGCGGCTCACCCCCCAGTCATCGTTGATGAGATGCAGGTCACTGTGGCAGATGCCGCAGTGGGATATACGTATTTCCACGTCCCGGGGCCCCAGGGGCGCAGGCTCGTAGCGAAATGCCGTCAGCGGGCTCCGGGCTTTCGACGCCGCCCAGGCTGAGATGCTCATGGGGCCTCCGCAAAAAATGTTAAATGGACTGGACGCGGGCGTATAGGGTACTAGTATTTAAAGAAGCAAAAATCCCGGGTATTCAAGGCCTAAGCCCGGGCAGTTCAAGAATGGCCTGAGTGTCTGTTAACAACCGACCGCACGGGATGGGCCATGCTGAATCTGAACCTCTGGCGCCAACACGCCCTGGAAACCCCGCAGGAGCCTGATACGGTGCCGGCGGCGCGCACCCAGCGGCCGCTGCTCAAGACCGTGGTGCTCAATACCAAAGGAGGTTGCGGCAAGACGACTCTGTCCACCTCCCTGGCAGCTTACTACGCCCAGCGTGGCTACCGCACCGCGCTGTTGGACACCGATCCCCAGGGTTCGAGTCTGCGCTGGCTCGCCAACCGCGGCGCACGCAAACCCGTCATCGCCGGCCTCACCGGCGCGGACAAAAGCGGCCGCGTGACCAAGAGCTTCCTCATGCGCGTGCCTCCCGATACCGAGCGTCTGGTGGTGGATACCCCCGCCGCCATCGACCCCCTGAGGCTGCAGGACGCGGTGCGCGGTGCCCACGCTATCCTCATTCCGGTACTGCCATCGGACATCGACATCCATGCCGCCTCCCGCTGCGTGGCGGAACTCCTGCTCTCGGGCCGAATTGAGAACCGCCAGGAACGCGTGGCGGTGGTGGCGAACCGGGTGAAGAAGCAGACGCGCATGTACGAGACCCTGCGCCGCTTTTTGGAGAGCTTGGACATCCCCTTCGTGGCGAGCCTCAGGGACACCCAGAACTACGTCTATGCGACCGAGCACGGTTTAGGCGTGCACGAACTCAAAGACCGGAGCGTCAAGCAGGAACTGCACGAATGGGAACCGCTCATTGCATGGCTGGAGAGCCGCTCCGCTCAGCAACTCCAGCCGGTTCCCCTCCCCCTCGAGGGCACTCACTCCTTGGCCTGAAAGACCAGCGTGTGCTCCGCCGCACCGGGTAGAAACGGCGCCGCCTGTCCCCGTTCCCAGGCCGGCTCGCTATTCCGGTAATAAGGACTCAGCGGCCAGGCGCTCTGGCCCGTGGGCATTTCGAGAATGCTGTCTTCCTCGTGGCCGGGCGACACCACCATGCGCTCCGAGGCACCGAAATCTACCCCCTGCACCCGCGGCATGTTGCTGTCTCCCGGCAACTGCGCCGGCGCCATGTCCAGGAAACGGGCCAGCGAAGGCAGGGCGGTGCTCAGGGGATGCTGGATGTGCACGGTGTTGCGTTCGCCCCAGGTGCGCGTGGAAAGCCCGGTGCCGGGCACCGAGAGCTGCCCGATCACTTTGTCCACGGAATCCAGCAAGAGTGCATCCCAGTTCTTGTAAGCAGGATCCAAGAGATTGGCCGGCTGCTGGCTGACGAGCGCCCACAGCGGACCCTCCAGCTGGGCCAGTGCATGGAAACCGAATTGCGGGTCCGCCTTGATGCAGGGGGCGAACAGGGGCGTGAGCGCCGCGTCTTCCGCCGCCGTGCGGAACGCCCGCACCAGCCGGTAGCCCACGGAATCCACGCTCGCGTGTCCGCCCCAGTTCTCAACGTCACGACGGAACTCGGCCCGTTCCGGATGGCCGGCGAGCCGCTCCGGGGTGAGCACACGCAGCAGCAGCGTGCGCCAGCGCGCCAGAAACCTGGCTTCGTCGTCCAGTTGTATCGCCAGCATGTCGGCGGGCTTGAAGCTTTTGCGCGTCCTGAGGTCGTCACGGATCTGCATGGCGCGGGCGCCCAAGTCGTAGCCGCCGTCGCCGATCAAGGCGAGCATCGGCCCCTCCACCACGCGGGCATTGGCGGTCCAGAGCCGCCCGTCGGCGGGATCCACGATACGCGGATACTTCTCGGGCGGGAGCCAGCCGGTCCAGCCTGTATTGGGCGAGTCCCAATAAGACGGGAATTGTGGGTCGTAGCCCGTGCGCTGTGGAATGCGGCCGGCGATGGTCCATGCCACGTGGCCGCCTGAGTCCGCGGTCATGAAGTTTTGCTCGGGCATGCCGGCGCGGTTGGCAACCGCCATGGCCTCCTGTACATCCTTGGCGAAATCCATGTAACCCAGTTCCAGGTTGGTGCCGTCCGGATCCGCCGCCATCCAGCGCACCGCACGGGTGACGCCGTTATGGTCCTGGTCCAGCACCGGCCCCCAGACGGTGTCGCGCACCTCCAGGGTCTCGTCCCGGCCGCCTTTCACGTGGATGGTTTCACGGTGATGCTCGAAATGCCGCCAGCCGTCGGCGGTTCGGTATTGGTCCGGATCGTCGGGATTGATATGCAAGAGCACGAGATCGGTCCAATCGCCATAGCTGTTGGTAAAACCCCAGGCCACATGGCCGTTGCTGCCCACCACCATGGCGGGAACGCCCGGCAGCGTGACGCCCGTCACGGTGACCCCGCCGCCCGGTGCGCGGGCATCTTGATACGTCCACTGGGCCCGGTACCAGGTGTTGGGAACCCGCAAACCGAGATGCATGTCATTGGCCAAAAGCGCGCGTCCACCGTCACCCAGTTCCTTGCCTACCGCCCAGTTATTACTGCCAATATCGTCGGAATCGTCATCGGCTTCGCCCAGCAAGGCGAGTTTCTCCGGCGGATGTTTGCGAAGATCGACGACATCGGGTCCTGGAATGGGCGGCGTCTCCATCGGTTTGCCCAGGATGGGCGCATCCCATTGGGTTCCGGGGGACGCGAGGAAATGGAACAACGGTGCGGGCAGCAGATCGCGCATCAGCGCCAGATCAGATTCGTTCCTGTCACGGCCGCCACGCTGCAAGTCGAGGTACATGGCGTCGATGACCAGGATGCAATCCTCCGGTTGCCACGGCTTCGGCCGTTTCATGAGGAGACCATACTCGAACGGCCAGGTGGAAAGCGCCTTGAGGCCTGCATTCACCCCGTCGGTATATGCCTGGATGGCCTGCCGCTGCGGCTGGTTCGCCCGTACCAGCACCTGCTTCGCCACCGCGCGCAGGCGGAACAGCCGCGTGTGTTCGTCCACATCCAGCACGCTGGATCCCAGGAGCTCCGAAAGTTCGCCCGCCGAGACGCGGCGCAGCACATCCATCTGGAAGAAGCGGTCCTGGGCGTGCAGGAAACCCAACGCCCGCATGGCATCGGCGCGGTTCGCGGCGTGGATGCTAGGCGCTCCCAAGCTGTCGCGGGTCACGGTGACCGGAGCCGAGAGCCCGGCGAGCGCCGTCTGGCCGTCGAGCAGCGGCGCACCGCCCCGGAGGAAGCCGTATCCGGCAAGCAGGATGATCAGGATCAACCCTGCTGTCGCTCCGCCCCACTTGAGTGCGCGCCCCATGCTTCGAAGCTCCCGCCGCCCGATTTTCCGGGTGCCTCAGCCTAAAGGCTCAACCCCTGCTTGTCACCCGAGGGCCTGTGACAAGCGTCACAAACAAGTCCTGACGGGCGCGACTGGCTGGGCGGTCGTGCGGAAGCCATGCTATCCGCACAATTCGGATGGCTCCCGTTCATGGCGACAAAACCCGCAACGCGTCGTGGGTGAGGTGATAGGCTAGATCCATGGAAATTGCACCCGAAACCCAGCGACACTCCTGGTTACGGCCCCTGCTGTGGCTGCACAAGAAGCTCCTCCCCAACGCCTCCTGGGCCGGCTGGACCCCGTATCTCTGGCTCCTGTACCTAGGCTTCTTCTTCGTGCAATGGCCCGGGATGCCGGCCTGGGACACAGCGAAGTGGGTGTTCGCGGTGATCGCCGCGCTGATGTTCCTGGTGATGTATTTCCGCTGCTTCAACTGCAGCCCGCGGGAACTGCGGCGCATCCTCGCGGGCGTGGCCACGCTCGGCTATATCTTTGTCCCGTATACCGGCACCGGCCACACCTTCATCATCTATGCCTGCGCCTTGAGCGCCCATTACGGCAACCTGCGCAAGAGCCTCACCGCCCTCGCCCTCATCCTCGGCGGGTTCATGCTCGAGGCACTGGTGCTGTATTTCGTTCCCGACGCGGGCTATGTGCGTTCGGTGTGGTTCTGGCTGCCCACGCTCCTGATCGGCGGTGTAATCGGAGCCGCCAATGCGTGGTTCTCGGACGACGAGGCGAAGCGCCGGGTCATCAACGAGTCCCAGGAGGAGATCCGCCGCCTCGCCGCCACCGCGGAGCGAGAGCGCATCGCGCGCGACCTGCACGACCTCCTGGGCCACACCCTGACCCTGGTGACTGTCAAGGCCGAACTCGCGGCAAGGCTCGCGGAACGCGACGTCGCGGCCGCGGCGGCGGAGATCCGCGAGCTGGAACGCATCTCCCGGGAGGCCTTGCGCCAAGTGCGCGAAGCCGTGGGCGGCTACCGCAGCGGCGGGCTCGCCGGCGAACTGGTGAACGCGCGCGTCGCCCTCAACGCGGCCAAGGTCGAGCTCGTGGCGGAGCTAGAAAGCGAGTCTTGCCCGCCCACCCACGACAACCTCCTCGCCCTGGTGCTGCGTGAAGCGGTGACCAACATCGTGCGCCATTCCGGCGCGCGGCGCTGCGCGGTCCGGCTGGCCGTGGTTCGCGATCGGAGCGCGACTCTCACCGTCGAGGACGATGGCCGGGGCGGCAGATTGCGCGAGGGAAACGGCATACGCGGCATGCGCGAGCGGCTATCGGCTCTGGACGGCACGCTGCATATCGAATCCGGCAGGCAGGGCACCCGGCTCACCGCGGTGCTGCCGCTACGCGCCCCCGCGCAGACCGCGGAACCTCAGGTGCTCGCCTGGCCCGGCGTGCTGAAGAACCGCCGCGGCGGCCTATGAGGTGTTATCCGTGATCAAGGTACTGATCGCTGAAGACCAGTCGTTGATCCTGGGCGCGCTCGCCGCCTTGCTCGACATGGAGGACGATATCGAGATCGTGGCCCGCGCCGCCAACGGCAAGGACGCGCTCAAACTCGCCCTGGACACGCACCCCGACGTGGTGGTCACGGACATCGAGATGCCGGGCCTGACCGGCCTCGAATTCGCTGCCGCACTCAAGGAACAGGAGCACCCGGCGCGGATCATCATCGTCACCACCTTCGCCCGCCCCGGCTACCTGCGCCGCGCCCTCTCGGCGGGGGTGCGGGGCTACCTGCTCAAGGACGCACCCGCGGAACAGCTGGCGGAGGCCATCCGCAACGTGCACCGCGGCGGCAAGGCCATCGCCCCCGAACTCGCGGCGGAGGCCTGGGACACGGAGGACCCGCTCAACGACCGTGAGCGGCAGGTATTGCGCCTTGCCGGTGAGGGGTTTTCCAGCGGTGACATCGCCAGGCAACTGTTCCTCTCCGAGGGCACAGTCCGTAACTATCTCTCGGAAGCCATCGGCAAACTCGGCGCCGCGAACCGCATCGAAGCGGCGCGCATTGCGCGACAGAAGGGCTGGCTTTAAAGAGTTAGTTGAGCCGGCGGTGCAGAGTCAACAGCGCCAGCAATACTAGTTCGAGCATCCCCAGCTCACCGCCTCCCCCACCACTTCCCGAAGAACCACCGGTCACGGTGGCGGACACCGGCAGGGCGATCACCGGGTGATCCGAGGCATTGCCGCTTACGCAGACGGCGCCTTGATATTTACCCGCCGCGAGCTTGCCCGACTTGAATGTGGCGGCGACAGCCTCAGTCCCGCCGGGCTTGATGCTGCCGCTCATAGGACTCAGGCTCAGCCCGGGCATCCCGGTATTGGTGCAATCCATGCTGCCGCTCAGAGTGAACGCGAAGGACAGGCTCAGGGCCTGCCAATCCTTGCCACCGCCGTATGCGTCCGCCGGATCGATGAACTGCGCGGAACCGGTACCAATCTCGGGCTTGCCTTCGAACCAGTACCAGGTGGGGGTGCCGCCGCCGGTCTCGGATCCCGCGGTGGTGGGGACTACGATCAGCCAGTAGCTACCCGAGGGGAGCGAAACATCGGTTTGCCCGGCCGCCGCCAGGTCCAGGCTGATGTTGCCGTTGGCGGTGCTCACGCCCGCCCCCGCGGCCGTGCCGCTGTAATGCCAGAGGTAACCGTTCTTGCCGTCTTCCGGGTTGCCGGCCGGGGCACCGTTGGAATCGGCGTAGATGTACCAGTTAACGGGCCCGTTGGTGGATACGAAACCGCTGCCGCCGTTGACGAAACCGTCCGCCACGATGCTGCTGATGCTCGACTTGATGGGCAAGCTGAAGGTGTCGGCCACGTAGACCCCGTGGCCGCTCTTGGCATAGAACGTGGAGGGGTATCCGAGATCGCCAATGGATACGGACTGGGACCAGAGGGAACCCAATGGTGCCGAACCGCCCGGGGACGCAGCGGGCGCCGAAGCCAGGATAGCCGGACCGCCGTTTGCAGAAAGAGTCCAGCTGAGGGTTTTCTGCCCCTGGTTGCTGATGCTGAAACTACTGGTGGAACTCTTGCCCTGGCCTTCAGAATAGTCCAGCTGGTCCTGGCTCAGGCTCATGTGCGCCGACGGAGTCACCGATTGTGCCGCCAGCGTGAGATGCATGGCGGGAATCGCTGCGCTGCCATCACCCGTGTCGGAAGTGGCGATGTCCAGCTGCGCGAATGCCCAGCTGCCCGCCTTCACGCCGCCGACATCGGCAGTCACGGTGAGGGTCTGGCTGGCGCCCGGAGCGAGACTGAAGGAAGCCGGAGACACGAGCACATTGAGACCGGTGCTGGCGCCGCTCACGCCCACGCTGTAATTCACCGTGGCGCCGGTGAAGGCGCTCTTGAGTGTTCGCGTCCACGAACAGGTTTGAGGGCAATCTGCGCTTGCCAGGCTCGGCAGGTTCAGAGAGGTGAGGTCGCCACCCTTGTTGGGGTCGGCAGCGGCGTAATCGGCGCCATTCTCATCCAGGATGAGACCGGTACGATTGGCGGCGTCCACGTCGATGCGCCCCGCGCCGCGCACTTGGGGTGAAGGCACAGTGGCACCGGCGACGCAATTCAAGACGGAATCCAAGCTCGCACATTGGTCGGTGAGCCCGGGGCTTGTGCCGTTCGCCGTGGTGACCGCCGTCAGCATCATTGCGGATTTCACCTCAGCCGAGGTCCACTTTGGATGGGCCTGCATCAGCAGCGCCGCTGCGCCGGTGTCGTGAGGCGCGGCCATGGAGGTTCCGTCGAAGAACTCATAGCTCTCAGGCTGATTTGCGCAGGCACTGCAACCGCTGGTATAAAGCGGGTTCGAGACCGCCGCCAGCACGCTGACGCCCGGCGCCGTCAGGTCCGGTTTAAGTATTGCATCGAACGCGGTATCCGTGGGTCCGCGCGAGCTGAATCCCGCCACTTGGTCCGCCTGGGAAGCATCGGTACCGAGCACCGCTCCCGTAAGCTGCGCCTGGGCGGGTGTCAGGCTACCGACACTCGCAGTCAACCAGGCACGCAGCGTGTCACCGTCGGCTTGGTGGAGCAACGTGCCGGGGATGACATAGGTCTCCACCACGAAATCCTGGCTGCTGGTGGCCGTAGTCATGATGACTACGCCACCCGCACCACCTTGCTTGACGTTGTAGGCCTTATCCACCAAGGGATTGGTGCCGCGGTCGCAGGCGACGATGGCTCCGCTCGGAATAGTCCCCGGACTGAAGGGAAAGAGGCATTGCTGGGCGTCGACGGTGCTGCCCTGGGACGCCGGATACGACGAGCCGGAGGTGGGCGCCGTTCCACTGACCGCAGGATCCTGGCCAATGTATGCACTGTCGCCCGAATACACGATCTGTACCGGACCGACGCCCGAGGTCCCGCTCGCCCCGGCCATCGGCGAGGGCGGCAGTGTGGCAGAATCCCCGCCGGAGAAGTTTTCGAGATCGTTGCCGCTGATGCCATCATGGGTAGCGGCAGCGTTGGTGACCACCCACGGACCCACATGCTGCACCGGGTAAAGCGGTGCGTTCACCGGATCGTTAGCCGCGGCGTTCGCAGGGCCGCCGTTTCCGCCCGCGACAGACACATATATACCCGCTTCCACCGCGGAGAGGAACGCCTGTTCCACAGAATCACCATAGGCGTCATCGCTGCCACCGATGGAGAAATTCAGCACCATGCCCTTGTACTTCGAGCCCCAGGATTTCTTGAGCCTGCCCTGGTCCTGGATGGCCTGATCCACAGCCGCGACGCTGGCATCGGTGGCACAAAAATCCACGGGATCGCAGACATCATATGCGATGAGGCTCGCATGGGGTGCCACGCCGGAAAGCGGAGTGGAAGCGCCGTCCACCGTAGTGCTCACGAAATCCCCCACGGCGGTGCTGGCGGTGTGGGAACCGTGGCCCTCGGAGTCCTCGGGCGAATCGGGATCATTGCCCGTATCCTGCGTGTAGGTGTAGGCACCGATGAGCTTGTCGTTGCAACTGAAGAAGAACGGTTTCTGCACGCTTTGCGTCGCGTTACCGCCGTCACAGACGCCAAAACGGAGGCTGCCAGGGTCCGCCGTTGTGTAACCGTCCTTGGGACCCGTGGCCTTGAACGAAGAATTGGCGTGGTTGATGCCGGTATCGAGATCCGCCAACACCAGTCCCTCACCCTCCGTGTCAGTCAGACTGCCGCTCGACGTCTGCCAGACCGCAGGCGCACTGATCCAGCTGCGGCTGGCGTTGGTGTCAGTGGCAGAAGCCGGTATCGCCGTCACGGGCCTGTAATGACGGACCGGTTCCACCGAGACGACACCGCGCAGTCGGCCGATCTGCATGGCTTCCGCCCGGTTGAGTTTCAGGGACAGGCCGTTGAGCGCATAGCGGTATTGGAAGCGCGGCGTGAGAGCACGGCCAAGAAGCCGCCGGGCCGACTCCAGCAACGCCGACTGTCGGTCCTCGAGGTAAGCCGCATAGCTAGTCGTGGCGGGCGCATTCGTATCCATGGAATGGGTGCCGACGGAACGTGCGTCAGTAGCCCCGAGGCCCGGCACGCCGCCGCGGTACGTTGCGGCGGGGGCATCCTTCAGGCGCACGATGTAGTAAATGGCATCGCCGTCGGAAGCAACCTGCCGCACGGCACGGTCGGATTGGTGGAGCGGGAGCGCCCGGGACGGGGCGACCACCTGTGCCGCCTGCGTGAGGCCTACGAGGATGAACAAGGAGAGGCCAGCCACGGCCGCCGGCATGATGATGTGCGCAAACCCTTTCGATCGAGACGACATAACAGGCCGACCGGTGTGTCAAGGCTTGAGGTGTAACACGCGCCGTCGGGAAGGGTCAAGGAAACGACCCGCAATGCCCTCCGATAAAAGGATTGGAACTATTCTCCGACGCGAATGATCTTGAGGCTGTTGGTTCCGCCGGTGATGCCGCTGAACTCGCCCTTGGTGCAGATCACGAAATCCCCGTCCTTCACGACCCGCTGGCGCTTAAGTTCGTTCGCCGCGTCGCGCAGCACGTGATCCGGGTCGGTGTGCATCACGTCGAAAGCCACGGGGTAGACCCCGCGGCACAGGGTCACGCGTCGGCGCGTGCTCTCATGGCGGGTCATGGCGTAGATGGGAATGCCAGAACTGATGCGTGACATCCATAACGCCGTGGAACCCGACTCTGTCAACGCGATGATGGCCTTCACGTCCATGTGGTTGGCGGTGTACATCACCGCCATAGCGATGGCTTCGTCCACCTTGCTGAAGCGCTGATCCATGCGGTGGCGCGAGCGCTGCGTGAGCCGGCTCTTCTCCGCGCCCAGGCATACGCGCGCCATCGCCTCCACGGTCTTGAGCGGGTACTTTCCGGTGGCGGTCTCGGCGGAGAGCATCACCGCATCGGTGCCGTCCATGACGGCGTTGGCCACGTCCAGCACCTCGGCGCGGGTCGGCACCGGGCTGTTGATCATGGATTCCATCATCTGGGTGGCCGTGATGACCGTGCGGTTCAGATCCCGGGCGCGGTGGATGATGTGCTTCTGCATGCCCGGGAGTTCCGCATCGCCGATCTCCACGGCCAGGTCGCCACGGGCGATCATAACGGCGTCGGAGGCGCGGATGATGGCATCCAGGTTCTTGATGGCCTCGGAACGCTCGATCTTGGCCACGATACCGGCGCGTCCGCCGGCGGCGTTCAGCAGGATGCGTGCCTGCTCGATGTCCGCGGCGTCCCGCGGGAAGGACACCGCCAGGTAATCGACTCCGAGCTGGGCAGCGAGGCGGATGTCCTGGTAATCCTTGTCGGTGAGCGCTCCGGCGGACAACCCGCCGCCCTGGCGATTGATGCCCTTGTGGTCCGAGAGCGTGCCGCCGTTTTCCACGATGCAGGTGATGCGCGGCCCGAAGACCTCGACCACGCGCATGGAAATCTCGCCGTCCCCCAGGACCAGGAGGTCGCCGGTCTTAACGTCCTTGGGCAGTTCCTTGTAGGTCAGGCCCACCTGGGTCTCGTCACCGTCGTCGTCCGGCAACTCCGCGTCCAGTACGAAGCGCTGGCCGTCCTTGAGGCTGACTTTCTTGCCCTTGAACTTCTCGATGCGGATCTTGGGGCCTTGCAGATCGCCCAGCACGCCCACGTCCTTGCCTAATTTCCCAGCCGACATGCGCACCAGGTCCACGCGGCTTTGGTGCTCGTCGGCGCCGCCGTGGGAGAAGTTGAGCCGCACCACGTCCACTCCGGCGCGGATGACGGCTTCCATCACATCGGGGGAATCGGTGGCGGGCCCTAGGGTCGCGACTATTTTTGTTCTGCGCGGCATGCGTCAATTATGCGCTTTCGTCCGCACCGAGGCGAGTTTCAGGCACGCTTACGCGCAGCCGCCGCCCGTTCCTCGAGCATCGCGACCGCTGGGAGTGTCTTGCCTTCGAGGAATTCCAGGAACGCGCCGCCACCGGTGGAGACGTACGAGATGCGGTCCGCCACGCCGTACTTGTCGAGCGCCGCGAGCGTGTCGCCGCCGCCAGCGATGGAGAACGCCTTGCTGCCGGCGACGGCTTCGGCGAGCACGCGCGTGCCTTCGCCGAACTGGTCGAATTCGAATACGCCCACCGGCCCGTTCCACACGATGGTGCCGGCGTTCCTCAGCAGTGTTGCGTAACGGGCCGCGGTGTCGGGGCCGATATCCAGGATCATCTCGTCGGCGCCCACGGCCTCCACCTTGCGCACATCCGCTTCGGCGCTGGCGGAAAATTCCTGGGCCACCACCACGTCCGTAGGCAGCGGGATGTCACCGCCGCGCGCCTTGGCCGCCTGGATAAGGCGTTTCGCCTCTGGCACCAGGTCCGCCTCGTACAACGACTTGCCCACCTTGTGACCGGCTGCGGCGATGAATGTGTTGGCGATGCCGCCGCCCACGATCAGCTGGTCCACGACCTTGGTGAGGGAGTCCAGCACCGTGAGCTTGGTGGAGACCTTGGAGCCGGCGACGATGGCCACGAGCGGCCGCGCCGGGTTGGCGAGCGCGCGGCCCAAAGCCTCGAGCTCGCTCGCAAGCAAGGGACCCGCGCAAGCCATGGGGGCGTACTTGCCCACACCGTGGGTGGAGACTTCGGCCCGGTGGGCGGTGCCGAAGGCATCCATCACATAGATATCGCAGAGCGAGGCCATCTTGCGGGCCAGGGCCTCGTCGTCCTTCTTTTCGCCCTTGAGGAAACGCACGTTCTCGCAGAGCACCGCAGACCCCGGCGGCACGGTGACGCCGTCGATCCAGTCCTTCACCAGCGGCACCTTCACGCCCAGTAGTCGCGTCAGCCGCTCGGCCACCGGGGCAAGCGAGAATTCAACGTCGTACTCCCCTTCCTTGGGGCGGCCGAGGTGCGAGACCAGCATCACGCAGGCGCCCGCCTTCAGAGCGTGCTGGATCGTGGGCAGCGCGGCGCGGATGCGCGCATCGCTGGTCACCTTGCCCTCGGCCACGGGGACGTTCAGGTCTTCCCGGATCAGGACCCGTTTGCCCTTGAGATCCAGGTCGGTCATCTTGAGTATGTTCACGCCGCCTATCCTTGCAAAAGACTATTTCAGTACCGTTAAACGACGCTTACTTTGCATTCCAGAAAGCAATCGTGGTATCGAGCATGCGGTTGGAGAAGCCCCACTCGTTGTCATACCAGCCGAAGACCTTCACCAGGCGGCCGATCACCTTGGTCAGGGTGACATCGTAGGTGCAGGATGCCGGGTCATGGTTGAAGTCCACCGACACCAATTGCTCCTTGGTGTAGTTAAGGATGTCCTTGAGCGGACCCTCAGAGGCTTTCTTCATCAGGCCATGGATCTCGTCCACGCTGGTATCCCGGGCCGCGACGAAGGACAGGTCCACCAGCGAAACGTTGATGGTCGGAACACGGATGGAGTAGCCATCCAGCTTGCCCGCCAGTTCCGGGATCACGAGGCCGATGGCGGCGGCGGCGCCGGTCTTGGTCGGGATCATGGAATGGGTGGCGGAACGGGCACGGCGGATGTCCTTGTGGAATACGTCGGTCAGCACCTGGTCGTTGGTGTAGGCGTGGATCGTGGTCATCTGGCCGCCGACGATTCCAATGCCTTCGTGCAGCACCTTCACCATCGGCGCGAGGCAGTTGGTCGTGCAGCTGGCGTTGGAGATCACCGTGTGGGAAGCCTTCAGGGTCTTCTCGTTCACGCCACAGACGATGGTGGCGTCCACGTCCTTGTCGCCGGGGGCGGAAATCACCACCTTCTTGGCGCCGCCCGCGAGGTGCGCCGAGGCCTTGGCCTTGCTGGTGAAGAGCCCGGTGCACTCCAGGACCACGTCGGCACCCGCGGAGGCCCAGCCAATCTTGGCCGGGTCGCGTTCGGCGAAAACCTTGATGCGGTCGCCGTTCACCACCATGTGGTCGCCGTCCACCTTGACCTCGCCCGGGAACTTGCCGTGGGCGGTGTCGTACTTGGTGAGGTGGGCGTTGGTGTTGGCGTCGCCCAAGTCGTTGACCGCGACGATCTTGATCTCGCCGGTGCGCTTCGCCTCGTACAGGGCGCGCAGGATATTGCGGCCGATGCGGCCGTAACCATTGATGCCAACCTTGATAGCCATCGTTGTCTCCTCGCTTTATAACTGGCGGCGCATGGATGCGCCGTACATTTAGCCAAAATCTCGCCTCGTTCGCCCGAGGCGAGTCCGTACATGCGACGGGCTCGCCGGACCTGAAAATTTCAGGGATGGAATTTTCAGATCCTGTTGAGGCTCGCTTCCACCTGCTTCACCACGTTATCCACGGTGAAGCCGAAATACTCGAACACGTCCTTCGCCGGGGCGGACTCGCCATAGCGGTCCAGGCCCACAATGCGCCCTTGAGGGCCCACATAGCGATGCCAGCCTGCAGTGACCCCCGCCTCCACCGCCACCCGTGCGGCGACCTTGGGCAACAGCACGCTGTCGCGGTAGGCCGAGTCCTGTGCATCGAACAGGCTGGTGCAGGGCATGGAGACCACGCGTGCCTTCACGCCCTTCTCGGCGAGCTTCCTCGCCGCCGCCGCTGCCAGCGCCACTTCCGAACCGGTGGCGATCAGGAGTGCGTCCGGCGTGCCCACCGTATCTGCCAATATATAACCACCACGACGCACCGCCGAGAGCTGCTCGGTGGTCCGGGCGAAGTGCGGCAGGTTCTGCCGCGAGAGCGCGAGGCAGGTGGGGCCGTCGCGGCGCTCGATGGCGCGGGCCCAGGCGACCGCGGTCTCCGCGTCGTCGCAAGGCCGCCACAGCTCCATTTTAGGAATGAGCCGCAGGGACGCCAGATGCTCCACCGACTGGTGGGTGGGGCCGTCCTCGCCGAGGCCGATGGAATCGTGGGTATATATATAGATGCTGCCTACCCCCAGGATGCAGGCCATCCGCAGGGCGTTACGGGCATAGTCCGAGAAGGTCAGGAAGGTGCCGCCGTAGGGGATGAAGCCGCCATGCAGCGCGAGACCATTCATGATCGCCGACATGCCGAATTCGCGCACACCGTAAAAGATGTAGTTGCCGCCATAGTCCTGCCGGCTCAAAGGGCGCGAACCCTTCCAATAGGTGAGGTTGGAACCCGTGAGGTCGGCGGAGCCGCCAATGAGTTCCGGCAACAGCGGGCCGATGCCGTTGAGCGTGACCTCGGAAGCCTTGCGGGTCGCGATCTCGGCGCCTTCGGCGGACTGCTTTTCAATGAATGCCTGGGATTTTGCATGCCAGTCCGCCGGCAACTCACCCTTCATGCGCCGCCCGAATTCCGCGGCGAGTTCGGGGTATGAGGCGCGGTATTCCTTGAACAGCTTGTCCCAATTGGCCTTGTAGGCGGCACCGCGGCTCTTTGCATCCCAAGCCTTGTACTGCTCCTGGGGAATCTCGAAGGGGGGATGGTTCCAACCGAGCTGCTTGCGCGCCAAGGCCACCTCGTCGATGCCCAGCGCCGCGCCGTGGCTCGATTCCTTGCCCTGCTTGTTGGGCGACCCGTAACCGATGATGGTCTTGCAGCAGATGAGCACCGGCTTGTCCGTGGACTTGCGCGCCTCTTCTATGGCCCGTTTGACCGCTTCAGGGTCGTGCCCGTCCACCGCCGGGATCACGTGCCAACCGTAAGCCGCGAAGCGCTTCGGCGTGTCGTCCGTGAACCAGCCATGCACCTCGCCGTCGATGGAGATGCCGTTGTCGTCGTAGAACACGATGAGCCGGTTGAGTCCCAGCGTGCCCGCGAGAGAGCAGGCCTCGTGGGAGATACCCTCCATGAGGCAACCGTCGCCGGTGAACACGTAGGTGTAGTGATCCACCAGCTTGAAGCCGGGGCGATTGAAGCGCGCGGCGAGCGCCCGTTCGGCGATGGCCATGCCCACGGCGTTGGCGAGCCCCTGGCCGAGCGGGCCGGTGGTGGTTTCGACGCCGGGCGCTAGGCCATACTCCGGATGGCCGGGGGTCTTGGAATGCAATTGGCGGAAGCGCTTCAACTCCTCCATGGGCAGGGCGTAGCCCGTGAGGTGCAGGAGCGCGTACAAGAGCATGGAGCCGTGGCCGTTCGAAAGCACGAAGCGGTCCCGGTCCGGCCACTTGGGTTCGGCGGGGTCGTGCTTCAGGTAATCGTTCCACAGGACTTCCGCGATGTCCGCCATGCCCATGGGCATCCCGGGGTGGCCGGAGTTGGCCTTCTGCACCGCATCCATGGCGAGCGCACGGATGGCGTTGGCGAGTTCGCGTCGGGAGGGCATGGAGGCTCCGGGAAAAGGCGCGTATTTTCGCCGATGTGGCCGCCGGGGACAACCGGCCAGATCGGATTCACTGCGTGGGTCAGGGTTAGAATGTGCGTCGCCGCTGCCGGAAATCAGCAGGAAAACGCCCCATGAGTGAAAGCTACGCCAAGCGCTTTCTGGTCCGCTGGGCGGACCTGGACCCCAACGCCCACATGCGCCATTCCGCCTACGCCGACTACGGCGCCCAGGCGCGCGTCGGTTTTCTGGCGGAGAACGGCTTCGGCCTACACCACTTCCATAAACTCCACTTGGGGCCCGTGCTCTTCCGGGAGGACCTGAAATACCTCCGGGAGATACGCGCCAACGAGGAGATCCGTGTCACCTGCGAGGCGGCGGGCCTCTCCCCCAACCGCAAGCACTGGCGCATACGCCATCGCCTGTACCGGCAGGACGGCGAACTTGCGTGCATCATCGACTGTCAGGGCGCCTGGTTCGATCTCGCCAGCCGCAAGGTGGTGCCGGCCCCTCCGGAACTGGAGGCCGTGATGCAGAAAATGCCGAAAACGGCAGACTACGCGGAATTCGAACCGAAGAAAGAAGGCTGAGACGTCTTAAAACCCTAACAGGGTTCCCATCCCTCTTTTCACGCCTTTGAAGGTGTGGACCCGCCGTGCGGCCAAGAGCGTACCCGCCACGTAGGGCGCATAGCTCGTGGACTCGTGGCGGAGTTCCAATCTCTCCCCCGGGCTGCCGAACACCGCCTGCACGGCGGAGTAATAGCCGGGTACGCGGATGGCGTGCATCTGTGAGCCATTGAGGCTTGCACCGCGGCTCTCCTTCATGCCCTGGGTCTCGCCCACTGGCACGGCCCAGGACGGTTTCGCCACTTGGGCGAGCTGGTAGGCCAGCTCCCGGGCGGTACCGCTCGGAGCATCGGGCTTGGTGTCTGCGGCGTAATCGAGGATCTCCCAGTGGGGCATCTCCGCCGCCGCCAGCCGGGCAAAGCGCTGCAGCAGAGCAGCGGTGATGGAGAAGTTGCCGGCGGCGAACACCCCCACGCCCTTTTGCCTTGCCCAGCCATCGATCTCGGCGTAATCGGCATCCGTCAGGCCCGAGGTGCCGATGACCGCGTGGCAACCGGCCTCCAGCGCGGCACGCACGTTCGCCTTCACCGCCTCCGGGCGCGTGTAATCGATGAGTACGTCCGCTGGCGGGGCTTTGAGCGCTTGTGTCGCATCCGCGTGCACCAAGACGTCGGCACGGGCGTCGCCCGTGACTTCGGAAAGTTTCCGCCCCGCGCTCGCGCGGCCTACGGCCGAGACCAGAGACAAGTCATGCGCATCGAAAATAGCGCGTGCAAGTTCGCGGCCCACGTGCCCCGTCGCGCCGGCAAGACAAACCTTCACTGTCACGTCTTTATTCCCCGGGATGAATCACACGCTGCCTACAGTAGGCGTTCACAAAAAATATGTCCAACAAATGCACAATTCCGCCGCCAAACTCTGGCTACATATGGATTGTTGACCTAGTGCTTATCGTGAACCACTTCACACCCAAGTTTGCTCTATCGCGCACATCATGCGGTGTTTCTTGTAACTCAGATAAGGAGGTGCGGCCATGAGCACCTTGCGCGTCAAGCCTCTATTGATGATGTTTTGCGCCATCGCCGCCCTCGTCTTCGAGGGGTGTAACGGGATGGGAAGCAGTGATCCAACAGGCGTATTCAATCTTTCCATCAGCGACACGCCCGTGGACGGCGCCACGAGCGTGCTGATCACCTTCACCGGCGTCGAAATCCAGCCGGGATCCGGCGGCGACCAGCAGGACCAGGTAGAAGGCGGCAACAGCATGGGGAATGGAGATGACCAGGGCAATGATGACGACAACACGCCAGCGCCGGGCAGCAGCACCCAGAGTGGAGCGAGCGGCACCGGCATGGGGGACGATGACCAGGGAAATGACGGCAACAGCAATTCGGGCAACAACGCCAAGCCCCTGGAGTTCAATTTCTCCTCGCCTATGCAGATCGACCTCCTGAAACAACAGGGCGGGAACAGCGCTTCACTCCTGAACGGCGTGAGCCTGCCAGCAGGCCATTACGCCTGGATACGCCTCAAGCTCGCCACGACGGACTGCTGCACCATTACCCTCTCGGATGGCTCGGTGCACCCTCTCACCATCCCCAGCGGTGACGAAAGCGGCTTGAAGCTGGTGCAGGGTTTCACCGTCGCCGCTGGCGGCACGGTGAATTTCACCATCGACTTCGACCTGCGCAAGTCCATCGTGCTCGCCAACGGCAAGTACATCCTGAAGCCGGTGTTGCGACTGACCGATAACGAGCAAACCGGACAGATCACCGGCATCGTGGACAATACCTTTACCATCGGCAGCACCGCCATCACCGACCCCACTTGCATGCCCGCGGCCTATATCTATGCGGGCGACAACGTGACTCCGGTGGACATCAATCCCGCTTCCAGCGTGCAACCTGCGGCGACCGCCACGGTAACGCTGGATGAGGGCACGGGCTTCTACGTATATCGGGCCGGGTTCCTGGCGCCGGGCGATTACACCGTGGCGCTGACCTGCGCCGCCGCGGACAATCCCACGACCGCGGATGCGCTCACCTTCAGCGCGGCGAAGAACGCCACGGTGACGGCGAACATGAGCACGGAAGTGGATTTCCCCTGACGGGACGGGTAAAACAAAGGGGGGTTGGTCCGGTGACCGCCCGGGGCAGACGCCCCGGGCGGTCGGGATTGTTCGCATGACTACCGCATGCATTCCGAGAATTTTGGCGGGCGCGGCGCTCTTCGGCGTGCTGTCGCTGGGCGGCTGCTGGTGGTCGAACAATTCCACCACCCTCACCCTGGCCCTGGCGGATACGCCCGTGGACGGCGCCCAGAGCGTGGTGATCACCTTCACCGGCGTGCAGGTCCAGGGCGCGAGCGGCGCGCCCATCGAATACGACTTTGCCGCGCCCCAGGCCATCGACCTCTTGCAACTGCAGGACGACAACTTCGCCTTCCTGCTGGACGGGGCCGACATCCCCGCGGGCCACTATCAGTGGATACGCATGATGGTGGACATGAGCCAATCCAGCATCACCCTCGCCGACGGCGGCGTGCACCCGCTGGTGATCCCGAGCGGTGACCAGACGGGCTTGAAGCTCGTGAGCGGCTTCAGCATCGCTTCCGACGAACAGGCCGTGTTCAGCGTGGATTTCGACCTGCGCCGCTCCATCACCCTCGCCTCGGGCACCTATGATTTCATGCCCGCCATGCGGCTGGTGGATGACAGTACCGCCGGTTCCATCGAGGGTTTCATGAGCCCTACCCTCAAAATCGGCGGAGTCTCGATCGCGGACCCCGCCTGCCAGCCGGCTGCCTATATCTACAGCGGCCTAAACGTCACGCCGGTGGACATCAATTCCACATCCGCCGTGCAGCCCTATCAGACCGCCGACGTGTTCCTGGATCCCGTCAGCGGAAACTTTCACTACGGCTCCGACTACATCCCGCCGGGGAATTACACCGTGGCCCTGGTCTGCGCCGCAGGCGACGATCCGTCCACGGCGGACACCTTAAGTTTCACGGCGCCGAAGAACGCCGCGGTGGCCGCCTACTCCCTCACGGAAGTGGATTTCCCCTGACGCGGAACCGGCAGGATTAACCGGATCTCAGGTGGCCGGGCGCCGTGTATGGGACCACAGGCGCCGCAACAACAGTGCGAACAACAACAGACTGAAGACCACGGACAGTATCTCGCTCAAGGAAAGGCCGACGCCGTAAGGGAACCAGATGCCCGGCACATGCAATGCGGAAAGCTCAGAAGCGAAGAGCACCGCACCGATGGCGAGCGCCGCCGGCAGCGCATAGCCGCCTTCACGTCCCTGGCGGCGGACGCCCTGAAAGACAATCAACACGAACACCAACAGGAACGCGAGCCGCGCGCCTAGAATCAGGTAATGCACTCCCGCCGCGACGGGGTGGGGGTAGGTTGCGTGGAACAACCAAGGCCGGCCGAGCAACAGCGCCAAAGCCAGCACGAGGGTCAATGCCGCCACGGCCTTCGGCAACCACGCGGGCCTGTCCAGCTTGAACCAGCCCCGCCAGGCCATCATCCAGGCACCCAGGGCAAGGGAAGCGGCCAGGGCCGCGATGAGGACCACGAAATCCTGGACCGTCTCGATCTGCCACCAGAAGAAGAAAGCCTGGTTGCCGCGCTGTATCCCGCTGAGCACCAGGGCCGCCGCGAGCCAGGGATAAGCCCGGTTGCTGCGGTCCAAGAGAAGCAGACACAAAACCATGACCGCCATCAGCAGGAACGACAGCGCCGGCACCACGTCCACCGCATAGCCCTCGAGGATCTTGAGCCACTGGACGCGGTACTGATCGCCGATGGCCTCCTGCGCACCGATTACCGGGGCGATGTGGATACCGCCGCCGTCGGGACCGCCCACCCAGGGTCCCGCCCACACCCGGATGGCAATCAGCATGGAGCCACCGCGGGACATCTCCGGTGGGAGCGGAAGCAAACGAGGATAGTGATAACCGTAGGCGGTGGGCGTTGCGACGGAGAAATCGCCGATACCGCCCAAGAGTGCGCCGTTTCCATACACCTGATACGCGCTGTCCACCGCCCAGGGGCCGAGCAGCGCCAGGGTTTCGCCCGCCGGTGGCGTGACCACCACGTGAAGACGATACCAGGCATAACCCTGGTATCCGGGGTGTCCCTTTCCGTTCCAGCCGGAGGTGTAATGCGGCAGCCCCACGTCGCCGTCGTTGGCTTCGGCGGGCGCGGACAGATCCACATTTTCCCAAGAGGAATCATCGAACGTCGAATCGGCCCAGCGGGGGTCGTCGCCGGTGTGGAACTTCCACGGTCCGACCAGGCTTACCGTCGATTGGCCGAGCGCCACGGTCACGGCACGGGGCGGATCCGCGGCGAAAGCCTGGCTCCCCGCGGCCATCCATACCATCGAGACGATGAACCCCGCCATTCGTGCGATGCGCATGTAGATACTCCCGAGGCCTCCCCGCAGCGGTTTTAGAACGGCCCCGGCCCCGGGAGTTCCGGAACCGTTTCAGTGCAAGAGGGCGGGCAGCGGCAGGTCCAGGAGGAAGAACACCGCGATGAACTGGGTGATGCTGCCCGCGAGGCAGAACACGTGCCAGATGGCGTGGTTGAAGTGCAGCCGGTCCCAGGCGTAGAACCCCACCCCGAGGGTGTAGCAGGCGCCGCCCACCAGCACCAGCACGAAGGACGGCAAGGGTAACGCGTGATAGAGGGGCACGATCACCAGGAGCCCGGCCCAACCCTTCGCTATATATAGGAGCGTGGAAAGGAACTCGAAGCGGTGAGCCACCATGAGCTTGAACACCGTTCCGGTGATGGCGAGCGCCCACAGCACCCCGAACAGCGCCCAGCCCAAGATGCCTCCGAGCGCCACCAGGCAGAAAGGCGTATACGTGCCGGCGATGAGGTAATAGATGGTGATGTGATCGGCCCGGCGCAGGATGCGCTTCAGTGCGCCGGGTTTCACGTAGTGGTACAGGGTCGACACCAGGTACAGGGCGGCGAGCGTTGCACCATAGACGCTGAAGGTCACCACCTCCAGGGCCGAGCCGTACACCGCCGCCAGCGTGATGAGCACCGGCAATGCTCCGATCACCAGCACCAGGCCCAGGAGGTGCAGCAGCGTGTTCCACACCTCCTCGCCGGGGTGGAACTGGTGATCGGCTTCGTGGAGAACGTCCTGGCTGTTCATGGGGAGACTGTAGCAAATCTGAGCTGCGGCTTGCAGGCGCCGATTCAGGACTTGGAGATTCCCTTGCGCGCAGTGCCAACTGGTAAATCATGGACACGCCGCATCTCCGGCGTGTCGAACAGCGCAGGATTCTTCAAATACTCGAGCATCATCTCCAGGGAATCCTGTCCCCAGAACAAGATCTCGCCGATCCGGAACGTGGGCACGCCAAACACGCCCTTGGCGATGGCAGTCTCGGTGTTGTTGCGCAGGATGGTCTTCACGTTGTCGTCCGCGAGGGTCGCTGCCACGTCACGGATCCTGAGGCGCCGGCCGAGCTCGGCAAGATTGTCCGGGTCCTGCAGCTCCAGGCCCTCCTTCCAGATCATGTCGAAGGCGGTTTCTACGTTCTGACGTGTGGGGCCGGCGGCGATTACGAGCCGCAGCGCCGGCAGGGGATTGAAGGGGTGGCTGGGCGGCATCTTGAAGGGGATGCCCAGGCGCCCACTCAGCCAGTTCAGCTGCCGGTACGTGCACACCCGCTTTGCGGGTATCTCCGCCGGCCCCTTGTGCTCCCAGTGCTTCAGAAGCCCCGCGAACAGCACCGGCACGTACTCGATGTCGAAATCGGCGGGCAGGCGGTAGAACTGCTTGAGATGCAGATACGAAAACGGTGAGATGAGGTCGAAATACCAGCGGGCGCGGGTAATGCTCATGCGCTGGAAGCTTAACACGGCTGCATTTCGCCGCCGAAAACCTCATTGATGCAGCGAGAATTCGATGGTGACGTCGAGTGTCTTGCGCAAATCCGTATCCCCCGCCGGGAATGGCGGGAAGCGCACGCTGCGGATGAGCCGAATCACCTCGTCATCCAGTACCTGCTGGTGCGAGGAACTCACGATAGTGTAGCCCAGCACCGTGCCCTGGTTGTTGACCACGTACTGCAGTTCCACCTCGCCCTCGATGCCCTGTATCAGCGCCTCGCGCGGGTAGCGCTTGTTCGCTTCCAGGATGCCCTCCGCGATCTCCTGGTAGTCCGGTGGGCGCGTTGTCTCCGGCTGTTCGGGCGGTGCCTGCGGTGGCGACGGATTGGCGGGCGGAGGCGGAACCGTGGGCGCCACCTGGCTTGTCTGGGTCTGGATGGCGGCAGGCGGCGGCTTGATGGGCTGGGGCACCTTGGGCTTCGGCACCGGCGGCTTGGGCTGCGGGTGCGGCTGCGGCACCAGGCTGATGGGGATGGCGCGGTCGAATGCGCTCGGGGCCGGCGGCAGATGCACCGCTTTCGGGTGATATTCGATGACGGAGATCACCGCCAACACCGCCAGCGCGTGCAGCAGCACCGAGATGCCGAAACTGCGCTTGAAGCCGGACATGACCTCAACCACCGGGCTGCTCGCTCATGAGCGAGATCTTGTAGAACCCCGCCTGCCCCACCTCGCTCAACAAAGCCATCACTTGGCCGTAGGGGACGGTCTTGTCCGCGCGTACATACACGATCTGATCCGAATCCTTGTCCGCCAGCGTCTTGAGGCGCGCGCGCAGTTCCGCGGCGGCCACCACGTCGCTGCCGATGTAGAACTGCCCCTGGGCGTCGATCGCGACGATCAGGGGCTCCGGCGGCTTACCGAGGTCCTGGGCGCTGGTCTTGGGCAGCTGGATGGGAAGTTGCGCCATCATCAGGGGCGCCGTGATCATGAAGATGATGAGCAGCACCAGCATGACGTCCACCAGCGGGGTGACGTTGATCTCCGCCACCGGGCGGTAACCCGAGGATTCGTCGCCAGCCGGGGCGCGCGGCGCGCTCATGGCCATGTCAGCGGCCCTCCGTGCGCGGCTGTTTCACCAGGGTCCCGCCGCAGGTGCTGATGAGCGTCTGCATACGACCCACGTACAGGCCGAACTCGGTGGCGAATTTGTTGTAGGCCATGACCGCGGGGATGGCGGCGGCGAGGCCGAAGGCCGTGCCGATGAGCGCCTGGGCGATGCCAGGCGCCACCACCGCCAGGCTGGTGTCGTGGGACTGGGCGATGGCGGTGAAGCTGTTCATGATGCCCCACACCGTGCCGAACAGCCCGATGAAGGGAGCCGCCGAGCCCACGGTGGCGAGGAACGGCAGGCGTAGCTCCATGCGCCGCATCTCGCCCGCGAGTTCGTTGCGCATCGCACGCTCGATGCGGTCGCGCTGTTCGCCCAGGGACTCGTGCACGCCGGACGGCGGCGACCGCCACTCCTGCACGCCAGCGCGCAGCACTGCCGCGGCGGGATGCTTGGTGGCGGCCGCGGCTTCTTCCACGCCCGCGCCGCCCTGCACCGCCTTCTCCAGCTTGCGCACCGCACGCCGGGCGCGCGTGATCTCCACCGCCTTGTCCACCATGATGGACCAGCTCCAGACGGAGAGCAGCAGCAACAGCACCAACGCCGCCTGGACGATGGGATCGGCGTGCAGGATGAGCTGGCCCAGCGATAGGTTCGGCGGATTGAGGATGTTGCTGACGTCGGGACTGACCGGTGCGGTTTGCATGGGCCCTCCTTTGTGCGCAGCGTCGGCTTCTTGATGAATAAAAACGCCGCAACCTGAGTATAGGTGCACGCCGGAAAAGCATCGTCAGGTGAAGCCCGGCATGGATGTGCCTGCTTTCCTAAATATAGACATGACAATATGAATCGGTGCGACAAACGGCGCTCCCGACGGGCTTCGGAAGGAGTAAAATAAACAGGATTTCAGCGCGCCTCTCGGCCTCCACATCTCCTTCCCAGGCCGGAATAACGCCGCGCGAGGCGCGGGGAACGCCGAGCGTTTCCGAAGTCGAAAAAGCCTGTCCAAATCGGTAAACTATTGCCCCTTTTGCAGCCCGACCCCCGGCCCGGCAATCACCAGGACCGCCATACGCATGTCTCACAGCACCCTGTTCACCTCGGAATCCGTTTCGGAAGGCCACCCGGACAAAGTCGCGGACCAGATTTCTGACGCAGTGCTGGACGCCATCCTCGCCCAGGACAAGAAGGCGCGCGTCGCCTGCGAGACAATGGTAAAAACCGGCATCGCCGTGGTCGCGGGCGAGGTGACCACGAGCGCCTGGGTGGATCTGGAGGAGCTGGTGCGCCGGGTGATCTGCGACATCGGCTACACCAGCTCGCACGTGGGCTTCGACGGCCGCACCTGCGGCATCCTCAACGTCATCGGCAAGCAGTCCCCCGACATCAACCAGGGCGTGGACCGCGGCGACCCCGAGAACCAGGGTGCCGGCGACCAGGGCCTGATGTTCGGCTACGCCACGAAAGAGACCCGCGACTACATGCCGGCCGCCATCTATTACGCCCACCGGCTGGTGGAGCGGCAGGCCGATGTGCGCAAGAGCAAGAAGAACCCCCTGCCCTGGCTCAGGCCCGACGCCAAGAGCCAAGTGACGCTGCGTTACGAGGACGTCCGGGCTGTCGCCATCGACGCCGTGGTGCTCTCGACGCAGCACGACCCCTCTGTGAAGCTCTCCGAGCTCAAGGAGGGCGTGATGGAGGAGATCATCAAGCCGGTGCTGCCGGCAAAGATGGTCCACAAGGGCACCAAGTTCCATATCAACCCCACCGGCAAATTCGTAATCGGCGGCCCGGTCGGGGACTGCGGGCTCACCGGCCGCAAGATCATCGTGGACACCTACGGCGGCTGGGCGCGCCACGGCGGCGGGGCCTTCTCCGGCAAGGATCCCTCCAAGGTGGACCGCTCGGCGGCTTACGCGGCGCGTTACGTGGCCAAGAACATCGTGGCCGCGGGACTCGCCGACCGTTGCGAGATCCAGGTGAGCTACGCCATCGGCGTGGCCCACCCCACGTCCATCTCGGTCACCACCTTCGGCACCGGCAGGATCAGCGACGACAAGATCGAGAAGCTGATCCGCAAGCATTTCGACTTGAGGCCCTACGGCATCATCAAGATGTTGGACCTGGTGCACCCCATGTACCGCGACACGGCGTCCTACGGCCACTTCGGCCGCGCGCCGTATCAGGTCAAGCTCTCCAACGGCGAGAGTTTCACCGCCTTCAGTTGGGAGAAGACTGACAAGGCGGAATTGTTGCGCGACGCGGCGGGCTTGTAACCACGCGCCGCATCGCACGCCCGACTCCAAGGAGCGCTGCAACCGGAAACGTCCGGCCAGGCTTGGAGAGAGGCACGAAGTCCAACGGCGCTCGTTCAAATTGGAGAATCCATATGAACGCTGTCGCAGACAAGAAGCACCACGACTATCACGTCAAGGACATCGGCCTCGCCGACTGGGGCCGCAAGGAAATCGCCATCGCCGAAACCGAGATGCCCGGCCTCATGGCGGTACGCGAGGAATACAAGAAGGCCCAGCCCCTCAAGGGAGCCCGCATCGCGGGCTCCCTGCACATGACCATCCAGACGGCCATGCTGATCGAGAGCTTGAAGGCCCTCGGGGCCGAGATCCGTTGGGCCTCCTGCAACATCTATTCCACCCAGGATCACGCCGCCGCGGCCATCGCCGCCTCCGGCACGCCGGTGTTCGCCTACAAGGGCGAGACCCTGGACGAGTACTGGGAATTCACCCACCGCATCATGGAATGGCACGACGGCGGCACGCCCAACATGATCCTGGACGACGGCGGCGACGCCACCCTCCTGGTGATCCTGGGCGCCAAGGCCGAGAAGGACCGCAGGCTGGTCTCCAACCCCTCCAACGAGGAGGAGACGGCCCTCTTCAAGTCCATCCAGAAGCGCCTCGACTCCAAGCCCGGTTTCTATTCGCGCATCCTCGCGAACATCAAAGGCGTGACCGAGGAAACCACCACTGGCGTGCACCGCCTCTACGAGATGCAGAAAGCCGGCCAGCTGCCCTTCCCGGCCATCAACGTGAACGACTCGGTGACCAAGTCCAAGTTCGACAACCTCTACGGCTGCCGAGAGTCGCTGGTGGACGGCATCAAACGCGCCACCGATGTGATGGTGGCGGGCAAGATCGCGCTGGTGGCCGGTTACGGCGACGTGGGCAAAGGCTGCGCCCAGTCGCTGCGTGGGCTCGGTGCCACGGTGTGGATCACCGAGATTGACCCCATCTGCGCCCTGCAGGCGGCGATGGAGGGCTACCGGGTGGTGACCATGGAGGAGGCGGCCGACAAGGCGGATATCTTCGTCACCGCCACCGGCAACTACCACGTGATCACCCATGCACACATGAAGCGCATGAAGCACAACGCCATCGTGTGCAACATCGGCCACTTCGACTCCGAGATCGAGATCGCCGCGCTGCGTCAGTACACCTGGGAGAACATCAAGCCGCAGGTGGACCACGTGATCTTCCCGGACGGCAAGCGCATCATCGTGCTGGCCGAGGGGCGCCTGGTGAACCTCGGTTGCGCCACGGGACACCCCTCGTTCGTGATGTCTAATTCCTTCACCAACCAGGTGCTGGCGCAGATCGAACTCTTCGCCCACGGCGGCAAGTACGAAAAGAAGGTCTACGTGCTGCCGAAACACCTGGACGAGAAAGTGGCGCGGCTGCACCTGGGGCGCATCGGCGCGCATCTGACCCAGCTCACGCCGGAACAGGCGAAGTACATCGGCGTGGACCAGCACGGCCCGTACAAGCCGGACCACTACAGGTATTGAACGCCCTGATAACACGAAGGCGCCGCAAGGCGCCTTCTCCTTTTCGCCGTTAGGATGGAATCCGCTTACATGAGCGGAGGCAGAACCGCGATGGGGGCCTTGGGCTGGGCTGGTAGCGCCACTTTCTTCACGAGGGGTTTCTTGACCGCCAGCTTGCGTGCTTTCCTCGCGGGTTTCGATTTCTTCACGGATTTGGGAGACATAAAAACCTCCTTGAAATATCGATGGTTACCGTTTCGCCACCTTAAACCCGTCCGTGTCGGGCCACACTGATCCAGGTCAAGTGCCGCTCCCAAAGCAGGCAATCCGAGCTGAATTCCTCTATCCTGTTGCGACCTTACGGAGACCGCTATGGCCGTGAACTATCCCGCCCACATCTGGCACAACGGCAAGATCAAGCCCTGGGCCGAGGCGACCACCCACGTGATGGCGCACGCGCTGCACTACGGTTCCTCGATCTTCGAGGGCATCCGCAGCTACGATACCCCCAAGGGGCAGATGATCTTCCGGCTCACGGACCATTTGAAGCGCTTCTACCATTCCGCCAAGGTCTACGACATCAAGCTGCCCTACACCCAGCCCGAACTCGCGGCCGCCTGCCGCGAAGTCATCAAGGTCAACAAGCTGCCCAAGTCCTATATCCGCCCGGTGGCGTTCCGCGGCGCCGGCGGCCCCTTGAGCCTGTCGGCCGACGCACCTATCGAAGTGGCGGTGGGCGCCTGGGAGATGGGGGCATACCTGGGTCCCGGCGTGCTCGAAGCGGGCATCGATGCCGGCGTTTCCAGCTGGCAGCGCTTCGCGCCCAACACCATCCCCGCCGGCGCCAAGGCGGGCGGCAATTACCTCTCCGGCGCGCTCATCGCCCGCGAGGCGCGGCGCCTCGGCTACGGCGAGGGCATCGCCCTCGCTTCCACGGGCCTGCTCTCCGAGGGCGCCGGCGAGAACCTGTTCCTGATCTTCGACGGCGTCTTGCACACCACGCCGGCGAGCGCCGCCATCCTGCACGGCATCACCCGCCACACGGTCATGATGCTCGCCCAGGACGCGGGCATGAAGGTGGTGGAGCGGGACCTGCCGCGGGAGTACCTCTACTTCGCCGACGAGATCTTCATGTGCGGCACCGCCGCCGAGATCACGCCGCTGCGCTCGGTGGACGGCAAGCCTGTGGGAGAAGGCAAGCCCGGTCCTGTCACGCGCCGCCTGCAGGAACTGTTCTTCGGCTTGTTCAACGGCAAGACGCCCGACAAGTACGGCTGGCTCGATGCGGTCGGCTGAGTTATCCTGCCCCTATGGCCTTCCTGCCCCGCTGCCGTTGTCGACCCTGAAATAAATTCCTCAGGTTAGGGGTTATCCCTTTTCGACAACAGCGCCCTGCCCGACATGCAGGCATAAAAACGAGGTATCCATGATTCACGACAGCATCCTCGGCACCGTCGGGCGCACGCCCGTGGTGCGGCTCAACCGCATCCCCCCGAAGCGCGTGGAGATATACGCCAAGATCGAGGCTTTCAATCCCGCCTCCTCGGTCAAGGACCGGCTGGCGCTCGCCATCATCCTGGACGCAGAGAGGCGCGGCGCGCTCAAGCCCGGCCAGACGGTCATCGAGGCCACCTCCGGCAACACCGGCATCGCGCTCGCCATGGTTTGCGCCGCCCGCGGTTACCCCTTCGTGGCCATCATGGCCGAGACCTTCTCCATCGAGCGGCGCAAACTCATGCGCGCCTTCGGCGCCAAGGTCATCATCACCCCCGCCGCGGAACGCGGCAGCGGGATGGTGCGCAAGGCCGAGGAGCTCGCCAAGAAGCACGGTTGGTTCCTCGCCCGGCAGTTCGAAAACCCGGCGAACCCTGCCTGGCACCGCAATACCACCGCCCCGGAGATCCTCCAGGACTTCAACGGCCGGCGGCTCGACTATTTCGTCACCGGCTGGGGCACCGGCGGCACCCTCACGGGCGTGGGGGAAGTGCTGAAGGTGGCGCGCCCCGACGTGAAAATCATCGCCTCGGAACCCGCCAGCGCCTCGCTGCTCGCCGGCAAGGAATGGCAGCCCCATAAGATCCAGGGCTGGACCCCGGATTTCGTGCCGGCGGTGCTCAACCGCAAGGTGGTGGACGAGATCGTGACGGTGGAGGACCTCCTGGCCCGGGATACCGCCCAGAGGCTCGCCCGGGAGGAAGGCATGCTGGTGGGGATTTCCGCCGGCGCCACGCTCGCTGCCGCCCTCAAGGTGGCGGAAAAAGCGCCCGACGGCGCGGTGTTCCTGGTGATGCTGCCGGACACCGCGGAGCGCTATCTCTCCACCATTCTCTTCGAGAACATCCCGGAGGGATCCGACGACGCGTGGCTGGCGAAGCAATAACTAGCGCTTGCGCGCCAGCGTCAGCCCGTCGCCGAGCGGCAGCATCGAAACATCCACGCGCTCGTCCGTGTGGAGCTTCTCGTTGAAGGCGCGGATGGCCCGGGTGTCCTCGCTCCGGTCAGCCGGGTCCAGCACACGGCCGCTCCAGAGCACGTTGTCTACGGCCATGAGTCCGCCGGGCCGGAGCAGCTTGAGGATGCGCTCGTAATAAGCGCCGTAATTGGCCTTGTCCGCGTCGATGAACGCGAAATCGTACGTGGCCGCCTCGCCGGCCTTGACGCGCGCATCCAGGGTCTCGAGAGCCGGTGCCAGCACGAGTTCGATCTTCCGTTCCATGCCCGCCTCCTTCCAGTAACGGCGCGCCACCGCGGTGAACGGTTCGCTCACGTCACAGGCGAGCAACCGGCCATCCGCCGGCAGCGCCAGCGCCACGGCGAGGCTGCTGTAACCCGTGAATACGCCCACCTCGATGCAACGCTGCGCACCGACGAGTTTCACCAGCAACTGCATGAACTGGCCCTGCTCCGGCGAGATCTGCATGCGCGCCTCGGGGAGCTTCGCGGTCTCCTCGCGCAGGCGTTGCATCAACGCCGGCTCCCGCAAGGATGCAGCGAGCAGATAGGCGTACAGGTCGTCGCCGAGGTTGATGGTACGATTGGACACGCGTGCTCCGCTTCCGGCCGGAGCCGTATTCTACCCCGCCCGAGGAACCCCCCATGCCGCGCCTTCTCCTCGCCGTCCTATTGCTGCTGCTCTCCGCCGCCGCCCAGGCGGAACCGAAGCATTTCCTTTGGAGAGTGACGAAGGACAGCGAGACCCTGTATCTGGCGGGCTCTGTGCACGTGCTGCGCCCCGCCGATTACCCGCTGCCAGAGGTCATGGAGGATGCGTTCAAGTCCTCCGCGGGCCTGGTGGAGGAAATCGACCTCCGTCATTTCGATGCGGAAAGCGCCCAGTTGCAGATGCAGCAGCAGGGCAGTTATCCATCAGGGCAGTCCCTCAAGACCGCGCTGCCCCCGGCCGTTTACCAGCGGGTGGCGGAACTTGCCGCGCGACAGAAAGTGGACATGGCCATGATCGAGCCCATGCGCCCCTGGCTCGCCAGCATCGTGCTCCTGGACAACCAACTCGGCCGGGAGGGGTTCGATCCCAAGAGCGGCGTGGACATCCATTTCTCCGACGAAGCGGACGCCGCCGGCAAGCCCGTCATCGGCCTGGAACAGGCGGCCTACCAACTCGGCTTGTTCGCCAAGCTCCCGGACCGGGTGCAGCAGGACCTGCTGGTCCAATCCCTGGACGAATCCACGACACTCAGGCAGGAGCTGGACGAACTCATCGGCGCCTGGCACGACGGGAACACCCAGGTATTGGAAAAAGAACTCAAGCAGGAATTCGGCGGTTATCCCGAGGTCTACCAGGCGGTGCTGGTGCAGCGCAACCGCGCCTGGATGCCCCAACTCGAGAAGCTCATGCAGGGCGGCAAGCCGTACTTCGTTGTGGTGGGCGCCCTGCATCTCGTGGGCCCGGACGGGCTGCTGGCGTTTTTCAAGAAGGATGGCTACGAAATCGAGCAGCTCTAGATTTCGATCAGTTCGAAATCTTCTTTACCCGCGCCGCAATCGGGGCACCGCCAGGTGAGCGGGACGTCCTCCCACTTGGTACCGGGTGCGACGCCGCTTTCGGGATGGCCTTTGGCTTCCTCGTAGACGAATCCGCAGATGACGCACATGTAGGCTTTCATGACGCTTCCGGCCGCCCGGCAGGCGGATGAGGCTTACCCCGATGAAGGCGGCGAAATACGCCGCCAAAATCCTATTTTCTCATGCCCACGGCGGAAGCGGAACGGCCCGGGGGTAAAATTCATTTATGCGAAATGCGTCTCATCCACCGGTGGTGCTGGTCATCGCCGGCAACGATCCGTCAGGTGGCGCCGGCCTCGCCGCCGACATCCAGGCAATCACCATGGCGGGCGCTCACCCGGCGCCGGTGGCGGCCGCGCTCACGCTGCAAGATAGCCGTGACGTGATGGAAGTGATGGCGCTGGACCCCGCCTTCGTGACCGCGCAAGCCGAAGCGGTGCTCGCCGACATGCCAGTGGCCGCGGTGAAGCTCGGACTACTGGCGGCTGCCGGGGTAGGGCGCGCGGTGGCGGCGCTACTCGCGGAATACCCGGCTCTGCCCGTGGTGGTGGACCCGGTGCTTGCCGCCGGCGGTGGCGGACGGCTCGCCGAAGACGCGTTGCTGGACGTGTATCTCCGGGAACTGTTTCCGCTGGCGGCGCTAGTCACACCCAACGCCCCCGAAAGCCGGCGCTTTGCGCCCGAGGCCGTCGATGCCGCCGGGCGGGCCCAAACGATCCTTTCCACGGGCGCACGGCACGTGCTCGTCAAGGGCGCGGATGAAGCGGGACCCGACGTGCGCAATCGTCTCTTCGGCCCCAGCCTGCAGCGCGAGTACGCCTGGCCGCGGCTGCCGGGGAGCTACCACGGCTCAGGCTGCACCCTCGCCTCCGCCATCGCCGCACGCCTTGCCTTGGGCTCGGGCATGGAAGACGCAGTCGAACAGGGACAGCGCTACACCTGGGAGGCCCTGCAGCGGGGATGGCAGCCTGGCCGGGGCCAGCATTTCCCCTGCCGCGGGCCGAAGCCGTGAGTGCGGGCCTTCGCGGTCTTTACGCCATCGCCGATACGGAACTCATTCCCGGCCCGGCATTGCCGCCCGCCGTGGAAGCCGCCATCCGAGGCGGCGCACGCCTCGTGCAATACCGGGACAAGTCAGGCGATGCGGCACGGCGCGCGAGCGAAGCGCGCGCACTCCTGGAAATCTGCCGCGGCCACGGCGTGCCGTGCATCGTCAACGACGATGTGGAGCTCGCGGCGGCCGTGGGCGCGGACGGCGTGCATCTCGGCAAGGACGACGTCGACCCCAAGGCGGCGCGGGTCCGTCTCGGACCCCGGGCCCTGGTGGGCGTGTCCTGCTACGACTCCCTGGAGCGGGCCGTGGCGACCGTCCGGGCGGGAGCCGACTATGTGGCGTTCGGCAGCTTCTTCCCCTCGGATACCAAACCAGGCGCCGTGCGTCCGTCGCTCGAGTTGCTCACGGAGGCCCGGCGCCGCTTAAGCATCCCGCTCTGCGCCATTGGCGGAATCACCCCGGAGAACGGCGGCACCTTGGTCAATGCCGGTGCCGACATGCTGGCCGTGATCCGTGGTCTGTTCGCCGCACCGGATATCGCGGCTGTGGCCAGGGCCTACGCCAGGCTCTTCTAGGTTTCTATATATACGGCGATGGCGGAGTAGTTGTCCTGTCTGGGCAAGGCCTCCGCCGCCACCCGCTGTGTCAGGATATCCAACAGCTCTTCCGGCCCTTCGGCGGCGACCACTGCCTGTTCCAGGGCAAGATTGTCGAAATGCTCCCACAGCCCGTCGCTCGCCAACAGCATCACATCGCCGGAGCGGGGAGGCAGCTCAGCACGGCGTGCGCTGATGAGCAGCGAACTGTCGCCTCCCAGCGTACTCACCAAGCGCGAACGGTCGGGATGACGCGCGATATCCGCTTCCGCCACCTCCCCCGCAGATACCAGGAGCTGCACGGCACTGTGGTCACGGGTGCGCCACGCGAGGCGGCCGTCGCGGAAATGGTAGAGACGTGAATCGCCCGCGTGGGCCCAAGCAAGGCTCTCGCCATCCACGCCCAAAAGCACGAGTGTGCTGCGCATGCCGGCGAATTCCGCATTGCGCCGCTGCTCGTTGACAATCGCGGCATGCGCATTGCTGATGGCCTGCTTGAGCTTGTCCTCGAGCCGTGGGATCGCGCTACGCTCCAGCGAATGGAGGCCCGCTTCCACCGCGAGTCCCGCTGCGCGCGCGCCACCGTGGTGGCCGCCGAGGCCGTCCGCCAGAGCCCAGCAGGCATATTGGCCGTTGTGCACGTACCCAAGCCTGTCCTCGTTGTACTCCCGTACACCCTGGGCGCTGAAACCAGCGCTATGCAGTGCAATGCCGCCATAACGGACAAGAGGGTACGTTTCGTGCGCGGCCCCGCGAAACTGCCCGGACGCGCTCACGGCTTGAATTCGAGGCGGTAGCGGATGCGCTTGCGCTGGCGGGAACCGTGGACGGTATCGGGCGAGAACATCCAGCTGTGCACGGCGTGCATGGCCACGTCGTCGAACACCCCCTTCGGGGAAGAGTCCACTACCTCCACGCTGGAGGTGCTGCCGTCGACGTTGACATTGAACTCCAGCACCACGTACCCGCTCATGCCCTTGGCGGCCTGCGGGTATTTGGGCGCCGGCGAATAGATGGGCTTGGGCAGGACTTCCCCCTGTACCACAGAATCGGCGCTCAAGGGCGAATTGGACGCAGCCGGCCTCGACCCGGGCTTGGCGATGGCGACGCGTTTCGGCGGCACTTGCGTTCCCTTCGCGACCGGGTGCTGTGCTGCCTTGAGGGCCGCGTCCAGGTCGCTGCGATCACCCGGCAGTTCCGCGCCGTTGGGGTCGAGCGCCGCGAGCTGCTCCAGCACCGACTGGGCGTTGGGTTCCGTCGGCGGTGCCAGCTGCTTCTTCGCCAGCAGTTCCCTGAACCGGGACTGCAGGGCGTTCGCCTGGGCCGCGGTCGCCGACCGCTGCAGCCTAGCGACGGCGTCCTCCGCCTCCGCCTGGTGGGCGCAACTACCGCAGGAACCGAGGTATGCCTGGTAGGCGGCGACGGTGTTGGCCGCCGCGGCCGTGTCGTAGAGATGCTGGTCGTTGCCGGTGCGGCGGCTATAGATGAAGATGCTGGTGGCGAGCATGATCATGATGAGTGCGGTCAACGCGATGCGCAGGCCGCGCGGCTCGCGCAGGTGCTTGGTGAGCCGCGAGGTGAGCGTCGAGGGGTCCTGGTTCGCGGTCTCGAACTGTGCTTCCAGCGCAGCCCCGAGGCGCCGTGCCTGGACCTTGAACCGCTCCAGGAGCGAGGTCCTTGGCATCATCTCCGTCGCGTTCGGCCGGCGCGTTCCTTCGATGAGAGGCACCAGGCTGTCGCCGCCCCGAGTGGGCAGGGATATCACGGTGGAATCCCCCGCGGTGGCGCCGGGAAGCCCCTGATTTGCGCTCGGGGCCTGGACTGACGTATATACCCGCTGGCTGTGCGCCGGCAGGGTCGGCGCCGACATGACACCGTGCTGCAGTTCCGGCACCTCCGCCAGGCTCTCCGGAACCTCGATGATCTGCGGCGGCACCGGCGAGCCGCGCAGCCGCTCGCGGAATTCGTGGGCACTCTGGGGTCGGTCGCGCTGCTTGAATTTCAGAGCCCAGTCGACGCAGTCCAGAAGGTCACGGGAATACTTGTCCTTGCCCTCCACCGACGCGCTGACATACGGGTCCTCGGCGCCATCGCTCATGGTGGCGCTGCGGCGCGCCGCGTCGGCGGGCGCGTGACCGAACATGCAGTAATAGATGCTGGCGCCGACGGCGTAGAGGTCGCTCCAGGCGCCCTGGCGGCCGTCGCTGGAATACTGCTCGATGGGTGCGTAGCCCGGCGTCACCAGCGAGGTCAGGTTCTGGCTCTGGGCGCCGATGGCCTGGCGCACCGCGCCGAAATCGATGAGCATCGGCCCGCCATAGGCACGCACGTAGATGTTGCTGGGCTTGATGTCGCGGTGCACGAGCTGCAGGCGGTGCAGCGCCTCGAGACCGTCCAGTACCGGCAGGAAGATGCCGAGCAGCCGGCCCTCTTCCAGCGTCGGACCGTTGCGTTTCAGGTACTGGCTGAGCGTCAGACCCGGCTCAAAGTCCATCACCATGTAGGCCGTGCCGTTCGCCTCGATGAGGCGCGCGACGCGCACGATATTGGGGTGCTTGAAGCGCGCCAGCGCCCGCGCCTCTTCCTTGAAGCGTTCCAGGCCCCATTTGTAGGAATCGGCGTCGAACTCGGACTTGGCGACCACCTCGGACTTCGCGTTGCGCACCGCGAACTCCTGTGGCAGGAATTCCTTGATGGCCACGAGCGCGTTGAGGTTGGTGTCCTGCGCAAGGTAAGTCAGCCCGAAGCCGCCGTGTCCGAGTAGGCGGCCGATCAGGTATTCATCCAGCTTGTAACCGACAGGCAGAGCGCTGGCGTGTGTAGACACTGACTGATTCCCTCAACGAAGACGCATCCCCGGAGCA
>JBLNDO010000101.1:0-36227 GCA_050261675.1 Bacillota bacterium
CGCACCGTCTGCATCACGTCCGTGCCCTGGGGCAGGGTCAGGACGTTCAATCGCGGAATACTCCCGAGACCCCGCTCTTCCTGCACCGCCAGGGCTTGGAGCGCCGCCACGCGCCTGTTCAGATCCGCCCCAACCTTATACTTGACGATGACCTGTCCGGGCACGTACAGCGGGCGCTGCTGGGCGCGGGGATAGACCGCCGCCGGGGCGAGGGGCGGGGCCATGAGCAGGGGGAAAAGGAATGCGAATAGGCCGACGAATCTCTTGGACATGGTGTGACCTGGATGGCTGTATTTGGGTTGACGTACGGGCAGGCCGTATAGGGTTTTGACACTATCCTCCCCTTTAGAGGCGTGCGCGAGCCGTTCGTCAGGAATAGCATAACCCGGCAGCGGAGCGGCGTTGCAGGCAGGGGTTTTCCGCTGGCTGTGTCGGAGGCGGGATGCTAAAATGCGCCCGCACCGGGGCGGTAGCTCAGCTGGGAGAGCGTCGCGTTCGCAATGCGAAGGTCGAGGGTTCGATCCCCTTCCGCTCCACCAGGTCGAAGGCAAAGCCGGGCTCCCGCCCGGCTTTGTGCTTTAAAATGCCCGGATAATGCCCTGACAGCTCAGTTGGGTGAGGGTGAGCACAGTTCGCCCTAGCCCGAACGTCCCGCCGGGGCTCGCAGCGGAAGCTTCGAGCGGGCATACAGGGAGGTATGCCCTGGACCGCAAGCGGAGCTGGATGCGTAGCGTAGCGCAGCGGGGGCAGGGCAAGCCCAGGGATGGGATGACACGACAAGTTAAACTAACGGCGATGCCCCGGTAGCTCAGTTGGATAGAGCATCCCCCTCCTAAGGGGAAGGTCGGCGGTTCAACTCCGCCCCGGGGCGCCAGTTACAGCCAGACGCGGTACGGGCCGGTTGTGGGTCGCGACGCTCTGGGAGAACCGCATGAGCATGGCCGTCGCGCGCGTGGATTTCCCCATCCCCCTGCAGGATTTCTATTCCCGTTTCTTCGTCCCGCGTCAGCCGGTGGTGATCCGCACCCAATCCCTCACGGAACTCGGTTGGCGTACGCAGTTGTGGAGCAACGATTACCTCGCCTACAAGGCTGGCGCACACGAAGTGCTCGTGCAGAAGCGCGGCGGGCACGAATACAGCGCCGAAAGTTCCGCCTACCTGCCGATGCGTTTCGCGGATTTTCTCGCCCAGGTGATGGCGAGGCCAGGCGGCGACGACCGGGTGTATCTCAACCTGCAGACGGACAAGGTTATCGAGCCGCCGTTGCTACAGCTCCTGGGAGATTTTTCTATTCCGGTTTACTTCAAGGATCTGACGCTGCGCTGCATCAATCTTTGGATGGGAAACAGCGATAAGACGATCGTGACGCCCCTGCACCACGATTTCAACGACAACCTCTACGTGGTGGTGGAAGGCCGCAAGCATTTCACCCTGTTCCCGCCGGAGCAGGCGCCGAATCTCTACCCGCGCGGGCAGCTGGTGAAGGTGGAGGAGAACGGCTTGATACGTTATGCGAATCTGTCCGGGATGCCGCATCTGGCACAAGTGGACATCGAGGCGCCTGACCGGGCCAGATTTCCGCGTTATGCCAAGGCCGAACCGGCGCGTCTAGATGTGGATATCCAGGCAGGCGAGATGCTGTTCCTGCCTGCCGGCTGGTTCCACCGGGTGAGTTCTAGCGGCCGCCACATCGCCGTGAGCTTCTTCGCCGAAGTCCCTGAAAACGAACAGCTAGCGCACGCCCGTGAGGCGCTGAGTAGGCGCCGCCCGGCCGTCTAAGGGCTCAGGTGCCGGCTGGATCCCTTCCGAGCGCGGAGAGCAGCAGGCCGAGTTCGGTTGAGTATTTTTTCCAACGGTGCACCGCAGTCGCATACAGCGGCTTCCGGACCTGCACGGCGCTGGCAGTGGTGACGGCGCGCTTAACGTCCTTGAAATTCAGGCAGGCCGGCTCGAATTCGAGGCTGCAGAATTCGAGCATTCTGCGCACATTCGCTTCGGGGTCCGCCACCACCGACTCGTAGTCCACTTCGAGGATGCGCCCCGCGGGCAACACCGCATGCCAATGATCCATCAGTCGCTGGTACAGCCCATAATACCCACCAAGTTCCACGAGGTCGTAGCTGTAGGGCACGTCAGAGCTGAACAACCGTTGGTAGCAACTGAAGCATGTGTCAGCGGCATCACGACGGCAATGGATGATCCGTGCGTTTGGGAACATGAGATGGATGAGGCCGATGAACATGAAGTTGCCAGGCAGCTTGTCCGTGAAACGCGGCCGCTTCGCATGCAGCAAAGCAGTGCGGCGAGCATAATTGTCAGCGGCTCCACGTAGATCGGCGGTCACCTGGTCAACGCTGCCAGGCGAGGCGGCGCCGCGCGCCCCCCACGTTTCACCAAGCTGCGCTGCAATTTCCGGCATGTAATTGAGTTCGCCGCCGCTCTGTACCTGGGAATGGCCGGCCAGCATCTGCTCCACCAAGGTAGTGCCGGAACGCGGCATTCCGAGCACAAAGATGGGAGCAAGTTTCGAGTCGCTCAGTGGCTGGAAACGCGCGAAGAAATCAGCTGTAAAGAATGCGGCGATCCGCTCAAAAAGCTGCCGGTCGGTATCGAGATCGTAATTGATGGTCGACCGCTTCAAGTCGTTTGCGTGACGGAGTGGCGGGAACGCGCGGGGAGCATCGCCAGCATCGTCATACATGCGCGAAAGCGCGAAGCCCGCATCGATGCGTCTTTCCATCAGCGCATCGGGTTTTTGCAGCAGTTCCTCTAGGCGTGGAACGGCGGCGTCACCCGAGTGCAACGCACCGAGGCACGCGAGCTGGTAATAACCTGGAAGTTCGGGGTCGAGTTTGAGCGCTGTTTCGCACGCCGTCTTGGCGGCGTCGAGTTCGCCGAGCATGGTCAAGGCTACTCCGGCATTGAAGTGCGCGGCGGCCAGGTTGGGATCACGTTGTAGTGCCATGTCATAGAACGCCAGTGCATCGCGATGGCGATTAGCGTGCAAAAGCACATTGCCAAGAGTGAGGCAAGGTTGCGGATCGCGTGGGTGACGCAATACCGCGCTGCGCAACAGGTCAATGGCCACTTCCAGCTTGCCACGTTGCGAAAGCAGGTCGGCGAAATCGAGCACGTATTCGACATTTCCAGCGTCGGCCAGCATGGCGCGGCGGAACGATTCCTCGGCACTGTCAAGATTACGAACCATCTTCCCGAGATGGCCGAGGCCATTCCAAGCGCGGCCGCGGCTTGAGGCATCCGTGGAGGCTGCGATGGCGCGGGTTAACAGCTGCTCCGCCTCGGGGAAACGCCGTTCTCTGACTGCGACCTGGGCGGCGAAGTAGAGGACTGCATAATCGCGGGGATGGTTATCCAGCAGACGTGCCGCTTCTGCCGCCGCGGCGACGAGATTGCCGGCCTCGAAGTCTGCCCTGGCCTGTTCCAGGCCCGCCGGGGCTTGGCTGAGCGGATTGGGATGGCTCATCTCAGCTTCCTTTCCCCACGGCGCCTTTTGCTTCCACGTTCATGCGCTGCGCCAATTGGTGCTGTGTTTGCTTGCGGAGTTCCGTGACGAGTTCCGGAAGAATGCGAAAGGAAGGGCCCACGTTAGGATTGATGCGTACGCCCATGCCGGGGGGGACACCGAGGAGCGCCCATTTGGCATCCACTTCCACGGCATGCTGGAATTCTCCCATGGCAGATTTAACGGTTTCTGCCTTTGCCTTGTCGGTGAATACCGCCAGCATGGCCTGTTCCATATTCTCGCCGTCGCTCACGAACAGAAGCCGTGAATCCATGTTAGGCAAGGACCGCCCGTCCCAAGGCCGGTCGAGGAGCACATAGATTCGGGCGGCCACGAATTCTTTGAGCACCGCTCTACGGCCATCGACGCTGTCCTCGAAGTTCATCAAGGCTTGCTCCAGGGCAGGCGAATTCGCAGGTTCGGTATTCATGCGTGCATCACATTCAAGGAAAATAAAACCCCATTATAGCAAGGGCCTCTCGCCGAGAGCCTGTTTGAGCGGCTCCAAATGGCGGGCGTAGCGGCGCCAGCGCCCGATGGCGGAAGCGTATACCGGTTGCCGCACTTGGAACATGCTCGCCGTGCTGACCGCTCGGGCGTTATCCTGGAAGCGTAAGCACGCTTCATCCCAAGGAAGTCCGCAGAATTCCAGCAAGCGCCGTACCTCGGATTCCAAGTTCTGCACCAGGCTTTCATAGGTAATCCCGTGGATGCTGCCGGCAGGAAGCGTCCGTTGCCAGTAGGCCATGGATTCTTCGTAGAGCCGGTAGTATTCCCCCAGTTCCCTGAGATCGTTGCTGAACTTATGGCCATGCCGGAAGCTGGTTGTGAAACAGGAAACACATGTGTCCATGGGGTCGCGCTGGCAGTGTACGATGCGGGCATTCGGGAATAATGCATGTAGCAATCCCAGCAGCATGAAATTGGAGGGCATCTTGTCGGTGACATGCCGCGCATCAGGGGCCAGTTCGTCCAGATGAGAGAGGAAGCGGGAAGCCGCCGCTGCCAGCTCCATATCCGGCAGCGCGATGACCGCTGCGGCGAAATCGTCCCGTAACTTCAGGCCAATCCGCCGCCGGAGTTCGGCGTGAAGATACGTCATCTCGCCTCCCCCGTAGACAAGGGGGTGGCTCGCGAGAATCTGCTCCAGAAGGCTGGTGCCGGAGCGCGGCATACCGATGATGAACAGCGGTTTGGAAGAAGGATTCGCAAAGTTCCGGGCGCGTTCCTGAAAGTCCGGTCCGAATGCTTCCTGCATGGAGGCCTGGAGCTTGCGTTGCATCGCGGTCGAATAGTCGCCTAACGGCCGCTGTTGGCGGTTGGCTTCCTGAAAGTGTTCGAAGGCCGCATCATATTGCTGGTTCTTCTCCAGCACATATCCGAGCGTGAAATGCAGGTTCACGGCTTGACCCGGTTCCGTCCAGCCGCCTTGCTTAACCTTATTTATCAGCCTTTGCACCAAAGGCACATCCGGTTTGAGCGACGTGATGTAGGCATAGTAGAGCGCGGCCTGATAGAAATCGGGTGCGAGCTCAAGGGCGCGCTCGAGCGCCGCCCGTGCAGCCGTGAAATCACCGCGATTGGAGAGGTACACTCCATGCTGGTAATGGATTTCCGGTAAGTTTGGAGCCATGGCAAGCAAACGCCGGAAGGTTTCTTCGGCCTCACTGTCACGGCGCATTTCCATGAGTACCGTGGCAACGGCAAGCAGCAGCCGTGGATCTTCGGGCGCAGCGTTGGACGCGCTACGGTAAGCTTCCAAAGCTTCAGGGAACATGCTCAGGGCCTGAAAACACTCCCCGAGTTCTTGCCAGGCAGTCTTGCTACGCGCATTTAGTTCCAAGGCGTTCCGAAAACAGGCAATCGCGTGCATATGATGCTGCAGCGAATGCAGCACCATGCCCAATCCTAGCCAGGCATCGGCCATGCGGGGATCGATATCCACCGCTTGCTGGAATTGCTGCGCCGCATCCTGTGGCCGTCCAAGTCCAAGCAGCATGTTCGCGTAGTTGTAGCGGAATTCGGCACGTCGCGGAGCGAGAGCAAGCGCGCGATGCATGTGGGATTCGGCAAGTTCCTGACGCCCAGTCTGATGGGCCAGCAGGCCCATGAAGTGGTGGGCATCCGGCAAGTCCGGATCTTGCTGAAGGGCATCGGCATATAGGCGCTCCGCTTCTGCATATTGGCCCTGCTGTTGGTGCCGTACCGCTTGGGCGATGAGTGCGCGAATTGCCGCGTTGGGTATAGAAGTGGCTGCCATACGCGCGTTCAGGAGCGATCAGGACTTACATCGAGGATACGAACAAGATCCTTTAAATGCTGTTCGTAATGATGCCAGCGCCCCACCGAGCTAGCATAAATGGATTGCCGGGCCTGCCATACGCTGGCGGTGGAGATACCGTCCGAATGACTCTGGAATTCAAGGCAGTGCGGATCCCAGGGAAGACCCAGGGCCAGAAGCAGCTTGCGCGTGGCAGACTCTTGATCACGCACCAATTCCTCATAATTCACATCGACGATCATTTCCGGCGGCAACCATTGGCGCCAATGACGCATAATTTCGGAATAGCAGTTATAAAAACGACCGGTATCCTCGAGAGCGTATGCGTAATTATTCCGTTCGTTTGCAAAGTTTTGAAAATATATGGACAGGCATGTGTCGCGCGCGTCACGGCGGCAATGCACAATACGCGCCCCCGGGAATACGCGTGCGATGAATCCGAGATAGATGAAATTGAGAGGATTTTTATCGATTATGTAGGTTGCATTATTAACGTCCTTTGGCCAACGTCGCTGGTAGGCGATCCGCAAAGCCTCCACATCCGATGCATCGAGCCTACCGAGGAATTCTGGATAATACGTACTCCTCTCTCTCGCCAGTCGTCCTACGATTTCTTCGAGCCAATCCACTTCGCCAAGGCCGATTACCTGCGGATGACTTGCGAGCACGCGCTCCACTAGCGTGGTGCCGCTGCGCAGCATGCCGACGATGAATAAGGGTAGGGGGCCGTGTGAAGGTGCTACCGGAGGGGTAAGCGAGCGCCCGTCCAGCTTTCCGATGCGGGCGGCCAACTCCGTCCATGCGAGCGCATTGAACCCCTGCGTAGGGCGGCGGAGCCGGTTGCCTTCGCTATAGTGCCGAAACGCCAGGTCGTATTCCCCTAGGTCGTCGTGCATCTTGCCCAGAGCGAAGTGCAGACATATCCGGGTAGTGGGCGAGATCGTCCCGGACTCCAGGCTTTTGGCGAATTGGGCGACCAGGGCTCGGTCCTCTTGAACTGCGCTGAACTGCTGGGTATTGGCGAATAACAGATAAGCAGGACCCGCATCGGGGTTGAGTTCAATGGCGCGGAGCAGAGCCTGTGCCGCTTCAGGATAGCGGCCTAGTTTCTGGTAATACTGGCCGAGACGCTGGTAATTCCGGGCCTGCGGCTCCGCCTTGGTGATGTCTTCGTAGACCGCAGCCGCAGCGGCGTACTCGCCGTAGTCGCCCAATAGGCCGCCCGCCTGGTGCTGTAGATCCAGGTTCGAGGCGAAATGCTGGACAAGTCCCTTCAGAGTCTCGGCCGCTTCCCGCCGCTGGCCATTCTCATGGTAGAGGAAGGCCAGGCCGAACCAGGCGCGGTGAAAATCCTTGTCCCGGGCTAGGGCCGACCGATAGGCGGCTTCCGCGTCCCGGGGAAGATTGAGGAGCCGGTAACAATTGCCCAAGGCATAGTGGGTTGCCGCTGGCGTGCCGTCCAGGGATAGAGAGCGGGTGAGAGCGTCACGCGCGCCTTCCGCGTCTCCCCGGCGCAGGCGCTCCTCACCTTCCATATATAGGTTGGCAGCGTTTTTGCGGGGGTCGGAGGACGGGTCGGAAGCGGCGGACACAGGCGGTTGGGGCTTGAAAGGGCAGGCCAGGGCTAGGCCGGGCGGCAGTGTACCCCAAATCCCTTCGGGCTCCACCTTGGCTGTAGTTTAGCTACCTATATGCGACAGCCCGTTACGCTAGATGTTGTATAATAGCAACAAATAGATTAAATAATGTGCAGGGTCAAGGGGGCCCTGGGCTTTCCATTTTCAACTTGTTTCACACGAGCAACATTTTACTTCCAATTTGATTCGTCTGTGCTAGTATTCAGACGTCTAAAAGGGGCGGGGAGCTTCCCGTGACCTTTGGGCCTCGACGGCGCGTGACCCGCGTCTCAGGGGAGTTCAGGTTCCAACACTCTTAATCTAGGAGTTTCGGATGAACAGCAACCAGATCAGCAAGGCTGTGCGTTACGCCCTGGTGGCGGGCGCGGTCTCCGCTGTCGCGGCGCCGTCGGCGTTCGCGGCGGATGCCACGACCGACCAGAATGCCAATGCCAACCAACAGAATACGGCGCAACTGGGCAAGATCGAAGTGACGGGCACGCGCATCAAGCGCACCGACGTCGAGACCGCCCAGCCGGTGACGATCATTACGGCCACGCAGCTGAAGCAGACGGGCCTCACCTCCATCGGTGACATCCTGCAGACCGTGACGCAGGCCGGTTCCGCCCTCAACACCACCTTCAATAACGGCGGCAACGGTTCCACCAACATCGATCTGCGCAACCTGACCCCGAAGCGCGTGCTGGTGCTGGTGAACGGTCGCCGTTGGGTCCCGGCCCTCGGCGGCACGGTTGACCTGAACCAGATCCCTGTAACCATCATTGATCACGTGGAAATCCTGCAGGACGGCGCCTCGGCCATTTACGGTTCCGACGCAATCGCGGGCGTGGTGAACATCATCACGGTGAACAACTACAACGGCGCGGAAGCCAATGCTTACACCAGCATCTACTCCGGCCAGGGTCATCACGACGGCAAGGTGCAGGAATACGATTTCACCATCGGTTCCTCCGGCGACAAGTCCGGCGTGGTCATGAACGTGGCCTACGTCAATCAGCACGAAGTGTGGGCGGGCGCGCGCGACATCTCCAAGGAACCGGTGTGGGGACAGAGCACCACCGTGGGCAGCTCCGCTTCTCCGTCGGGCCGTTTCATCATTGTGCCGGGCGGCAGCATCGGTACCTGCCCGAACGGCACCACGGTTTTCACCTACGGCACCTGCGACATGACCCTGATCAACAGCCCGAAACCGGGTTTTGCGGGTACGCCGACCGGGCCCTCGCTCGCGAACTTCCGTGATTTCGCGCCTGCGGATCACTACAACTTCGCGCCGTTGAACTATTTCGTCACCCCGAACGAGCGCACTAGCTTCTACGCTCAAGGGCATTACGATATCGCGGACAACCTGTCCTTCACCTCGAGCGTGGTGTTCAACAAGCGCGACTCCCAGCAAGCACTGGCATCCTCGCCCCTCTTCCTGGGTCTCGCGGGTTCCAGCACCGTGAACGGCCAGCCTATCGGCGTGGGGGCGACGAATCCCTACAACCCATTCGGTTTCGACCTGGTGGGCAGCGTGAGCCAGTGGTGCTTGGTTCAGGGTAATTGCGCAACCAACAACAACGATCTGTTGGTTTTCCTCGGCCGTCGTCCGATCGAGGCGGGTCAGCGTCTGTTCAATCAGAACGTGGAGACCGCGCAATTCACCGGCGGTTTCAAGGGCTACTTCAACGTTGGCGGCAATGAGTGGGACTGGGATCTGAGCTACGTCTACGGCAATAACGTCGAGACTGACCTCACCACCGGCCTGTTCAACACCGAGCGTCTGGCCACGGCCCTGGATTCCCCAGGCGTTGCCTCCTGCTCTTCCACCCCGGGTTGCGTGCCGTTCAACATCTTCGGCGGCGCCGGGACCATCACCCAGCCCATGCTGAACTATGTGTTGTACGAGGATCACAGCATTGTCCAAGAGACGATGCGTGATTACACCGGCAACCTGAACGGCAGCCTCGCAGACCTGCCGGCGGGCCCCCTGGGCTTCGCCGTGGGTTACGAGTACCTGGAAAACGACGGCTTCTCGCATCCGGATGCGACCACGGCCACCGGCAACACTTCCGGCAACGTGACGCAGCCGACGAACGGCCGTACCAAGACCAACGCGGAATACGTCGAGTTCGACTTCCCGCTGGTGGCGGATGCCCCGGGCTTCAAGATGCTGGACCTGGACATCGCCAACCGCTGGTCGCAGTTCAAGTGGTACGGCGGTATCCCGGGCACCACGGCCTCGACCATCGTGCACACCGCCAACGCCACCACGGGCCGCGCGGCCCTGAAGTGGCAGCCGTCGGACTCGCTGCTGATTCGCGCTTCCTGGTCCCAGGGCTTCCGCGCCCCGACCGTGAGCGAACTGTTCTTCGGCGCGAGCGATTCCTTCCCGACGGTGGCCGACCCCTGCGCCAAGGGACCGAACGGCAGTTGGGACGGCATCCCGGCTGACCTGCCGCCGGCTTGCGGCGGCGCCCATAGCCAGCCGAACGGGCAAATCAAGTCCACGGTGGGCGGTAACGTCAACCTGACGCCGGAGCGTTCCATCTCGAAGACCATCGGCTTCGTGTGGAACCCGGATTTCATCCCGGGCTTCGACTTCAGCATGGACTACTACCACATCGATCTTGAGAACGCGATTACGGCCACGCCCCCGCAAGTGATCCTCAACAGCTGCTACGGCGTCGGTCCGAGCGGTTCGATAGGCCCGTCTGACCCGAGTCAGTGCAAGCTGGTCACGGCGTCTGGCGGAATCATCACCAATATCACGGATTTGAACCGCAACATTGGCGGCATCAAGACCAACGGTATTGACGTGGCTTCGCATTACAAGCTGCCGTCGACGTCCATCGGCGACTTCAAGATTAGCCTCGACTGGACGTTCCTGAAGTACTACGACCAGATCCTGACGTCCACCGTGTCGTCGGAACTGGCGGGCGACACCACGGCGTTCGGCGGGTTCCCGAAGCAGAGGGCCAACATCGGCCTCAACTGGAACTACGGGGACTGGTCAGCGAACTATGGCATCGAGTACATCCACTCAATGAACGAAGGTTGCTCCCACAACACCTTGTTCGGCAGCGGGGGTGCCTTCATCGGGTCGTGCTCGAATCCGGGTCCGCTGAGCCCGAACGGAAAGAAGTACAAGTACGCTTATAACTACCTGGGCAACACGATCTATCACGACGTGCAGGCGACCTATCACCAGGACAGCATCAATACCGACTTTACCTTCGGTATCCGCAACCTGTTCGATAAGCAGCCTCCGGCGGCGTTGACGGCCTTCGCCAACAGCTTCCTGCCGGCGTATTACCGCGTGCCCGGCCGCGAGTTCTACGGCCGTATCTCTGTGAAGTTCTAATAACGAACCGTATCAACGGTCATCTGAGCGGCCCCGAAAGGGGCCGCTTTTTTTAACGCTTAGGATGGTGTTATGCCGCGGAGTACAGGGAGGTACGAGAGCGGCGTGGATGAGATCTGGTCACATTCATTCGGTGAGGTGCTTCGGCTCACAATGCACGTTAGTGCATATCGATGCACATCTAGCCCTGCCGGCGTTCGCGACACTTTAGAACGAGGTGAAGCACAAGGATAGAAGAAAGCGGATCAAGTACGGAGGCGGAGGGCGGGTTCGTCCGTAGCTGCACCAGCAGGCCTCACCCAGGCGTTGAATGCCACGGTGATGCGCTCCCGTTGACCATAGTACGGCGCCACTTCATGCATCAAGTAGGAGGGGAACAGCAAAAGCTGGCCGGCGCGGAGATTGAATGCCAGCTCACCGAAGCCGAAGGGCTCCCGCCAGTGGGCATTCCCGGCATCCAGATACATGCTGGCGGTGCTCCGCGCTTCCAGGAAACGCAAGGCACCGTTGTTGGGCTTATCCGGCATGGGATCGCCGGGGTCCACGCAGTACACCCCCGACCAGGACGCCATGGGATGGTTATGCTGGGCGGTGTATCCCGCGTGACGCGTGAGGTGGTACCAGCTGTGCTGGAAAATGCGCAGCCCCTGCATCTCTTCCAGGGAGTACCCGTTCAGCTGTTGGATCACATAACCGGTGTTATGCAGACAGAACTGGGCGAGCGCCTGGATCTCCGGTTCGGAGTTGTCGAACAGGGAGAAATCGCTCTCGTAGACCGCCACCTTGATGACGGGAGTGGGTGCGGAGGAGCGCTTGCGGACTGGATCCGCTTCCCAGCGCAGGAAAAGGTCACGCAGACGGGCATCGAGGGTCTCGTGCCCGGGCATTGAGATGTCGACGATGGGTGAGGCGAACGCCGACAGAATGTTGATGCGCGGTTGTGCCATGGCGTATCCCTTGATGTGCGGCTAAGTTCCGTGAAACGGCTTGCAAAGCCGCCGGTAGGTATTCATATTAAGGGGCGTCAAATCCGGGAACAACGGCTGGGGAGCTCCATGCAGGCGGCCCGCAGGCAACTGGTAGATGGACGGGAGATCCGCATCTATGACGGGCTGTTGTCGCAGAATGACATCTACGCCCTGACCAAGATGTTCGACGAGGGCGCATTTACCCGCACCGAGTGGGCGCGCCCCGAGACTGCTGCGCTGCGGCACTGGGCGCTGAATATTCCCAAGGAAGTGGGCCTCAGGCTGCCTGTCTACGGTCCGATGATGGAGGCTGCCAAGGATATCGCCCCAGGCCGGGACTACCGGATTTACCGCTGTTATTGTAATCATGCGAGTTACGGCGACATGCTTTTCACCCACACGGACTGCAAGCCGGATCAGGACGACCTGACGGCGCTCTGGTATATCGCACCTGAATGGGATGTGGAATGGGGTGGTGAGACGCTTTTTTTCAATGCCATGAAGGACGCGGAGGCGGTGGTAAGCCCGCGGCCCGGCCGCCTCGTGATCTTCGACGGCAAGCTGCTGCACGCCGGCCGGCCGCCGAATCGGGCCTGCTATGCGCCCCGATACACGCTCGCCTACAAGCTTGAGCCCGTCAGGGTCTGAGAGCATCCTTTAGTCTTTCTGGACGCTATATCCAAATTTCTCGATATAGGGACGCAAGATCTCCAGCGCCCGCCCGAAATGCTCCGCATAATCATGCCAGCGACCGATGGCATCGGTATAGAGCGGCTGCACGACCTGGTGATAGCTGGGCGTGTAGATGCGTCCCCGCTTCTTTGCGTGCACGGTGTGATCCAGCATGGCGTCGTCCCAATCCAGCGCCAGAAAGGCAAGCAAGCTACGGATTTCTTGATCCTTTCTTTCGATGAGCGCTTCGTAGCGCAATTCGTGTGTAGACAGCGGGAGAGCTTCGCGATAGCGAAGCCATAGATCCATCACTCGGCTATATGTGATTGCCGCAGTGCTGAGACTGCGAAAATTCTCCAGCGCAGGATTCCGTCCGAAAGCTTGCATGAAGCAGGAGAGCACCACGTCACAAGGGTGACGTAATGCAAATATGAACCGCGCGCCTGGGAACAATAAGTGGATCAGGCCTGCATGGGCGGAATAGAAGGGGTTTTTATCAACCACCAGTGTGCCGGGCGGCGTTTCGCCAATTATTTCGTCTACGGCATGCCAATATTCAGCGCGCAGGGTCCTGATCAGCATTGGAGTCAGGTCAGTGAGACTTGCAGGATAGCCCGCTGGGAGTGACCGCAGATGTTTATTGATCAACTGTTCAAGCGGCGGCTCTTCCTCCAGTATCACGATTCGCGGATGGCTACCGAGGATCGTATCCATGAGCGTGGTACCAGAACGCGGGAATCCCACCAGAAAAATCGGACTTAGCCTTTCCTCGTTTGGCGAATCCGGCCAGCCCTTGAAGGTGTCAGCGGTCGTCTGGGCAAGACGAGACTCGAGGTCTGCAAGAAACGCATCCGCGCCTTTGCGTAAATCCGGCCATATCTCCGCGGTCATTTGGTTTGCCGAGCTGAAATAACCGAATGCCTGCTTATAGTCGCCCACTCGGTCATAGCAGCGGCCGAGTTCATACTGCATGACCCGGCGCACACCCGGACTGACAGGTGGAGCTGAAGCCAGTCTGTATTCCAACCTTGCAATTGCGCTTGCCGCGTCTCCGCGACGGCGTGAACAACGTGCAGCGATAAGGTGCAAGTTCTCGTGTTGCGGAGCCGCCGCAAGGCCCTGGGATACGGCATCTTCGGTTTCTTCCTGCATGTTCGCATGTTCGTATATGGTTGCCAGGTTTGCCCAGATATCGGCATTTTCCGGCCTTAATTCCAGAGCGTGCCGATAGGCATCGATGGCGCCGGGATGGTCGTGTATGCGATTGAGAGCGGTGCCCAGGTTGTTGTAGATATCGGGATCTTCGGGGTTCAGTTGCAACGCTTCGCGATAAGCGCGTACCGCGCCGGCCGCATCGCCTGCTTCTTTAAGCGCTAGCCCTAGATTGTTTAACAGAGATGCATCCTTGCGTCCGCAACGGTAAGCGGCTTCGTAGGCGGCGACCGCCTGTTCCCAGTGCCCGAGTTGGAAATAAGTGCTCCCCAGTATTTGCAGTATCTCGCCGCGTTGGGGATGCAAGCGCGCAGCAGTTTCAAGAGGGGGCAGGGCTTCTAAGGGACGTCCGGCGGCGAGCGAGATACTGCCGGACATATAGAGCGCGCCAAGGTGCTGTGGATTGTGCCGCAGAATGTTCTGTGCCAGCCGCAGCGCCAGGCCGGCGTCGCCGCGTTCATATGCGTCCACCGCCGCGAGGTAATCGTGATCGGCGGAAACGGCGCCGGGTCCGGTATGCGGCTTACTCACAGGCGGTTATCCAGCGAACGTATTCGCGCTTCGATGGAGTGCAGCGCGTCCAGCACCGGTCCGAGTGCGGATTCATGCCGGCGCCACTTGTCCGCCGCGGGGGGGCTCAGGGTGTAGCGCGAGGGCGGGAGCCCGGCGGCCAGGGCGGCCTCCGCCTGGGGTGATGCCTCGAGGCCGAGGAACCGCGCGATGCGGCGGAACACGCCGGCGGGATCGCGTACCAACTCGGCGTAGTCCAGCACGCGCCAGCGCTCCCGGGGCAGTCCCTGGAGGTCCTTGAGGATGGTTTCATTGGCACAACGCCACTGCTCCGCCACGATTTCCACCAGCGGTTTTCCGGAAAGCCCGCGCCAGCCCGGTGTCAGAAGCAGCGACCAGGGCGGACCGGGCCAACCCGGAAGCTCCGCGTAGGTGACGAAGCGGCCGGACTGCCAGGCATCGAGCATACTGCCGAGATTGGCTCCCGCGTCACGGTGCAGGAAAAGGAACTGCGCACCCGGAAACAGGGCCTGCAGGAATGGAATCCGCAGAGCGTTCTTGGGCGTCTTTTCCACAAGCCGTGGCTTCGGGATCGGATTCTCCTGCGTAAGCCAGCGCTGCCCCCGGCTGTCGCGCAATTGCAGGCTGAAATTGCGGAGCAGCTGTTCGCGTCGTTCCGGCGTCAGGTCGGCCGCGGACAGGGCGTTGGAACCGTAATCCCGCTCGCGGGGGGAGAGACCCGGCACGGCCTCGATTTCCGCATGGCTCTCGTCGCCCAGCGTCCAGAGCGCCGGGTGGCGTTTGAGCGTTTCGAACAAGAGGGTGCTGCCGCTGCGCGGCGCCGCCAGGATGATCAGTGGACGCTCCAGGCGGGGCAGCGGAACGCCGGCCATCCAGGTTTGGAACCCTTCGAACATCGCCGGTAGGTATTTCTGCAATACCACGTTCACCTGGGTGCTGTTGCTCGGCAAACGCAGGTCACGGCCCGCATCGGCGGCGCGTCGAAGGGTGTCCTCGATGAGTACGGCGAAATGCCCGTAGCCGCGTGGGCGGTTTCCGAAGCGAGCCCACAGGGCCTGCCATTCGTTGGCGAAGTCCATGAGTGCGTTTTCCAGTTCCGCCTGGCGCGCGGTGCGCCCAGACTGGCTGCGCAGGTCCCCTACCAGTTCGTAGACGGTGTTTTTGACCACGGCCGGATGGGTGAGCGGCTCGGGCTCGCTGCTCTCGAACTGAAGATCGTCCTCGGCGCCTTCGCGATAAGGCACCGGCCGGGTGGGTAGCTGCGTGGCGGACGAGACCACAGCGCCGCCGGAAGCCAGCTGCCAGAATGCGGCGCTGCCTACGGTATCCATGACCAAGTGGACGCGGCGGATGCCGCTGCCGTTGATCACATGGTGCGGACGCCAATTGTCGAAGATCCAGGCCTCGCCCTCGGCCATGTGTATTTCCACGCCGTGGCAATTGAAGCGGACGCTGGGGTCGGTGACGATCGGCACGTGGATGCGGATGCGATCGCGCCAATAGAAATCGATGTCGGTATGTGGCGTCACCTCGGCGCCGGGCTCGAGGCGCATGAGCCTCGAGCGGCCGATGACCGTCTGGAAGCTTCCCATCACCTGCCTCAGGTACGCGCAGCGTGCAAGGCGCGGCGCAGGCGCCATGGCGCCCACGGTGTCGTCGTTCTCCTTGCCGCCATGGGAAACCAGGACGAGTGCGGTGTTGCCGGCGAAACCTTGGGGATGCGCACGCCAATCGCTCTCCGGGATCCGCGAAACCTCCTCGCGTAGGCGTGCGGCATCGAAGCGCAAGGGAAGCTTGATGAAGGGGGCGGGGAGGCGCATGCGTATCCGTAGTGGGCGGACGCCGGCGCGGCCGCGGAGTGTCTGCACTATAGCCAATGGCGCCCGGCTCCAGCAAGGCAAGACCGGCGCGGCGTAAGTGGAAACGGTACACTGCTCCGCATGGATACCGCTTTCGACAAGCGCCGCCACGTCATCGCCTGCCGCAGGCTCCCGGACCGGGTGGATGCGGAGCGCCTGCAGCGGGAGGTAAGCGCCTTGCCGCAGGAACTCTGGGGCAACGTGCGCGCGCCGGTACACCGCGAGACGCAGTCCCTCTTCCTCAAGGGCCATGCCCCCGCGCTCGGCATTCCCGGAGATCCGGAACAACCGGTCCTGGCTTCTTGCCCCTACATCCGCGAGCTGCTCTATGGCCTGCTTACTGGTGAACCCGGAAAATGCCTGCTGGCTGCCCTTCGGCCGCGTGGGATCGTCTATCCACACATGGACGCCGCTAACGATTATTTCACGCGTTCCTTCCGTGTGCACGTGCCGGTGTTCACCAATCCTCAGGTGCGGCTGTATTGCAACGGCCGTTTCTTCCGCATGGCGGCGGGGGAAGCCTGGGCCCTCAACAACCTGGCTCCCCACGCCGTGGTCAACGACCATCCGAGCGAGACGCGGGTCCACCTGATTTTCGACGTGTTCCCTGACGAACATGCGGTGGCCAAGGTGGAAGCGGCGCCGGAGGCGCCCGGCGAAGACGACGCGGAACTGTTCGCCCGGCTTTCGGGCCGGCGCCCGGCGGAAGCCCAGGTGATGGATTAGAAGCGGTAGCCGTACTCTTCGATGATCGCCCGGTCCCGTTCCGCCACCCACCCCATGGATTCCGGATCGTAGTACCCGCGGTAATCCCGCCGCGGCGAGGCATTCACCGCCGGCGCGGCCGCGATCGCCTGCCTCAGGGCATCCGACGGCGGCGCACCGCATTCCTGCAGCAGGCGCGGCAGGTCCTCACGGAGTGCCTCCATCCGGCCCATGTGCAACCCTTTCAGCGAGCCCTCCACGGCACACATGTAGCCGACCAGCCAGCTGAAATAACCGGTCTCCGGCGCGGCGTAGGTCTGCATGACAGCGCGGGTGATGCCGCTTCCGAAATTGTTCTCCCGCGTCTCCGGAAGTTGCGCCGCGACGGCCTGCCGCAGGGCCGCGTGGGCTTCGTCTCCGAACCAGAGTAGATTCGCGAGGGTGTGCTTGAAACCGACTCGGCCGGAGTCGGCGACGCCGCGGAAGATGGGGTTGCGCTCAGGAGACGCGGCATTGAACGCATACCAAGAGACGTACCAGTCCCAGGGATTGCGCACGAAAGCGAAAGCAGGCAGGCGGCGCAGATCCGCAGGTGCCTCGCTGCGCGGCAGGTGATACCCGACGCGACGCGCGTCCGGCAGGTGTTGCAGCAGCAGGCGATTGACGAACTGGCCGCCCGTCTTGTGGACGTGGATGAAGTGTAGGCGCGGCGTCGCAATCATCGGGCGGGTTGCCGCGCGATGTCCATGCGCTCAATCGTTCCGGCGGTATTTGCGGTTAAAGGCGGCGCCAGCGGCGACCAGGGCGGACACACCCTCGCGCTCGGCCGCGGTCACCAGCGGGTTCCAGACGTCGAGTATGAGCACCGCGCGCAGCTCCTGGCTGCGGTTCCAGGCTTCGTGCTGAAAGCTGTCGTCGAACACCAAGCACTCGCCTTCCTTCCAGCCCCGGGTCTCGTTGCCGACGCGGATTGCGCAGTCGGCTGGAACGATCAGCGGCAGATGGGCCACCAGTTTGTAGTTCGCCAGGCCGAAATGCGGCGGGATTTGCGTGCCGGGCTGCAGGATCGAGAACAGCGCCTCGGGTGCGTGTCCTTCGATCTTCGGTAGCGGCAGGGAGTCCAGCAGGCGAGTAGTTTCCGGGCAGCGGGCGCAGTTGGCCTCCACCCGCGAACCCGCCTTGTACAGATGGAACGAACTCCACTGCCGGGAGCCGTTCAGTTCACGCCATTGTTGCGGATCGGTGCCGTCCTCGACTTGCACATACGGAGCGAGCCCTTCGCCGGATGCGAGCACCTTCTTCAGTTCCTCGCGGATGGTTCCGGTCGCCGATTCCAGCTCCCCGATCCAGGGGAAATCGGTGCGATCGAAAAAGGGTCGCGGCGGCACCGCTGGAAGGTAGATGAAGGCGGGCCGTTGCAGACTGTGCAGGTGGCCTGCGGGACGGCGCCCGATGAAGACATCCGCCGCTTGAAGGACCCGCGACATGTTTTCTGCACCATGCCGTTTTACAACTTCGGTGAGTGCCTCATCGAACAACCGGCTCTGAGCCGAACGAATGGTCTCAGCGGCATGCGTTACGAGTTTCCGCAGATGGGGCGGAGAGAATTCGTCGTTGGCGACCCGCTCCGGGTTTGGAAAATGAAGCCAGGCATTCCAATAAGCTGTAACCGCCTCATCTTGACGCCCTAAGGCTTCCAGGATTGAACCCTTATGCAAGTACGCAGTGCGGTGTTCGGATTTCAACGCGATGGCTCGGTCAAGAAGGGAGAGAGCCTTGTCCAGATCGCCGCGGGCTTTGTGTACCAAGGCCAAGTTTTGGTAAAGAATGGGCCGGCTCGGTGCCGCACGCAGCGCCTGCTCCAGGTGACGCTCGCTTTCGTCCAATTCCCCGCGGGTCATCGCTTGTACTGCCAGGAAATTGAGCGCCCGCACATGGTAGGGTGCAGCTTCCAGTATCTGCCGATAAATGCGTTCGGCTTCCTTCAGTTCGCCGCGTTCGGCGAGCTGTCTGGCGCTGTCGGCGAGGGTCTGTATCTGCCAGGCGGAATCGGGAGCCTGGTCGCTGCGGGGCTGGTTCACATTAGGACTCGCAATAGGCTGTTAGTGCGGCATATTCTTGCACACGTTCAGGCGGCCGTCACAAGCGCCCGCTCCGGCGGGAAGTGGTGAGGTTGGCTGGCGAAAAGCTTTTCAGCCCAGCGCATCACATAGCGGATTTCGGCGGAGTGCCGCTCGGTTATCTCGCGATTCTCGTTCTCTCGCATTCCAAGGCTGTATGCGGAGAACGGGTCCTTGGCATGGGTGCCCCATGTAGGCCCCGCCACGATAGCGGCCAACTCCCCGCGTCCGACGGGGTAGCCTAAGAACTGTGTGGCCGCCTCTAGGGTGGACGTGGGATCCGCCAGTAGCGTCGCGCTGTCAAGGGTAGCCAAACGCGGTCCGGCCTGGGAAGAAAGTAACTCCTGGAACATCAGCATCTGGGCATGCCAAACGATCACAACGAGCTGGAGGAACCCGAGGTTTTCTATGGATAAATGCTCGAACCGTCGCGCGTAGCCGGTTTCGAGGTCGAATATCCTCGCCAGTGCCGGCAGCTTTTCCTTCGTTTCCTCGGGTTTCTTCAGGTTTGAGACCAAGAAGCTTTCCAGCCCCGAATACAGCAGGATGCCTTTGGCAGAGGAGCGCAGCGCCAACATGTCGGAGGCAAGGTTATTGGCGACATGCGTGGGCTTGATGAGTACGGACTGAGATGCGTTGAATGTTTTTCCTAGCAATGTGAGGGCCAGATCCACCAATGCCTTGCCCTGATCCCCCCAGACCTGACCCTGAACAACGCGGGCGCGGCGTATATCGCTTAGGCGCCGTAGTACCCAGGGTTCGCGCAAAACCAGGGTCCGGTCTTTGAATTGCAGAGAACGTGCCAGGAGAGACGAACAACAAAACGAGGAATGAAACAGAAAATCCATCTGAGCCTGCTGCGGAGGCAGTTGGCGAAATGCGGTGATCACTGAGTCGATATCAAAACCGCAAAGCCGTTCGCGCGTGTGCGCAATGCGGTTATCAAGGAAGGCGGAGATCGTGAAAGTCTCCGGGGTGGTTTCGAGGAAATGCAGTTCACCCCGCTGCAAGTCGATGTCGTACAGGTGCCACGTGGGGTTGCGGGCGATATCTGCGACGGAAATGGTTGTGGTCATCGCTCGGGCGGTACATGTCACCTTGCCGCGGATGGCTGGCATACTATAGCAAGTCTGTCCAGGCCGCGCCTGGCATGCATGGCGCAATGGGAGAAATGATGCATAGTGCCCGTGAACGGTTTCAGCAAGCGACGGCCCTGTTCGTGCAGGGCAGGCACGCCGATGCCGCGCCATTGCTCGCTGAGGCGGTCCAAGCTGGCGACCCGGAGGCGCAGAACCTTTTTGGTGTCATGCATTTGAACGCACTTGGGATGAAGCAGGACACCCGACGTGCTGTCGAACTCTTTAGTGCAGCGGCAAACGCCGCTCTGAAGGAAGCCCATTACAATCTGTCCAACCTGTTGTTCAACGGTATCGGGATTCAACGCGACGAGGTGGCCGGCCAACGGCATCTGCTGGAGGCGGCGAGAGCGGGCCACCGGCCCGCACTCAGGTCGCTCGGCTACATGTATCATCTGATGGGAGGATCTGGCGACTGGGCCAGACTCGCGACGGCGTGTTTCGAACAAGCCGCGTTTGCCGGCGACCCGATATCCAAGTACAACCTCGGCCTACGCTATTTACACGGCCATGGTGTGGATGTCGATCTTGCGCGAGCATCCCAATGGTTCGCAGCGGCGGCGCGTGATGGCATGCAACGGGCTTCATTACGTTTGCAGGCCCTGCAAGTACCCGTTGCGGGTCATAATGTACCTCCTCGCGCACTGCAGGATATCCCGAATCTACCTGGCTGGACATTCGCACCACTCGAAATGCCGCCACTTCTCAACAATCTCTCTTTCCTCTCTGAATACGGCGACGTATTTGACGAGTACCTTTGTGACCATCTTATAAATATTGGGCTTCCTCAATTAGTCCCTGCCGGCGTTGTCGATCCAGTTACAGGCGAGCAGGAGCGGTCAGAATTGCGCACCAGTTACTCGACGCACTTCAGGCCATCCATGTACGACGCGGTTATCGCAAGGATATGGGCGCGCTTGTCGCAGATCGCGGGCCTGCCCGCGGAGCATGCCGAACCTTTGGTTGTGATGCGGTACGGTCCAGGTCAGGAATACAAGCAACATCGAGATTATTTCGTTGATGTCAAGAACAAGGTGAAGCGCCTTGTCACTGTTTTTGTCTATCTGAATGACGTTGAGGAGGGTGGGGATACTGCTTTCACCCGCCTGGGGGTCAGCGTGCAGCCGGAGCAGGGGAAGGCGGTTAAATTCCTGAACTACCATGCCGACGGCAAGCCGAATCCCGACACCCTGCACGCGGGATTGCCGGTGATCCGCGGCGAGAAATGGCTGGCGACCCTGTGGTTCTGGGACCGGCCGTTCATGTGGTTCGCCTGACGGTTCCTCTTTAGGGGGCCTTGGGCTACACTATCCGACTGCGGCCTGAGCGGGCGCCGCACCTAAGAAGAACGCTGTAAGCCTCTTGAAATTGTTGCCATTTTCATTGTTCTTGCGGGCCGCTTTCCGCTGGCCGGCTGACGCAGATGAACGGCGCCCATGAGCGAATCACTGCTATCACGGTTGAGCACTACGCCGCTTTTCGGCGGCAACGCACCCTACGTCGAGAGCCTCTACGAGCGGTACCTGCAGGACCCGGCTTCGGTGCCGGCTGCCTGGGCGGAGTATTTCCGTTCGCTGCAGGCGGGCGTGCGCGAGACGCCCCGCGGCCCGGTGGAGGCCGAGCTCCTGGCGCGGGCCCATGCGCCGCGCGTCGCGGGTGGCAACGGCGGGTTCAATCCGGAGGCGGCGGAGAAGCAGGCCGCAGTCATGCGCCTCATCGGCGGTTATCGCAGCCGCGGGCACCTGCAGGCCAACCTCGATCCCCTCGCGCTTGCGGCGAAGTCCGCTGTCCCGGACCTGGGGCTGGAGTTCCACGGCTTGAGCCAGGCCGACATGGGCACGGTGTTCAGTACCGTATCCCTCGCCGGCCCCGACCGGCGCACCCTCAAGGACATCTGGGACATGCTGCAGCGGGTCTATTGCGGCAGCATCGGTTTCGAGTTCGGCCACGTCAGCGATAGCGACGAACGGCTCTGGCTCAAGAGCCGCATCGAGGGCGCCGGCGGACACGCCACCCTGAGTACGGACGAGAAGCTCACCATCCTCCGGAACCTGACGGCCGCCGAAGGCCTGGAGAAATATCTCCATACCAAGTACGTCGGGCAGAAACGCTTCTCGCTCGAAGGCGGCGACTCCCTGATGCCGCTGCTGCACGACCTGGTGCAGCGCGGCGGCGGCGCCGGCGTGCAGGAGATCGTGGTGGGCATGGCCCATCGCGGCCGCCTCAACGTGCTCATCAACCTGCTCGGCAAGGCGCCCAAGGAGCTGTTCCTGGAGTTCGAGGGCGTCCACGAGCACAAGGACGACGACGGCTCGGGTGACGTGAAGTACCACATGGGCTTCTCGTCCGACATCAAGACACCGGGCGGCAACGTGCATCTGGCGCTTGCCTTCAACCCTTCGCATCTCGAGATCGTGAATCCCGTGGTGGAGGGATCGGTGCGTTCCCGCCAGGATCGCCGCAACGACGTGAAAGGCGAGAAGATCCTGCCAATCCTGGTGCACGGCGACGCCGCCTTCGCCGGCCAGGGCGTGAACATGGAGACCCTGCAGCTCTCCCAGGCTCGCGGCTTCCGTACCGGCGGGACTGTGCATGTGGTGCTGAACAACCAGGTGGGCTTCACCATCAACAACCCCGAGGACGCCCGCTCCACGCCCTATTGCACCGACCTCGCCAAGATGCTGGAGGCGCCGGTGTTCCACGTGAACGGCGATGATCCGGAGGCCGTGATCTTCACTGCGCGGTTGGCGCTCGAATACCGCATGCGGTTCCACAAGGACGTGTTCATCGATCTCGTGTGCTACCGCCGCCACGGTCACAACGAGGCGGATGAACCCTCGGCCACCCAGCCGGCGATGTACCAGCACATCAAGAGTCATCCCACGCCGCGTGCCCTCTACGCTGACATCCTGTCGAAGGAGGGCGTGCTCACCGCCCAGGCCGCGGCGGACCTCTCGGAGCAATACCGCAAGGACTTGGATGCCGGTAAGACCGTCGCCCCCGACATCACTGCTTACGTGCGCAACGAATTCAGCGTCGACTGGTCGCGCTTCCGGAAGCACATGCCCAAGGAAGAGACCCCCACGCGCGTCGACAAGGCACGGCTCAAGCCGCTCACGGACGCCATGAATCGCGTTCCCGCCGAGGTGGAACTGCACCCGCGGGTTGCCAAGATCTACGAGGACCGCCGCAAGATGGCATCGGGGGAACTCCCCATGGACTGGGGTTTCGCGGAGACCCTGGCTTACGCGAGCCTGCTCACCGAAAACTGCTCCATACGTCTTACCGGCCAGGACAGCGGCCGCGGCACCTTTTTCCACCGCCACGCGGTGTTGCACAACCAGAAGGACGACAGTACCTACACGCCGTTGCAGCACCTCGCTCCGGACCAGAAGCGCATCACCATCACCGACTCGCTGCTCTCCGAGGAAGCGGTAATGGGCTTCGAGTACGGTTACAGCACCGCGGATCCCGACGCGCTGGTGATCTGGGAAGGACAGTTCGGCGACTTCGCCAACGGCGCCCAGGTCGTCATCGACCAGTTCATCGCCGCCGGCGAGGCGAAGTGGGGGCGCCTCTGCGGTCTTACTCTGTTCCTGCCTCACGGCTACGAAGGCCAGGGTCCGGAGCATTCTTCGGCGCGCCTGGAGCGTTATCTGCAGCTCTGCGCCGAGCACAACATCCAGGTGTGCGTGCCGTCCAATCCGGCGCAGATGTTCCACATGCTGCGCCGCCAGGCCCTGCGGCCGTTCCGCAAACCCCTGGTGGTGATGACGCCCAAGAGCCTCCTGCGTCACAAGCTTTCCGTGTCCACGCTGCAAGACCTCAGCGGCGGACGCTTCCAGCTCTTGATCCCGGAAGCGGAAGACATCAAGGCCGCCAAGGTGGAGCGCGTGGTGTTCTGTTCCGGCAAGGTGTATTTCGATCTGGTGGAAGCGCGCCGCGCGGCCCAGGTCGACAACGCGGCGATCGTGCGTATCGAACAGCTCTATCCCTTCCCGCAGTCGGAATACGCAGAGGTCATCAACGGGTACCCCAACGCGAAGGAGATCGTGTGGTGCCAGGAGGAGCCCCTGAACCAGGGTGCCTGGTACCAGATCCGCCACCGCCTGCAGGAATCGCTGAAACCGAAGCATCTTCTGAGCTACGCCGGCCGCGCCCCGTCGGCTTCCACCGCCGCGGGCTACCTGCAACTGCACGCCCAGCAGCAGAAAGCCCTCATCCAGGATGCCCTCGGCATCCGTGAAGCGAAGAGCGTCGCCGCCAAAGACAAGACCAAGCCCAATAAAGTGCTATCGGAGAAGGCATGAGCATCGAAGTCAAAGTCCCGCAGCTGCCCGAGTCCGTGCAGGATGCGACCCTGGTGAGCTGGCACAAGAAGGCCGGCGACACGGTGAACCGCGACGAGAACCTGGTGGACATCGAGACCGACAAGGTGGTGCTCGAAGTGCCGGCGCCAGTGGCAGGCGTGCTGAAGGAGATCCGCGTTAAGGACGGCACCACGGTGGGGGCCGGCCAGGTGCTCGCCATTCTGGAAGAGGGCGCGGCCGCCGCGCCTGCTCCTGCGCCCAAGGCCGAACCCAAGCCCGCGCCCGCCCAGCAACCGGTAGCCGCCGCTCCCGCGGTCGCCGCGCCCGCCGGCGGAGACATGCCACTCAGTCCTTCGGTGCGGCGCCTGGTGGAAGAGAACAAGCTGGATCCGAGCCAAATCCAGGGCAGCGCCCGGGACGGCCGCCTGACCAAGGGCGACGTGCTGGATTACATGGCGAAGCGCGGCAACGAGCCCGCTCCGGCGGTCTCCGCGCCCGCGCCCGTGGCCCGCGGCCCCATGGGCCGTCGCGAGGACCGGCGCGTGCCCATGACGCGCATGCGCGCGCGTATCGCCGAGCGTCTCTCCCAGTCCCAGGCCAGTACCGTCATGCTCACCTCCTTCAACGAGGTGGACCTGTCCCAGGTGATGGCGCTGCGCGCCCGGTACAAGGACAAGTTCGAGAAAGAACACGGCGTGAAGCTCGGCTTCATGTCCTTCTTCGTGAAGGCCGCCGTGGAAGCCCTCAAGAAGTACCCGGTGGTGAACGCCTCGGTGGAAAGCAATGATATCGTCTACCACGATTATTGGGACATCAGCGTCGCGGTCTCCACGCCCAAGGGCCTGGTGACGCCGGTGCTGCGCGACGCCGACCAGATGGGCTTCGCGGACATCGAGAGGACCTTGGGCGACATGGCAGCCCGCGCCCGGGACGGCAAGATCGGCATCGAGGAGTTGACCGGCGGCACCTTCACCATCACCAACGGCGGAGTGTTCGGCTCGCTCATGTCCACGCCCATCATCAACCCGCCCCAGAGTGCCATCCTCGGCATGCACGCCACCAAGGAACGCGCCGTGGTGGTGGACGGCCAGGTGGTGGCGCGGCCCATGATGTACATCGCGCTCACCTACGACCACCGCATCATCGACGGCAAGGAAGCGGTGCTGACCCTAGTGTCCATCAAGGAATCCCTGGAAGACCCGGCCCGGTTGGTGCTCGGGATCTGACGTCCCCACATAGGCAATCCCGGACGGCCCCGGCAGGGGCCGTCCGGCTCTCAAGACAAAGGAAATCGCCATGAGCCAGAGTTTCGATGTGGTCGTGATCGGCGGCGGACCCGCCGGGTACGTGGCCGCCATCCGCGCCGCCCAGAACGGCCTGAAGACCGCCTGTGTGGACAACTGGAAGAACCCGGACGGCAAGCACGCCTTCGGCGGCACCTGCTTGAACGCCGGCTGCATCCCCTCCAAGGCCCTGCTGGAGTCCTCCGAGATGTTCCACAAGGCCAGCCATGAGTTCGTGGCCCACGGCATCAAGGTAGGCAAGCCAGAGATGAACGTGTCCGCCATGCAGCAGCGCAAGACCAAGATCGTATTGGGTCATACCAGCGGCATCGCCGGCCTGTTCAAGTCCAACAACGTCACCGGCATCCGCGGCACCGGCCGCCTGCTCAAGGGCAATAAGGTGGAGGTGACCGACTTCGACGACCCCAAGAAGAAAGAGGTCATCGAGGCCAAGCACGTGGTGCTGGCGGCGGGCTCCGAACCCGTGGAACTCAAGGTGGTGCCCTTCGACCGCAAGGACATCGTGGATTCCTGGGGTGCTTTGGAATTCGACGCGGTGCCGAAGCGCCTCGGCGTCATCGGCGGCGGCGTCATCGGTCTCGAGCTCGGCAGCGTCTGGCACCGGCTGGGCGCACAAGTCACCATCCTGGAGGCCATGGACAGCTTCCTGTTCATGGCGGACCAGCAGATCGCCAAGGACGCGGAGCGCCAGTTCCGCAAGCAAGGCCTGGACATTCGCCTGGGCGCCAAGGTCACCGGCGCGGAGAAGGGCAAATCCGGCATCACCGTCAATTACGACGACAAGGACGGCAAGCAGAAGATCGAGGTGGACAAGCTGATCGTGGCCGTGGGCCGCCGTCCGGCGACGAAGAGCCTGTTGGAGGACGGTAGCGGCGTGCAGCTCGACGAGCGCGGCTTCATCAAGGTGGACCATGATTGCCGCACGGGCGTCGCCAACACCTGGGCCATCGGCGACTGCGTGCGCGGCCCCATGCTGGCCCACAAGGGCTCCGAGGAAGGCGTGATGGTGGCGGACCTGATCGCCGGCAAGGTTTCGGAGATGAACTATGACGTGATTCCCTCCATCATCTACACCTGGCCTGAAGTCGCCTGGGTGGGGAAGACCGAGGAGGAGCTCAAGAAGAAAGGCGTGCGTTACAAAACGGGCAACTTCCCGTTCGCCGCGAATGGCCGGGCCAATGCCATGGAGGCTCCCACCGGACGCGTAAAAATGCTCGCGCATGCCGATACGGATGAGATCCTGGGCGTCCATATCTTCGGCCCCATGGCCTCGGAGATGATCGCCGAGGCGGTGGTGGCCATGGAGTTCCGCGCCAGCGCCGAAGACCTGCAGCGCACCATTCATGCCCATCCGACCCTTTCCGAAGCCATGCATGAGGCGGCTTTGTCGGTGGACAAGCGCGCTATCCATGTCATGAACAAATAATCACCATATATCGACATGACAAAAAGAAGGCGCCATGCGGCGCCTTCTTCGTTTATTGCCAGTGAGTAAACAGCGGAGTAGGGTGAGACGGCCATGCAGAAGATCGCCGCTTTCCTCCTGGGCTGTTGCGCATCGCTCCCCGTCCTGGCAGACACCGCACCGCCTCCCCACGCGGTGGCGTTCATCTATCACCGCTTCGGGGATAACCGCTACCCCAGCACCAACACCGAAACCGCCCAATTCAAGGCGGAGTTGGACTGGCTGGCGGAGAACCATTACGAGATTTGGCCGCTGCCGAAGATCGTCGACTACCTTCAGGGGAACAAGCCCATCCCGGACCACGTGGTGGCAATCACCATCGACGATGCGTTCCAATCGGCCTACGACCGCGCGTACCCGCTGCTCAAGGAGCGCGGCTGGCCGTTCACGGTGTTCGTGAGCACCGATTCCGTGGATTCCCACCAGTCGGATTTCATGACCTGGGACGAGCTTCGGGAGATCGCTGCCCACGGCGCGACTCTCGCCAACCATACCGCTGATCACGGCCACTTGCCGTTCCGCCTCAAGGGCGAGTCCGATCTCGCCTGGGCCGATCGGGTGCGGGGCGACATCGAGAAGACCCAGACGCGGTTGCAGGCCGAACTCGGCAAGGATACGAACACGAATCCGAAGCTCTTTGCCTACCCTTACGGCGAATTCAGCGAGGAACTGGTGAAGCTGGTGAATGGCCTGGGCTACGTGGCTTTCGGCCAGCAGGCGGGAGTCATGGGCGAGCCCCTGGACCCGCGGGCGTTGCCGCGTTTCCCCATCAACGAGCACTACGCCGCCGTCCAGGACTTCGCTCTCAGGGCCGGGGCCCTGCCCATGCCCTTCAAGTCCCTCACACCCTGGGACCCGCAAATCCACGGCGAGAATCCCCCCAAGCTCGAAGCGGAGCTGGACACGGAACGTGTGCCTTCAGGCGCGCTGCACTGTTACGAGAACGGGCCGGAAATGAAGGTGGATTGGCTGGATACGGGCAAGACCCGTTTTTCCATTCGCGCGGGGAAACCCATGGGCGAGGGCCGGGACCGCTACAACTGCACCGCTCTCGTGAACGGCCGCTATTACTGGTATAGCCATATGTGGCTCCTGGCACCCGCCCCCTGAAAGGGGGCGGTCACTCGCTCAGGGGATTGAGCGAGAGGTCGGAAAGTTTGTCCAGTTCGTTGCTGCGCAGCATTTCGCGGATGTTGTTGACGTAGATGTCACCCGCGGCGGAATAGCGGTCCAGGGCCCCGGCAAGGGCGAAGGCGTCCAGGGGCTTGCCGGCGGCACGCATCTCGGCCCGCAGGTCGCGGAAGTCGGTGTAGGCGAAGCCGATGTTGATGTTGTGCAGGTAGGCGCGCACCGAGGTCTCGATGTCGGGATAGATGCGCACCATGTTGGTGGCGTCTTCCGGCCGGTTGATGGGCACCGAGCCGGCATCCTCGTTCCAGGTCCAGATGCCGAAGAGGTTGTTGGATTCCAGCGCGAAGCGGGAGGTGCCCCAGCCGCTCTCCTGAGCCGCCTGGGCCAGCACTAGGGCCACCGGCACCACGTCCACGCGCCGGAGCAGGGTGTCCCGCACCGCCGGATCGTTCAGGTCGCCGTCCACCCGGTAACGGGCGGCGATGCGCCCCAATTCCTGGCCGGCATCGCTCTCCAGGTCCACCTTCCCGGAGCCGAACTGCTGCAGCAGGAACACCCGCTCGTTCCAGATGCGCGAGTTCTCCGCCAGGACGATGGGCAGCAGAGCGCGGTAGAACACCGTCTCTTTCTGGCCCTTGTCCAGGGTGTCCATGCCATAGGGCAGGCTCTGCACCGCGTAGGGCGGCACGGTGTCCGCGGGTGGCCAGTCGTAATCCTGGCTGGAGAAGATGTTCTTCAGGGCTTCCGCCGAAGGCGGCTTGATGGGGATGAGCTGCACGTTGTTGACGGCCTCGGTGGCGACGGCCCGCACATGCTGATACTGGCGGCCGATGAGCCAGGCGACCGTGAGGGGCAGGAGGGCGAACAGGGTGTAGGCCGCGTAGCGGGCTACGCGGGCCAGCCGGGACGGGGCCCGCTGCTGGGGGGCGCGGGCGGGGGGGTGTTTTTTACGCGTTGAGCGCACGGGCGGACTGTATTACAACCTCCGTCCGGTGAACACCCTAGGAATTCTACCGCCCTTGGGCTACGCGCGCTGCGTGCTGTATGCCGGGGACCTGCATCAGCCGGTTGAGCAGCCGCGACAGCTGGGGCAGGCCGGATACGCCCACGGTGAGCCGGAGGTGGAGCAGCCCCAGGTCCGGCTCGGGATGGGAGTCGAGGGCCAGGAGCCGCAGTTGTTCGTCCGCCATGAGCGCCATCAGGTCGTTCAACAGGTTGCGCCGGTCGCGGGCCTCCACTTCGATTTCCACAGCGTGGCCGGGCTGCTGTTCCGAGCCCCAGCGCACCTCCGTGAGCCGCTGCGGCGCGCGTGCCGCGAGCCGGGCCAGGCTGGCGCAATTTTGCCGGTGCACGGTGATGCCGTGGCCCTGGGTGATGTAGCCGCGGATGGCTTCGCCCGGCACCGGCCGGCAGCAGCGCGCCAGTGCCACCAGCACCTCACCGTCCACACCCGGCAGGACCACGGCGGGCTGCCGGCCGCGACGTGCGCGCGGCGTGCGCGCCGTCTTTGCCTGCGCGGGCCTGTCCTGCGCCAGTTCCCTCTGCAGGGCGCCGGCCAGTTGCGCGTGCGACAGGTCGCCCGCACCCAGGGCGGCGAACAGCTCGTCCAGGCTCTCGAACTGGAAATGTTTCAGCAGACGGTCGTGGCGGAAATCGCGGATGGCGAGCCGGTCCAGCTCGCGTTCCAACGCCTCGCGCCCGTAGCTCACGTTCAGGCCGCGGTCCTGCTGGCGGAAAAACGCACGTAGCTTGTCGCGGGCCCGTGGCGTGACCAGATAGCCGTTCTGGGGATTGAGCCAGTCGCGGCTCGGTTCACCCTGGCGCGCGGTCTGGATTTCCACCTGATCGCCGTCCGCCAGCACGTGGCCGATGGGCACCAGGCGTCCGTTCACCCGGGCACCGCGGCAGCGGTGACCCACGTCGGTATGCACGTAATAGGCGAAATCGAGCGCGGTGGCGCCGCGCGGCAGGTCGAAGACCTCGCCCTTGGGGGTGAGCACGTAGACGCGCTCTTCCACGAGTTCCGTGCGGAAGCGCTCGATGAAATCCTCGTCGCCACCCGGCGCCAGGAGCTGGCGCATCCAGCTGATGCGTTCTTCCAGTGCCGGATCGTAGTGCGCGTTTTCCTTGTAACGCCAGTGGGAGGCCACGCCGAGTTCCGCGTGGCGGTGCATCTCACGGGTGCGGATCTGGATCTCCAGGGGTTTTGCCTCCGGCCCCAGCACTGCGGTGTGCAGCGAGCGGTAGAAGTTGTCCTTGGGGGAGGCGATGTAGTCGTCGAATTCCCGGGACACGTGCCGCCACAGTCCATGGACTACCCCCAGGGAGGCGTAGCAGGCCGGGACGTCGTCCACCAGCACCCTAAGCGCCCTGAGGTCGTACATTTCCTCAAAGGACAGACCCTTTTTCTGCATCTTCTTCCAGATGCTGTAGATGTGTTTGGGCCGGCCGCTCACCTCGGCGGCGATGCCTGCGTCCTTGAGCTTGGCGGCGAGTTCCGCCGAGGCGCGGACAAGGTAGGCCTCCCGGTCCGTGCGCCGCTCCTTGAGCCAGGACGCAACCTGTTTGTAGTGTTCCGGCTCCAGGTAACGGAACGCCAGGTCTTCCAGTTCCCACTTGAGTTGCCAGATGCCCAGCCGGTTGGCGAGGGGGGCGTAGACGGCACGGGTGGCGGCGGCCAGGCGTCGGCGTTGTGCTTCCGGCAACGGCTTCGCTCCGCGCAATTCCTGGAGCTTCTCGGCGAGGCGGATGACCATCACGCGGCCATCCCGGATCACCGCGAGCAGCAGTTTGCGCAGGTTCTCCGCTTGGGAAGGGGAAAGCGGCTCCTCTGTCTGGCTTCCGAGGGCATCCAGTGCCGGCAGGGCCAGTACCGCTTTCAGCAGCCCGGCGGCCTCGGGGCCGAGGCGCTGTTCCAGGACTTCGGCGGGCATTTCTGCGGCGAGAGGCACCGCCGCGCCCGTGCGCACGATCACCGGATCCAGTTCCAGATCCTCGAGTATTCCGCCGACACCCGACGCAAGTGCACGCGTCTCCGTGCCGATGCGCGCATCGCCCGTGAGTGTATCGAGAAAAGACGTGCTGGCGGTGGAGGTCGGGCTGCGTGAAGGCATGGCGGGAGCCGCGAGCGGGTGTCACATGAGGCGTTTAACGGTATCATATATAGGTGAAAACCGTGTCAATTCCCTCAGGAGAAGCATGATGAGGTTCCTGCGTCTCAGCCTGTTCCTGGTGCTTGCGTCCTTGGCCTTCGCCGGGCGCGCCGCCAACATCGATTTCAACCTGGCGAGCAACGCCGTGGCCGCGGATTTCACCGCCAACCTGACTGAGACGGGGCTCGAGGGCGACCTCGGGTTCATGCACCACAGCGACCGGGCGGACGTGGCCGACGCGGGCCTGGACCTGACAGGAAACGCGAGCCCGGTGGGTTCGCCCCTGATCTTCGGGGTGGGCGCCAAGGCCTTCTACATCAGCCCCAAGAACTTCAACGAGAACGGCTTGGCGGTGGGCGTGGGAGCCCATTTCCGCTATACCTGGCCCACCTACAACCGCTTCGCGGTGGGCGGCGAGCTGTACTACGCCCCCAATATCGTCTCCTTCCGCAATACCGATCGCTACCTGCAGACCGGGGTGCGCGCCGCCTACCAGATCCTGCGCAACGCGGACGTCTACGTGGGTTACCGCTACATCACCGCCTCGTTCGGCGGCGGCTCCAGCATGACGCTGGACAGTTCCGTCGTGGTGGGCATGAGTTTGACGTTTTGACGCAAACGGAATGACCCATGGCCGGCCATAGCAAATGGGCCAACATCCAGCACCGCAAGAACGCGCAGGACGCCAAGCGTGGCAAGCTGTTCACGCGCCTGATCCGTGAGATCACCACCGCCGCGCGCCACGGCGACCCGGACCCCAACAACAACCCGCGTCTCCGGCTCGCCATCGACAAGGCGCTCATCGCGAACATGACCAAGGACACCATCGAGCGCGCCGTGAAGCGCGGCGCCGGTGGCGAGGACGGTGCGTCTCTGGAGGAGATGCGCTACGAGGGTTACGGCCCCGGCGGCGTTGCCATCATCGTGGACTGCATGTCCGATAACCGTACCCGCACCGTGGGCGAGGTGCGCCACGCCTTCACCAAGCACGGCGGCAACCTGGGCGCCGACGGCTCGGTAAGCTACCTGTTCAACAAGTGCGGCGTGCTCGCCTTCCCGGCTTCCGCCGGCGAGGACAAGGTGATGGAAGCGGCCCTGGAGGCGGGCGCCGAGGATGTGGTGAGCGACGACGGCATCGAGGTGCTGACCGATCCTTCGACATTCCTCAAGGTGAAGGAGTCCATGGAGAAGGCGGGTCTCAAGCCCGAGGCCTCCGAGGTGACGCTCCGGGCCTCCACCTCCGTGTCCCTGGACAAGGAACACGCCGAATCGGTGATGAAGCTCTTGGAAGCGCTCGAGAACCTGGATGATGTCCAGACGGTGTACTCGAACGCGGAGTTCCCGGACGAGGTCTTAAGGGCCCTGGGCGGGTGAGCGCCGGGGCAACGCGCATCCTGGGCATAGACCCCGGTTCCTTGTCCACGGGTTATGGCATCATCGACAGCGAGGGCCAGACACTGCGCTACGTCGTCTGCGGCTGCATCCGTACCGGTGGCGAGGACTTCGGCCGCCGCCTTTCCGACATCTATTTCGGCATCGGGCGCCTGGTGGACGAATACGCCCCCCAGGAAGTGGCTGTGGAGCGCGCTTTCGTCCACAAGAACGCCGACAGCGCCCTCAAGCTCGGCCAGGCCCGAGCCGCCGCCATCTGCGGTACGCTTTTGAAGTCGCTGCCGCTCACTGAGTACACTCCCAAGGAGGTCAAGCTCGCGGTGGTGGGCAAGGGCGGCGCGGGGAAGGAGCAGGTGCAGCACATGATGCGGGTGCTTCTCAAGCTCAAGGGGGAGCTGCAGGCCGACAGCGCCGACGCGCTGGCGGTGGCGGTGTGCCACGCCCACAGCCGCGGCCTCAAGGCGCAAATCGCGAAGCTCGCGACGATGCGGGGAGGCCGGCGATGATCGGCTTGCTCCGCGGTCAGATCCTGCGCAAGCAGCCGCCGCATCTCCTCATCGACGTGCACGGGGTGGGTTACGAGGTGGAAGCGCCCATGTCCACGTTCTACAACCTTCCGGAAGCGGGCGCGGAAGTGACGCTCTACACCCATCTGGTGGTGCGCGAGGATGCCCAGGTGCTGTTCGGTTTCGGCAGCGAGGCGGAACGGCGCTTTTTCCGCAGCCTCATCCGCGTCAACGGCGTGGGGCCGAAGCTCGCGCTCACCATTCTTTCCGGCATCAGCGTTGACGGCTTCGTGCGCTGCGTGCGGGAAAACGACACGGCGGCGCTGACGCGCCTGCCGGGCATCGGCAAGAAGACCGCCGAGCGCCTGGTGGTGGAGATGCGCGACCGCCTGGACGATGTGGGTGCGCCTGCCGCGGAGGTTTCCGCCCATCCTCGCGACGAGGCCCTGAGCGCCCTGGTGTCGCTGGGTTACAAGCCCCAGGAGGCGAGCCACATGCTGCGCGCCATCACGGAGAACGGGTTGACCAGCGAGGAACTCATCCGCCGCGCGCTCCAGGGTGCGCTGCGCGCGGGACAATAAGCCATGAGCGAAGAACGCCTGGTCACCGCCAAGAACACCGCCGCCGACGAGGCGGTGGACCGGGCCATCAGGCCACGCAGCCTCGATGAGTACGTGGGGCAGAAGGCGGTCCGCGAGCAGATGCAGATCTTCATCGGTGCCGCCAAGAAGCGCGCCGAGGCGCTGGATCACGTGCTGATCTTCGGTCCACCGGGCCTCGGCAAGACCACGCTCGCCCACATCATCGCCCACGAGCTCGGCGTGAACCTGCGCCAGACCTCCGGCCCCGTGCTGGAGCGCCCCGGGGACCTCGCCGCGCTGCTCACCAATCTCGAACCCCGTGACGTGCTGTTCGTGGACGAGATCCACCGGCTTTCCGCCGTGGTGGAGGAAGTGCTGTACCCGGCGCTTGAGGACTACAAGCTCGACATCATGATCGGCGAGGGTCCCGCCGCGCGCTCCATCAAGCTGGATCTGCCGCCCTTCACGCTGGTGGGCGCCACCACCCGCGCGGGGCTCCTGACATCGCCGCTCCGCGACCGCTTCGGCATCGTGCAGAGGCTGGAGTTCTACAGCATCGAGGAGCTCACCCACATCGTGACGCGCTCGGCGCGCATCCTGACGCTCAAGATCGATGCCGAAGGAGCGCGCGAAATTGCCTCCCGTTCCCGCGGCACCCCGCGCATCGCCAACCGCCTGCTACGCCGCGTGCGCGATTACGCCGAAGTGAAGGCCGACGGACGTATTACGGCAGACATCGCCCGTAAGGCCATGAACCTCCTGGACGTCGACAAGCACGGCTTCGACATGCTGGACCGCAAGCTCCTCATGGCGGTGATCGAGAAATTCGACGGCGGTCCGGTGGGCGTCGACAGCCTGGCGGCGGCCATCAGCGAGGAGCGCGGCACCATCGAGGACGTGCTGGAACCATTCCTGATCCAGCAGGGATTCCTGATGCGCACCGCGCGCGGCCGAATGGCGACGAAGACTGCCTATCAGCATTTCGGTCTCACGCCGCCGCAGCGCGATGCCTCCGCGGATTTGTTTGACGATAAACCGGGCTGACGCCGTGGATCGCGTAAAGCGTGCGACAGGTCACAGTGACGCGAAGGGCCGGGACATAAGCTGTAAACCCGAAACCGGGCAGGGCGCTGGTTTCACCTGGAAGGTGCGTGTCTATTATGAAGACACGGACCTGGGGGGCGTGGTTTATCATGCCAATTACCTGCGGTTCATGGAGCGGGCGCGTACCGAGTGGCTGAGGTCGCTCGGCTTCGAGCAGGACGACTTGCGGGACCATCACGGCGTGCTGTTCGTGGTGGTGGAGGCGGAGGTGGCGTTCCGCCGACCGGCACGTTTCAACGACGAGCTCGCGGTAAGCGTGCACGTCAGGCGCTCGGGACGCGCGAGCCTCGGGTTCCATCAGGAGGTGCGCCGCGCCTCCGCCGACAGTGAATTGTTCTGTGCGGGCGAGATCAGGGTCGCCTGCATCGACGCCGACACCTTCAAACCCAGGCCCCTACCCGGGGAGATCCTGAGGGAGCTTGTTGAATGAGCGGAGAAGAATCCTTCCTGGAGATCGCGCTGCACGCCAGCCTGGTGGTGAAGCTGGTGCTGCTGATCCTCATCGGGGCCTCGCTGGCCTCCTGGGCCATGATCTTCCGCAAGCGTCGCATGCTGAAGGAAGCCAAGGCCAAGGCCGAGGAATTCGAGAAGCGCTTCTGGTCCGGCGGCGATCTCGCCGGCATGTACAAGGAGATCAGCGGCAGCGGCGCCGAGAGCGGCATGGAGAGCATCTTCGAGGCCGGTTTCGCCGAGTTCGCCCGGCTTCGCAAGCAGAGTGACGACCCGGGGCAGGTGATCGAGGGGGCGCGGCGCGCCATGCGCGTGTCCCAGATCCGCGAGGTGGATCGCCTCGAGGAGAACCTGGCGTTCCTCGCCACGGTGGGTTCCACCAGCCCCTACATCGGCCTGTTCGGCACCGTCTGGGGCATCATGAACGCGTTCCATTCGCTCGGCAACGTCCAGCACGCCACCATCGCCATGGTCGCGCCCGGCATTTCCGAGGCGCTGATCGCCACCGCCATGGGCCTGTTCGCGGCCATCCCGGCGGTGATCGCCTACAACCGCTATGCCAACCACGTGGAGCGGCTGGAGACGCGCTTCGACAGCTTCCTGGAGGAGTTTTCGACCATCCTGCAGCGCCACGTGGGTTCGCGGGCCGGGGCCTGAGCCATGAGCCGCCGGCACAAGCGCCGCATGATGGGTGAGATCAACGTCGTCCCCTACATCGACGTGATGCTGGTGCTGCTCGTCATCTTCATGATCACCGCGCCACTCCTGTCCGAGGGCGTGAAGGTGGACCTGCCGGCCGCCAATGCCAAGCCGCTCGACCTCAAGTCCGACGAGACGCCGGTGA
>JBLNDO010000102.1:0-21811 GCA_050261675.1 Bacillota bacterium
TCGGGCGCCACGGAATCCGACAACCTGGCCCTGAAGGGCGTGTGCCATTTCCGCCGCGACCGGGGCCGGCATCTCATCACCTCGCGCATCGAACACAAGGCGGTGCTGGACGCGGCCAAGCAGCTGGAGAAGGAAGGCTTCGAGGTCACCTGGCTGAAGCCCGACGCGGACGGCCTCATCCAGCCGGACGCGGTGAAGGCGGCCCTCAGGCCGGACACGATCCTGGTGTCCATCATGCACGCCAACAACGAACTCGGCACGGTGAACGACATCGCCGCCATCGGCCGGTTCACCCGCGCCCACGGCGCGGCCTTCCACGTGGACGCCGCCCAGAGCGCAGGCAAGATCCCCATCGACCTGAAGGCGATGGACGTGGACCTCATGTCCTTCGCCGCCCACAAGATCTACGGGCCCAAGGGCATCGGCGCCCTGTACGTGCGGAGCGAGCCGCGGATGAACTTGGAGCCGATGATCCACGGCGGCGGGCACGAGCGCGGCATGCGCTCCGGCACGCTCGCCACCCACCAGATCGTGGGCATGGGCGAGGCCTTCCGCCTGGCGCGGGAACACATGGAAGGCGAGGCAAAACGCCTCGCGGCCCTGCGGGAACGCCTGTGGGTGGGCCTGCAGAAGGCGATCCCGGGCGTGTTGCTGAACGGCCATCCGACGCAGCGCATACCGGGCCTGCTCAACGTGAGTTTCCCGGGCGTGGAAGGGGAGAGCCTGCTCTTCGCCTGCAACGAACTCGCGGTCTCCTCGGGCTCCGCCTGCAACGCGGCGGACAGCGAACCTTCCTTCGTGCTGCGCGCCATCGGTCGGGACGACCAGCTCGCCGGGGCGAGCCTGCGCTTTAGCCTGGGACGCTTCACCACCGAGGCGGACGTGGACCGGGCGGTGGAGGTGGTGGCGGAGCAATACCGGCGCCTCAAGTCCGTGGCGGCTTGAATCCCGTGCCGGCCGGCCCCATGGATTATTCGGAAGCCGTGCTCCGGCATTTCGAGGCACCGAGGAACAGCGGTGCCTTCCCAGCGGGCACGCCGGGGATCGTGAGCGGGCAGGCGGGCGCGAGGAAACGCGGACGCGAGATCCACCTGGAGTTGAAACTCTCCGCGGACGGGCGCATCGAAGCCTGCCGCTACCAGGCCTACGGCTGCCCCGCCACCATCGCGCTCTGTTCGGTGTTGAGCGAGCGGCTGCCGGGCATGAGCGTGCAGGAGGCGCAGGCCATTGTCGGCCTCAAGCTGGCGGAGGAATTGGAACTCCCGGCCGCGAAGCGCGACGCGGCGCTGCTCCTGGAGGACGCCCTGAAGGACGCCCTCCAGAGTTACAATAGGAATCGGCAGAAAGAGGCGATCTGAAGAGCATGGCCATCACCCTTACCCCCAGCGCCGCGGAGCGCGTCAAGAACCACCTGCAACAGCAGAGCGGAGCGGTGGGCCTGCGCCTGGGCGTGAAGAAAACCGGCTGCTCGGGTTTTGCCTACGTGGTGGATTACGCCCACGGCGAGAGCGCCAACGACGTGGTGTTCGAGGACCAGGGCGTGAAAGTGGTGGTGGACCGGGAAAGCCTGCCCATGCTGGACGGCACCCAGGTGGACTACGTACGCAAGGGCTTGAACGAGTCGTTCCAATTCAAAAATCCCAATGTGAAGGATGAATGCGGCTGTGGCGAGAGTTTCACCGTCTAAAGCGTCTTTTTGCCGTCCTGGACCCGTCTAATCCCCTGATTTCATTGCCTTCGCCGGCCTTGAGCCGGTAAAATCCCCCGTCTGAAAATCGCCGGAAGTCCCGGGCCCCTGAGGGCCTAAGGGCGGGCTGACCCCGCTCCGCTTGGCCAACGGGCCTCGCTCTCCGGCTCCCATCCACCCCCAGTGTCCGGAGAACCGTTTCGTGGCTATCGAACGCACCCTGTCCATCGTCAAACCTGACGGCGTGGCGAAGAACCTCATCGGTGAGGTCTACGCCCGCTTCGAGAAGGCCGGCCTCAAGATCGTGGCCGCCCGCATGCTTCACCTGACCCGCGCCCAGGCGGAGGGCTTCTACGCGGTGCACCGCGAGCGCCCCTTCTTCAAGCCGCTGGTCGAATTCATGATCTCCGGCCCGGTGATGGTGCAGGTGCTGGAAGGCGAGGGCGCGATCCTCAAGAACCGCGACATCATGGGCGCCACCGATCCGAAGAAGGCGGCCAAGGGGACGATCCGCGGCGACTTCGCCCAGACGGTGGACGAGAACATGGTGCACGGCTCCGATGCCGCCGAGACGGCGCGCCAGGAGATCGCGTATTTCTTCTCCGATCTGGACATCTGCGCGCGCACGCGCTGAAACGAAGATGCAAGGCGACGCCCCCAAGGTGAACCTGCTGGGCCTGGACCGCCGGGCGCTGGAGGCGTTTTTCGTCCAGTTGGGCGAGAAACCCTTCCGCGCGCGCCAGCTCATGAAGTGGGTGTACCACCAGGGCGTCGCCGACTTCGACGCCATGACCGACCTCGGCAAGGGCCTGCGGGAGAAGCTCAAGCAGGCCGCCGAGGTGCGCCCGCCCGAGGTCATCACCGAGCAGCTCTCGGAGGACGGCACCCGCAAGTGGCTGCTGCGCATGGACGCCGCCAACAACATCGAGACGGTGCTGATCCCGGACGACGAGCGCGGCACGCTGTGCATCTCCTCGCAGGTGGGTTGCGCCATGGACTGCAGCTTCTGCGCCACCGGCAAGCAGGGTTTCAACCGCAACCTGACGGCGGCGGAGATCATCGGGCAGGTATGGATGGCGAACCAGCGGCTCGGGGCGAAGCCGGGCACCGACCGCGCCATCACCAACATCGTATTTATGGGCATGGGCGAGCCGCTCGCCAACTACAAGCACGTGATCACCGCCATCAACGTGCTGGTGGACGACTTCGGCTACGGGCTGTCCAAGCGGCGCGTCACCGTGAGCACCTCGGGGCTCGTACCCAACATGTACAAGCTCGCCGAGGACTGCGACGTGGCCCTGGCGGTGTCCCTGCACGCGCCGGATGACGCCCTGCGCGACGTGCTGGTGCCCATCAACAAGGTGCACCCCATCGGCGAGCTGATGAAGGCCTGCCGGGATTACGTGGACGCCAAGGACCACCGCCACGTGCACGTGACCTTCGAGTACGTGATGCTGGAAGGGGTCAACGACAGCCTGGAGCACGCCAAGCGCCTCGCCGAGGTGGTGAAGGACGTGCCCTGCAAGGTGAACCTGATCCCCTTCAATTCCTTCCCCGGCACCGAGTACCGGCGCACGCCCCAGGCGGCCATCGACCGCTTCGGGGAACTCCTGTGGCAGAAGGGCATCGTCACCATCACGCGCCGCACCCGCGGCGACGACATCGACGCCGCCTGCGGCCAGCTGGCCGGCAAGGTCAAGGATCGCATCCGCCGCGCAGAACGCCGCCCCGACTCCCTGGAGACCCAGCCATGAACCGCTTCCTCCGTCTGGCGCCGTTCGGCGCGTTGCTTTTCGCCGCCTGCGTGAGCACGCCCAATACCCAGTTCAAGAGCGACATGCAACGCGCTTCCCAGGACAACGTGGCGCTCGGCATCAAATACATGCAGGCCGGCGACCGGGACACGGCCATGCAGAAGATTCAGAAGGCCATCCAGCTCGATCCGGACAATGCCAATGCCTACTCGGCGGAGGCGCTGCTCTACAACACCATCGGCGACGCCGACCGGGCCGACGACGCCTATCACACGGCGCTACGCAAGGCGCCGGACGACCCGCAGATCGAGAACAACTACGCGGTGTTCCTCTGCCAGCACGGTAAGACCAAGGACTCGGTGAAGTATTTCCTCAAGGCCGCGAACAACCCGATGTACACCACGCCGGACGCCGCCTACACCAATGCCGGCATCTGCGCCGGGCGCATCCCCGACCCGGCCTCGGCGGAAGAATATTTCCGCAAGGCCCTTGGCATCAACCCGAGCTTCCCCGAGGCGCTCTACCAGATGGCGCTGGTCAGCTACAACCAGAAGAAGTACCTCGAGTCGCGCGCCTTCATCGAGCGCTACAACCAGGTGTCCCAGCCGCGTCCCGAGGTGCTGTACCTCGCCGTGCAAACCGAGCGCGCGCTGGGGAACCAGCAGGGGGCGGCGGACTACGCCAAGCAACTGATCAAGCTGTTCCCGGCTTCGCCGCAGGTGCAGCAACTCGACCAGGCGGTGCCCAATGGCTGAGAATCCCGCTGCCGCCAACAGCCCCGGCGCCGAGCTGAAGAGCGCCCGGGAGGCGCGCGGCCTTTCCGTGCACCAGGTGGCGGTGGAGTTGCACGTGAGCGATGCCTTCATCAGCGCCCTGGAGCGCGGCGAATATTCGGTACTCGGCCAGCCGGTGTTCGTGCGCGGCCATCTGCGCAACTTTGCGCGCGCCGTGGGCCTGCCCGATGCCCACGTGCTCGCGGCCTACGACGAGACCCAGAACAAGCTGACGGTGCCGAAGCTCGTGACCCAGCACACGGTCGCGGCCGGCGGCATGCATCCCCGGACGCGTGAATGGAGCCTCCGGGCCGCGACCGCCGCGGTGGTGATCGTGCTCCTGGTGCTGGCGGTGTCCTGGTGGGAACGCCGGCCCGAGGAGACGGTGGGGCCGCCTGCGTCGGTGGCGCAGCCGGTGAGCACGCCCAACGCCGTGCCCGTGCCGGCGCCCGGCACCGCGTCCGCGCCGATGGCGTCCTTGACGGATTTGGCCGACAGCAAGCCGGCCGCCCAGGCCCCGGTTCCGGCACAGAAACTCGCGGCGATCGCCGCCCCCGCGGCCCCGCAGCCGAAACCCACGAGCGCGCTGCCTGAGGCCACACCGCGCACGGCGCATATCGCGTCCGGTACGCCCGCACCCGCCCCAGCCCGCGCGCAGCAGGCGGTGGTCGGTCCCGGCGACGCCAAGAACCTCACCCGCGTGAAATTCACGCTGGACGCTGCCTCATGGATCGAGGTCTACGACAATAACGGCAAGCGCCTGTACTACGACCTGGAGCCGGCCGGCGGCACGCTCGACCTGGCGGGCGCCGGCCCGCTGCAGGTGTTCCTGGGCAACGCACCGGGCGTGAGCGTGGAGCTCAATGGCGCGTCCTTCGACCTCAAACCCTACTTGCGTGCCGACAACACCGCGCGTTTCAAGCTCGGCACAGCAGGCAACCAATAAGAGCAGCCGAACCGTGGCGAAATTCATCGAGCCCGTGCGGGGCATGAACGACATATTGCCGGAGGCCATGGGCCGCTGGCAGCGCCTGGAGGGCGCGGTGCGCGAGGTGCTGGACGCCTACGGCTACCGCGAGATCCGCCTGCCCATCGTGGAGAAGACCGAGCTCTTCAAGCGCTCCATCGGCGACACCACGGACATCGTCGAGAAGGAGATGTACACCTTCGCCGACCGCAACGAGGAGAGCTTGACGCTCCGTCCCGAGGCGACCGCCGGCATGGTGCGCGCGGGGCTCACCCATGGACTCCTCTACAACCAAGTGCAGCGCTTGTGGTGCGCAGGGCCGATGTTCCGCCACGAGCGCCCGCAGAAGGGCCGCTACCGGCAGTTCCACCAGGTGGACGTGGAAATCTTCGGCTACGCGAGCCCCGACGTGGACGCGGAGCTGATGGTGATGGGCGCGCGGCTGTGGAAACGGCTGGGCTTGAGCGACATCAGGCTCGAGATCAATTCGCTGGGCACACCGGAATCCCGCGCCGCCTACCGGGAGACGCTGGTTTCTTATCTGGAGAAGCACCGCGAGCGGCTGGACGAAGACAGCAAGCGGCGCCTGGCCACCAATCCCTTGCGGGTTCTGGACAGCAAGGAACCGGGGATGCGGGAGGTGGTGCAGAACGCGCCGAGCCTCCTGGAACACCTGGACCCGGAATCCCGCGCGCACTTCGAGCGCCTGCAGCAGTTGCTTTCGGACGCCGGGGTCGCCTTTGCGGTGAATCCGCGGCTGGTGCGCGGGCTCGATTACTACACGCGCACCGTGTTCGAGTGGATCACGACGCGTCTCGGCGCCCAGGATGCGGTATGCTCCGGCGGCCGTTACGACGGGCTGGTGGCCCAACTGGGCGGCAAGCCCACGCCCGCCACGGGCTTCGCCATGGGGCTGGAGCGCCTGGTGGCGCTGATGGAGGAGGAGGGCGTCGCCGTCGCCGAGACGGCGCCCCATGCCTATATGGTGCGGGTCGGCGACGCGGCGGAACGCGCTGGCTTCAGGCTGGCGGAAGAGCTGCGAGAAGCCCTGCCTTCCCTGCATCTGGTCATGGACGGGGGCGGCGGAGGATTCGGCAGCCAGCTGAAGCGCGCCGACAAGAGCGGCGCCCAGGTGGCCATCATCCTCGGCGACGACGAGACCGCCGGACGGCGCGCAGCCCTGAAGCCGCTGCGCGGCGGCGAACAGGAAGACGTGGCCTGGGACGCGCTGCCGGCGCGGCTCAAGGCGATGGTGGGCAAGCATTGAGGCCCCGCGCGGCGGGGAAGCATTTTTTCACAGGAGCGTAGCGTGGACGAGGATCTGAGCGAACTGGAACGGCTGGAACTGGTCAAGAAGTGGTGGAAGGAGAACTACACCTCCATCTTCCTGGGCGCGTTCATCGCCGTGGTGGTGGTGGGCGGCTGGCGGTACTGGCAGTATCGCACTGAGTCGCGCAGCGAGGCGGCTTCGGCGTTGTATTCCGACCTCGCGACCGCCATGTCGAAGCACGACGATGCGGGCGCACAGAAGACCGGCGTCCAGATCATGTCCGACTACGCCGACACGCCCTATGCGGCGCACGCGGCGCTGGCGTTGGCGCAGCTGCAGGCCACCGCGAACAAGCTCTCCGAAAGCGAGCGGATGCTCAACTGGGTGATCCAGCATTCCGACGACGAGGGGCTGAAGCTCTTGGCGCGGCTGCGGCTCGCGCGCATCAAACTCGCCGGCAACGACGCCCAGGGTGCGCTGGACGCGCTCGACGGCGCCAAGGACGCGGCCGGTTTCGCGCCGCTCTATGACGCGCTGCGGGGCGATGCCGAGGTGAAGCTCAGCAAGAACGACGCCGCCCGGGTGGATTACCAGAAAGCCCTGTCGGCCTGGACCGACAACCTGGGGGACCGCAGCCTGGTGCAGATGAAGCTCGACGCACTTCCGGCCGCCGCGGCGGCCAAGCCGGCGCCCGCGGCCGCCACGAAGGCCGCCAAACCATGAAGAAACTTCTCGCCAGCCTGATCGCCGGCCTATTGCTGGCGGCCTGTGCCAACGACAACGTGGAGCCGCCGGCGCTGCTCACGCCCATCCTCAAGCCCGCCTACAACGTGCACCAACTGTGGACGCGCTACATCTCGTCCAGCGACGCGGTGCTGCGCATCAGCCTCGGCGAGTCCACGGACGGTAACGACGTGTTCATCGCCACCCACGACGGCTCGGTGTACGGCTTCGGGATCAGGAGCGGCTACACCGATTGGCACGTCAAGACCGGCTTCGAACTGAACTCGGGGCCGATATTCAAGGACGGCATCGTGGTGGTGGCCGGCACTGGCGGTAGCATCCGCGCCATGGATCCGTCCAGCGGCAAGACACTGTGGCAGACCGACCTCAACGGCGAGGTGTTGGCGAAACCCGCCATCGCCTCCGGCAGCGTGGTGGTGCGCACCACCGACGGCCGCATCGTGGCGCTGGCGACGGACACGGGCAAGCAGCGCTGGAAGACCAGCTACGACGTGCCGCGCCTCACCCTGCGCGGCGCCTGCGATCCCGTGGTCGTGGACCGCATGGTGCTGGACGGTCTCGACAATGGCAAGCTGGTGGCGCTCAATCTCGATGACGGCAGCCAGCTCTGGGAAGCGACGGTCACCACGGAGAACGGCAGCGACGAGTTGTCGCGCCTCACGGACGTGGACGGGGTATTGGCAGTGGATGGCGACAACGTCTACGCCATCGGCTACCGCGGACAGCTCGTGGCGGTGGCGCGCTCGAACGGCCAGGTGCTCTGGTCGCGGGACCTCTCGAGCTACACCGGCGTGAGCACGGACGGCGACCACCTCTACGTGACCGATCTGCACAGCGCGGTCTGGGAGCTGGAGAAGTCCAACGGCGTGCCCGTCTGGACGCAGCCCGTGCTCCGTGCCCACGACCTGACCCTGCCGGTCTCGTTCGGCAACAGCCTGGTCATGGGCGGCATCGAGGGCGACTTCCATTTCCTCTCGAAACTGGACGGGAGCCTCCTGGCCCGCGCACAACTGGACAGCGACCCCATCCAGGCGCCGCCGCTCGTGGTGGGCAATGAAGTGGTGGTGCTGTCCACCGGCGGGCGCGTCGGCGCCTATCTGGTGACGCCGGTGCAGGCGACTCGCTGACGGGACGCCGGGAAACCATGCATGCTGCCGGTCATCGCCCTCGTCGGACGGCCTAACGTCGGCAAGTCGACGCTGTTCAATTTCCTGACGCGCTCCCGCGACGCCCTGGTGGCAGACGTGCCGGGGCTCACCCGCGACCGGCAATACGGCTTCGGCAAGGTGGGTCCGCGCCCCTACGTGGTGGTGGACACCGGGGGGCTCGACGGCGACGAGCAGGGCATCAAGGGCCCCATGGCGCGCCAGACGCTCAAGGCGGTAGAGGAAGCGGACGCCACGGTGCTTCTGGTGGACGGCCGGGCGGGATTGACCGACGCCGACCAGGCGGTGGCCACCCAGCTCCGGCGCATGGGCAAGACCGTGTACCTCGCGGTGAACAAGACCGAGGGCATGCGCCCCGAGATGGTCACCGCGGAATTCCACGCCCTGGGGCTGGGCGAGCCCCACGCCATCGCCTCGGCCCATGGCGACAACATCGCCGCGATGATGGATACCATCCTGAGTCCGCTGCCGCCTGATGAGGATGCGATGCCCGAGGCGGGCGAGCGCATCCACGTGGCGGTGATCGGCCGGCCCAACGTGGGAAAATCCACGCTCATCAACCGGCTCCTGGGCGAGGAGCGGCTCGTGACCTTCGACAAGCCGGGCACCACCCGGGATTCGGTGTTCGTGCCCTTCGAGCGGGACGGCCGTCAATACACCCTCATTGATACCGCCGGGGTGCGTCGCAAGTCGCGGGTTGACGATATGATCGAGAAGTTCAGCATCGTGAAGACCCTGCAGGCCATCGACCGTGCCGAGGTGGTGATCGCGGTGCTGGACGCCTCGGAAGGCATCACCGAGCAGGACGCTTCGCTCCTCGGGCTCGCGGTGGAGCGGGGGCGGGCCCTGGTGATCGCCATCAACAAGTGGGACGGCCTCGATTCCGACCAGAAAGCCCATGTGCGGCGCACGTTCGACCTCAAGCTGCCTTTCCTGAGCTTCGCGCGGATGCACTACATCTCGGCCCTGCACGGCACGGGTGTGGGCGACGTGATGGTCTCGGTGTACAAGGCCTACCGGGCCGCCATGCGTGAGATGGGCACGTCGGAACTCACCAAGGTGATGGTGGCGGCGGTGATGCAGCACCAGCCGCCCATGATCGCAGGCCGGCGCATCCGCCTGCGCTACGCCCACCAAGGCGGACGCAACCCGCCCGTCATCGTGGTGCACGGCAACCAGGTGGAGCGGGCGCCGGACGCCTACAAGCGCTATCTCGAAGGCGTGTTCCGGGAGGCCTTCGACCTCCAGGGTACGCCGGTGCGCGTCGAGTTCCGCACCGGGGCGAATCCCTACGACAAGGAACGCAAGAAGACCACCACGCCGAAGCAACACATGATCCAGAAACGGGAGCGGCGCCTCGCCAAAGACCGCAAGCGGCGCGCGGCCATGGGACAGGGCAAGAAGAAGACGGGGAAAAAGACCAAAAAGTGAAAGCTCCACGCAAGAAAACAACAGCACCCTTTTTCCGGCGAGTGGAATAAAACCGCACGACTAACGGTCTCATGGGCAACCCACTCTTTGTGACCTGCATTCGAGGCGGAATAAATGAATGTATTGAATCCACATTACCGGGAAAAACTTTTCCAGGCGATCAATAGCTCCCAGTTCCCGTCGCATTTGCGGATGCGCATCGTGGATATCGACCACAAGACCAGCACCTTCACGATGCCGGCGGAACCATTCCGCATGCAGCCCTTCGGTGTGATGCACGGCGGGAATATAGCCACGCTCATCGATTCCGCGACCTTCTGGGCCTGCTTCCTGGCCATGGGCAATGACGAGGATGGGTTGACCTCCGTTGACCTTAAGCTGAATTACCTCGCCGCCGCCAGGAACGAAGCGATACAGTGCAAGGCCACCATGAAAAAGGCGGGCAAGACCCTCTTTTACGCTGATGCCGAGGTAGAAACAGAAGACGGTCGTTTGATTGCGCACGGGTCGTCGACGCTGATGCGCATCCCCGGCGCTGGACTCAAGCTGGGCATACCGATGTTCGTCTAATCGCGCACTTTCCAGTGTCGCAGTCTTAATTTGGACTGCACACGCAGGAAAAATTAAGGGCGCCTTCGGCGCCCTTAATATTTTCGGGTTGTTCTTGCCTTAGTGATCGTGGCCGTGGGTGCCATGCACATGGCCGTGGGACAGTTCCTGCTCCGTGGCATTGCGCACATCCACAATCTTGACCGCGAAGTTCAGGGTCTGGCCCGCCAGGGGGTGGTTGGAATCCACGGTGACATGCTCTGCGTCCACGGCGGTGACGGTCACCACCCGGTGGCCGTGGTCGGACTCCGCGTGGAAGCGCATGCCGGGTTCGATGTTCTCCACGTCGAACATGGCGCGCGGCACCTTCTGGCTGAGAGAAGCGTCGTGCTCGCCGTAGCCCTTGGCGGGCGGCACGCTGACCTTCACCTCCGCGCCCTTCTCCTTGCCCTCCAGGGCCTCCTCCAGACCGATGACGATGCTGCCGGTACCGTGGATGTAGGCGAGGGGTTCGCGGCCTTCCGAACTATCCAGCACCTCGCCCTTGGCGTCGGTGAGGGTGTAATCGATGGAGACCACGGCGTGCTTGGCGATGCGCATGACAAATCCCGGTGACGAAAGGCGCGCATTCTACGCGTCTGGCCAAGGAATGACCATTCTTAATCCAGGCGTTTGTGGAATTTGAGGACCGCGAGGGCCATGGTGAGGGCGAAAAAGAGCAGTAGGGGCCAGACGTCAGCCGTGAGCCCGCCGAGCCCCGCGCCCCGCAGCACCACGCCGCGCACCAGTCGCACGAAGTGGGTCAGGGGCAGGAGTTGCCCCAGCCATTGGGCGAAGCGCGGCATGCCGTCGAAGGGGAACATGAAGCCGGACAGCAGTATCGAGGGCAGGAAGGTGAATACCGTAAGCTGCATGGCCTGGAACTGGGTCTTGGCCAGGGTGGAGATGAGGAGCCCGAGCCCCAGACTCGCGGCGATGAAAAGCAGCGCCGCCACGTAGAGGTCGAGGAAGCTGCCCACCACCGGGACACTGAACATCAGCGAACCCAGGAGCAGTACGATGCTCACCTGGATGAGGCCGATAACGATGTAGGGCCAGATCTTCCCTACCATGAGCTCGAGGGTGCTCACGGGGGTGGTGATGAGGAGCTCCAGGTTGCCGCGTTCCCGCTCCCGCACGATGGCGACCGCGGTGAACAGCACCATGGTCAGCGTCAGGATGACGCCGATCAGCGCCGGCACGATGTCTACGGCGGAGCGGTGCTCCGGGTTGTAGTAGTTGCGCAGTTCGAAGAGGGCGGGGCGGGTGAGCTGCGGGCCATCGCGCGTCACGAGGGGCATGGCGGACATGCCCTGCGCCACGCCGAGGAGAGTCGGGTCGCTGCCGTCCACCATGAGCTGGGCGGCGGGTGCGGAGCCGGTCACGGCGCGGCGGTCGAAGTCGGGCGGGATGTAGATGCCCACGGAGATTTTCCCGTCCTTTAGCAGCGTTTCCAGGGCCTGGGCGGAGGGGGCCGCGGCCACCACGTCCACCACCTGGCTTGCCTGGGCTTCCGCCACCAAGCGGCGGGAGAGCTGGGTGTGGGCCAGGTCCGCCACGCCGGCGCGCAGGTGGCGCACGTCGGTGTTGATGGCATAGCCGAAGAGCACCACCTGCAGGAGCGGGATGCCCACGATCATGCCGAAGGTGAGCTTGTCACGCAGCAGCTGGCGCACCTCCTTCCCGGAGACGGCACGGATACGGCGCAGGGAATCAGCGATCATTCCCGCCTCCGGATTCGCGGCTGTAGCCGGTGGAGGCCACGAATACGTCCTCCAGGTTGGCGGCGATTTCCTGCACACGGGATTCCAGGCCGGCTTTCTTCAGGAGCTCCTGGGTGCGCTTCGCGCTCCCCTGGGCCTGCTTGTCCAGCAAGGCGTGCAAGCGCGCGCCCAGCTGCGTGACGCTCTTCACGTCAGGCTGTTCCCGCAGCAGCGCGGCGCAGCGTCGCGGGTCGGACGCTTCGATCTCCAGCACCTGGGCGTCGATGTTCCGCATCAGCGCCTGGGGCGGGCCTTCCGCCACGAGGCGGCCGTGGCTGATGATGGCGAGACCGTGACAGCGCTCCGCTTCGTCCATGAGATGGGTGGAGACCAGGATGGTGGTGCCCTCGGCGGCGAGTTCGAAGAGACGGTCCCAGAAATCGCGGCGGCTCTGGGGATCCACGGCGCTGGTGGGCTCGTCCAGGAACAGCATCTCGGGAGCATGGAGTGTCGCCGCGGCGAGGGACAGGCGCTGCTTCTGGCCGCCGCTCAGGGTTCCCGCGCGCTGGCGGAGGAGGTCCACCAGGAAATACCGCTCCGCGGCCACGCGCACCCGCTCCTTCACCACAGGGCGCGGCAAGGAGAAGACTTCCGCCATGAATTCCAGGTTCTCGCGCACCGAGAGATCGCCGTAGAGCGAGAAGGACTGGGTCATGTAGCCGATTTTGCGGCGCAGGGCTTCCGCCTCGTCCGGCACCTGGAGCCCCAGCACCTGGGCACGCCCGGCACTCGGCTCGAGCAGCCCGCAGAGCATGCGGATGGTGGTGGATTTGCCGGCGCCGTTGGGGCCGAGGAAACCGTAGATTTCGCCGCGGGGAATGCGCAGGTTCACCCTATCGACCGCGGTGAAGGCGCCGAAACGGCGGGTGAGTCCCTCGGTGACGATGGCGTCGGCGACCATGACTTATTTGTGCAGCGACGGGAAGTCCACGATCACCGGAGCCCCCGCCGGCAGCCCGGCGCTGTCGCCCTGTACGTAAACCTTGGCGAGGTAGGCCAGGCGGCTGCGGTCCCTTTCGTTGAGGGAGTAATAGGGGGTGAAGGCGGCGTCGCTGGAGACATAGCGCAGGATGGCCGGATAAGTCTTGTCGGAGCCATCGAGCCTGAGGGTCGCCTCGAGACCAGGCAGGGCACGGGCTCTCAGGGGCTCGGGTATGTAGACTTCCGCATAGGCGCTGGAGTCGTCCAGCAGTACCGCCACCACGGCCCGGGCCGGGGGGCGCTCCCCCACGTGATAGGGCAGGCTGTCCACGATGCCGTCCTGGGGGGCGCGCACGCTCAAGCGGTCCATGTCGATCTTCATGTCGTCCAGGGCGGCCTGGGCCTTCACCAGGGCGGCCTGGTCGGCATTTTTCTGGGCGCGGGCGTTGTCCAAGGTCGCGCGCGCCTGATCCAGTTCCGACTGGGCGCGGGTGTGCTGCTCCACCAGGGCCTCGGTGCGGGCGTAGTCCTTCTGGGCGTGGACGAGGGTGGCATCGTCGCCGGGAATGCGGGCAGCAGCCTGATCCCGGGCGGCGACAGCCTGGGAAACCTGGGCGGCGTAACTGCTGGTGCCAAGCTGCAGGAGGATCTGCCCCGCCTTCACCCGGTCACCTTCGTGCACGGGGATGTCGACGATGGGCTCCTGGGCCTCGGCCACCAGTTCCATGCGGTCCCGTTCCAGGGTGCCGGTGAGGGGCAGGGGCGAGTCGGCGCTGCAAGCGGCGAGCGCGAAGGCGCCGACGAGCAGCGCATGATGCAGTTTCACGGGGCGACACCTTGCAGGAACACGCGTTCAGTGTGGGCGATGAGGCGATCCAGGTAATCGTCCTTGACGCGAATGCCGAATACCTCGCGGGTGACGGGCATGGCGATGAAAGGGAACACCGCCATGCTGATGAGCGACAGGGCCGCCAGGGTGGGATCCAAGTCGGAGCGCAGGCGCCCGGCATCCTGTTCGCGTTTGATGAGCTGGGTGAGGAGCCCACCGCCCTTGGAAGCGAACTGTTGGATAAACCACGCCCGGAGCTTGCCGCCCTCGGCCACCACTTCCCGCAGCATCAGCGGCGGCATCCAGGGATTGGCTCCCAGCGTCCGCATATGGACCTCGAGGAAGCTGCGGATGGGATGCGCATGCTCGCCCGTGGAGTTGAGCAGGGCGCTCAAGCGCTCCACCAGGGGCGCGAAGGTGGCCGCCAGCATGGCCTCATACAGACCCTGCTTGCTCCCGAAGTAGTAATGGATCATGGCGGGGTTCACTTGGGCGGCTTCCGCCACGGCGCGGATGGAGACCGCGTCGAAGCCCTGCTTGGCGAACAGGCCGCGGGCGGCGGCGATAAGCTGCTCCCGAACGGCGGGATCGCCGGAGGAAGGGGGACGGCCTGGAGTTTTGCGCGCGGTGGTATTCATAAATTTATTTAATCATACGATTAATTAAATAGCAAATGTTTTAAATCCTTAAATATCATGCGGTTGGGTAATTCCGGGGCACTGGTATAGTGGACCGGGGTTTCGAAATTCATCGCGAGGGCAGCATGCAGATCGGCATTTTAGGCAGCGGCGACGTGGGGCAGGCGCTGGGACTCGGGTTCGCCCGACTCGGGCACCGGGTGAAGATCGGTACCCGCGAACCGAAGTCGGACAAACTCCGCGCCTGGCTCGCCAAGGCTGGCAAGCAGGCATCCACGGGCAGCTTCGAGGAGACCGCCCGCTTCGCCGACATCGCCGTGCTCGCGACCCTGTGGAGCGGCACGGAAGCGGCCTTGAAGCTCGCGGGCGCCGGGAACCTCGCCGGGAAATTGGTCATGGACGTGACCAATCCGCTGCTGCTCGAGCCCAACAAGCCCCCGCGACTCGCCCTGGGGCACACCGACTCGGGCGGCGAACAGGTGCAGCGCTGGCTACCCCAGGCCAAGGTGGTGAAGGCCTTCAACACCGTGGGTCACGCCCACATGGTGGATCCCCAGTTCAAGAGCGGCCCTCCGGATATGTTCATTTGCGGCGATGACGCCTCCGCGAAGCAGGTGGTGACCGGCTTCTGCACGGATTTCGGCTGGGGTGTGGTGGACGTGGGCGGGATCGAGGGCGCGCGTCTGTTAGAACCGCTTTGCATACTGTGGGTGATCTACGGACTGCGCACCGGCAGCTGGAACCATGCGTTCAAGCTCCTGCAGAAATAAAGGGGCATAATCGCAGCTGTCTGACGGTCGATCCCGAGGTATTCGCCGTGTCCGCCCATCGTTTCGCTTTGTTCCTGCTGTTGCTTTTCTCCGGTGCCGCTGCCGCCGTCACACCCCGTGCCGAGCACGTGGTGCTGGTCATCGAGGAGAACCGCTCCTTCCAGGTGATTATGAACAGCAGCGATACACCCTATATCCATCAACTGGCCGGAGAGGGTGCACTGTTCACCCGGTCCTACGCCGTGGACCATCCGAGCGAACCCAATTACCTAGCATTGTTTGCCGGGGATACCGAGCGGCTCAAGGATGATTCCTGTCCCCACAATTACACTGGGGTTAATCTCTCCGACGAACTCAGGGACGCGAAGCTGAGTTTTGCGATCTATTCGGAGAACCTGCCCGCGGCCGGGTTCACGGGCTGCGGTTCAGACGACAAGCTCTACCGGCGCAAGCACAACCCGGTGCCGAATTTCGCCACAGTGCCGGGCGATGCGAACCAGCCCTGGAGCGCTTTCCCGGCGGATTTCAGCAAGCTGCCGACGGTAGCCTACGTGGTGCCGAACATGGTTAACGACATGCACGATGGCAGCGCGGCCCAGGCGGATGCCTGGCTTAAGCAGAACCTTTCGGGGTATGTGCTCTGGGCGAAGACCCATCACAGCCTGCTGATCCTCACCTGGGACGAGGACGACGGCACGGAGAACAACCGCATCGTGACCCTGATCGCGGGCGAGGACGTGAAGCCCGGCCGCTTCACACAGCACCTCACCCATTACGGCGTGCTGAGGACGCTCACGGACATGTATGGGCTCAGGCCCATCGGTCAGGCCGTGAACGCGAAGGCAATCATCGATATCTGGAAATAGGGGAGACAGGGGGATGGGGACGTACAAGATCGTCGAAGCGCGCCAAGACGAGTACCTGATGTCCACGGATCCGGCCAAGCTGGATCCGGAGGCGATCCAGGCTTTCTTGACGACCAGCCACTGGTCGCCGGGCATACCGCTTTCCATGGTGAAGACGGCACTCGCCAATTCCCTGTGCTTCGGCCTGTACCACCAGGGCAAGCAGGTGGGGTTGTCGCGGGTGGTGACGGACTACGCCACCTACGCTTATCTCTGTGATGTGTACGTACTGGAAAGCCACCGCGGCAAGGGACTGGGGCACTGGATGGTGGAATGCATCATGACCCATCCGGCCTTGCAGAACCTGCGGCGTTTCACCCTCGCCACCAAGGATGCCCACGGCATCTATGCCGCCTTCGGATTCACCGGGCTCACGGCGCCGGAGCGGATGATGGAGCGCCACGACCCGGGCGTCTATCAGCGCCTCACCGCCGAGGCAGAACGGAAGAAATCGCAATGAAAACTCTTGGCATGATCGGTGGAATCAGCTGGGAATCCACCGCGCATTACTACACGCGCATCAACCAGCTCACGGCCCGGCGCCTGGGCGGGCTGCATTCGGCGCAACTCCTGCTCTACAGCGTGGAATTCGACGAGATCCAGAAGCTCCAGCACAAGGAGGACTGGGAGGCCTGCGGCCGGATCTTCACCGGCATCGCCCGACGGCTGGAAAAGGCCGGCGCGGAAGGCCTCATCATCTGCGCCAACACCATGCACATCCTGGCGGAGGAGATCGCCGAGTCGGTCTCCATTCCGCTGATCCACATCGCCCAGGCGACTGCGGAGGCGGTGCAGGATGCGGATGTGCAGACGGTGGCGCTGCTTGGCACCCAGTTCACCATGGAAAAGCCCTTCCTCCGGCAGTCGCTGGAGGAGCATGGACTCCGGGTGATGGTGCCGGACGAGGAAGAGCGGGTGGAGATCCACCGCATTATCTACAAGGAGCTCTGCCAGGGCGTGATCAAGCCGGAATCCAAGGATTATTTCTATCAGGTGATCTCCCGGCTGCACCGGGAAGGGGCCCACGGCGCGATCCTCGGCTGCACGGAATTCACCCTTATCGCCGATCCGGAGCGGAGCCCTGTGCCGCTCTTCGACACCACGGAACTGCACGCCCGGGCCGCGGTGGAGTGGATGCTGGGGCGGGTGTAATCGCTATAAGCAGGTCCAGCGCACCGCTTCGTGGAGTTCCGAAAGGGCTTGGCCAGCCGAGTGCTCTTCTCCAGGCCGAAAGACAGTAAAAAGGCTAATACCGCCTGAGTGTGCCTTGCACCAGAATGACGTTTCTGGCCGACGGGCAATTCTTGGAATCATTGAGGGAATAGCAGACGAATACCCTCAGATGCAGGGTATGGCCCGCATAGTTGGAAGGTGCTGACGGCAAGCGCGCTTTCAAGACCGCGTTGACAGATGCCTTATCCAGATCCTTATGCGCACTGGATTGGGCCACGACGACCTGATTCGCTTTGCCATCAAGGTAACCGAAGTCCACTGCAGTGGTCCCAATCTCTACACCTATGAGCGCTTCCTTGGGGTATACCTTCTCGCTGTCTATCGCCGCATAAATGCTGGATTCGAAGGAAGCTAGCGGTGTGGGCATATCCAGGTCCAGAATGAAGTCATGGGGTTCTCCGGCGCGTGGCCCGTTAGGCTTCGGTGGTACCGCAGAGGCAACTTGGTCCAACATCAGCTTGTCTAGGTCCGGCCTGCCTGTGCTGGTGATGATCTCGGGATATTCGATGACTCCGTCCTGGAACCTGAAACGAACGGTCCCGTGGTAGACAGATGTAGACATATCGCTCGCATCAGTGGGGGCGTGCAACGAAGCCTGGATGGTATTCACTAAAATCACATCCCAGCGCGGATCGTCCCAATACGCACCTGAGGAAGCATCGGAGTGCTTTGCCGGGGCGGAAGTGCAAGCGCTCAGCGCACACGCCAAGAGGACCGCCGTCTGAAACCCCAGTCTGTGCATACAGCTAATTCCTACTGCCTACATTGAGATGATCGTAGTTGAGGATGGCGTTGAAGACGAGGCCATAGGTCCCTAAGGTTTCAGCTCGGTAAATGGGATCGCTGGCGAAGAGCAGCACGTGGCCCTTGCCCACGGGAGAATCCACCACCGCGGGACGCTCGGCCATTTCCTGACCCGCCTGCAGCAGGCCCGACACCAGGAGATTGTCCGCTTCGCCATAGCGCAAAATCACCCGCGGCCGGTATTCGGGCGGGATCACGAAGGCATTGTGGCGCTCCTGGTCCTCATTCAGGGGCAGCGCTTCCCAGGGTTTGGCCGAGGGCAGCGCGGGCGGTGCGCTGTAGGGGCGTCCTTGCGGCACGTCCTCGTCGTTGGGGCCGCCACGGCCGGAGACACGCTGGTAATCGGCGGCGCTGGGCAGGCCCTGGTCGCCCAAGGTCTGGTTGCTCACCATGAAGCTCGCGCCATCGGCGCTGTAGATGGGGAGCTTCGTGGCATAGCCGTAGGCCACGGGGCTCGTGCTGTCCACCATCACGGCATTGAGCACACTGCCCACCACCTTGAGGTCCTTGGTGGGGGTCATTGAGACGCCGGGAGCGAGGCCCACATCGATGGCGAACTTGGCGGTGTCCTCGGAGGTGACGAGCAGGCCGCCCTCATTCACGAAGCGCTTCAGGTTAGCGACGCCGCTTTCGCCCAGTCCCGGGCGGATGTCGTCGGTCTCATCGATGGGCAGGCTCGTGGAGATGACCTTCTTGTTCCACGGAATAGGTTTTCCGTAGAGGGGCAGCCCGTTCACGATCATCCGGGTGTCGCCGACGCCGACGGGGCCGAAGAGGATGGCATCGTACTTGGCCTTCAGGTCGGATTCCCGCGACGCGTCTTGGGTGCTGATGTAGGCATAAGGGATATGCAGCTGGTCGAGGGCCTGGCGCCACCAGCCTTCGGTCTGGGTGTCGATCCAGCTGTGCATGATGGCGATGCGCGGCACGCCGACCTTGTGTTTCGCCACGTCGGGGGAACCGTCCAACGCGTAAACCTGCAGGCCCAAGGCGGCGGCCGCCTGCTCCAGGTCCTTCCGGCCGGCGCCGCCAATGACGAGGCTGCCGGGACCGAAATGGCGCCCTGCCCCGTCGAAGCCCGTGTCCGCCACCTCTATAGATGCGCCCTTCAGGGCATAGCGCAGGCTCATGAGCCCGGCATCCGCGTTGTTAGCCACGGCGTAGACCGAACCCTGGCCGTTCACGCCGCCAGGCGCTTGCGCAGGACCGGTGACGGGCTGCATGGGGACGCCGAGCACGCCCAAGTCGGTGACGCGTACCACCTCGGTGTCGAAGAGGTCGCCCAGGGACCAGCCGGTGTCGTCATAAGGGTGCTTCTGCGGGTCGTCCGGCGACCAGTACTCCCGGTCCAGGAGCGCGTCGGCGATGCGGCTGTAGGGCTGGTCCATGCGCACGATGTAGCTGCCGGCCGGGAAGGTGCCCATCTGCTTCTTGGGCGTGGCATCCCGCGGTCCCGGCGGCGGCGTCAGGTCGACGCTGAAGGCGGCGTCGGCGCGTTGGATTTCCACGTGCTGGCGCTGCAACACCTGCAGGAGCGCCGCTTGGGCGCCGGGACGGGCATCGTCCGCCGGCAATACGTAGGCCGCCGGGCCGCCGTTGCCGGGTTTCTGCACGGAGCGCTTGCTCTTCAGATAGAAGTTGTTGAGGAAGGTCTTGCCGTTCTCGGCGAAGTAGTAGAGCGAGGTGAGGAGGCCATTCTGCTCGTAGTTGTTGTTGTCCCGCTGGGACCAGAGCACCTTGGGGAGCGGCGGATTCTGGCGGTACCAGGTGCGGGAGTAATCGGAGGGATCGAGGTAACGGGTGACGGTGTCGGCACCGCCGTTGCCGAAGGTCTCGTAAAGGCGGCTGATGCCGTTGTGGGTGGCGGCGATGAACATCAGGTAGCCGGGGCTCCAGGTGTCGAAGTCGCCGTGGGTGAAGACGCCGGGCATGCCGAACTTGGTCATCTGCTGCACGTTGTTCCAGCCGAGCATTTCCCATTCGTTGGTGAGAATGGGATCCACCCAGGCGTCGTAGGGGCCGTCGCCCACGGTGTTGTCGTAGAGGAAGGGGATGGATTCGTGCAGGTCGTGGAGCACCTGGGCATGCCAGCCCACGTAGGTGTCCATGACGTTGCGGGTGAGGGCGAGGGAAGCCACCATGGCGTCGCGATTGTTGTCGTGGGCCACGTAATGGCCCCAGTACAGGAGCGGCGCCCAGGGATCGTCCGGATGGGCCCGGTGCCAGGCGTAGAGGTCCGCCATGCGGTCGCGGCCGTCCACTTCCACGATGGGCGTGATGAGGGTGATGACGTGGCTGCGGATGGCTTTGATGTAGGGCGCATCGTCCACCGCCAGGCGGTAGGCCAATTCCATGAGCGCCGTGGGAGCGCCGGTTTCGGTGGAGTGTATGGTGCCGGTGATGTAGTACACCGGGGTCGAGGCGGCCACGAGTTGGGCGGCGACGCCGTCGTCCAGGTTGATGCTGCGAGGGTCGGCGAGCCTGGCGAGGCGTGCGTCGTTGTCCTTGAGGCCGGCGAGCAGGGATTCGTCCGCCACGGCCACGGCGATCATGTCCCGGCCTTCTTCGGTCTTGCCGATGACGTATACCTTCACCCGCGGGCTCTTCTCCGCGAGCAGGCGGAAATAGGCGTAGACCTCCTTCGAGTGCGGCAGCACGTTGGGCGCGCCGGAGACATCGCCCAGCACCGCCATGGGCGTGGGTACGGTGTCGGAGTGGGGCAGATAATCGGTGAGCGGCGAGTTGAAACCGGGGTCGGTGGTGTACTGCTTGATCTTCTGGCTGTAGGCCTGGTCCACGGGCTGGTTGGGATCCCGGGCGTAGTTGTCGTCACCCAGAGCCGGGAGGGAGGCGAAAACCAGCGCAGCAGAGAGGCAAAGGCGGGCGATCCGCAGGCTCATGGCTGACCCCGAAAGGAAATGATGGGTTTGGAGCCTGAAGCCTATCTATAGTTCAACGGGATGTCACTTACCGGAACTTAATCGCCGAATCGATAAGCGTCCATCGCCAGAGAAGCCCCGGTCATGGCGCTATGGATGCGCTCGGCTTTGCCGCCGGCGCCTGCGGCCACCAGCAGCGGGAAGAAATGCTCTTCGGTGGGATGGGCGCGGCGTGCATCCGGCGCACGGCGTCGGTAGTCCACGAGCGCCTCCCGGTCGCCGCGCGTGAGCGCGTCCTCGAGCCAGGCGGTGAACTTGGGGACGTAGGATTCGTCCTGGCCCGGCACGGGGCGGAAGAACTCCCGCAGGTTGTGGGTGGCGCCGCCGCTGCCGACGACGAGCACGCCTTCCCGGCGCAGGGCCGCGAGGGCCTCGCCGAGCTTCCAGTGGTGCTCCGCGCCCTCGGGGGTCTGCAGGGACAGTTGCACCACCGGGATGTCCGCTTGCGGGTACATGAGCATCAAGGGCACCCAGGCGCCGTGGTCCAGGCCGCGTTCCGGATCCGCGACCACGGGAAAACCGGCAGCCTGCAGTAGCTTCGTGGTGTGCTCCACCAGTTCCGCGGAGCCGGGCGCCGGGTAGCGCATGGCGTACAGCTCCTCGGGGAAACCGTAGAAATCGTGGATGGT
>JBLNDO010000103.1:0-6453 GCA_050261675.1 Bacillota bacterium
TGGCGCGCGCCAGCGGCGCGCCGGTGGTGCCGTTCTTCGTGGAACGCCTGCCCGGCACCCAGGGCTACGCGCTGTCCTTGGAGCCGGCGCTGGAAGGCTTTCCAGGGGATGACCCCGCGGCCGACGCGCTGCGCATCAACAGGCTGCTGGAAGAGCGCATCCGGCGCGTGCCGGAGCAGTACCTCTGGAGCCATGACCGTTTCAAGGTCGTACCACGGGATTAGGAGCCGCCATGGCACGAATACTAGACTGCTGGGAACTGGGAAACGGCCTCGCGTACATCGAAGGTTTCGCGGCGAGCTCGAAACTGCTGGCCAAGGCGGGCCACGAAATGAGCCTCGCGGCCCGAGATCTGAGCCACGCCGAGCGGCTCTTCGGCAAGCACGCCAAGTACTACCAGGCCCCGACCCAGGTCATCCCGGTGAGCACCCCACTGCCTGCGCCCATGACCTTCGCGGACGTGCTCATCAACCTGGGGTTTGGAAGACCGGAGGCGGTGGTGGCGCGGGTACGCGCCTGGCGGAACTTCTTCGATCTCGTGAAACCCGACATCCTGCGCTTTGGGAGTGCACCGGGCGCGATGCTCGCGGCCCGGGGTATGGGCATCCGCAACATGGTGCTGGGTATCGGTTTCATCGTGCCGCCGCCGGTCTCGCCCCTGCCGCTGCTGCGCACCTGGGCGAAGAACGCGAACCCGGAACGCATGGCTGCCAGGGAAGCCATGGTGCTCGCCGGCATGAACGAGGGCCTGAAGGCCATCGGCGCGCCCCCGCTCGAGAGCCTCGGCGCGCTCTACGCCGACGCAGATCATCGCGTGCTCTATACCTATCCCGAGCTGGATGACTACGGCCCGCGGCCCGACGTGAAGTATCTCGGCATACTCCAGGCGGCGGCGGGAGAAGCGCCCGCCTGGCCGGACGCACCCGGCAAGCGCATCTTCGTCTACCTGGAAGCGTTCAAGCCCGTGGAAGCCGTGTTGAAAGGCCTCGCCGACATACGCCAGCCGACACTGGTGTACATGCCGCATCCCCCCGAGGAATGGAAGACGAAATATTCGAGTGCGACGCTGCGCATCACGAACAATCCCGTGAATATGCTGCGGGCCACGGCCGAATGCGACATCGGCGTGAACCACGGTGCCCACAACAGTGTCGCGACGCTTTTAGCCGCCGGCAAGCCGCAGATCTGCCTGCCGACGGTCTTCCCGGAACGCATCACCGGCGACAAGATCGCGGCCCTGGGTACCGGCCTGGTATCCCGCATGGAGACCGCGGAATTCGGTTCACAGCTCGCGAAACTGCTGAAAGAGCCGGTTTTCACGGAGAAAGCCCGGGAACTCGGGCAGCGCCATGCCGGCCTCACCATGGAAGCAGGCATGAAGCAGCTCCTGGAATTGGTCGGAGGAATGATCGAGGCCAGCCCGAAGCGCTAGCGGACTTTCCGGCTTTACGGTTCAGCCACCACATTTATCTTTGTTTTTTTCTCTGTATTTTTTGTCCTTGCACTTACCCTTGTCCGCGGCGGCCGGTTTCCCTTCCTGCTTCTCGGGCTTGGCCGCAGGTTTCTGCGCCTCAGGTTGCTTCTGCTTCACAGTCCTGGGCTGCGGCTTCGTTTCCGCGGGTTTCTCGGCGGCACCGGCTGTGGGTCGGCGGGCCGGTTGACGTTCCTCGCGGCGCTGTTCGCGCCGCTCCGCGGGCGTCGGACGCGCCGCCGTGGGACGGACGCGGGTCACCGCACCCGGAGCCTTTTGGGCGCGCTTTTCCTGCAGCTTCTCCCGCCGTTCCCGGCGCTTTTCCGCCGGTGTCAGGGGTTTGCCTTGTTGCTCGCGCCGCTCGGCGGGGGTCTCCTTGCCCTTCACCCGCTGCGCCGCGGCGCCCGGGTGCAGTTTCTCCTGCTCCAGGCGCTGCTTGCGCCGCTGGATGAGGCGCTGACGGCGCTGCTGCTGGCGCGCCTTGACCGTGGTGCGGTTCTTGTCGTCCCGGGCCTTGAACTTCTCCGGCAGGGCCATGTGCCGCAGCGCATGGGGCGCTTCTTTCAGGCGCGCCACCGCCTCACGGCGGCTTTTGACATAGCTGAATTCGCCCGCCTTGCTCACGGTCTCGCCGCTGTCGTTCTTCACGCCGATGGAGCCGTCGCTCACGGAGGTGTAGAGGCCGTTCTGGGGCGCGCCCGTTGCGTCCGCCTCGTCCTTGCAGTCGTCGCCGCAGTAGCGCACGTCGAAGGCCGTGCCGCGCACGCCGATGGTGGCCACCGGCGTCTGCACCGCGTAGTTCTGCGGGTTCTCGTGGCCGATGAGGCCGTCGATGGCCCGCAGGCCGCCTTTCACCAGGCTGAAGAACGCATTCTCGGGCTTGGCGGGTGCCACCTCGATGGCCGGCGTGCCGTCGGAGGCAGGATGGGCTTCCGGTTCGAAATGGTATTGCTGGATCTGGAACGTGCTGTCGGGGCGCAGCAGCACGCGGCCGCCGTCGGTGAAATCGATGTCCAAGTAGCTGTCGTCGCCGAGCGCCAGCGAATCGCCGGGATAGACCTCGTCGCCATCCTTGAGTTGCCGCTTGCTGCCGTCGGTGGCGGTATCCGTGACGCTGCCTTCGGCGAGCGACACGCCGCCCGCCACCTCGGGCCCTTCCTCCGTGGCCGCGGCCGGCGCGGCGTTGGTGGCGGCGTTCGCACTGGTGGAAGGCGCCGGCGCCGTGCTGGGAGCGGGCGCCGTGGCGGGCGCGGGGGCAGTGCCCGGCACCGCGGTGGTACTGACAGCAGGCACCGGAGCCGGCGGCGGATTGGATTGCCCGCAGGCGGCCAGCAAAAGCGTCGAGACCAGCAGCGTGAACGGCAAGCGGCGCATGGAAGGATTCCGGGAGAGATGGCAATTCAAGATGCTAGCCCCCTGTCCCATAGCCGTCCAGCAGAACCCTCCACGCATCGGCGTCGAAACGACCACCGCTGAGTTTATCGAGGGAGCGCTTGAGCCGCATTATGTTCGCAATCTTCCAGCCCGGCGCCGACGCGCGACGCTCACTCCGATCGAAATCCAGCAGGTATATCCCGCCGCCGTCGATCAGGATGTTGTGGGCATTGAGATCGGCGTGCCATACACCCGCATCGTGGAAACGGCGGACGCAGCGCCCCACCTCGCGCCAGGGCAGGCGCACGTCGAGGGATTCCGCGAGCGAGCGGGCGCCGTCGATGCGCCGGGTGACGAGGTCACCCCGATAGAAGAAACCCCGTCGCTCCACCCGCGCCGCCACCGGCTGGGGCACGGGCAAGCCTTCCTTATATAGGGCGTGCAGCAGCCGCCACTCGCGCCAGGGGCGCGTGGACTCGAGCCCGGTCCAGAGATAGCGGTCGCCGAGGAAACGCGCCCCGCCGCCGCGCCGGTAGTGACGCAGCACCCAATCGCCGCCGCCGCGTTTCAGGATGAACGTGCGTCCGCGCCCGCCCGCGGGCGATGCCGCCGCGGCCGGTGGCGTGAACAGCGCATCGTCCGCGTGGTCAAGCAAGGCCTCATCGTATAGGATGAGCCCGCGTCCCGTGGCCTGCGTCTTCACTGTCATCCGGCGGTCCCAAGCATGGTGAAGGTACCCACCCCCGCTCCCGAATCGCTGTGCGTGATCCGCCTGTCCGCGGTGGGCGACGTGTGCCACACGCTGCCGGTAGTACGCACCCTGCAGGCCGCCTGGGCCCAAACGCGCATCACCTGGATCATCGGCAAGCTGGAAGCGAGCCTCGTGGGGGACATCCCCGGCATCGAGTTTATCATCTTCGACAAATCCAAAGGCCTGGGTGCGCAGTTCGCATTGCGCCGCGCGCTCAAGGGCCGGCGCTTCAACCTGCTCCTGCACATGCAGATGTCGCTGCGCGCGAGCCTTGCGAGCCTCGCCGTGAAGGCGCCCATCCGCCTCGGCTTCGACAAAGAACGCGCCCACGACTTCCAGTGGCTGTTCACCAACAAGCGCATCTGGTACAAGCCGCAGCAGCACGTGATGGACAGCCTATTCGGGTTCTCCGAGGCGCTCGGCATCCCGGAGCACGTCTTGCGCTGGGACATCCCGGTGCCTGCCGAGGCCGCCGCCTTTGCCCGTGAACGGATCCCCGATGGGGCTGCCGCGCTCGTCATCAGCCCCTGCGCCAACCCGCGTTTCCGCAACTGGCGCAGCTGGCAGCCGGAGTACTACGCGGTCCTGGCCCGGCACGCCGTGGAGAAACACGACATGCAGGTGCTGGTGACCGGAGGTCCGAGCGAGATCGAGCGGGCCTACGGCGAGCGCATCACGGCCTTGGCCGGCGTGCCGGTGACGAATCTCGTGGCCCAGACCTCCCTCAAGCAGCTCCTGGCGCTGCTCGGCCGTGCGACGGTATTGGTCTCGCCGGATTCCGGGCCTGTGCACATGGCCACCGCCGCCGGCACCCCGGTCATCGGTCTCTATGCCACCACCAATCCGGACCGCGCCGGGCCCTATCTCAGCCAGCGCTGGCGTGTGAACCGTTATCCGGATGCCCTGAAGCAGTTCGACGGCAAGACCGCGGAAAACGTCCCCTGGGGAACCCGCGTGCGCGACCCCAAGGCCATGGACTGCATCCGCGTGGAAGACGTCACGGGCAGACTGGACGAGCTCATGGCCGCGAAAGCTAAGGGCGAAAGATTAACTACAGATCCAAATAAGAAAATTGATTAAACCGTCGCGAGCGAAGGTAGGGCTAGGAGCGCGAGGTGAGCGGGAGGGAGCGTACTCTTTAGTACGTGACCGACTGCGAGTCCGAAGCGCAACAACGCCATGCTGAGCGCAGCAGGTTTAACGCACCGGCAGCGTCAAAATAGCCTCTAGTCCTCCGGCAGGATGGTTCTGCAGAACCAGCGTCCCGCCGTGCAATTCGGCGATGTTGCGGGCGATAGAGAGGCCAAGGCCCGTGCCGCCACCCGACTGGCTGCGCGCCGTGTCCAGGCGGTAATACGGCTCGAAGACCTTCTCCAGTTCCTCCGGCGGGATGCCGGGCCCCGCGTCCCGCACGCGGACCACCACCGCCGTTCCGAGATCCTGCACCTCGAGGATGGCGCGCTTGCCGTAGCGCACCGCGTTGCTGACCAGGTTGTCGAGACAGCGGCGCAGGGCCCGCGGCCGGAGCATCAGCGGCCGTCCGATCCGCCCCTGCAGCTGCACGTCGTAGCCCGTATCCCTCGAATCGGTCTCCAAGCTCTCCAGCAACGCCATCAAATCCACGCTCTGCAGGGGCTCCCGGTCTTCCATGCCGCGCAGGAAAGACAGCGTGGTGTTGGTCATGTTCTCCATGTCCTGAAGGTCCCGTACCAGTTTCTCCTTCAGGGCGGCATCGGAAAGCAGCTCGGCGCGCAGGCGAAGCCGGGTGATGGGCGTGCGCAGGTCGTGGGACACGGCCGTGAGGATGCGGGTGCGCTCGAAGATATAGTCCCGCAGGCGCGCCTGCATGGTGTTGAACGCCGCTGCCGCCGCGCGCACCTCCTTGGGGCCCTGCTCCGGGAGCGGCGGCCGGTGGATGTCGCGTCCCAGGCTTTCAGCTGCTTCCGCGAGCGTCGAGAGCGACCGCGTCACCCAGCGGACCGCGAAGAAGGATACCAGCACGATGGCCACCGCCAACACCAGGGATTCGAGCAACAGGGGGTTGGGCCATTGCGACAGGGCGGGCGGGCGGCGGTAATCGAAACGCGCCCAGCTGCCGTCCTTCAACTGGATGTCGTTGATGCGGTGCTCCTGGTTCCCCGGCCCGCCCTTCGCCAGGTAGGTATGCACCGTACGCCCCTGGAGTTCCGGACGCAGCAGCGCGTCCAGTTCGCGGGTGGAATCGTCCAGGGGCAGCGGGTCGGCGGGGACGGCGGGGGCTCCGGGCGTGACCTGGAGCCTGAAACGCACGCCGCTCATGGCTGCGGCGATGCGCGTGCGCTCCTCCGGGGTCACGGAATCCAGCAAGCCCGCGATCTCCCCGTAGCGCTGCGTCCATTGGGTGTTGTTGAGGGTGACGAGCGCCTTGGAAGCTTCACGGGCGCTGACGATGATGCCGATGCCCTGGGCTGCCAACAGGCAGACGATGAAGACGGTCACCAGCCTGCCGAACAGCGAATCGGGCCACAGCCGCATCAGGCCTCCACGTCCACCGGCATCGCGAACACGTAGCCCTCGCCGCGCACGGTGCGGATGAGGGCGGGTACGCGGCCGTCGTCGCCGAGGCGCTGGCGCAGGCGGCTCACCTGCACGTCGATGCTGCGGTCGAAGGGCATGTGGCTACCGCGCCCGCGGATGATCTCCGTCAGCCGGTCGCGGCTCAGCACCTGGCCGGCGTGGTGCAGGAAGGTGAGCAGCAGGCGGTATTCGGCGCCGGAGAGCGGCACCACCACCGCCGTCGGCGAAACCAGTTGGCGCGTGGCGGTATCGAGGCGCCAGCCTGCGAAGCTGAAGCGGCGCGCTTGCTCCGGCGTCACGT